>NZ_BAAJLR010000006.1:0-306445 GCF_057542855.1 Alteromonas sp. 4NS20-0143
CTTGTTCATGAACACGATGATGTGAGGAATACCAACCTGGCGACCAAGTAAGATGTGCTCACGAGTCTGTGGCATAGGGCCATCAGTCGCAGCAACTACTAGAATACCGCCGTCCATCTGTGCAGCACCAGTGATCATGTTTTTAACGTAATCAGCGTGTCCTGGGCAATCTACGTGCGCGTAGTGACGAGCAGGAGTATCATATTCTACGTGTGACGTAGAGATGGTGATACCACGTGCTTTTTCTTCAGGCGCGTTATCGATCATATCGAATGCACTTGCAGAACCGCCATAGGTCTTCGCTAGAACAGTAGTGATAGCTGCTGTTAGTGTAGTTTTACCGTGGTCAACGTGGCCGATAGTACCCACGTTTACATGGGGTTTCGTACGTTCAAACTTTTCTTTTGCCATTTTTCTCGTTTCCTAAGTTAAAAGTCCGACCCACAAATAGACCGGACCGAACCTTCATTTAGATTAGATTCTAGATTCAATAATAGCCCGCGCCACATTGTTAGGCGCCTCAGAATAATTGAAAAACTCCATTGAGTATGAAGCACGACCCTGCGTTTGTGAACGCAAGTCTGTCGCATACCCAAACATTTCTGAAAGAGGCACTTTAGCACGAATCATTTTAATACCTGCTACGCCATCTTCCATACCTTCGATCATGCCGCGGCGACGATTTAAATCACCAACAACATCACCCATCCAGTCTTCTGGAGTCGTCACTTCAACTTTCATAGTGGGTTCAAGCAACACCGGATTTGCTTCTGCGGCGCCCTTTTTGAAACCCATAGAGCCGGCGATCTTAAACGCCATTTCAGAAGAGTCAACATCGTGGTATGAACCGTCAAACAAAGTAACCTTTACATCAAGTACCGGATACCCTGCAAGAACACCACTTCGCATCTGCTCCTGAATTCCTTTATCGACCGCTGGAATGAACTCTTTTGGAACAGTTCCACCGACGATCTCGTTCACAAATTCGTAGCCAAAGTCCTCTTCCTGAGGCTCAATGCGCAACCATACATGACCAAACTGGCCGCGGCCGCCTGACTGACGAATGAACTTCCCTTCCACTTCAACATCTTTGCGGAGGGTTTCACGATAAGCAACCTGAGGGTTACCTACGTTACATTCAACCTTAAATTCACGTTTCATACGATCAATGATGATATCAAGGTGTAATTCACCCATCCCTGAGATGATCGTTTGTCCCGTTTCGTCATCAGTTTTCACTTTAAATGACGGATCTTCTGCAGCAAGCTTGCTAAGCGCTATGCCCATTTTTTCTTGGTCAGCTTGCGACTTAGGCTCTACTGCAATTGAAATTACCGGGTCAGGAAATTCCATACGTTCTAACGTTATGATGTTATTTGGATCGCACAGTGTGTCACCCGTCGTGACATCCTTAAGGCCTATCGCTGCTGCGATATCGCCCGCGCGTACCTCTTTAATTTCTTCTCTGTCTTTCGCGTGCATCTGCACGATACGACCAAAGCGCTCTCGCTTGCCTTTTACAGGGTTGTATACAGTATCACCTGTATTCACCACACCTGAATAGCAGCGGAAGAACGTCAGCGTGCCAACAAACGGGTCGGTCGCTATTTTAAACGCCAGTGCAGAAAACGGCTCTTCGTCTGTAGGGTGACGTTCTGCCTCTGTTTCGTCTTTGTCGTCAAGAATACCGGTAATCGCTTTGACTTCATTTGGCGAAGGCAGGTAATGAACAACCGAGTCTAGTACTGCTTGAACACCTTTGTTTTTGAAGGCACTGCCACAAGTGGCAAGAACAATTTCGTTGTTCAGCGTACGGGTGCGTAGCCCCAATCGTATTTCTTCTTCGGTTAGCGCTTCGCCTTCCAAATACTTGTCCATTAACTCGTCAGAGGCTTCAGCCGCTGCTTCAACCATTTCAGTGCGATACTGCTCGGCTTTTTCTAAATATTCAGCCGGAATGTCTTCATAGGTAAATGTCATACCCATGTCGTCACCATTCCAGTTGATTGATTTCATCTTAATTAAATCGATGACACCATGGAATTCTTCTTCAGCGCCCATGTTGATTTGAATCGGAACACAGTTAGCGCCCAAACGTTTGCGGATTTGACCCACAACACGTTCAAAATCAGCACCAGCCCTGTCCATCTTATTAACGAAGACAAGGCGTGGTACTTGATATTTGTCAGCCTGTCGCCAGACTGTCTCTGATTGAGGTTCTACCCCAGAAGACCCACAGAACACGACTACCGCTCCGTCAAGAACACGTAATGAACGTTCCACCTCAATGGTGAAGTCCACGTGTCCCGGCGTGTCGATAATATTTATTCTGTGTTGATCGAACTGTTGCTCCATACCAGACCAGAAACAAGTAGTAGCAGCAGACGTGATAGTGATACCACGCTCCTGCTCTTGTTCCATCCAGTCCATGGTAGCAGCACCATCGTGCACTTCACCGATTTTGTGAGACAGTCCTGTATAAAACAAGACACGCTCTGTGGTCGTGGTTTTACCCGCGTCCACGTGAGCCACAATACCAATATTGCGATAACGCTCAATCGAGGTCTTACGAGGCATAAATCTCTCTCAGTTATATAACGTTGATTACCAACGGTAGTGAGCAAACGCTTTGTTTGCTTCGGCCATACGGTGAACGTCTTCACGTTTCTTAACCGCTGAACCTTTATTTTCTGATGCATCCATCATTTCAGCCGCTAGGCGCTGTGCCATAGACTTTTCGCCACGTTTACGTGCAGCATCAACCATCCAACGCATACCTAGTGCATTACGACGAACTGGACGTACTTCGACTGGAACCTGATAAGTTGAACCACCAACACGACGAGACTTAACCTCAACCGTTGGGCGGATGTTATCAAGGGCTTCTTCGAATACATCTAGGTGTGCTTTGCTGGTTTTTTCAGCAACAATATCTAGCGCACCGTAAACGATTTTTTCAGCGACTGACTTCTTGCCGTCGAGCATTACGACATTCATGAATTTAGCAAGCAGTTGTGAACCAAATTTTGGCTCTGGTAGGATTTTACGTTGACCTACGACTCTTCTTCTTGGCATTTTCTATTCTCCGTATGAATTCAGGGAATACCCAAAACTCTTAAACTTCAGTTTGGCCTTACTAACGGAGAACCGTTAAGACTTAGGCCTTTTCGCGCCGTACTTAGAACGGGCTTGTCTACGATCGTTTACACCTGCGCAGTCCAATGTACCGCGAACTGTGTGATAACGAACACCTGGTAAGTCTTTAACACGACCACCACGGATAAGTACTACACTGTGCTCTTGTAGGTTGTGACCTTCACCACCGATGTATGAAGAAACTTCAAAACCGTTAGTTAGACGTACACGACATACTTTACGTAGTGCAGAGTTTGGTTTCTTTGGCGTAGTTGTATATACACGAGTACATACACCACGTCTCTGTGGACAAGCTTGCAGTGCAGCTACGTTGCTTTTTTCAACGGGCTTTCTGCGTGGCTTGCGCACTAACTGGTTAACTGTTGCCATTAACTAGCTCCTGATTAAAAACTACGAAAACCCAATCACTGTGATTGGGTCCATATAATGCGACTTTTCAATTCGTCGCCCTGTTTGCGGTAAGTATTGTGCTCGTCAATATTTACCAGGCTCTGATACAAAAAACCGCGACCGTTTATCGAGCCTTTTCGGGGCTATCCAAAATCGGGTCGCGGAATATTAATGATCATCGCCCTGACTGTCAAGCTGTACAAACTCTAAGCACTTAATATTCTTAAAATCTGTCAGCCTAAGCTGCCATTATGTTAGGAGTACGTTAACGCACTCCTATGATCATGCCTTATTCGGCCGAATCGTCGTCTGCACCAGCGTTAAGCGCTTCGGTCAATGCCTGTTCTGCATCTGCTGCAGATACTGACATTTCTTCGATTTGCTCTTTGCGCTGTTGAGCACGGCGTTCATGGTATGCGAAACCCGTACCTGCTGGAATAAGTCGCCCAACAATTACGTTCTCTTTCAGACCGCGAAGATCATCTTCTTTACCTTGAACCGCTGCTTCAGTCAGTACGCGCGTTGTTTCCTGGAACGATGCCGCTGAGATAAATGACTCAGTAGACAGTGACGCTTTAGTGATACCAAGTAGTTGTGTTTCGTACTGTGCTGGTATCTTACCGTGTTTTTCAATTTCACGGTTTGCCACTTTCACGTTAGAAACTTCTACTTGCTCACCTTCTAGGAACTGCGTGTCGCCTGCGTGAGTAATAACGCACTTACGCAACATCTGACGAATAACAACTTCGATGTGCTTATCGTTAATTTTTACACCCTGTAGACGGTAAACTTCCTGAACTTCGTTCACGATGTAGTTTGCTACATGGGAAATACCACGAAGGCGCAATATGTCGTGTGGAGACTCTGGACCATCGGCAATAACTTCGCCTTTTTCCACTTTCTCACCTTCGAACACATTAAGCTGACGCCATTTCGGAATCATCTCTTCGTATGCATCACCTTCAGCAGGTGTAATCACTAAGCGCTTCTTACCTTTAGTCTCTTTACCGAAACCGATAGTACCTGAGATTTCCGCTAAGATAGCAGGCTCTTTAGGTTTACGTGCTTCGAACAAGTCAGCAACTCGTGGTAGACCACCCGTGATGTCACGTGTCTTCGAGCTTTCCTGAGGTATACGCGCTAGCACGTCACCTTCGTTAGCTACTTTGCCTTCTTTTGCTTCAATGGTTGTGAAGCTTGGAAGACGAATCTCTTGAAGACCGAACTCATCACTTTCAAGGATTAGCTTAGGCTCTTTTGCGTTTGCCTTTGTTAAATCTTTAACAACGATACGCGTTAGGCCAGTAAGCTCATCTTGCTGCATTTCTGTGTTAGTGTCGTCGATGTCCGCGAAGCTAATCTTAGCTGCACGTTCAGTAACGATTGGGTGACTATGCGGGTCCCAGTTAGCAACAACGTCGCCAGCTGCAATCTTCGCACCGTCATCAACACTCAATACTGCACCGTATGGCACTTTATAGCGTTCTTTCTCACGGCCTTGCTCATCGATAACAGTAAGTTCTGTTGAACGAGACACAATAACCATTTTGCCATCAGAGTTACGTACAGATTTTTCGTTGTGTAGCTTAAGGCTACCCGCCGTTTTAACCTGAACGCTGTTCTCAGCAGACGCTCGAGATGCCGCACCACCGATGTGGAACGTACGCATGGTAAGCTGTGTACCAGGTTCACCGATTGACTGTGCTGCAATAACACCAACAGATTCACCGCTACCCACCATATGTCCGCGAGCAAGGTCACGACCGTAACAGTTAGCACATACACCAAAGTCGTTATCACAGGTGATAACCGAGCGTACTTGGATTTGGTCAACAGAGTTGGCTTCAAGCATGTCTACTAGCGCTTCGTCTAGCAGTACATTACGCTCAACCAATACTTCGCTAGTACCTGGCTTAACCACGTCTTCTGCTACCACACGACCTAGTACACGTTCGCGAAGTGGTTCAACAACGTCGCCACCTTCGATTAGTGGTGTCATGGAAACGCTACCGAACGTACCACAGTCATCGTTAGTGATAACCAAATCTTGCGCAACGTCTACAAGACGACGAGTTAGGTAACCCGAGTTCGCTGTCTTAAGTGCTGTATCGGCTAGACCTTTACGCGCACCGTGCGTTGAGATGAAGTACTGAAGAACGTTAAGACCTTCACGGAAGTTTGCCGTGATTGGTGTCTCGATGATTGAACCATCTGGTTTAGCCATCAGACCACGCATACCAGCTAACTGACGAATCTGAGCGGCACTACCACGAGCACCCGAGTCGGCCATCATGTAAACAGAGTTAAATGATGATTGCTCTTCTTCTTCGCCATCGCGGTTAATTACGATGTCAGTCTTAAGGTTGTCCATCATGGCCTTAGCAACTTTTTCGTTGGCATTTGACCATATATCGATAACTTTATTGTAACGCTCACCGGCTGTTACAAGACCGTTTTGGAACTGTTCCTGAATTTCAATAACTTCAGCTTCTGCTGCGTCAACGATTTCTTTCTTCGCTTCAGGAATTACCATGTCATCGATACCAACAGACGCACCCGCGATCATCGCGTAGTGGAAACCGGTATACATGATTTGGTCAGCTGCAATAACAGTATCTTTTAGACCAAGCGTACGGTAACAAGCATTCAATAGTTTTGAAATTTGCTTCTTGCCCATAGGCTGGTTGATGATTTCAAACGGAAGACCCTTTGGAAGGATCAGTGAGAAAATGGCACGACCAACCGTAGTTTGAGTCAGTGTTACTTTCTCTGTCTTGTTGCCGTTTTCATCGATGTCGTATTCAGTAATACGTACTTTAACGCGAGAATGAAGCTCGGCATTACCTGTACGGTATGCTTTTTCTGCCTCATTAGGGCTGGTAAATACCATGCCTTCGCCTAAGCCGTTTACTTTGTCACGCGTAAGGTAATAAAGACCCAATACAACGTCCTGTGAAGGAACGATAATCGGCTCACCGTTAGCAGGTGACAAGATGTTGTTCGTCGACATCATTAGCGCACGAGCTTCAAGCTGTGCTTCGATAGTCAACGGAACGTGTACCGCCATTTGGTCACCATCGAAGTCGGCGTTATACGCCGCACACACTAGCGGGTGAAGCTGAATCGCTTTACCTTCGATTAGTGTTGGTTCGAATGCTTGTATACCCAAACGGTGAAGAGTAGGTGCACGGTTAAGCAACACAGGGTGTTCGCGGATAACGTCATCTAGTACGTCCCAAACCTCTGGTGCTTCGCGCTCTACTAACTTCTTAGCAGCTTTGATAGTTGTTGCTAGACCACGACCTTCAAGCTTACCGTAAATAAACGGTTTAAATAGCTCAAGTGCCATCTTCTTAGGAAGACCACACTGGTGAAGACGAAGTGTTGGACCAACAGTAATTACAGAACGACCAGAGTAGTCAACACGCTTACCAAGAAGGTTCTGACGGAAACGACCCTGTTTACCTTTGATCATGTCTGCAAGCGACTTAAGTGGACGCTTGTTAGAACCGGTAATCGCACGGCCGCGACGTCCATTATCTAGAAGTGCATCAACAGACTCTTGTAACATACGCTTTTCGTTGCGTACGATAATGTCTGGAGCAGCAAGGTCTAGAAGACGCTTAAGACGGTTGTTACGGTTAATAACACGACGGTATAAATCGTTCAGGTCAGACGTAGCGAAACGTCCACCGTCTAGTGGTACTAGAGGGCGAAGATCGGGTGGCAATACTGGAAGTACTGTCATGATCATCCACTCTGGCTTGTTACCAGACTGTTGGAACGATTCAAGTAACTTAAGACGCTTCGTAATTTTCTTACGCTTTGTCTCAGAGTTGATTGAAGGCAATTCTTCACGCATTGCTGCAACGTCGGCATCAACGTCAAGTACAGTTAACAGGTCAAATACTGCTTCTGCACCCATTTTCGCGTCGAACTCGTCGCCGTGCTCTTCTAACGAATCAAGATAATCTTCTTCGTTTAATAACTGGCCGCGCTCTAATGTCGTCATACCTGGTTCTGTTACAACGTATGATTCAAAATAAAGCACGCGCTCAATGTCACGTAGCGTCATATCAAGCATTAAGCCGATACGAGACGGAAGTGACTTAAGGAACCAGATGTGTGCTACTGGACTTGCTAGCTCGATGTGGCCCATACGCTCACGACGAACTTTAGTCAGTGTAACTTCAACGCCACACTTTTCACAGATAACACCACGGTGCTTAAGGCGCTTGTACTTACCGCACAAACACTCGTAATCTTTAACAGGGCCAAAGATACGGGCACAAAATAAACCGTCACGCTCAGGCTTGAACGTACGATAGTTGATAGTCTCAGGCTTCTTCACTTCACCAAAAGACCATGAACGAATCATGTCAGGTGAAGAAAGGCCGATTCGAATATTATCGAACTCTTCGGCCTTATGCTGTTGCTTTAGAAACTTTAATAAGTCTTTCACATTACTCTCCCAGCGGAGTCAGTCTCTAGAACCCGGCGCAAGCGCCGGGCCATCTCATAACATTACGCGGCAATTGCCGTATTACTTTTCTTCAAGCTCGATGTTGATACCCAACGAGCGAATTTCTTTAAGCAATACGTTGAAGGATTCTGGCATGCCAGGCTCCATTCTGTGGTCGCCATCGACGATGTTCTTGTACATTTTGGTACGACCGTTAACGTCATCCGACTTAACAGTAAGCATTTCCTGAAGGGTATATGCAGCACCGTATGCTTCAAGTGCCCATACTTCCATCTCACCGAAGCGCTGGCCACCGAACTGTGCTTTACCACCAAGAGGTTGCTGTGTAACAAGGCTGTAAGAACCAGTAGAACGAGCGTGCATCTTATCGTCTACCAAGTGGTTCAGTTTCAGCATGTACATGTAACCAACCGTAACAGGTCGCTCAAACGAGTTACCAGTACGACCGTCGAACAAGGTAATCTGACCGCTTTCTGGAATATCAGCAAGCTTCAACATTTCCTTGATTTCAGATTCGCGAGCACCGTCGAATACAGGCGTAGCAATTGGTACACCTTTACGAAGGTTCTCAGCTAGACGACGAACTTCGTGATCTGTGAAGCTATCAATGTCTACGACCTGGTGATTTTCACCCAGTTCGTAAACTTTCTTCAAGAAATCACGCATTTCGGCAAGCTCTCGCTGCTCTTTAATCATGCGGTCAATTTTAACCCCAAGACCATGAGCAGCCATGCCCAAGTGAGTCTCAAGAATCTGACCGATGTTCATACGAGATGGTACACCAAGAGGGTTAAGTACGATGTCTACCGGCGTGCCGTTTTCATCGTATGGCATATCTTCTACTGGTTGAATAGTAGAGATAACACCCTTGTTACCGTGACGTCCCGCCATTTTATCACCCGGTTGGATGTGGCGTTTAACCGCTAGGTAAACTTTAACAATCTTAAGTACACCAGGCGCTAAATCGTCGCCTTGCGTTATCTTACGACGCTTAGTTTCAAACTTCTTATCGAAGTCAGCTTTGATCTCAGCATGCTGTTCAGCAATTTGGTCTAGCTCTAACTGTACGTCTTCGCTGTTAAGTGCAATTTCAAACCATTTTTCACGAGGCAGGCTGTCAAGCTTAGCTTGTTCAACACCGGCGCGCGTTAGTGCAGTTTGAGCACGTGCGAAAATACCATCCGCAAGGATTTCAAATTCGTCAGTAAGATCTTTCTTAACTTGACGAAGCTGCATATCTTCAATTTCAAGCGCACGTTTGTCTTTCTCTACGCCGTCACGAGTAAAGACTTGAACGTCGATAACCGTACCGTGAACAGAGTTAGGCACACGTAGTGACGTATCTTTTACGTCAGACGCTTTTTCACCAAAGATGGCTCTTAAAAGTTTCTCTTCCGGCGTAAGCTGAGTTTCACCTTTTGGTGTCACTTTACCTACAAGGATGTCGCCGCCTTTCACTTCTGCACCGATGTAAACAACACCTGATTCATCAAGTTTGCTCAGTGCAGACTCACCCACGTTTGGAATATCAGAAGAAATTTCTTCTGGACCAAGCTTGGTGTCACGAGCAATACAGCTTAGCTCTTGAATGTGAATAGTCGTAAAGCGGTCTTCCTGTGCTACACGCTCAGAAATAAGGATTGAATCCTCAAAGTTGTAACCATTCCACGGCATGAACGCGATACGCATGTTCTGACCAAGTGCGAGATCACCAAGGTCTGTCGAAGGACCATCGGCTAGCACGTCACCAGTAACAATTGGGTCACCAACACTACAAGTAGGTCGCTGATTGATACAGGTGTTCTGGTTAGAACGGGTGTATTTGGTTAGGTTGTAGATGTCGATACCTGCTTCACCAGGAAGCATTTCGTCTTCAGCTACTTTGATTACGATGCGACTCGCATCTACGTAATCTACCGTACCACCGCGTTTAGCAACTACCGTTACGCCAGAATCAACGGCGATAGTTCTTTCCATACCTGTACCCACTAACGGCTTATCAGCGCGAAGTGTAGGAACAGCCTGACGTTGCATGTTGGCACCCATAAGTGCACGGTTTGCATCATCGTGTTCAAGGAACGGAATAATGCTTGCTGCAATTGAAACGATTTGCTGTGGAGAAACATCCATGTATTTGATGTCTTCTTTAGGCATCAAGGTTGTTTCACCACGGTGACGACATGGAATAAGGTCGTCTACCAGTTCACCAGCTTCAGTCAACGCAATGTTGGCCTGAGCGATAGCGAATTGGCCTTCTTCAATCGCAGATAAATAATCGATTTCTTCGCCCACTACACCATCAACAATGCGACGGAATGGTGTTTCAAGGAAACCAAAATCATTGGTGCGCGCAAAGCTCGCCAATGAGTTAATTAGACCGATGTTTGGACCTTCAGGTGTTTCGATTGGACATAGACGACCGTAGTGAGTCGGATGTACGTCTCGAACCTCAAAGCCTGCTCGTTCACGAGTAAGACCGCCCGGACCTAACGCAGAAATACGACGCTTATGCGTTACTTCTGACAATGGGTTGTTTTGGTCCATGAACTGAGACAACTGCGACGACCCAAAGAACTCTTTAACGGCAGCCGAAATAGGCTTAGCGTTAATAAGATCTTGTGGCATAACGTTGTCTAGGTCGCCAAGACTTAGGCGTTCTTTAACAGCGCGTTCTACACGAACTAAACCAACACGGAATTGGTTTTCTGCCATTTCACCAACAGAACGAATACGACGGTTACCAAGGTGATCAATATCATCAACTTCGTCTTTACCGTCACGTATGGTGATTAGCTGTTTCATTACAGAAACGATGTCTTCTTTGGCTAGCGTACCAGAACCAATCAGTTCTTCACGGCCTAAGCGACGGTTAAACTTCATACGACCAACAGAAGAAAGATCGTAACGTTCTTCAGAGAAGAACAAGTTTTCAAATAACGTTTCTGCAGCGTCTTTCGTCGGCGGCTCACCAGGACGCATCATACGATAAATCTCAACAAGCGCTTCTAAGCGGTTTGTCGAAGAATCAATACGTAGCGTATCTGAAATGTATGAACCGTGATCGAGTTCGTTGATGTAAAGCGTTTCGAATTCTTTTATGCCGGCTTGACTTAGCTCAGCTAAATTCTCAAGTGCAAGCTCATCGTTCGCACTTACAATGACTTCACCGGTGTCTTCGTTAACATAAGTGGCAGCAAATACACGACCGATTAGATAATCAGCAGGTACTTCCAGCTCTGTTAAACCAGACTTCTCTAATGCACGAGTGTGGCGCGCAGAGATACGACGACCAGTTTCAACAACCACATTGCCATCGCCATCGATGATATCGAAAGCAGCCGTTTCACCACGAAGGCGATCAGGTTTCACTTCCATCATCAGACGGTCTTTGTCGATGCGAACGTTAACTTTTTCGAAGAAAGTATCTAAAATTTCTTCTGACGTCATTTCCAATGCACGCAAGATAATTGTTGCAGGCAATTTACGACGACGGTCGATACGCACAAACAGATTATCTTTAGGGTCAAACTCAAAGTCTAACCAAGAGCCACGGTATGGAATTACGCGTGCATTATAAAGCACTTTTCCAGACGAGTGAGTCTTGCCTTTATCGTGATCGAAAAACACACCAGGTGAGCGGTGTAGCTGTGACACTATTACACGCTCTGTACCATTGATAACGAACGTTCCGTTCTCTGTCATCAATGGGATTTCTCCCATGTACACTTCTTGTTCTTTAATATCTTTTACGGTACCTGGGGCTGCGTCTTTGTCAAACAATACTAACCGTAGTTTTACTCTTAACGGAGCAGAGAAAGTTACGCCGCGAATTTGACATTCTTTAACGTCAAAAACTGGCTCTCCCAGGCGGTAGCTTACATATTGAAGCTCTGAATTACCTGAGTAACTTTTAATTGGAAAAACGGAACGAAATGCTGCTTCCAAGCCGTATTGAGCATCGGCGTCGATCTCAATAAACTTTTTGAAAGAATCAAGCTGAATTGAAAGAAGGTATGGAATTTCCAATACCTGTGGGCGTTTGCCAAAATCCTTACGGATACGTTTCTTTTCGCTATAAGAGTAAACCATGGGTTCCTCAGCCTGCTGATTTATGACCCAACCTGCTGCTAAATGCTTTAAAACGCGTGCTATGGGCTAAAAGCTGCGTTTCAAATGGCGCAATAAGCAACAAACTTCCACAACCCTAATTCGGGCAAGTTCACCAGCATACAACAATTTTTAACCAATTATTAGTTAAGTTGTTGGATTTTTATGCTTTTTAATGGTCTTGTCCGAATTGCGCTTAACACAGTGTAGATCAGGGTTATATTCTACACATTATACAGCGCAAAAAGGCTGGTGGTTTAAAAAACCACCAGCCTTGCCGTCTCAGGCAAATAATCTGATTAAATCAGATTATTTGATTTCAACTTCAGCGCCAGCTTCAGTTAGAGTCGTTTTAAGTTCTTCAGCTTCTTCTTTGCTTACGCCTTCTTTGATAGCTTTAGGAGCAGATTCAACTACTTCTTTAGCTTCTTTAAGACCTAGGCCAGTCGCGCCGCGAACTGCTTTGATAACTGCAACTTTGTTAGCACCGAATGAAGTCATTACAACGTCAAATTCAGTTTGCTCTTCAACAGCAGCAGCTTCACCGCCTGCAGCAGGACCAGCAACAGCAACAGCTGCAGCAGATACGTTGAATTTTTCTTCAGCTGCTTCGATTAGCTCAACCAATTCCATAACTGGCATTTCAGCAATCGCGTTTAAAATATCTTCTTTAGTTAGAGCCATGTTCTCTAAACTCCTGGGGTTTTAATGTTAAAAAAATCAATATGCCAAAAACGAAAATTACTTCTCGTCTTTGATCGCCGCCAATACGCGCACAAACTTGCCAGGAACTTCGTTGATTGTTTGAACGAATTTCCCAACTGGTGCTTTGAAGGTCGCAAGTAGTCTTGCAAGCGCTTCGTCGCGAGTTGGAAGTGAAGCAACTGCGTCCAATTTCTCTGGACCAAGTAGACCACTACCAATTGAAAGTGCTGTTACGTTAAGCTTATCGTTGGTCTTACCGAAGTCTTTAAAAAGACGTGCCGCACCGCCTGGTGCGTCGATAGAGAAACCATAGATAAGCGGACCTGTAAGTGCGCTTTCTAAGTCTGCAAATTTGCTGTCTGCCAATGCACGCTTAGCTAGTGTGTTACGTACAACCTTTAGGTATACGCCTTGCTCACGAGCTTTTATGCGAAGGTCAGTCAGTTCTGCAACTTCCATCCCACGGTATTCAGCGACGGCAACGGATAGAGCGCGAGACGCAACTTCAGATACCTCTGCTACGATCTCTTTTTTTGCTGCTAAACCTAGTGCCACTGAGTTCACCTCTTTGTATCTGACATTGTTGATAGTTACCTATCATCGCCGTCAGGGTTCACAGATTGATACCAAACATCATATTTGGTACCGCTCTACGGTGTTTGTTATCCCAGAGAGTCTGAGTCAAACCACCGTCTGCGCAGGTTGTTCTATTAAGCAGTATGTTGACTGTGAAAGCTCTCTTACTTCTTTCACCACACCGCACCTGCGGTCTTGGACGGGAGTTGTTTACTAGCACTGCTATGTACACAACTCCAACCCATAACCTTTAAGAGAACTAACGGGCAATGCCCACTAGCTTCAAAACTATAGACCTACAGAAGCCTTATCAAGAGATACACCCGCACCCATTGTGGTGCTTAGGCTGATCTTCTGGATATACACACCTTTCGCAGAAGAAGGCTTAGCTTTCTTCAATGCTTCAAGTAGTGCTTCTAGGTTTTCTTGAATTTGGTTAGCTTCAAATGCAATCTTGCCTAGGCTAGCGTGGATGATACCGTTTTTATCATTGCGGTAACGAACCTGACCAGCTTTTGCATTTTTAACAGCAGTAGCAACGTCTGGCGTTACTGTGCCTGTTTTAGGGTTAGGCATTAGGCCACGTGGACCTAAGATTTGACCTAGTTGGCCAACAACGCGCATCGCGTCTGGGCTAGCAACTACTACGTCAAAGTTCATTTCGCCTTTCTTAACTTGTTCAGCTAAGTCTTCCATACCAACGATGTCCGCACCAGCTTCTTTAGCCGCTTCTGCGTTTGCGCCTTGAGTAAATACAGCGACGCGTACATCTTTACCAGTACCGTTAGGTAGTACAGTTGCACCACGAACGTTTTGGTCAGATTTCTTAGCGTCGATACCAAGGTTTACAGCAACGTCAACACTCTCAGCGAATTTAGCAGTCGCTAATTCTTTTAGAAGTGCAACTGCTTCGTTGATTTCATACTCTTTAGTTGAGTCAACTTTGTCACGTACTAGACGAGCGCGTTTTGTTAATTTAGCCATTCGATTAGTCCTCTACGTTCAAGCCCATTGAGCGAGCAGAACCCGCGATAGTGCGTACCGCTGCATCTAGATCAGCAGCTGTTAAGTCTGGCTCTTTAGTTTTAGCAATCTCTTCTAACTGAGCGCGGGTAACTTTACCTACTTTCTCAGTGTTAGGACGGCCAGAACCGCTCTTGATGCCAGCTGCCTTCTTAAGAAGGTATGACGCAGGAGGAGTCTTCGTTTCGAATGTAAAAGAACGGTCTTCGTACACAGTAATTTCTACTGGTACTGGAGCACCCTTCTCTAGGCTGTCAGTCTTTGCATTGAAAGCCTTACAGAATTCCATGATGTTCACACCGTGTTGACCTAGTGCAGGACCAACTGGTGGACTTGGGTTAGCAGCGCCTGCCGCAACCTGAAGCTTGATAATACCGCTTACTTTTTTAGCCATTTTAAATGCTCTCTTGTTTGGGTCTAACGCCTCGCAAATACAGAGAATATTTGCTCAATTGGCTTCCCGTTTCCGTTTAAAAGGGCGCGCATTATAAGGGCTGATTAATTGCTATGCAAGCCCCTACGTGATTAAAAAACGATCTTAATCGCAAATAGGGCCTAAATGTTTGAAAAGTGCAAGAACAAATAGCTTAACTATCTAAATGTAATCGCTAAATGTGATGATTAAATGTGATGGCGCGGATTTCTTAGGCACTGGCTTTTTTGTATCTGTCTCTGCCATTTGACTTAGCCGCGTATAGCGCTGTATCTGCCTGCGTGAAGGAATGTTCTACACTTTTCGCTTGGGAAAAAGCGCAGTACCCGGCGCTCGCCGTCATCGATATATGTCCTTGGACACATGGTACCTTCAGTAAACGTATATGCGTCATTACCCGCTCTAAGTACACTCGAGCTTGTTCACAAGAACAGTTGGTCAACAACACGATAAACTCTTCGCCTCCCCAACGGCCCACGACATCTGTTGGTCTTGCCTGTGACAATAAACAATCTGCAAACACTTTTATCGCTTCATCCCCTACTGGGTGACCGTGTCTATCGTTTATCTGCTTGAAGTGATCAATATCGAACAGGATTAATACAGAATCTTCCTCTTTTCTAAATTGCCCATGCCACTGCAAATCCATAAATGATTGTACAAAGCGTCTGTTCTTCAATCCTGTCAGCGGGTCGGTTACCGCATCAAGAGTCGCTTGCCTGGCAAACCTTGCATGTTCTTTCTTTGCAGCGTGTATTTGCCTAAGTCGCATAGAAAATCGCAAAATATGCTCATCCAGTTTATAGAGTAATGCAGCGGGTAACCCCGTGTCTGGCGCTCTAAGCATAGAAACAAAACTGGGAATAGACGGCTGATTTTCAGCGCCGGCATGAATTCTTGTCAGCTGAATTGGGAAGCTGCCTGAACGTCGTCCGACGATATCCCCGATATTGGTGAGGCATGTTGTATTAAGTGACTTAGAAGAAAGGGTAAATAGGTCTGTAATGCAATGCGCATCATGAATATGAGGCACTACGTCTTTTAGTTGTCTGTTATAACCAACGATTTTGCCACTTAAGTCTGTGATAACGGCAGCTTCTGTAACGTTTGCCAGTATAGATGTGATGCCTAGCTTGCTGGTATCAGCCTGTTGGGTGGCAGTGTTTTCGCTATTGTTTTCATCCGTGCTTTCAAAAGAATCGCTACTGGACACCAAAGTACTCATGGGCAACATCCTTTTGATCCTGTTGTGGCTTAAGATGCACGACAACATGACAATGCCCATCTCCATTTGCGATTGTTTTATTTAACTCTACAGCAGCATACCCATTTTCTGATGAAACTATCTTACCAAATACATTCGCAGTCATATGGCAAAGAGGCTGCTTGCCCACCACATTGACTCCGAATGGACATAGCGAATTTTGCAATACAATGGTATCGGGAGTGATGGTTGAAACACTGAAACGGCCCCCTATCCGTCGTTTTAAATCCACAAGTACCTGTGCGATAACTTCAGGAGACATTCTCTCATCACCTAACTGAGCCTTATATTTTTCATGAAACATGGCTCCAACATGATCGGCAACCATACCTACGAAGCCTTTTGACTCCTCGGTGCCAATGACATCTTCCATTAGCGTTTCCAGCTCTAATAAGATGGTTTGATAGAAGGACGCTACATCAATGTCGATTTGTTTACATGCAATGCGCTGCTCTAAAGTATCGATAGCGTTGGCCTCTTTTTAATAACGATACTTTAGTATTAGGCGAACTTGACTCGTTGTGCAAATAAAAATTGGGCAAAAAAAAGCCCGCTAAAAGCGGGCTTTACACGATATGTCTTATGACTAACCTTTCTCTACCTGACCAAATTCTAGGTCTACCGGTGTAGAACGACCGAAGATAAGTACCGATACTTTTACGCGGCTCTTTTCGTAGTCTACTTCTTCTACCACACCGTTGAAGTCGGCAAATGGACCGTCTGTAACGCGTACCACTTCACCCGGCTCAAACAATGTCTTCGGCTTAGGCTTATCTACCGACTCTTCAAGACGGTTTAAGATAGCATCGGCTTCCTTAGGCGTAATTGGCATTGGACGGTCTGAAGTGCCACCAATAAAACCAAGAACGCGAGGAACGCTTTTCACTAAATGCCATGAATCTTCATTCATGGCCATTTCGACTAGCACGTAACCAGGATAAAACTTGCGCTCAGATTTACGCTTTTGACCAGCGCGCATCTCAACCACTTCTTCAGTTGGCACAAGTATTTGGCCGAAGTGCTCTTCCATGTTGTGCATTTTGATATATTCAAGAAGGGTTTTCTTGACTCGAGCTTCATACTGAGAAAATGCTTGTACTACGTACCATCTCTTTTTAATTTCTTCTTCAGACATACGTTATGCTCCGATTCCCGTTATAAAGCCAACTACACGAACGATGATGCCGTCTAGTCCCCATAAAATAAGTGCCATAACCAAGGTTGCAGCCAAAACAATCAATGTGGTTTGGTTAGCTTCTTGACGTGTAGGCCATACTACTTTGCGTACTTCAGTACGTGACTCTTTAGCAAAGCTTAAAAACGCACTGCCTTTGTTTGTAGATGCAGCAATAAAGCCAGCCACTACAGCAACAACTACCGCTGCGAGAGCGCGATATAATACCGAAAGTTCACCGTATACTGTGTTGGCAGTAACCAACCCTGCAAGTAGTGCAAAAACCACTACCCATTTAAACATGTCCAACCCGTTGGACTGATTTTCCGTCTTTTCGCTCATGTCACGATCCTAGCACTACAGCGTCGTTTTCTTGCGTTACACGCGCAAGTTAATAATTTGGCAGGGGTGGAGGGACTCGAACCCCCAACCATCGGTTTTGGAGACCGCTGTTCTACCAATTCGAACTACACCCCTGTGGCGTTTTTACTCTTAAAATTTGCTTACACTACCCTTGTGATTTGTGCGTCTTTTCGAAGGAAAGTGCGGTATCGCAAGGGAGGGACGCGTATTATACTTAACCACTTTCAAGTTACAAGCGGTTTATTCCCCTCCCACTGTGCATATCGCTAACGGGGCGTGGGTTATTCCACGCCAATAAATCCACCCGTTTGGTGCGCCCACAGCTTGGCATAAATACCGTTATAAGCAATTAACTCGCCATGGGTGCCCTGCTCCACAATTTGACCTTTGTCTAGCACTAGTAATCTGTCCATTTGGGCGATGGTTGATAACCTGTGAGCAATAGCTAACACCGTTTTTCCTTCCATCACTTTATCTAAACAGGCTTGAATGGCTGCTTCAACTTCTGAATCTAGCGCCGATGTAGCCTCATCTAAAATGAGCACTGGGGCATCTTTTAACAACACACGGGCAATCGCTATTCGCTGTCGTTGTCCGCCAGACAGTTTAATACCGCGCTCTCCAACGTGAGCATCGTACCCTGTACGCCCCTGATTATCGGTAAGGGTCAATATGAAGTCGTGGGCTTCCGCTTGTTTCGCCGCTTTAATCATATCTGCTTCGCCTGCGTCGGTGCGTCCATACAGAATATTGTCACGCACTGAGCGGTGCATCAGTGATGTATCTTGGGTCACCATACTGATTTTAGCTCGTAGTGTTTCTTGCCCAACCTCAGTAATGTCCTGACCATCAATAACGATACGCCCGCTTTGGGTATCGTAAAAACGCATCAATAAATTAACGAGTGTGGATTTACCTGCACCAGAGCGACCTACCAAGCCTACTTTCTCTCCGGGCTTAATGGTTAAATCTAACTGCCTAAACACGTCGATAGGCTGATTGTTTGCACCTGAGTAAGAGAAGTTAACATTATCAAAATGAATTTTACCGCCGCCTACGCTCAATGCATCGGCATCGGGCTTATCTTTAACGGCTACTGGCTGCGCAAGGGTATTCATACCGTCTTGTACCGTTCCTAGGTTTTCAAATAACCCCGAGACTTCCCACATTATCCAATGGGACATGCCGTTTAGTCGCAAGCATAAGCTAACCGCAATGGCGATATCTCCAGGGGTCGCAATCTGCTCCAACCAAAGAAATACTGATAGCGCGCCAATTGTGAAGATCAAAATGGCATTTGCCATCTCAACACAGAATTCAAGAATGGTAACAAGGCGCATTTGTGGATACACCGTTTGCAAAAAGCCGTCCATGCTCTCTTTGGCATAGTCTGCTTCTCTGCGGCTGTGAGAGAAAAGTTTAACCGTGGTGATATTGGTGTAACTATCGACTATTCGCCCAGTCATTAATGAGCGAGCATCGGCTTGCGCTTGTGAAACCGCCTTTAGCTTTGGTACGAGTACCCGCAAAATACCGATATACACAAAGAACCACACCACCAGTGGAAGCGCTAATCGCCAGTCAGTGCTAAATACCAGCACCACCATAGAGATGAAATAAACGCTGATATACACCAACAAATCAAGCATTTTGGTGACTGTTTCTCGCACGGAAAGCGCGGTTTGCATTACCTTTGTGGCCACGCGGCCGGCAAACTCATTGTGAAAGAAGGTAAGGCTTTGTCCAAGTAAATATCGGTGGGCCTGCCACCTGATTCGCATAGGGTAATTACCCATCAGTGATTGGCGAGAAAACAATGAACGCAAGAAGATAGATGCAGGAATAAAGACAAGAACCGTTACTCCCATTCCAATTAATGTAAGTTTCTGCTCTTCTAAAAACGTTTCTCGACTTTGCTCTGAAAACCAATCAACGAGCTGTCCTAAAAAGCCAAATAGCGCCACCTCTAACACCGCCACTATGGCACTTAACACCGAAACGGTCAGGATGATATGCCACATGCCTTTAGTGTAGTACTTACAAAATGCGACTAATCCCGTGGGCGGTTGCGTGGGCGGCGTATCTGGAAAAGGCTGTGTGAGCCTTTCAAAAAAAGAAAACATGCAAAAACTCTTTTTGTTATTGAATCGCCAGATGCGTACTGAATCTCGGCGTTAAGATTTACGTTGAGGTGAGTACGCAATTCTACACGATATGTTCAGTCAATTAATTAACTCCTTGATGAAAATCGCTGGGAACGTGGATAAAGGGCGTAATGACTGAGCATGTATGTTTGCTATAGGTCTTTCGTTAAGCTTCCTGTTATATGCGATTAACATTCTTTTGACATTTAACGGGATGCTTCATACTGCGCTCATAAAAACTATAACGACAAAAAAGACGTTTTAAAAAATGGACACTTGGATATATAAGGCACCTCTGCGTTGCATCTGTTCTTTCTGGCGCCCGTATTGGCGCTCGTGCTGCCTCGTTTTATTGCTTGCACTAGCATTTTCTGGCAATGCTGTTGAAGGTAATTCAGCACAGCAGGATAGCCAACAAACAAAAGAAGACAACAAACCGGTAGCCGTGGTTATTCAGAGCACTACGGAATCTGCTGCTCAAAACACTACAGAGTCTGCCACTCAATCGGCTGAGTCATTCTCTTCAGATAGCGGCTCACCCGACGTTGATGAGACTATTTCACCTAACGAGTCCCGTACCTTTGACACTATCGTTGTTCCCTATCTTTCAGAGACGATTACGTTAGACGGTATCTTAGACGATGAAGCATGGCAGCGGGCTAAGGAAATACCGCTAAATGTGGTGACTCGCCCATTTGAAAATACCGCCCCACCCGTTAAGACCATCGCCAGAATATTCGAAAATGGCGATATGATTTATATCGCTTTTACTGCATATGACGATGACCCTTCTGCAATACGCGCATTGTTTCGCGACCGCGATAGCGTGTGGGATAACGACTTGGTAGGCGTTAAGCTGGATACATTCGGCGATAGTCGCCTCTCGTATCAATTTTTTGTCAATCCTCACGGCATACAAACCGACTCTATCGAAAACCAAATGACGCTAAGTGAAAGTGCCAGTTGGAATGCAATTTGGGACGCTGAAGCAAAAATCACCGATGAAGGCTATACGGTAGAGATAGCACTGCCGTTTCGCATTATGAATTTTCTGGATATTGATGGGCTTAAGCAATGGCGCGCAGAATTTGTTCGCTTTTACCCAAGAGATAACAACCTACGTATCTCGAACCGCCCTGTGGATCGCAATAACGCGTGTAGCTTATGCCAAATGGGAAAAATGGAAGGCTTTAGTCGTGCTAAGCAAGGGAAAAACCTGTCAATTACTCCCTACGCCGTTGCCGGAGCGGCACGCAGTAGAACGCCAGCAACGCCAGAGCAATGGGAATACGGCAACAATCAAGAAGTGGGTGTGGATATTAACTGGGGCATTACCTCTGACATGCTGCTTCAAGCCATGATTAACCCAGACTTTTCACAAGTAGAGGCCGACGCAGGACAGCTTGGGATCAATAATCCTTTTGTACTTTTCTTTCCTGAACAACGTCCCTTTTTTGTGGAGAACGCCGACTTTTTCAGCACTCAGTACGACTTGGTGTACACCCGCAACATTGGCGCTCCTGATATTGGCAGCAAACTTACTGGCAGAATTAACGACCATACCTTTGGTTTACTGCTGGCAAATGATGACACTACCACGTTCCTTGTTCCGGGGAATTTAGGCTCAAGCGTTGCTCAGCTCGAACAAGGCAGTACAAACCTTGCTGCGCGCTATCGCTATGACATATCCGACACCCTGTCTGTTGGTTCTATACTGACGGGCAGACATGCTGATGAATATCACAACCTAGTCACCGGCGTTGACTTGCGCTATCAAATTACACCTAGTGACACTCTACGTGCGCAATTGCTTCGCTCTGATACTCAATACCCTGACGCCCTTGCCTCACAATTTTGTCGAGGCAGTTGCGTTAATCAAGAAGATGTTACCGAGACTACCTTAAGAACAGACAAAGAAGGCGCCTTCTCTGGAAGTACCTACAAGATTGATTACCGCCATGAAGAAAGAGAATGGTATGTCATTGCAAACAGAACCAGCACTCAGTCTGACTTTCGCGCCGACCTTGGTTTTGAAAGTAATGTAGATAGACACAAATCGGTACTCGGTGGTGGGCTGTTGTGGTGGAAAGATAATGCGTGGTGGAACCGTCTAGAGTTTGGTGGCGACTGGGATATCACTCACAATGACAATGGCGAGTTAATAGAACGAGAAGTTCAGGCGCAAATAGAAATGAACGCGGCTTATCAATCGTATTTCAACTTCCAATGGGTGAAGCGAGACCGAGTTGGATTACGCCAAAACGGGGCAAGCCTTGCCATTGACGGCAATACCACCCGGTTTACCGAAGAGCAGTTTTCTTTCTATTTTGAAGCGCGACCAAACCGAACCCTGTATTTTGAAAACTTTGCCCGAATAGGCGATAGAATTGATTTGCGCAACAATCGCTTGGGCGATCAGATTCTGCTTGAACCCCAAATAACTCTGAATATTGGCGATCATTTAGAGGCCTCGGTAAGCCATGAATACAATCGTATTGATGTAAACAATGAAATGCTGTTTACCGCTAATTTATCTGACTTTCGAATGAGCTATCAATTTGATGCAAAGCAGTTTCTCCGCCTTGCACTTATCTACTCAGATGTACGAAGAAACCCCAATAATTACCTGGTAAATGTAGATGCCAGAGAACGCAATATGGGTACACAGCTAGTGTATTCGTACATGATTAACCCCTTGTCGCGCTTGTTCATTGGCTATGGCGACTCTGCATTTGCAGATGAAGCAACGCCCGGACTTTTTCGAACAGAGCAAGCAGTGTTTATGAAATTTAGTTACGCGTGGCTGTATTAACAGTAAAAACTAGGGGACTGTCGGCTGCTGTCACCTTATTGTCGCTACTGTTAGCGTGATTTTATTGTACGATGGGCGAAGTCGAAAGAGTAAGGTCTGCGAGCTATGAAAACATTAAGACTAGAAAAGCGCTGGTCACAGGAGCAACTTGCACAAATGAGTGGCTTAAATGTGAGAACAATTCAGCGAGTAGAGAAAGGACAGAATGTAGGGGTTGAGACGTTGAAATCTTTAGCCGCTGTTTTTGAAATCTCTACGGACGAGTTGGTTAATATAATAGACCGTGAAATAGAAACACCGGAGGCAAAAAAGGTTGATGTAGACGCTGCCATGCACCAACGAAATGAGGCCCATGAAAAAGTAAAATCTATCAAATATTTCTACATCAATACCGCCTTTCTAGCACTCATTTTCTTTTTATTTATGGTGCCAAACTATAATGGCGGAGAAAACGCGGGCCCGCTGATAGCCGTATTTGTGTCTTTTGTAATGATCATTGTTGGTCACGCGCTAGTTGTCTTTCAGCCCTTTGGCGAAAGGTGGGAGCAAAAGAAAATAGCGAAAATTTTAGAACAGCAAAGCAATAGTCACAATTCTACCTCTAAAGACTGAGTAGTGAATGCCGTACTGCAAACAGGTTGAATTTCTGTTTTTAAGGGTACGCATATCCTTTTGCTTATCGCCTATCTCTTATCCCTTAGCTCTTAGATAGGCTACACATTGTTCATAATGAATAGGTGGTATATGCTGGCATTCCTTTCACAGGACTCAGACTAATAAAAGGATTTAAACAATGAAGTTATTTTTACTGACCGCCTTAGCAATTCCTCTTTTAGCTGCTTGTGTGATAGTGCCAGAAACTGATACTGCTAAAGTTAATCAGTGCGAAATCTCATCCGACCGAAAAACACTCAAAGTGATTAACGGATTTGAAGATACCAATACGTTTTATTCTATCAGCGGTCTTATATTGCTGCCTGTATCCGGCGTGGTTTCAGGAACCTATGTAGCGGTAAATAATATTTATCACATGGGTGAAGAGCGGTTTGTGTGCGGACCTAAAGAGTCACGCACTAAGCAGAGCTAGTACAGAATACCTCGCGCGGTTCGCTCAAAGGCTCAATCAGTCTTCATAACCTAGGGCAGTAAGTGTTGTTTCAACTTTTTCCCTGTGTTGCTTTTGCCACTGAGCTAACGACATTGACGAATCTTTGTCTGCCCGCGCTTTTGCGATGCTAAAGGCCTCTTCAGATTCAGCGCGTGGAATAACCGCGATACCTTCTTCATCAGCCACAATGATATCGCCAGCATTAACGGTAACACCGCCACACACAATAGGCTCATTGAGTGGCGCTATACATTTCTTAGCGCCTGGCTTTGGCACAACTCCACGCCCGAAAACTGGAAACTTGTTTTCTCTCGTTTCTGCAATATCTCTGATCACGCCATCGATGACAAAGCCAGCTATACCCCTTTCTTGGGCGATAGCGCACACGTTCCCACCTGCCACGGCAAATTTATCATCGGCTTGAACCACAATAATATCGCCAGGTTGGGCTCGGTAAATTGCAGCATGCAACATAAGGTGATCGCCAGGGGCACATTTTACCGTGAAAGCAGGCCCTGCAATGCGCCCCATTCCTTCCCATAAAGGCTTTATCTCGTAGCCCATAAATTGGTCCCGCGAGAGTGCATCTGCATATTCGCAGGGCGAGACTGAGGCAAATAGTGTTGAGTTGAATGGCTTCATGATATGTCCTCGATTAAGCAAACTGATAAGCGTGCAAGCTCTAACTAGGCATCCACTATAACCAATTAGCCATTACAAGTTGTTACAACCTGTGTATTTTCACTATAAATACTTTTGCTAATGATACCTTCATGCTAAAAGATGCATCAAACCTCTAATAAGTGAGCGATTTTTCCTTTTTCGAATAGGATGAATAGCCACACAGAACCAAGGCACAGCCGCCCCATTACATAGCTTTACATTGTGTAGCGCTTAATAAAGTAGCCCTACAACACTTAGAGAAAGGTAATACAAAGCAGTGCTACATTTTAATAAGAAGGACATAGCAAAAAATGTTACGTAGCGTATTAAGCTTAAGTGTTGCACTTGCATTAGTGGCATGTAGCCCGCAAAACACGGCACCAGAAACCGGTAGCGTTGCAGAAGTACAAAAGGAGACGCTGTCTTCGGGGATCATCACTGAAAATATGGACCTTAGTGTCAGCCCTGGCGATGACTTTTTTCAATATGTAAACGGAAAATGGTTCGATACTTTCGAGATCCCTGCCGATAAATCTAGCTATGGCTCCTTCGTTATTTTACGAGATGAAGCACAAGACCATGTGATGGACATTATAAAGTCATCGGCAGAAGGCGACTTCAAAGCGGGTAGCGACGAGCAAAAAGTGGGTGATTTCTATCGCGCCTATATGGATGTCGACACACGAGACTCACTGGGCGTCACACCGCTTACTCCTGAGTTAGACAAAATTGCGAATATCGATAATTATTCAGATCTTGCGGCCTATTTTGCCTATGCGGCTCGGTATGGTTACGGCACGCCGTTTAGCCTTACTCAATATCCCGATTTAAAATCGCCACAACAATACCTTATGTATACTTGGCAATCGGGGCTTGGGCTACCAGAGCGCGAATACTATTTCAAAGACGATGAAACCTCGCAGACCGTGCGTGATGCCTATGTAAAACATATTCAAACTATGTTCGAACTGGCCGGTTTCAACACACCACAACAAAGCGCGCAAATGTTGTTTGAGCTAGAAACTCGTATTGCAAAGTTACATATGAAGAAAGAGCAAGCGAGAAACTTCGCGGCCAATTACAACAAGTTGACCATTGAAGAACTTGGCGAACTCATGCCTAACTTTGATTGGTCGAGCTATTTAGAGAGCGCTGATATAAGCGACATTGAGGCATTGGGAATTTTGCAAAAAGACTACATGCAAAATATCGATGGCGTTATTCAACAAACCTCTATTGATGATTGGAAAACCTTTCTGCAGTGGGGACTGCTCAATGCATCAGCAAGTCGATTGAATAGTGAGCTTGATGAGGCAAACTTCAACTTTTACAGCAAAACACTTCGTGGCGTCGAAGAACAGCAGCCTCAGTGGCGACGTGCAGTAAACTTATCGAATACCCATGTGGGTGAGCTAATTGGCAAAGTCTATGTAAAACAGCACTTTCCACCTGAAGCCAAAGAACGCATGATGGAAATGGTTAACAACCTACTTCTTGCCTATAAAAGTAGTATTGAAAACCTTGAGTGGATGACTGATGAAACTCGCGAGCAAGCCCTTGATAAATTATCGAAATTTACCGTAAAAATTGGCTATCCAGATCAATGGAAGGACTATTCAGCACTTACGGTAAAAGCCGGTGACTTATTTGGCAACTTAAAGCGCTCTTCTGATGTGCTTTATGAAGAGATGTTGAAGAAACAGGGCGGCCCAGTATGGACTCACGAATGGGGTATGACGCCGCAAACCGTGAATGCTTATTACAATCCGCCGCTAAATGAAATTGTATTTCCCGCAGCAATTCTTCAGCCGCCATTTTTTGATATGAATGCCGAAGACGCCGTTAACTATGGTGGTATTGGTGCCGTTATAGGCCATGAAATTGGCCACGGATTTGACGATGCAGGCTCAACATTTGATGGCGATGGAGTGCTCCGCAATTGGTGGACCGATAAAGACCGCTCAGAATTTGAAGCCCGCACAGCCAACTTAATTGAACAATATAACGAATTTGAAGTGCTGCCTGATGTGCATGTTAATGGTGAATATACCCTTGGCGAAAACATTGGTGATTTGGGTGGGATAAGTATTGCCCTTAAAGCCTATCACCTGTCTTTAGATGGTGAAGAAGCACCTGTTTTAGACGGTTTTACCGGCGACCAGCGTGTGTTTTTAGGGTATGGCCAAGTGTGGGCAAGTAAGTACCGCGACGAAGCACTGCGAAGCCAAGTTCAAACCGATACCCATTCACCGACTAAGTTTCGTACTAACGGTGCACTTCGAAATGTACCTGCCTTCTACGAAGCATTTAACGTAACCGAAGAAGACGCGATGTATCTTGCACCGGCAGACCGCGTAAAAATTTGGTAAGCATTGTACCAATCCGTTTTTTTGCTACCAATTAAAAGGGGCGCCTGTCTTCACAGGCGCCCCTTTTTCCCTATTTTTTTAACTGGCTTTGGTTTTAACTGGCTTTGGTTTTGACTTGCTTTAGTTTTCGCTTACTTTAGTTATGTGAAGCAGAAAACGGACTGTAGCAATTAGCCATCTACAGACTGGCCAGCTGATAGCTCTTTCAGCACTTCAACGGCGCGGGGTGCTTTATCAGACTGCACAAAAATATGGTCATGATGATAAGCGGCAACCACATTGGCACTGATACCAGCGCGGCCCAACGCAGTACTCATCGCTGCCGTCATGCCAACAGCATCGAGACTTGAATGCACTTCACAAGTTATACACTTAAATGGCCCTTCACCTGTGAGTCCATGCTGCGTTGCCAGCTGGCACGCTAAGATAAAGGTTACGCCCTCAGCTTCTTTGAATATGCCTTTTGCCTTGGTCAATAACACACGATGTTTGTCATCTTCAGATTCTTGTTCACTCAACGAAACGAAGATAAACTCATCTGCGCTAACAACCGGAGATAGGTTACTCAATAGCACTCTCAAGTCTTTTTCTGCTGCCATGGTCAGTACCTGTAAGCGTTTATTTTATCTTATTAGATTGCGATTTATTGATAACGATTTTTTGATAACGGTTTTTTGATAACGGTTTTTTTGATAACGATTATGACTTGCTACAGCTTTTTAGCTCTAATGCGCTTGCCCTTTATTTTGCCTTCGCGAAATTGGGTCATTGCACGCTTCACGCTGCGCTGCTTCACTGCGACAAAACTTGCGCTATTTTGTACCGCAATTTTACCTATATCATCACCTGGAATACCTGCATCTTTGGTTAATGCACCAAGGAGGTCGCCAGGGCGAAGCTTTTGTTTCTTACCCGCGCTAAGTGACAGGCAAGTAAACTCTGGCTGGGTAATTTTGTTTTTATGAAAAC
Source organism: Alteromonas sp. 4NS20-0143 (assembly GCF_057542855.1). Classification (NCBI taxonomy): domain Bacteria; kingdom Pseudomonadati; phylum Pseudomonadota; class Gammaproteobacteria; order Alteromonadales; family Alteromonadaceae; genus Alteromonas; species Alteromonas sp. 4NS20-0143. Next base: position 27,740 of record NZ_BAAJLR010000006.1, read on the forward strand.
GAAGGCTCTGCGCGCCTTTAAGCGGGATGTCTTCTTGCTGCAGTACCTCAATTTTTCGTAGCGAGTTCTCTTCATCATCGCTAATTAGCGTAATGGCCATTCCCTCTGCGCCTGCTCGTGCAGTGCGCCCAATTCTGTGAATATGCACTTCTGGCTCTTCACTTACGGTGTAGTTAATGACACACGCGATATCATCAATATCCAGTCCTCTGGCAGCCACATCGGTAGCAACTAAAACCTGCAGTGAATCACTGGCGAACTGCATAAGTACAGCGGTGCGTTCATGCTGTTCCATATCACCTTTTAAGCCTGCTGCACTGAAACCCTCTTCTACAAGCTCCTCTACAACCTCAGCCACCTGAAACTTGCGATTACAAAACACAATGGCATTTTTAGGTTGGTAGTGAGTCAATACGGCTTTTAGGGCTTGAACCCGTGTGTGCTCTAGCACGTTGTAACCAAGCTGCGTAATCGCTGGTTTATTGTCTTGAGATTCCACTTTGCACGACACAGGGTCTCGTAAATACTGATTAGCTACACGCTCAATTTGTTCAGTAAAGGTGGCAGAAAACAACAGTGTCTGTACCTTTGATGACATAGGAGAGAAAATAACGCGCAAGTCATCTTCAAAGCCCATATCCAACATTCTGTCAGCTTCATCAAGTACACGAAAACGCACATTTTTTAGCGTAATTCGACGTTTTTCTACGTGGTCCATAATCCGCCCTGGCGTACCCACGATAATATGCGGACTGTGTTTAAGGGACTGAATTTGCGGCCCCATGGGTTTACCGCCACATAGGGTTGTCACTTTCACATTACCAATTTGCTTTGCCGCCTGCCTAAACTGCTCTGCGACCTGATCTGCTAACTCTCGCGTAGGACATAAGACTAGTGCTTGAGTAGTAAAGTCATTAACATCAATGTTTTCCAGCACAGGAATAACAAAACACAGGGTTTTGCCACTGCCCGTTTGCGCTTGGCCAATAATATCCCTGCCTTGTAAGGCACTAGGTAAAGACTGCGCTTGAATAGGCGACAGTTGGTGAATGCCTTGAGCGTCTAGCGCTTTTACAACTGCGGGGTTTATATCAAGGTCTTTAATCGTTTCAACTGTCATTATTCTATCCAATGGGGAATTCAACGGCCTTCTTTAACGTTTTTACCACTCGCTAGTGGCAGTCTTACTGACCATTGGCGGCAATTAGGAGGTAAAAACGAAAGGCTCATGATAATTTAAAAACACGCGAGCGGTTTTTCAATAACCACTTTCATAACAGCTTCTAAAACAGCTTTTATAACTGCTACTACCACTGTTACCAAGGTCGCGTGTTCAAGTATAAAAAGAAATTGTCGCTATAGCGCAAATATTGCGCTCAGTGCTATGCCGACTGGAAAGCTGATTTAAGCTTCCACTGCAGTGTTTGACCCGCGTAAAACGGTACCATGTCAGTGCCATCAGCTAAGGTTACTTGCTCGGGTACATCCCAATGTTCTTTCACTAAGGTCATCGTTGTTGTGTTGCGAGGCAAACCATAAAAGTCTGCACCATAGTGGCTGGCAAACCCTTCAAGCTTGTCTAGCGCTCCTAGCTGCTCGAACACTTCAGCATATAGCTCTATGGCAGACCATGCGCTGTAGCACCCTGCACAACCACACGCATTCTCTTTTTTGTGTTTGGCATGAGGCGCTGAATCGGTGCCTAGGAAAAACTTCTTGTTTCCGCTGGCTACCATGTCTCTTAGCGCTTTCTGGTGGGTATTTCGCTTTAATACTGGTAAGCAATAATTATGTGGACGCACACCGCCTACTAATAAATCGTTGCGATTAAGCAGTAAATGCTGAGGCGTAATAGTCGCGGCCACAAATTCATTGGACTGCGCCACAAATTCTGCAGCGTCTGCTGTAGTAATATGTTCAAAGACCACTTTTAACTCAGGGAAAGCAGCGGTAATTTGAGTTAAATGGGTATCGATAAACACCTTTTCACGGTCAAAAATATCAATGTGATTTTCTGTCACTTCTCCGTGAATAAGTAGCAGTAAACCCTGCTCTTGCATGGCTTCAAATACGGGATACAAGGCTTTAATACCTTTCACTGCAGCATCTGAGTTAGTGGTGGCACCAGCAGGATAAAGCTTACACGCTGTTACCCCTGCTTTTTTCGCATCGACAATATCTTGTACCGATGTTTCGTTAGTGAGAAACAGTGTCATTAGAGGTTCGAAGCTACTGCCAACAGGACGCGCTGCATCAATACGCGCTTTATATTCCATCGCCATTGCAGCGTTAACCACTGGAGGCACTAAATTAGGCATTACAATGGCGCGCTGAAAACATCGTGCCGTAGCAGGAACAGTTTCAGCCAGCATCTCATTGTCACGGAAGTGAAGATGCCAATCGTCAGGAGTAGTGATGGTTAACGTTTGCATGCCTAATTCTCTCATTACTTTTCAGGGTTTTCGGATTACTGCAATTTACTGCGTACTTAATTTTTCTGTGCACTGGAGTTTTTATTTCACAAAGGCCTCATGGCTCATGGCTCATGGCTCATGGCTCATGGCTCATGGCTCATGGCTCATGGCTCATGGCTCATGGCTCATGGCTCAGCACGATAAGCGCTCTAACGTGCTTTACGCCAGTGGTAAAAATGTATTATCTATGATTTTTTCGTGTATGCCGCAATTATAACAATGCGGGTGCCGTTGACCTTGCCTTCAATATGTAACGGGTTATCACAAAGGCTGATCCCCCTTACTGGTGTACCCCGCTTCGCAGTAAACCCAGCACCTTTAACGTTTAGGTCTTTAACAAGATGTACGTTATCGCCGGTTTCAAGCGCAGTGCCATTACTATCTAGTGTAGCATCCCGCTCTATAAGGCCAGCTTCGGCCCAGGTCTTAGCATCGTCATCGAGATACATCATATCTAGCGCATCTTGCGCCCACGCTTCGGTGTTCAATCGAGACAACAGTCTATAGGCAACCACCTGCACCGCAAGCGTTGTCGACCACATAGCATCGTTAAGGCAGCGCCAGTGCACGGGGTTAAGTTCTGCTTCACCCTCTAACTGAGCACGGCAAGTATCACAGGTTAGAATAGCGCACCCTGCGGTGTCGTCGGGTGATTCAGGTACCATGTAAACCTCAGTACCAGAGGTGGATTTACATAGTTCGCAAGCATTATCAGCTCTGGTTATAACGGCGTCTTGAAGCACAATTTACATCTCAAAAATAAACTGTGTTCAATAATAGCATAAATTGCTCAAGGTGAACTTCAACAGGTCCTTTTAGAGTTACTTTCTAAAGTTGTTGTCTAAAGTTATCCCTTAAAGTGCTGTGTTTTGATCTACCCATATAAGTTTGTCGGTGTCGTAGCCCGTATTTTCAGCAAACGTCATTAGTTCTGCGATAGTGGCATCTGGCAATGTTTTCGTTCTCGCTAACAACCATAAATACTCTCTATCTGGGCCGGTTACTAATGCGTATTGATAATTTTCCTTATCGAGCTTCATCACGATATAGCTTGCGTAAAATGGCCCAAAAAATGACACTTTAAGGTGCGCAGTGGTGGGCTCATCGACAAAATAAGCGGTACCCTCTGCCTCCTCCCATTCACCAGCTTCTTTTGAATACCCGCGGTTGATAACCTTCACGCCATCATCATCTCTCATAGAGTAAGTAGCCGTAACACGGGAAAGCCCTTCTTCGAAACTATGATCATAACGGGCAAGCTCATACCACTGCCCAAGGTACTTATTGAGATTAAAATCGGTGATGGGCTTCACGCCATCGGGCACGCTTGTGCAGCTCGATAGCAGTACACAAAGAAAGGTAACAAGTGTTAGTTTTTGTAGTAAGCGCATACTAATTTCCTGATTTCATACGTATTCATAGCATTGGCGTTAATGCCGTCACTTTATTTATTGATACGTCGCTTTTAAAAGGCCTGCAACAGCGATATTGTAACCGACGCGGCATATTCTATACGTCACAGCTTTTTTGAAGAACACTTTTTTAAAGACACATTTTTTGAAGACAGGATTTAAAAAGCATATTTTGGAGAACGCACTTTTGAAAGGAAACGCTTTGAGTAACGATTTGAGTACCGATTTAAATAAGCATGCTAATAAGGGCATGCAAGCACATTTCCCATCTGCCAGCAGACTCGTATACGGCTGTATGGGCCTAGGCGGTGGCTGGAACAATAACCCGGTAACGTCAGACCACATAAACGAAACACATGCCATTATCAATAAAGCGTTAGAGCTAGACATCAACGTATTTGATCACGCAGACATCTATACGTTTGGAAAAGCAGAGAAAGCCTTCGGTGAGGTGCTAAAAACATCGCCTGCGTTACGGGAAAAGATGATTATCCAATCAAAATGCGCTATTCGTTTTGAAGATAACTTAGGCCCTAAGCGCTACGACTTCTCGGCGAAATGGATAAACACATCGGTGGAGGGAATTCTGTCCCGTCTACATATCGAGCAAATTGATGTGCTTCTTCTTCACCGACCAGACCCACTTATGGAGCTTGATGAGGTGGCTGAATGTGTGGCATCACTTCAACAGCAAGGTAAGATTAAACACATTGGCGTGTCTAATATGAACGGACACCAAATTGCTTACTTACAATCTGCGCTATCGACGCCTATCGTAGCCAATCAGCTCGAAATGAGTTTAGGCTTTAGAGAGTGGATAGAGGACGGCATAACCACCAATAGCACTGCCAATCGCCAAGTTGGCTATGCATCGGGTACAGTTGAACACTGCATGCTAAACAATGTTCAACTGCAAGCATGGGGAAGTATTGCCCAGGGTCGCTACACAGGTGCCACCACGAATAGTGACACTGACAAGAACACCGCAGAACTCGTAAAACGATTAGCGAGTGAGTACGAAACCACTCCAGAAGCTATTGTATTAGGTTGGCTTATGAGGCACCCCGCTAAAATACAGCCTGTGCTTGGCACGACCAATCTTGAAAGACTAGCAGCATGCAAAGAAGCGGATAACTTGACGCTATCGCGTGAGCATTGGTATGCGCTTGTAGAAGCCGCTCGCGGCCAGGAAGTTCCATAACGCTCTTCTGCAGTGGCGTTGCCGTCAACGCCGCTGTACTCCATTACATACTTAGCGCGTTCTTCGCGCATAGGGGTTTGCTATGCTAAACGGGTTTCATCACGTCGCTATTATTTGTAGTGACTACCCGCGTTCAAAACAGTTTTATACAGAGATATTAGGGTTTAGCGTTATAGCGGAAAACTATCGCGAAGCCCGAGATTCCTACAAATGTGACCTTGCACTTGCCGACGGCAGTCAAATTGAATTATTTTCGTTTCCGAGTGCTCCAACTCGACCTTCTAGGCCTGAAGCGCAAGGGTTAAGACACCTCGCGTTTAAAGTAGATGACCTAGATGCAGCCATCCAAAAACTAACGGACAAAGGCGTAGAATGTGAACCTATTCGCGTAGATGAATATACTGACAAGCGCTTTACCTTCTTCCAAGACCCTGACGGCTTGCCGTTAGAACTCTATGAGGTCGCACTCTAACAGTGATGTCCTAAACAATGCGGTTCTGAACAATGTTGTCCTGAGCCGTGCTGTTTTAAACCGCGCAGTTTTAAACAAAAGAACACCGCTTTCTTAAGGTCAGTAGGCCAAAAAAGCTATAGCATTTTAACTTCACGTTGAGGAAAGGGTATTTCTATCTTCGCCTGTTTGAGGGCGTCGAACACGGCTTTATTCAGCGCATACCGAATTTCAAAATGGCGCGTTGAGGGAGCTAACACCCGTATCCCAACATTAATACTGCTATCGCCGAAATTATCTATACCAATAGAGTGCGTCTTGTCTGAAGGAACACCGTCTACCGACTTCACTGCATCTGTCACTACTGCAAGCACGCGGTTTACGTCACTTGAATAGGCTACGCCAACAGACAGTTCAATAAGCATGTTGTCAGCAGAATTATGCAGCACTTCCCCCACAATCAGTTTATTAGGAATTTGAATAGTGACATTATCTTCATCGATAAGCAGGGTGTAAGGCAGCATTACTTGGTCTACCACACCCGAGACGCCCTGCACTCTAATGGTATCGCCAACAACGAAAGGACGCGTAATGATAACGGTAAAGCCCGCCGCATAGTTCGCAAGCATTCCTTGAATAGCGAGTCCAGCACCAAGCCCCACAGCACCTATGGCCGCAATTAACGGCGTAACGCTTATTCCAATATTGCCCAGCGCAATAATGATAACGATGCCGAGAATAACCAGTTTGCTGGCGCCTCCTGTGAAGCGACTTAGCGTAATATCAATATCTCGGCTGATCATCACGCGCTCGACGACGCCACCTATTTTTGCGGATAGCCACCAGCCCACCAAAAAGATAACCAGAGCGCCAAACATCTGGAAACTGTAGGTTACTGCAAATTCTACCAGGGTATCGTAGAGTGCTTGGGCTTGCTTGAGTTCGTCCATAGGTGAAAAAAATACGTCAATAATTGAGATGTTCCGAGGATAAACAACATTGAAACTACATACAATAAAATGAAGACTCTAGAGCGTGTGGGTGACGTGAAGTGTCTGCGCAAATAGAAATGGCCCAAATGAAAACACCCCCAGTTATTGGAATGTCCAATGACTGGGGGTGTTTCATAATATCCATGTTGTCGTTTTGTTGAAGCGCTAGCTTACGGCGTTAATTGCTGTATTCAGACGCTTCAATTTCGGCTAGGCGTTTTTGCGTTGGGTTTTTAACAAAGTTATACACCATGCCGATAAATAAAATAGCGGCAAATGCTGTTGCAACCATAAACCCGTACTTAGCGTCGCCACCGTTAGCATCACTCACCAAACCCATAATAAAGGGTCCAGCTGCTGCACCCGCGGCAGTGAAGAAAAGAATAACTCCCGCAACACTGCCGTGCTGGTGCTTAGGGAAACAGCTTATTCCTTTAGAATTAAAGGTAGGGTAAATAACCGACATGAAAATCCCCGTTAGCGGGAATAAATAGAGCGCTACCTGTTTGCCGCCCATCAGTCCGGCACCAAAGCAAAGTACAATGCCGCCGCTGAATAACATTAATACAAGTGCCCAATTAAAATGCGACATCATCCAGATACCAACAAAGCGACCTGCAGCACGTAAAATGAAAAACGCCGTTACCGAGTAAATCGCTAATGTTTGGCTGAAGCCTTCTGTGTAGCAGTCGTAAGTTGCTCGAAGTGTAGAGGCATCACAAACTAAATAGCTAGGCATCCACACGTATATTGCGCTTTCCGCAGCCACGTATAAAAATGCGCCTACCGAAAAGCCAAAGGCGTAAGGATTCTTTATAAGCGCTAGACTTTGCAGTACTGAAACCTGCTTTACTTTCTCACTTTTTTCACGGGTATAATTTGGGTATTTTACAAATAGTGCACCTACAATTAATACAGTACATACACCACCTGCAATCACATAAAGCCACTGCCACGCCACTCCTTGATGAATTAAGTAAGCGACGATTAACGGCCCTATGATTGCGCCAACGCCAAAGAATGCCTCGGCACCGTTCATCGTTGAAGTATGCTGTTTTGTGGATGAGGAAATATCGCCTATAAGTGCAAGCGCTCCGGTTTTAAATACACCTACAGCGACGCCAGATAGACTCATCAAACTTACAATAAGCAGAAAATCATCAGCAACCAAAAAGCTGTAGCACGCCACACCAAAAATGGCTAAACCCATGATAATAGTTGGCTTTCTACCTATTTTGTCGGCTAAAAAGCCTAAAAATAGGCCTGACAACGCTATGCCCAACATAGGAAGGGAATGCATAAGGCTTGCTTGTGCATTCGTGACAGAGAATGCCACCTTCACTTCCTTTATAATTTCCCCTACCGAATCTGATGTCATGGCGAACATCATAAACATCAGGTAGGTTAACCATCTTATAATTCTGCTATTTTGATCCTGATTGGACATAGTGAGTCTCGCATCAATACTGCTATTAAAGCCTAAAACCAAGCTAATTTATGTTATTCGCCCGTCACTATCTAGACGTACTAGACTATTTGATGAACAAATGTGTAAGTTTATTTGATAAAATAACTTAATCGTTTAAGATAAAAGTTAACAGAATTTAAAATCCCTGTAAACTTGTTAATTCTTATCTTTCTTTTAACGCAACAGAAAAAACGGATTTGCGTAACATTTTGGAGCCACCTATGAACTATGCCGCTGACGTTAGTGTTTGCCTAGACCGCATCTTGGAATCTACCGATCTATCAGGCCTAACGAAGAAGGACGCGACGTTATTCACCCGACGTCTTGAAGCGCATTTTCCTTCGCTCTTCGAAAAATACACTTATGTATATGGCCACCAATACGATTGTTACTACCATTTACAAAATTTAGTAGAAACGTTAAGAGATGGGGTTAAGAAAAGAAAGCCTGCTCTTAAAAAGCTTGATGAAAACAGGCTTAAATCACCGCTATGGTATCGCGACGAAAAACAAGTAGGTTTAGCGTGTTACGTTGACTTAATGGGCCCCACCCTTAACGATCTACACGACCGCATTCCGTACTACAAAGCACTGGGTATTACCTATCTTCACCTAATGCCACTTTACGACGCCCCTGCTGGCGACAGCGATGGTGGCTACGCTGTGTCTGATTATCGCAAGGTGAACCCAACCCTTGGCACCACAGCAGATTTAGAAAAGCTTGCTGACGCTCTGCTCAAAGAGGGAATTAACCTCGTACTCGATTTTGTGTTTAATCACACCTCTGACGAGCATCGCTGGGCAAAGGCAGCGCTTGAGGGTAAAAAGCAATATCAGAACTATTACTATGTGTATGATGATAGAACCATACCCGACCAATATGAAACCACGCTCAGGGAAATATTCCCTCAGGTTCGTCGAGGAAGTTTTACCTTCAACGAGCAAATGCAAAAATGGGTGTGGACTACATTTAACAGCTTTCAATGGGATTTGAATTACAGTAATCCAGAAGTATTTAATGCCATTACATCTGAAATGCTGTTTTTAGCTAATATAGGCTCTGCAGCCCTTCGCCTAGATGCCCTTGCATTTATTTGGAAGGAAATGGGGACTAACTGCGAAAACCAAGACAAGGCCCACGTTTTAATTCAAGCGTTTAATTGCTGTTTAGAAATAGCGGCACCTGCGGTGGTATTTAAATCTGAAGCGATTGTGCACCCCGATGAAGTCAACAAATACATTGGCGAAGACGAATGTAAGTTGTCTTATAACCCACTTCTTATGGCGCTGCTTTGGAATAGCCTAGCAACCAGAAAAACGAGACTACTGACTCGCTCAATGCAAAAGAGCTTTGCTATTTCTGATAATTGCACTTGGGTGAATTATGTTCGCTGCCATGATGATATTGGATGGACCTTCGACGATGATGTGGCACAGGAGCTTGGTATTAACGGCAATGATCACCGCTTTTTCTTAAACCAATTCTTTACCGGACGCTTTGAAGGCAGCTTTGCTAACGGCGTGCCGTTTGCAGAAAATCCATCGAATGGCGATTGTCGCGTTTGTGGGTCTCTCGCGTCTCTGTGTGGACTGGAAAGTGCTCTACAAAATAATGATGCGAAGGGTATTGAGGAAGCAGTCAACCGTATGTTGTTACTTTACGGCATTACATTCAGTATTGGTGGTATACCGCTTTTGTACTCAAGTGATGAGATTGCAAAGCTTAATGACTACAGCTATCGCGATGACGTGACCAAGCAACACGACGACCGCTGGGTAAATAGAATAGCCGTTACCCCTGAAGACACTGCACTGGCCATGGAAAAAGTACAGCGTACGCTAAGTCCTCAAGAAGATGCGAGCTTAAAGGTATTTAAAGGCCTTCAGCACATGTTGGCAATTCGCAAAACCCACGCTGTATTTGGTAAGGCGCGCACCTACATTTTAGAAGCTAGCAATCACCACTGTTTTGCATTCTTAAGAGAAAATGAAAACGGCGAAAAATTATTAGTAATAAGTAACTTCAGCGAACACGTACAGCAAGTTGATGGTGAGATACTAAGAACGCTAAACGGCACATCGTGTAAAGACTTACTATCTGACAGCACCTTTAAAGGCGATGAGACGGTAGTCACACTTCGTCCTTTCCAACAGTTTTGGATTACGCAATAAAAAGTATTTTTACTTTATTCGCCGCATTAACTGACATTGAGCGTACAATAAGGGCGCAGCAGTCATCGCTGCTGCGCTTTTATTATTATACATAGCAAACACTTACCTTTTTTTAATGACTTTTTAAGGCAAATATTACCAATACCACTATACTTTAGTTCAGTGAGAGCCTTAGTTTAGCGACGTTGCGCTAGGAAGCGCCACCGTCAAAATAGCTTTTCACTTTTAAGCTTTTGAAGATTGATACATCACGCAATTTTTGTGCCTCGGGAAACTGAGCACGCAACGGAAATATCACGCAAAGCGTGAAATATGGACATCATTATGGGGAAAGAAAAAATTATGCATGGCGAAAGCGGATTGGAATATATGTGCCCACATTGTGGGGCAACGAACACGGTTCAAATTGGTATACTCAAAGACATGTATACCGAACAATTTGATTCCTGCAGTGGCTGTAAAAAACACCTGAGTTTAACACCTGCTGACGGCGTTGGCGGAAAGATAAACTTGGTCATTGACGCCTTAGACCCCGATTTTCGAGCTCGATAAATTCAAAACTGTATTCATAGTATAATTATGAAAAAAGCCGCGTAGTTAACGCTCCTATAGAGCAATGACTACGCGGCTTTTTGTATTATTTATGGGTGTTGCTGATAAAACTAGTGCTGAAACCTGGCTTTAAAAGCTCGCTATGAAAAGAAGCTGCGTTTCAAGTCTTTATCAGTAAGAAACTCACCGCCTAGCGCCGACGTTTTAGTATACGAGTTTGTATCCTTAATGCCTCTCGCTTTCACGCAATAATGCGTAGCGTTAATAGACACTGCCACATCATCTGTTCTCGCTAGCGTTTGTATAGCCACGAGTACCTGTTGTGTTAATCGTTCTTGTACCTGGGGGCGCTGGGCAAAAAAGCTAACAAGACGATTTATTTTGGACAAACCGATAACAGTATCTTTTGGTATGTACGACACTGTCGCAGTTCCGTCGATAGTCACAAAATGATGCTCGCAGGTGCTGGTTAGACTAATGTCAGACACTTGTACAGGCTGGTCAATCTGCATCTTGTTTTCAATGGCAGTGATTTTAGGGAATTTCCTATAATCTAAGCCACCAAAAATTTCATTCACATACATTTTTGCAATGCGCGTAGGCGTGTCGCACAAGCTGTCGTCCGTCAAATCTAGACCTAGCGTTTCCATTACGTCGCGCATGGCACTGGCAATACGCGTGCGCTTTTGCTCATCGCTTAGGCCATTAGGCACCATGGGCGTTTCTAAGCCTTTCGCTTCTAATACGTTTCGAACACGCTGCGCTGATTCAGATATAGAGGGATCGAGTGCGTCGCGCACAATTACCGCTTCTTTTGCTAACATTGGATTATCCGTATATGACTTCTTTTTTTAACTTCTACGCACATCAATGCGTTACAGATCGACTAGGCTAGTAAATGACTTTTTTTTAATATAGTTGCCAAGTTATGTACCAATGGCACACTATTTACGTATTCCCTTACATATTAACTATTTAGGAAAACACATTGGCCTCACCTATACTTATTACAGGCGCTAGTCAGCGATTAGGACTGGCTATGGCAGACAGCTTGCTCGAAGAGGGTAATGCCGTTGTCGTAACCTACAGAACACTGCGACCCACAATAGAAAAACTCAAAGACAAGGGCGCAACCGCTATATACGCAGATTTTAGCACTGAGCAGGCTATTGATCGAGCAATTGATGATATTAAGGCAGCAAGCGAAAGCTATCGCGCAATCATTCACAACGCCTCCGATTGGGCACAAGAAAAAGACCATGACGATAAGCACAGCTTGTTTAACCGCATGATGAATGTTCATGCTCTCGCACCCTACCGTATCAATCTCGCCTTAGCCCATTCGCTTTCAAATCAAGATGGTTTTAGCGACATTATTCACATGACAGATTATGTACAGGATACGGGCAGTGAAAAACATATGGCCTATGCGGCCAGCAAAGCAGCTTTGCACAACTTAACGCTCTCTTTTGCAAAAAAACTGGCTCCCCACGTAAAGGTAAATAGCATTGCCCCTGCCCTTCTCATGTTTAATGAAGGTGATGACGACACTTATAAACAAAAAGCATTGAAGAAATCGTTACTTGAGACAGTGCCTGGCGCTCAAGAAGCAGTAAAGGCTATGCACTATCTGCTGAACAGCGACTACATTACAGGGCAAACCCTGCACTTAAACGGTGGTAGGCACTTAAAATGATGTAAAGGCTCAGAATAACGAGAAAAATAGTGGGTTAGATGCTTTTTGTAACATGTAGCCAACGCCGTAAATTTATTAGACGGAGTGTTGGTAGGACTGCACGGTACAGTTATACTTAGCCTTTCACTGTTTACTTGGATGAACTATGCAGGGCACACGCACTATGGCGCCAGAATGGCATGATGCAGACGCTATCATGCTGGCATGGCCTCATGCCCAGACTGACTGGGCACTATGGCTTGAAGAAGCCAGGGACACCTATCTCAACGTCATAACTGCAATAAACCGATATAATGCAGGGGTAATACTACTTTGTGCACCCGCCGATATCGACGACCTCACGGCGCGCCTTGCATCTGATGCAAAGGTACTAATTGTACCTGCCACATATAACGACACCTGGATGCGGGATTATGGGTTTATAACCTGCTTAGATAGCGACAAAAACGGCTCGCCGGTGGAATTTCGCTTTAACGGCTGGGGCAACAAATTTAACGCTGAAGACGACAATCTTGCCAATCAGCGATACCTGGCCGCTCTGTGTAAATCAGTATTGAGAAGCAGCCCTATTGTTGCCGAAGGCGGCGCACTTGAAATTGACGATCAAGGGCATTTGCTAACCACTGCACAATGTTTGTTAAACCCAAAACGCAATGGCGATATGCCGTTGTCTTCTTATGCTGATGCGTTCAGCGATATATTGGGGTGTAGCAAGGTTACCGTATTACAACACGGACATCTTGAAGGTGATGACACCGACGGTCACGTTGATACGTTGGTGCGATTTACGCCTAATACAGGCCTAGTCATTCAAGCGTGTGATAATCGCCCTGATGACAGTCACTTTGAAGGGTTGAAGGCACTTTGCGAAGAATGCGCCTGTGCACTTCCAGAGCATCAGCAGTACCGCCTACCGCTACCGCTCATCAACAACGAGGACGGCGATAGATTACCCGCCTCTTATGCTAACTATCTCATTTGCAACGGCGCTATTTTGCTCCCTATTTACGGGCAAGACGAAGACAGGGAAGCGATTAATGTTATTCAAAAGGCGTTTCCAAATTACATTGTTGAACCAATTGATTGTCGTGTACTCGTAAAGCAATACGGCAGTTTGCACTGCATTTCTATGCAAGTGCCAAAAAATACGTTGAAAGACGACATCATTGAGTCATTAAGGAAAGGAGTATCACTACATGCCCCCAAATAAGTTAAAAGTGGGCCTTGTGCAGCAGGCTGTAAGCGATAACGACAAAGCGACAAATTGGAACAAAAGTGCTGAGCAAGTGGCTAAACTTGCCGAGCAAGGTTGTGAATGCATTTTGCTACAAGAGCTGCACAGCACCTTATACTTTTGCCAGCAAGAAGACACCGACGCCTTTGATTTAGCAGAGCCAATTCCAGGACCGGCGACGGACTTTTTTGGTGAGCTCGCTGAAAAACACAACATCGTTTTGGTTACCTCTCTTTTTGAAAAGCGTGGCTCAGGGCTTTATCACAACACCGCGGTCGTTTTTGATAGAAGTAGGGAGATTGCCGGGAAATATCGCAAGATGCATATCCCTGATGACCCGGGTTTTTACGAGAAGTTTTACTTCACGCCGGGCGACACCGGCTTTGAACCCATACAAACGAGTGTTGGAAAGTTGGGTGTACTTGTGTGTTGGGATCAATGGTATCCAGAAGCGGCCCGTCTTATGGCTATGGCCGGTGCAGACTTGTTGTTTTATCCCACCGCAATTGGCTGGGATGTGAACGACACTTCCGAGGAGCGCACCCGTCAACATGGCGCGTGGGAAACCATTCAGCGCTCGCATGCTGTGGCTAACTCAGTTCCGGTTATCGTAGCGAACCGTACTGGCTTTGAAGCGTCACCTGTTGAAGGCGACCCAGGTATTCAGTTCTGGGGGCAGAGCTTTGTAGCAGGCCCGCAGGGTGAAATACTGGCAAAGGCCGATGCAGAGGGTGAAACTACACTATCAGTCGAGCTTGATATGGAACGTACCGAGCAGGTTAAGCGTATTTGGCCTTACTTCCGTGACCGTCGCATAGATGCCTATGATGACCTAACAAGACGCTGGCGCGACTAACCCAAACATAATGGGGGTCAGAGTGCATTTTTTCTGAGCGGAAGCAGCTTCTAAATTGTAATCTGACCCCATTTTTGCTGAGTTTTAAATGCGATGCTTTAAACGCTATGTTTTAAAAATAATACCGTCGTACATCATAAACGTATTCCTTTCGTTTTTTGCCAGCAGTGCCAGCATCACCTCATCCTCGATGTCTAGGCCGCCGGTGAATTGACCAAAGGCTGGCATAACAAATAGCTTACTCGTTGATATAAAGCACTTTCCCGAGTAGCGTCTGCGTGAGATTGCGGTTCGCATTTTAGGGTGAAAATGACCAATAATTTGCGCCCTACTGCCAGTTTTTGTGCTGCTTTCTAAACTATTTTCTAAACCAGCTTCGGGCTCATGACGAAACACCACATCATAAGCTCCCTCTTTGTTAAGATGTATCTCCTCACAAGCTTCACCAGGGATACCCTCTGGCAAGTCAGGATCGTGATTGCCCTCTACCCAGCTCCACTGCGTCACTTGCGATACTAAATTACATAGAAAGACGCGGTCTTCAGCTGTCATTCGAGCCATGCTGTGCTTATCGTGAAAACTATCGCCTAAACTAATGACTCTTGCCG
Source organism: Alteromonas sp. 4NS20-0143 (assembly GCF_057542855.1). Lineage (NCBI taxonomy): Bacteria > Pseudomonadati > Pseudomonadota > Gammaproteobacteria > Alteromonadales > Alteromonadaceae > Alteromonas > Alteromonas sp. 4NS20-0143. The sequence continues at coordinate 42,855 of NZ_BAAJLR010000006.1, forward strand.
GCTGATAGTCTTGAATAATACGCGCTAGGCGCTTAAGAGTTGCTTGCGAATCTACACTTGGCAGCGGGTTACCATAACTTCGTAAGTAACTTCCCTTTTCCAAATGCAAATCTGACACCACCAGCCAATCAAGCGCCGGCAAATACGCCACGCCTCTCGCATCTAGCACCCACAGAAGCCCTGCAAATTTGGTTATACTGAGTTTTCTTTTTGCTAACTGAGTCGTTAGCCAACTGTCGCTGATTGCCAATGAATACCTATTATTGTGTTTGCGAAAGCAGTGCGCGTACGTCTTCTAGCATGTTTTCAGCCTCAGCGTACAAATCTGCTTGCTCTATAATTGCCTGAGCCCCTGCGCCTTTTATTTGTTCACTACGAACATTCAGCACAATGGGAATAGCCATGGGAGACACTTTTTCTAAATTGACCAAGGTCGCGCTATCAACATAGCGAATAAGTAAGTTTGCCAGCCTGGATAAATCTAGCAACTCTCGCTCTGCGTCCTCTCTCGCCACTTTTAATAAAATATGGTCAGGGTCGTGCTCACGCAAGGTGTCGTAAATTAAATCTGTCGAAAACGTTACCTGCTTCATGGTTTTTTGACTGGCGTGATAGCGCTGCTCTGTGAGCCCGCTCACCACAGCAACCTGGCGAAACGACCGTTTTAGCATAGGTGCCTGCAGCATCCAGTCTTCTAATTCGTCGCCCAATATATCGGGCTGGAACAAGCGCTGAAGCTGCTGCTGTGTAATTGGGTTCACCGACGCTATTGATAGCCCGTAGTCAGTAACGCTAAAGCTAAGGGGTTTAATACTCATCTTTTCCATACGACGGGTTAACAACATGCCAAGGGTTTGGTTAGCCTTTCGTCCGTCGAAGGTGTAATACAATGTGTAATACGCTTGTCGAAATGGAAATTGCTCTACCAATACATTACCGGGCTTAGGCAGTTGAGAGAAAGCCTCTTGCAGGGTTAACCATTCTTGAACTTGTTTAGGCAGTGCTTTCCACTTCGAGCTATCAGCTAAAATCCCTCTCACGCCATCGGCTAAATACGTAGACAACGGCATTTGCCCGCCACCGTAACTCGGTATTTTAGGCTCTTTTGCCTTGGCAGGCTTCGCGTGAAGCTGCATGTCTCTTATTGCTTCGTATTTCAGTATTTCACCGGCAAAGTAGAATGTATCACCTGGGGTAAGCTGCTGAGCAAAATACTCCTCCACTTCACCAATAATTTTGCCCTGATTACCACGGCGTATTCGTTTAACTTTAAGACGGCCAGATTCCACAATCGTGCCAATATTTTGCCTGTGCCGCTGGATCACCCGCCGATTCGCTGGGGCAAACGTACCGTCGTCGTTCTCTAATAACCGCTGATAGCGCTCGTAGGCATTAAGGGCACTGCCGCCATCTAATGTAAACTGCCATAGTTTATCAAAATCGCTTCTGTCTAACCCTTGATAAGGGGTGGCGTTAAGAATTTGCTGGTACAAGGTGTCAGGTTTATCAGCCTGACTGCACAAACAGTTCAAAATAAACTGGGGAATAATATCCAGCGCCCCCGAGTGCGGGGCATCGCCATCTAACTCACCTTTGTTAATAGCATCTATTGCAGCCTGACATTCTAGCGCTTCAAAGCGATTCGCAGGAACTAGCAGCGCTTCACTAGGTTCATCTAGTCGGTGATTTGCTCGCCCAATACGCTGCAATAATCGGCTTACCCCTTTCGGCGCCCCCACTTGTATTACCTTATCCACATCGCCCCAGTCTATGCCCAGCTCTAAGGCGGATGTACACACTACAGCGCGAAGCATACCGCTTGCCATCATAGCTTCGGTTTTGCGACGTTGCTCTTTGCTTAAACTGCCGTGGTAAAGGGCAATAGGCAGTGCCAGTTTGTTGGCTTCCCACAGCATTTGAAACAGCAATTCCGACTGCGCTCGGGTATTAACAAACACCAGCGTGGTTTTCGCTTTTTCTATTGCCTGATAAATATCATCAATGGCATAGCGCGCCATAAACCCACCAAAGGGCATTCGTGCTTTTGAATGCAGCATTTCTACTTTGGGCTTCTCACCTGCCTTTACTTTAACAATATTGGCTGTACTGTCGCTCCCTGCTAGCCAGGCGCCAAGTGTTTCAGGGAAGGCCACGGTGGCTGATAGACCAATACGCTGCATGGCTGGCGATAAAATAGATAGCCGGGCTAACGCTAATGACAAGAAGTCCCCACGTTTATTTGCCATTAAGCTGTGGGTTTCATCTATGATCACCCGCTTCAGGTTGCCAAATAGTTTATCCGCATCAGCATAGCTCAGCATTAACATCAGCGATTCAGGCGTGGTCAATAGTATATGCGGGGGCTTTTTACGCTGGCGCTGACGTTTGTGGGAAGGTGTATCTCCGGTTCGCGTTTCTGCGCTAATACCCAACCCCATTTCTTCAATAGGCTGCAGCAAGTTGCGATGGATATCCTGGGTGAGCGCTTTTAGGGGAGAGATGTATAAGGTGTGCAGCCCCGTGAAGTTTGACGTGCTCAGCAACGCATCTAACTCTACTAGACTCGGTAGAAAGCCTGATAATGTTTTTCCCGCTCCTGTGGGTGCAATAAGCAAGGTGCAGTCATGCTGGTCTTTTTCAACAAGCATATCCCGCTGATAATCGCGAAGCTGCCACCCTTTCTTTTTAAACCACTTGGCAAATACAGGAGGTACTGATTTCATTAATTAACTTACTTCCATTTTTTACTCGTTATACGCAGGTTACCCAGTTAGGTTTATTTGCACGGGCTAACTTCCTCAATCCTCATGCACTTTCGCGTTCTTGCAAACAAAAGAAGGCATTTAAACGAAAGCATTTAAATAAAAGTACTTTAACGAGAGAGCTCTCACCTTACTGTTGTAGGCGACTGTTGTAACGAGCTGTTGTAACGAACTGCTGTCGCGGCCTGCTGTCCTCCATTGATGCAGTGCCCTCACTTCAGAACAGCACCGTAACGATATCGTCATGAAGGTGTCAATTAACTGTCAAGTTGATTGGTTAGGGTATGCCCACACCAAATGATTATTTGAGCATTTCAATGATTAAGGCTCCTCACTTCAGAAGCGTTTTTATCTCAGATACACACCTTGGCAACAAAGACTGCAAAGCAGAATTTCTTCTTCACTTTCTCAACAATATGACCTGCGACAGGCTTTACCTAGTGGGCGATATTGTAGACATGTGGTCGATGAGCAAACAGTTTCGTTGGCCAGATGCGCACAATGAAGTGATACATAAAGTTATCCAGCTTAGTCATGAATCTACAAAAGTCATCTTTCTGCCGGGCAATCACGATGCCCCCTTACAAAAGTATTCAGGAATGCAGTTTGGCGATATAGAGATAAAGCGCCAGTACGTGCATGAAACCGCAGCGAACAAGCGCTACTTGGTGTTGCATGGCGATCAATGTGATGGCGATGTGACTTTAGGCCGCTTTCACGCCTGGATTGGCGATAAGGCCTATGATGCGCTGCTATTTGCAAACCGTTGGTTTAACCTGCTGCGAAGCTGGAGAAAACAAAGCTATTGGTCGTTAGCAGGCTACATTAAGCAGCGAGTGAAAGGCGCAAATAAGGCCATAGCACGGTACAAAAACGCTACTACTAAGCGGGCAAAAGAACTACAGCTTGACGGCGTCATTTGCGGCCACATTCACCACCCGGAGTCAGATACGGTGAATGGAATTCATTATGTGAACGACGGCGATTGGATAGAAAATTGCTCTGCGCTAGTTGAAGACAACGCCGGAAACTTGCAGCTAATAGACTGGGTTGTGTATACCAAACAAGAAACGGTGTCTGAATTAGACCTTAGACACCTTGATTCGAAAAATAAGGCGGCGTAATACGTACGTCAACCAAATGAATGCATGTGAAAGACATTAGCCATTGAAGAAACTTAAGCGGTATCAGTACGAACGCTATGCCGTACTGTGTAAGTTGGCATATCCGAAAGAATTTGACTATTCATCACTGGGCTTTTCAGCCCATGAGCACCATGCTGTGTGCGATTCACGGGGCACCGTAGTGGCACGCATTCTCTGCCGCCCAAAGAAAAAAGAAGTTATCGTGCTGTTTAGGGGCACCCAATCTATTCGAGATTGGTTACTCAACTTTTGTATTTTCCCAAGTAAAGCAAAGGGAAACTTTAAAGATAAGTCAAAGCACAACGGCTATGTTCATTTTGGTTATCAGCTTCTGCTCAATCAAAAAAGTCAGACTACTATCTCCTTGCCTGCTGACAATAAAAAAACCAGCGCAACGCTCAGTATATATGAAGATATCGAAGCCAAATTGGCACCACTTATTTGCGCGGGCAAGCGCATAACATTTACTGGGCATTCTTCCGGCGGTGCCATGGCGGTGCTAGCAGCGCAGCGCCTTGAATTGGCATTTCCTAAAAGTGTGCGCCGCGTTGTCACCTTTGGTCAACCTTCTACCAGCTATCGTCGATTCTTTAAGCATTACTTACTTCATCACCGCACATTTAGAGTTGTTTGTGACCTAGATATCGTCACCTTCCTCCCACCTATTCCGGGGTTGTTTAAACACCTGGGACGCTCGCTTTGGTTACATAACGAGCGTGTTTACGACAACGCCAAGCCTATATGGCGGCTATATCGGGTTATTTCTCAGTGGCTGATTTCCCCCATCTCATATCACTACATGCATAAATACATTCGCAACAAAGACTTCTTTGATAAACATTAGGGCCTGTTGGGCGAAGTAAAAACTTGAGCTGTGCAGGCTAAGTGGTCGCTTTATCTTTTCTGTCGTATGTACATTTATTGCAAATACAGAGGGAAACGCTGCCTGTGCATCCATCAACATGGTTAAAAACTGATAATACTGGCTTGTACTGCGAACCGGGTGGGTTTTACATCGACCCCATGACCGAAGTAGACACAGCGTTAGTGACTCACGGCCATGCTGATCATGCGCGGGCAGGACACCATACGGTATATGCCAGCGTAGAAACCCTAGCCATTATGCAAACTCGCTACGGCGAGGATATGGCCGAAAAACAACACACTGTAGCATTAGGTGAAAAGCTCACCTTTAATGGTGTGACGGTAACCTTTTATCCCGCGGGCCATATATTAGGCTCTACGCAAATACTCTTAGAATACGGTGGCTATAGCGTGGTGGTATCTGGCGATTATAAACGACGTCACGACCCCACCTGCCCGCCTTTTCAGGTGGTACCTTGCGATGTGCTTATTACCGAGGCTACTTTTGGACTGCCTGTTTTCGAACACCCACCCATTGAGAACGAAATAGAGAAATTGCTTCACTCACTGCGGGTATTCCCCACTCGGTGTCACTTGGTAGGCGCCTATGCCTTAGGCAAGTGCCAACGTTTAATTATTGCGCTTAGAGAGGCAGGCTACCACAAGCCTATTTATCTGCATGGCGCTCAATTGAAGTTATGCGATTTATACCAACAGTTTGATATTGACCTTGGCGAACTTATTCCCGTCTCGCAGGTTGACGATAAAAAAGAGCTCGCGGGAGAAATTGTGATTGCTCCGCCTTCTGCATTGGCAGATAGATGGTCGCGAAGTCTTCCTAATGTGCGCACGGTGATGGCATCGGGCTGGATGCAAATTCGCGCCCGCGCGAAGCAGCGAAATGCCGAACTCCCTCTTATTATTTCCGACCATTGTGATTGGCCTGAACTACTTAGAACTATCGAGGAAGTCAACCCGAAAGAGGTGTGGGTGACTCACGGAAGAGAAGATGCGCTGATGTATCAAGCTGAAAAGATGGGGTTTAAAGCCCGAGCATTGTCATTGGTGGGCTATGACGAGGAAGAACAAGGAGGTGATTAATGGAGGCGTTTAGTAACCTGTTAGAGCAGCTGTACTTTACCGCTGGAACGAAAGCAAAAGCGCAGCTTATTGCAGACTATATTGAAAATACGCCAGACCCAGATAGAGGCTGGGCTATTGCGGCCATGGCAGGCACCCTGCGATTTGACTTTTTTAAACGCAATACCGTGAAAAAATTGATTACCGAGCATACCGACCCCGCCCTATTTGCGATGAGTTACGATTATGTGGGTGAAGTGAGTGAAACCGTTGCGCATCTATGGCCGTTCAATAGCCCTGTGTCACCCTTACCGTCTCTGCATAGTATTGTAGATACTTTTGCTACTGTATCTAAACAAAAAGTGTCTGCAACGCTGGCCGAATACTTAACCATGATGACACCGTCCCAGCGCTGGGCACTGCTGAAATTAGGCACTAGAGGGCTGCGCATTGGCGTATCAGCACGCTCAATAAAGCAAATATTGGCTGACTACGGCAACAAAGATATTAAAGAGATAGAAACCTTATGGCACGCTGTAAACCCACCGTATACCGAGCTTCTTCAGTGGTTAGAAGGGAAGGCTGACAAGCCTGATATAGAAAATGCCGTCACGTTTCATCCCGTCATGCTTTCTCACCCCATTGAAGACAATGATATCGACACCTTTGATGCCAACGTTTGGCAAATTGAAAATAAGTACGATGGAATTCGCGTACAGCTTGCGGTGAGTACCGAGCTTGCTGGTAAGGATAAAGAAAGTGAAAAGCTCGCAACCAATTCCGCTGATGAACAAGAGCGCGAAAAGGCGCTGTTCTCTAGAACTGGCGACGATATCAGTCACTCATTCCCTGATTTATTGGACGCAATGAGCGGAAATATGGTGCTCGATGGCGAGCTACTGGTTATTCACAATACCGAGGAGGCTACCGCCAGTCCATCAGATATGACCAGCAGTTCGTCTACATCAGAACCTATCGTTGATACGTTTAATGCGCTGCAGCAAAGACTTAACAAGAAAAAGCCAACCAAACCCTTAATGCAGTCAAACCCGGTCGGGCTTATTGTTTACGATGCCCTTGTACTAGAGGGCGAGAAGCTGACTTCTCTAACGCTGGAGGTTAGGCGTAAAAAATTAGCCTCTTGGTTTGAGCAAAAGAAGCCGCCTCGGCTATTTTTATCTAACACCTTACGTGCATCATCGCCCGAAAGTTTGCGCGCCCTTCATAACACGGTTTGCGACAACAGATCGGTTGAAGGGCTAATGATTAAACGACTCGACAGTACATATGTGCCCGGTCGACCTAAAGGCCAGTGGTATAAGTGGAAACGAGACCCTTTAGTAGTAGATGCGGTGATCATGTACGCGCAACGAGGACACGGAAAACGTTCAAGCTTTTATTCAGACTTTACTTTTGGCGCATGGGAAGGCGAGCAATTACTGCCTATTGGCAAAGCTTATTCAGGGTTTACCGACGAAGAATTGAAAAAATTAGATAATTGGGTGCGACGCAATGCGGTTGGCCGGTTTGGTCCGGTAAGAGAAGTGAAAAAAGAGCTGGTTTTCGAAGTCGCTTTTGATGCAGTGCACCCTTCCAGTCGTCATAAGTCGGGAGTGGCCCTTCGCTTCCCGCGAATTCATCGGATACGCTGGGACAAACCTGCGAATGAAGCAGATACCTTAGACGCGCTAAAACAACTGATAGAGCGTTAATTAAAAGAGCCTGTTACGTAGTAGCGTAACAGGCTCTTTGTTGCGTTGCTTGGCGCTTTACATATTCTGCGCTTAGCTCATTTAGCGCTTCGCTCATTTAGCGCTTCGCTTGTTTAACGCTCAGCTTGTCTATCGGCTTAGCCGTTAGCTTCGCTGTTACCTTGGCTATTTTGCTATTTCGCGATATCTTGCTGAGTAGGCAATGCACTAAACGCGCCGTATTGAGTTACGGTAAATGCACCACAGCGAATCGCAAACTCAGTGGCCTCGCTTACATTTTCAAAACTTGATGCCCAGCTATCAAATTCGTCAGCATTTTTAACTTTGGTTGATAGGTAATAAAGGAACCCACCGATAAAGGAGTCGCCTGCCGCCGTTGTATCTTTAACATCCATTTTGGGCGACGCTAACGTGCCGCTAAATGATGTCGTGATGTAGTGAATAGGCTCACCGCCGTCAGTCACCAATACCACTTTTACGCCGCTCTCAAGCCATTGTTGTACTTTCGCATCAGCATTTTCTGCACCGTATAGCTCGTCGAGCTCTTCACGGCTTGCCTTTAAAATGGAAACTCGTTTCGCTGCCGCATCTATTCTTGAAGGTGCATTAGCCGTGTCGTCCCAAAAAGCAGGGCGGTAATTGATATCTAAACACGCCATCATGCCCTCTTGGCGCGCCTTGTCTAAAATAAACTCCGTACCCGGTATTAACTCTGGACCGGCAAGAGAGCCTGAGCAAAAGTGCAGTACCGCATCTTTATTACAGTCGATAGTAGACAGGTCTTGCTCGGTAATGTGTTTATGCGCTGCATTATCCACATAAAAGTCGAACGAACGCTCACCGTCTTCATCTAGGTTCACAAACGCTAATGCTGTATTGCCTTGTGAGGTAGTCCATACAAAATCGGTATTAACTTTATAATGCTCAAGCATTTCTTTTAAAAAAGCGCCAAAGGTATCATCACCCACTTTTGATACCATAGCACTGTGTCCACCGAGCTGCGCAACTGCCACAGCAACATTGGCTGGCGCACCACCTGCATAGGGTTGAAAGGGCTTCATTGCCGGTATGTCACCGTCTTTTGGCGCCGCACCTTGGCTTAACATATCGATAAGTACTTCACCTAAACATAATATTTTCATACCAGCCTCACTCTATTCGTTATACATACAACCATAGTGCACACTTCACGTATCGCACTTTACGTTAATAAGTCGTTAATTAGTTATTCAATTGGGCATAGTATTGTCTTTCTTTTTAATTAAATCAACCTAATTGACTTAATTAAAATAAAGACAACAAAAATTGTATACTTTAGGTGAAGATTAGTGACCCATTGGTGTTTATAGGTTACATTCTGGTTCACGAGCACTGTTGGGTGTGTCAAACTTTTCGCCGTAAACTGTGTTAACAAACGCGATGGGAAAGCCTTATTTTTATTTAACATCACCAGGTAAAACTCACACCCAAAGCAAACTTCAATGTTTTAATAATTCTCATTGAACAACTACTTTTACACTAGAGAGCAAGTTAACTATGGCAACACATTTGGCAGATAATCGTTCGGACAATGAACGGGCCATCATCTCGCTGATTAATAAGCATAAAGAGTTACCAAAAGCTCAAATAGCTGAATTAACTGGCCTTTCTGCACAATCTGCCACGGTAATTATTAAAAAGTTAGAAAGCGACGGTTTGGTGTTACGCAATGCACCAATTAAGGGAAAAGTAGGGCAACCAAAGGTGCCTTTCAGCCTTAATGCCGACGGCGCGTTTGGCCTAGGCTTAAAAGTAGGTCGACGCAGTTTTGATATGACCCTTATAGATCTTTGTGGAAATGTTCGCGCTACCGTCAAAGAAAAGGTGGCTTATCCAACGGTTGATACGCTTATGTCGTTTACAGAACGCGCTATTAACATGTTGACGAAAAACATTGCTGCTGACCATTTACCTCGAATTCGCGGGTTAGGTGTGGCCATGCCCTTCGAAATTTGGACTTGGGCAGAAGAAGCCGGGGCACCGAAAGAAATGCTAGAACAATGGAAGCAATTCAACCCGACATTAGCACTAGAATCTCTTGTTTCTTTGCCAGTATTCGTTCGCAATGACGCGGCAGCCGCATGCAGTGCAGAAATGTCATTCGGTAATGCAGCCCATTTCTCGCACTTTTTGTATTTATTTGTAGGTACATTTCTTGGCGGTGGTGTGGTTATTAACGACACACTTTTTACGGGAAGATCGGGAAATGCCGGCGCGGTAGGTTCTTTACCATTTTTTAACGGCAATGAGGAACATCAACTTTTAACACAGTCTTCATTATATGTTTTAGAAAATACGCTTGATAATACTGGCGCAGAGGGCAGGCAAATTTACAGCTCTACCGAGTACTGGAACATAGAAGAGAGCGTGATTGATAATTGGGTTTACTCTGCAGCGCAAGGTCTTGCTTATGCAGCACAATGCGCGATGAGCTTACTTGACATTGATGGCGTTATCATTGACGGTGCGCTACCTAAGAGGGTTAAAACGCGACTTGTTGAGCAAACAAAAAATGAAATTGCCAAACGAGACATGCGAGGCATTACATCGCCGCGCATCATAGAAGGGCTAGTGGGAGCAAAAGCTCAATCCATTGGAAGCGCAAACCTTCCTTTAGTTGCAAATTATTATTGAAGAGCGAGTTATGACAGACCCCTTTGAATACATAGACATTTTAGACGGCGGAATGGGGCGAGAACTAGAGCGTGTGGGCGCTCCCTTCAAGCAGCCCGAGTGGTCCGCGCTATCGCTTATGCAGTCCCCTGAAAAAGTAGCGCAAGTTCATCGCCACTTTTTAGATGCCGGCGCTCAGATAATCACAACCAATGCCTATGCGATTGTGCCTTTTCATATTGGTGACGACGCATTTCAAGGGCAAAGTCTTTCTTTAGCTCAACGAGCCGCTCGTATTGCGAGACAAGAAATAGACGCGTTTGTCACTGAGCAGGACGCACAAGAAAAAAACACACCGCTACTTGCCGGCTGCATTCCACCTGCATTTGGCTCATATCGCCCCGATTTATTTGATAAAAGTCAGGTTGAAAACATTTTACGTCCCTTGATAAAAGGCCAGCAAGATGACGTGGATTTTTGGTTAATTGAAACCGTATCGTCAATTGAAGAAGCCAATGCCGTTGTCTCTATGCTAAGAGAATATTCTACTTTACCTATTTGGCTTTCTTTTTCTCTTGCCAATAGACACAGCGACTCAGAAACGCCAAAGCTTCGCTCTGAAGAGCCACTAGCCCACATTGCTGCAACACTTGATGGTGTTGATGCAGTTTTATTTAACTGCTCTCAACCAGAAGAAATGGAAGACGCCATTGCTATAACCCGTGAAATGAACAGTGGCATACGTATCGGTGCCTACGCCAACAGCTTCTCTGAGCGCAACCGTCAACATGAGGCTAATGCATTGCTTTCATCACTGCGCAACGATGTAACCCCAGAACAATACTTACATTATGCAAAAACGTGGGTTAACGCGGGAGCGTCGATCGTTGGAGGCTGCTGCGGAATTGGCCCTGAACATATAGAAGCATTATGGGACTATTTTAAAAACCCCTCCCCCAAAAAAAAGCAATAAGGGTCACCTATCGTCCTCTAGGTAATAAGAGGCCAGGATCAAAAAACGCCCTCATGGGGCGTTTTTTTCAATAAGAGCGTGCTAGCTCTTTAAGTTTTTATCCAGAAAGTTAATTAACCCCTGATAGAGCTCTCGCCTATCTTCCTCATCGAACACACCGTGGCCTGCCTGAGAATATTGAAGATACTCTGGCGGATTACCTGCTCTGATAAGCGCTTGAGACAGTGCTTCTGAGTTAATTTCTGGCACTCGTCTATCTTTAGACCCATGAATAAGCATTACATTCGCTTTGATTTTATCTGCATGGTACAAGGGCGAGTAGGCTTTTAATTGCTCTTTGTCGCTGCCCAATACACGCTTTAAATACGCTTTACCGCCCCAGTTATTAGGGATATCACTTTCTGTAAACATGTATTGCAAGTCGTAGATGCCCACATACCCAATTGTACACTCGTAAAGGTCTGGCTCTTTTACCGCAGACATCAGCGCCGCGTATCCACCGTAACTCGCTCCGTATGCACAAACGTTGTTTCCATCTACGTACTCTTTATCGATAGCCCATTTCACAGAGTCGTTGATATCATCAATCATTTTACCGCCCCACTCGCGATAACCTAACTTCTTGTACCTTTCTCCATAACCATCACTGCCGCGAAAGTTCACTTGTAAAACCGCGTAACCACGGCTGGCTAAAAACTGCGTTTCGCTGTTGTAGTCCCAGAAATCTCTGGTACCGCTTTGATGTGGACCGCCGTGGATCATCACCACTAAAGGAGGCTTTTCCTCACTTGATTGCTTTGGAAGGGTCAGGTAGCCATTAATTGTTTCGCCATCTGATACTTCAACGCTAATCGGCTTCATCGGCGCTAGTAATCTAGGGTCTATCCACGAGCTGTTTGCCCATATAAATTGCGCATCTAGCGTTTCACTATCGAATAGGTAGTACTCACCGGGGTTTACATCGCTGCGTACATGTACAAGTAGTGTTTTCCAATCTCTTGTATGACTAGCAATGGCAACAGTTTGATCGCCAAAAGCGTCGGCTAATAGCTTATGAATTTTTCGTGTTCTACTTTCTTCTTTCGCGTACACATATTCAGACTTATTCGGGTAAGTGACGCCCACTGCAGGCATACCATTTTCGTCATATAATACTTGCTCGATATCGGTAGCGTGAGAGTCAAAAATTTCAGTGTACTCTCCACTTTCAAGGTCTAGCTTAAAGTAGGTATAAATAACCTCTTCACCAGTAAAGCCTGATAAATAAACGAACTTCTCATCTTCACTTAAGCCTCGTGGAATTAGGTTTTGAGCTACGCTAAACGCATCGCCTAAGTTTTTCCATTCACTGTCGTTGCTATCTCGATATGCTGCGTGGAAGATGCCGCTTTCATCCTGCCAACGCATAAATAGAACCTGGCCATCTTTTGTTGCCAACGCGCTGCTGCGGTTGTGCGGCAGCACGTCTACTTTTCGCTTTCTACCTGTAGAGATATTTAACTTACTAATGATGGGCTGTTTTACTCGGTTGTCATAGTAAACATCGCCTTGCTTATCCCATGGATATTCAGTGATTAAAATATGTCTTTCATCATTTTCTAAAAGGCTTAGCACCTCTTGACTGGCCAACACATCATCTCGACTTGATAAACGGCTGCCTAGTTTTGCATCTCCTGCTCTATAGCCATAAAGCATTTCTGTTTTACTGCCATCAACATTCATAGCGAAAAGCTCACCAGTGGGTACTGGTCTATCATAAGAAAATTGCTTTTCAGCATATTCAAATAAAAGGCGCTCACTATTTACCCACGTGACACTATGGATAATGTCGTTATTTTGAGGACGAATCCCGCCGACAATCGCCATAGTATCTGTAGACAAAACACCAAGAATAACTTTGTTGTCTGCCCGTACCCGCGCAGCTAAATGCTTGCCGTCTGGGGAGAGCTGAAGATCGAGGTAATCACCGTGCTTGATAAAATAATCGAGGGGAAGCTGATCGTTTGCAGAAATAAATAAAGAATAAAAGGCCAAAATGGCCCCTAAAATCCGTCTCATAAATGTCCTTTTGACTTATTAGTAGGGCTTTTTTTTGTTGAATCTACATGACTGCCATGTTGTTTTCAATAACAGGCATAAGCCACCAAGTAATATTTAATGTTTTATTTTTTGGTGAGTTATGCCTGCAAAGACCCACTAAATGTGGTTAGCCATCTTAAGTGTTACTAACAAACTTGCACTACCGAGTTACCACGTTTTTTGCACCTTTCAGCAAAGCTTCTTTGTCTATTTTATTAGGGACTTCCACGCCGCGCCTCGCAGCGGGACGAGCTTCAATACTGTTCTTCCAACGAATGAGATTATCTAGCCCGTCTATGCTGGCTCCCGACCATTCGTAGGTTCTTACCCAGCACCAGTTTGCCATATCAGCAATACTGTAATCGTCAACCAAGTACTCGTGGTTGGCGAGGTGACCATCTAACACCGTAAACAGTCGACGTACTTCGTTTTGATAGCGATCGATAGCTATGGGCATTTTTTCTTCTAGGTATCGATAGAAAACATTGGCTTGTCCCATCATCGGCCCTACGCCGCCCATCTGAAACATCAACCATTGCAACACTTTGCTGCGCCCTTTCACATCACTGGGTAAAAACATACCGGTTTTTTCTGCTAGATAAATCATTATGGCGCCAGATTCGAAGACCACGTGGTCGTCTTCACTTTTATCCACAATTACCGGAATGCGACCGTTAGGGTTTTTAGCGAGAAACGATGCCGTTTTCTGTTCGCCCTTCAAGAGATTAACGGGCACAACAGAGTATTCTAATCCCATTTCTTCCAGTGCTACGGAGGCCTTCCAGCCATTCGGTGTTGCTGCTGTATATAGGTCAATCATTAGGCTTTGGCACTCACTCTGCTATTCACACTGTCATACCAACGAAGAAGGTTGGTTTGTTCATCTTTAATTCTAATATCAACAACCCGGGCAAAATCGATGGCACATAAGGCGGTTATGTCTGCTATCGAGAATGTGTCTCCTGCGATAAACGTATTGAGTTCTAACCTGCGCTCAAGAATATTGAGATACTTAGACGCATTAATACCCGCTTCTTTGCCATATTCCGGGACTGGCACCATACGATCTTTGAAATAGCCTGTGGTGTGCTGAAAACACATGCCAACTTGAAGCATAAGTGCCAGCTCTACTTGCCGTTGCCACATTGCTATAGTGCCTTTTTCAAGTGCACTACTTCCCATTAATGATGGCTCTGGGTGAAGCGCCTCAAAATAGGTACAAATTGCATCTGTTTCTGCAATGCATGTTCCATCGTCAAGCTCAAGAATAGGTATTTTACCAAGGGGGTTTTTCGCACGCATTTCTGCACTCAAGTTTTCACCTTTTTGGATATCGACCTGAACATAGTCCATATCGATACCTTTTTCGGCGAGAAACATGCGAACGCGACGGGGATTGGGTGCGGTTTTGGTTTCGTAAATTTTCATACTTATAGGGCCTTATTTGTTTTAAGTAGATTAGAACTTAGTAAAACAGGGATCAAATCACTCTAAATTAAGGTGAGTCTATTCAGTCACTGAATGGTTATACCTGTTTGCCCAATTATTGATTATTGCCGTTCACCACTACTCTAAGACGCTTAATTTCATTTTCTGTAAAATCCGAGGTCTCATATTCTCGTATCAATTTGCTGTATTCTTGCTTTGAAAGATTAGCGCTTTCCAGCTTTTTAATATGTGCGCGGTAATCTTCTACTTTTTGTTCCCACGCGCCCTGCTTTTCCCACAATGTATTAAAACGCTCGGCCACTTCATAACCAAATTCAGCGCTTATTGCGCTAAAGCGAGAATTGTTATCACGGTATTGCTGCTTTATTTGTTGAATTCTGTGCATATCAACCGTCGGCTTAAAGGCTTTACTATCGCTTGCAATAGCGAGAGATTCGACGATGGTGTTCTTTTTTTCCTCACGAGTAAGGGTGTTGTCTTGGGCTATGGCAAGCCTTGCTAGCGCATCGTTATCAGAGGCCGCATCACTACCAAATAAATATTCATACTCTTGATGACTGAAAAACTGCCGTCGTAAATCATATCGGGCGTCTAGCTTTTCCTGAACACTTTTGAGTGATGTGTGATCCGTATCTATTTCTACATCTTCGCTGGCTAATGCCACTTTGTAGTTAACAAAACGGGAAAACAAGTCTACTGCGTAATCATGGGTATCTTTGGTATGTAGCGATTCACTGTGGGTCACATAGGCAATTTGTACGGCCAACGGCGCTTGCTCAGCGTGTTCTGCAATAAAGAGCTCGAACCTGTCCTTTACCCAAATATTTAGCACAAATGGAATGAGGTTTTTGGTATTTTCACCTTCAGCAGTGGATGAGGCTGCCTTACTTGCAGCAGTGCTTTTTACAGCAGCGTGTAACGATGGGGATCCGCCGTTGCTAGTGGTGCTTTGTGGGTCTGAAGTAGACACCACAGAAGTTTCTGTATCGCTCTGTGGTGTAGCAACCGTCAGTAACACAACAATGATAAGGAGGGCTAATAGCCCCCCTCCTATAACCGCCGCTTTCACTACAGCCCTTGACGTTTCAGTCTGTTAGCCTGCTGCACGAACACATTCACTGGGTTGGTTTCAAACCAGTGGGTAATACCAAAACTTTGATTAACCTCATCAAGATGGTTCATTCTGTAGTTATCTCGCAGTACTTTACCTAAGTGAGAGCTACAGGTAGCCACTAATCCATCATTGGCTTCGTTAAATGCAGTGCCGGTAATGGCTAAGAAAGGGTCAACAACGTCAAGGGCATTGGTAAAAGTTTTACCTCCACTCCATGAATAATAATACACCCCATTTTCCGCCAGCATTTTGCCATCATTTCTGCAGTACGCCGATGGCATACCCTCTGGGTAGCGTTGATTAAATCTCACGGTTTCATCCGTTGATAACGAATTCAACGCAGCAATAGCGTCGGTGGGTTTGTCTCTAGGATCTGACCCCGAGGCAAACTCAATAATGTTGGCAAACGCGTTGACAACAACTCCAGCAGCATCTTCTTGAAAAGAATCTTCAGCAATAGCATTACGCAGTTGGTCTGCGACTTTACTGCCCCAATTCACACCGCCTACTGAGCTTACTGAAGCAACCTTATCTGGTGCAACGCTTGCCGCATAGCGTGCAGTTGGACCACCGTGGCTGTGCCCAATCAAATTCACTTTTTCAGCGCCTGATAATGCAAGCACTTCGTCTATATAGTTCAATAACTGCTCACCACGCACTTCCGTTGAGTTTGCAGGTGATACTTCGGCAATGTAAACAACGGCACCATTGCGTGTCAGCTTTTGCGGTACTTTGTAGAAGTAATCTACAAATAAGATATCTTCAAACCCAAATAGGCCATGTACTAGCACTATAGGGTATTTTGTTTTTGCGTATGTGGATGCTGAAGCATGGCTGGCAAATGCCATGCAAATCACAGCGAGTAGTAGTGACACTCTTTTAATTGTTTTCATGTGTTCCCCTTTAATCGCACGACCTTCACTCGTATCGACCTTCTATTCCACGACCTTTTATCGAACGAATTAGAATCGTATCAACCTTTAATCTCATTGAGCCGGCCTTTATGAACGGCAAATGTCCAAACAGGTCCGATGTCAGACCTTTGTTATGATTATGTAAATATATTGTAAATATCAAGGGAGGAGAAAAATAATTAATATGCAGAAAAGAGATATTCGAGGTGATTTAAGCAATACGGAGGCAGTGAATATCTAATAATCAGTAAGTTATAACAATTGCAGCGTATGACTATCCATACTATTTTTACTATGGATAGTGACCATTCGCTATGAATATACCCACTAGGGTAAACTGTCAATTTCTACGAAAAGTGTTACGTCAGCGGTGTTTTAAACGAGGTGCACGAAAGCTACTGTTGATGCGCATAAGCCTGAATATAATTCACCGCGAGGCTTGATGTAGTATGCCACGTTGAAGTGAACGGATTGAGTTTCATGCCCACTTGATGCTGTACTTTAAAGTCGTCGCCCACCCAATTAATAAGCTCTTTAGGGGTGACAAACTTGCGCCAGTCATGAGTACCGATAGGCAGGTAGCGCATAACGTATTCAGCGCCAACAATAGCAATAACGAAACTTTTCACCGTTCTGTTTAGCGTCGCTAATATTAGCAGTCCACCGGGTTTCACCATGCTAGCGCACTCATTGATTAGCTGCTTTTGATCTGGCACATGTTCAACCACCTCTGCATTAATCACCACGTCAAACTGTCGACCCTCTTTAACGACCTCGCTAGAGAGTTGATGGCGATATTCCACATCCACATTACTTTGCTTAGCGTGACGTTTAGCCACCTGTACGCTTACTGCGCTGGCATCAATACCCGTGACCGTTGCGCCTTTTGACGCTAGTGGTTCACTGATTAGGCCGCCGCCACTGCCAATATCAATGATTGATAGGTTAGAAAAGGGTGTCGAGCTCTCTTGGCATGTAAAGTGTGAGCGTATTTGGGACTCGATAACGTCAAGTCTCGCATTGTTAAAGTCTAGCGCCGTTTTAAATTTACCTTTTGGATCCCACCAGGTTTCAGCAAGTGCATCAAATCTAGCTATTTCCTCTTGAGAAAAGTTGACGTTGCCGCTTTTGGTGCTTTTATCCAACATGTATGTGTTACCTCAAGTTCGTATTTCGAAAAGCATGTTTCGAAACTCATATTTTGAGAAGCGTATCTCAAAAAGCGTATCTCGAAAAATGGAGTGTACAAAAAGGGGTTATCAAAATGATGTGTAAAAAGGGATGCATCCCTTTTTACACAAAACCGTATACACTCTAGATTTACTAGATACGCAATTAGCGAGGTATTTGATTTTGGCGAATGCAAAAAATGTTTATGGCAGACCGCTTCAGCTTTGCTGCGGCAACGCCGGTTTTACGAGAGAAGGCTTTTGCTATGTGCCTTCGGCTGATGTGGGCAATCATAGCGTATGTGCAGTAGTAACAGATGAGTTTTTACAATTCTCTTTGCGCCAGGGTAATGACCTTATAACGCCGTGGCCGAGCATGGAATTTTCGGGCCTACTAGCGGGCGACAGATGGTGTTTATGTGCAAGTCGATGGCTACAAGCTTATGAAGCTGGTGTGGCACCTACCGTGCGTCTAGAGGCTACACATGAAAAAGCGTTGGACGTTATTCCGCTAGCGATACTTGAAGAGTATGCAGCAACCTAATTTTATCGAAAAATGACATGTTAAAAACATGTCTTTCTCGAAATGTAGCATTATCAGCTTATACAAAGCACAAAAAATTAAGGCGCTTGTTAGCGCCTTAATTTTAGCTCTACAATTATTGCGGCGTTCGCAACACCATCAGCCGTGTCTCTGACATATCCTCGATGGCGTAACGTATGCCTTCTCTGCCCAAACCAGAGTCTTTCACTCCGCCATAAGGCATATTATCTACGCGCCAGCTTGGTACATCACCAATGACAACACCACCAACATCTAGCTCGTTCCATGCCTTATGTGCTTTATAAATATCTCGGGTAAACACCCCAGCCTGCAGTCCATAACGACTGTTATTAACTTCATCTAGCGCCTCTTCATAACTATCAAAAGAGTAAAGCACTGATAGCGGACCAAACGCTTCTTCCGCGCTAGCATCACAGTCTTTGGGTACCCCTTCCATTACCGTTGCATCAAGCATGGCACCGTCTCTGGTACCGCCACACAGAATTTTTCCGCCTGCTTTTTCAGCGTCAATAATCCAGTCGTGAAGTCGCTCTGCCTCGCCCTCAGAAATCATTGGCCCAATAAAGGTATCTTCACTCGACGGGTCTCCACTGACCAGCGCTTTTACTTTTTCAACGAAGCGCGTTTTAAAGTCTTCATAAATGGCGCTGTGTACCAGTAGCCTTTGCACACTGATACAGCTTTGACCTGACTGATAGTACGCACCAATGATAATACGCTCTACGGCATCATCAAGGTCGGCATCCTCATCTACAATACATGCAGCGTTGCCACCTAGTTCTAACACTACCGGCTTTTTACCCGCTTTGGCCTTGAGGGCCCAACCTACATCAGGGGAACCTGTGAAACTAAGCAGTTTCAAGCGCTCGTCTGTTGTAAAAAGGTCTGCGCCATCTCTGCTGCAAGGCAAAATAGAAAACGCCCCTTTGGGTAGTGCGGTTTCAGCTAGCACTTCACCAATAATAAGTGCACCGATGGGTGTGCGTGACGCAGGCTTAAGCACAAATGTACAACCCGCTGCAATAGCGGGGGCCACCTTGTGCGCCGCTAAATTAAGGGGAAAGTTAAAGGGAGAAATAAACGAACAAGGCCCTATTGGCACCTTCTTCGTCATACCTTGATACCCTTTGGCTTTAGCTGAAATTTCTAAATTAACCACTTCGCCATTAATGCGAACCGATTCCTCAGCAGCAATTTTAAACGTGTCGATAAGGCGACTTACCTCGCCTTTCGCATCTTTAATTGGCTTGCCCGCTTCTATACACAG
Source organism: Alteromonas sp. 4NS20-0143 (assembly GCF_057542855.1). NCBI lineage: Bacteria > Pseudomonadati > Pseudomonadota > Gammaproteobacteria > Alteromonadales > Alteromonadaceae > Alteromonas > Alteromonas sp. 4NS20-0143. The sequence continues at coordinate 62,600 of NZ_BAAJLR010000006.1, forward strand.
CGCTTGTGCAAGCTCATCGGCGCGCTCTTGAAACCGCTTTACACAATGCTCTAGCACTGCTTGGCGCTCGTAAGGTGCCATTGCGGTCATTGCTGGCTGGGCGGCTTCTGCCGCCGCAATGGCCTTGTCGATGGTATCGGCGTCGGCGATGGCAACCTGAGTGGCTACCTCACCGGTATATTTATTTGTCACGTCAAGATTAGTATTAGCGTAACACGCCTCGCTGGCGAGGTAGTACGGATAGCTTTCCTTTAACATATTGGCTCCTTCTGTTTTGCTTTGCTGTTTTAAATTGCTGCATGCAGTTGCTAATTAAGCGCGCAATATCACAACTTAGCACTGAGTTCTTTAATGGTATGGTTGAGCGTTTCATCGTTCATGCTGTAATCAATGGGACAATCGATGATGTGAACGCCCGGGGTCTGTAAACAGCGCTCAACCATGGGAATAAGCACGTCGGTGTCATCCACTCTCCAGCCCTGCGCACCGTAGCTTTGAGCGTATTTGACAAAATTGGGATTGCCATAGTCCAACCCAAATTCGTCGAACGCCATATTCGCCTGCTTCCATTTGATCATGCCGTAGGCGTCATCTCGTAAAATGATCACCACGAGATCAAGTTTAAGCCTTACGGCGGTTTCTATTTCTTGGCTATTCATCATAAAACCACCGTCGCCGCATACACTTAGCACGGGAACGTCTGGGTTCACTAATTTTGCAGCCATTGCAGATGGTAATCCGGCGCCCATACTGGCTAACGCATTGTCGAGTAAAAGGGTATTGGGGTGATAAGCGGGATAATTACGAGCAAACCAAATTTTATAGATACCGTTATCAAGGGTCACAATGCCGTTGTCGGGCATCACCTTTCTAATATCTCTCACAAAGCGCTCTGGCAATATTGGAAAACGATTGTCGTCTTCGGCCTCTGCACGATGATGCACATAAGCTTCATGAACGTCTTTGTAAAAATCGAGCTTCCAGTCCTTTTGCGGCGTAATTTCTTCTTTGATTTGCCAAATGCTATTAGCAATGTCGCCAACAACTTCAAGCTGCGGGAAATACACAGGGTCCACTGCAGCGGGGTCGAAGTTAACATGAATCACTTTTTTATCGTTGTGATGCATAAAGAAGGGCGGCTTCTCTACCACGTCATGGCCTACATTAATAATAAGGTCTGCCCGCTCGATAGCGCGATGTACAAAGTCACCGTCCGATAGGGCCGTGTTGCCGGCAAATCGCGGGTCGCTCTCGTTAAGCACGCCTTTACCCATTTGCGTGGTCACAAATGGAATACAGGTTTTATCCACAAATTCGCGGAGCATTTTAGCGGTAAGCTTTCGATTAGCACCGGCACCAATTAATAGCAGTGGCGAAGTTGCATTTTCTATCATGGATACAGCAGAAGACACCGCTTTATATTCCGCAATAGGTCGTCTTGCCACACTTGGCTCTAAGAGGTGCGCGGTAGTTTGTTCAGCAGCGATGTCCTCTGGTAGTTCAATGTGAACCGCACCAGGTCGCTCTTGGTGAGCCAGTCGAAATGCTTCCCTTACCGTTGAGGGTATTCTGTCACCGCTGACTACTTGCGTGGTAAATTTGGTGATAGGACGCATCATGTCCACAATATCGATGACTTGAAAGCGCCCCTGCTTGCTGGTTTTAATAGGTTTTTGGCCCGTTATCATCAACATGGGCATAGCGCCAAGTTGCGCGTAGGCAGCGGGCGTGACTAAATTCGTTGCTCCTGGGCCAAGTGTGGCCAGACACACACCTACCTTACCGGTTAATCGCCCGTAGGTAGCGGCCATAAAGCCAGCACCCTGCTCGTGTCGCGTAAGCACAAGCTTAATGGATGAGGAACGCAATGATTCAAGCAGGTCTAAATTTTCTTCACCTGGAATGCCGAACACGTACTCAACGCCTTCGGCCTCAAGTGCCTTCACAAATAAATCAGACGCTTTCATATACCACACACTCCTTTGTTGAATAAAATTCAAATAGTGCCTATTGCTACGCACTTAAGCCAAAAATCGATTGGTGTGGTTATAACAATAGGTGAATTGTGGTGTTTGTGCCCAATGAACGTGGAATTTGTACCTAGCTATTTTGCTGTTCAGCTTCCCATTGTTCGAGCTTTTCTTTGGTGGCTGCATCTACCGATGCTTTATTCTCACTTATCCACCAGCGTTCCATTACTCGCACATTTTTTTGATTTGCTTTGTAAAACACGTCGATGATGTCGCCAACAAAGGGAATAAAACCTAAACCAAAATCGATGGCAGAATTTTTTACCATCTGAGCAACTAAGGCGCTTGGCATACCAAGAGATTTACCAAGCCAAACAATGCGCAAAGAAACGAATAACATGAGTGCATCACCTGCACCAGGGATTAGGCCGACAATAGAATCCAAGCCAATTTTGATAGGGATGAAAGGGAGTTTAATCGCAGTATCTAATAAGTTGGCGAGCTTTTGCGCCTTCAGTAATGCCGGTGGTACTTTAACGTCCATATTCACTCCTTTTTGGGCATACTGCCCTGATGTAAATTAACAATGAGGCATTAACATTACCATGCCCCATTTGAATAACCAGAGCTCAAACCAAGCCCTATATTTTAGGGCCTATAATAAGACAAATACTTCGGGGCGCTATTTCTTTGAGCTTACACTTCAGAACCTAGCGCCTTGGCTAATCCTGCGCGCACCGAATTGTCAGATTCCACTGTCCAACCGTGAAGGTTTTCTTGGACAATATCAAATAACACATCGATGTGTTCTTCGTCGCTATTTAGCGCGTCAATATATTCATAACGCTCTCCGCCTGCTTCCATGAAGTACTCGTGGTTCTCTTCGCCTATCTCTTCAATAGTTTCTAGACAGTCAGCGGAAAAGCCCGGGCACATCACTTGGATTGACTTAACCCCTTTGCCAGGAAGCCCTTTTAACGTTTCGTCAGTGTACGGCTTTAACCATTCTTCTCGCCCAAAGCGGGATTGGAATGTCGTCATGTATTCATCATGAGATAGACCGAGCTTTTCAGCAAGTAAGCGTGATGTTTTGTGGCATTCGCAGTGATACGGGTCGCCATTCATCAAGTAGCGCTTAGGAATACCATGGTAAGAAAGAATTAGCTTATCGGCACGACCGTGTTGTTCCCAGTGTGCTTTCACTTTATTGGCAAGGGCCTCGATAAAGTTACTTCTATCATTGTAGTGGTTGATAAAACGCAGTTCAGGTAACCAACGTCTTTTCGTAAAGTCATTTGCTATCGCATCGAACGTAGAGCCTGTAGTGGATGCACTGTATTGAGGATAAAGGGGCAGCACTACCAGTTTTCTCACCCCGTTTTCTAACATCTTATCAATAGTATCGCTGATGGCTGGTTGACCGTAACGCATAGCAAAATCGACAATAACATCATCACCGTACTTTTCTTTACAGCGCTGCGCGATAGCTTCTGACTGGGCTTTTGTAATTGATAGTAATGGTGAGCCTTCATCTGTCCATACCGTTGAGTAAGCTTCGGCAGAACGCTTCGGGCGAATATTCAAAATAACCATATTTAGAATAAACCACCAAATAATACGAGGCACTTCCACAACTCGCGGATCTGATAAAAACTCTTTCAGATAAGGGCGTAGCGCTTGCTTAGTTGGTGCTTGTGGAGTACCTAAGTTGGTCACCAGCACGCCAATCTTATCCGCCTGGGAGTGAGTAAAACCTTTATTCGATTTGTATTTCATTAAAAGCAGTCCGAAAAGTACAACGTAATGACACTATTATACTGAATTAAGGACCGTTATGATCTCTTGTACGCCTATAAATACGCAATTGCGTTGATAGGATATTAAGATTAAAACAAAAAGGGCGCGAGATAAAATCTCACGCCCTTTTCTGACAAACACTTATCACTTTCAGAGGTTAAAGGCTAAGGCTGATAGTAGGTTGCAGCACCTGGCCCTACCGGCATACCTAGTAAGAAGACCCATACGTAAAACAAGATAGTCCACCCAATAACAAATACCATTGAATAAGGCAGCATCATTGCGATGAGTGTACCCATTCCTAAATCTTTCTTATACCGCGCTGCCATGGCTAATATAAGCCCGAAATAACTCATCATAGGTGCGATAACATTGGTCACTGAGTCACCAATTCTATACGCCGCCTGAATAACTTCAGGCGCATAGCCAATCAGCATAAGCATGGGAACGAAGATAGGGGCGGTAACAGCCCACTGTGCTGAAGCACTGCCTAGTGAAAGATTGACCACGCCACACATCAAAATAAACAGGATAAATACAGAGGGCCCATCTAAGCCAGCGGCTTGTAATAGCGCCGCGCCTTTTACAGCCAATACCGTGCCTAAGTTTGTCCATTTGAAAAATGCTACAAACTGAGCGGCGAAAAACACTAACGTAATGTATAACCCCATTGCGCCCATGCTTTTTGACATAGCGTCGATAACGTCTTTATCGCCTTTCATAGAGCCTGTCACCTTGCCATAGACAAAGCCGGGAACCGCAAAGGTGATAAAAATAAAGGCGACAATGCCTTTTAGGAAGGGAGAACCCGCAACTTCGCCTGTCTCAGGATGGCGCAAGATGCCATTTTCAGGAACCACCGTAAGTGCCAAAATAGCGCACACTAGGGCAAATGAAATACCTGCCCAACGCAATCCTTTCTTCTCAAGGTCGGTAGGCGCATCCATTGACTGACTGCCTAGGTCGATAGACGCTTCAGAAGGGTCATATTGCCCAAGTCGCGGCTCAACCACCTTTTCAGTAACCAGCGCGCCCATTGTAGCCACCACAAAGGTACTGATAAACATGAAGTACCAGTTTACTTCAGGGCCAACCGCGTAGTCTGGGTCTATCATGTGCGCCGCTGCTTCGGTTATACCAGAAAGAAGTGGATCCACTGTGCCCAGCAGCAAGTTGGCACTGTATCCCGCCGATACGCCAGCAAAGGCTGCCGCCAAGCCCGCTAAGGGGTGTCGTCCTAGAGAGTGAAATATCATTGCCGCAAGGGGGATCAGAACAACATAGCCCAGCTCAGATGCGGTATTTGACACGATACCCGCAAACACCACAGCAAAAGTCACAGCGCGTTTAGACGCATTCATCACGAGTGCCCGCATGGCCGCCGAAAGCAGCCCAGAGTGCTCCGCTACCGATACGCCAAGTAGCGCAACCAATACCGTTCCAAGTGGAGCAAAACCAGTGAAGTTGGTCACTAAGCCCGTCACAATGCGCTGCAGTCCCTCTGCGCTCATTAACGAGATAACTTCAATCATTCCATCAGCTTCTCGGCCTTTGGCACCCTCTGGGCGAGGGTCGACCACAGCTAAGTCAAAATAACCGAGAATACCGCTAAGTAAGACGATAAATAGCGATAGCAGTGCAAACAGGGTGACGGGGTGTGGAAGTAAATTCCCTAACCATTCTACCGTTGCCAGAAACCGCGAAAATAAACCACCTTGTCCGCCATTATTATCGGCAGACTTTATTTGTTTGTTGTCCGTTGTCAAAACGTTCCCTCTGTCGTTATAACGTGCCTGCTTAATATACTCGTTGCTGGGAAGGCAAAGATGCGTTGTGTGATATGCATAAAGCAACAAAGATCACGGCGTAGTTAGCGGCACTTTTATTGTAAATTCCATGGCATTTTATCGGATTTAACACGAATTTGGCAGAGCGAGGTATAAATGAGGTGTTTAGTGCTCAAAGACACGGCGTCAGAAATTCCAATATTTGACTTTTAAACAAGCACTTAGCACTTTACAGAAGACACAAAAAAGCCAGCTCGAAGGCTGGCTTTTCAAAGCATAAATTAACTTATTTAGCTTGTGATTGGTTCATATATTTGAAGAAATCACTGTCTGGCGCAATAACCATGACGTCTTGCTTACTAGAGAAACTCTTTTTGTAGGCATCCATACTGCGAAGGAAGCTGTAAAAATCTGAATTTTTCGAGTACACGTCAGCGTATATTTGCGCTGCTAGAGCGTCACCTTCACCGCGTAGCTGTCTCGCATTACGCTCGGCATCAGCAAGCATTACCGTCACTTTCGCGTCGATGTTTGCGCGGATCACTTCCGCTTGCTCTTGACCTTCCGAACGGTGCTCACGAGCAACAGCTGCACGCTCGGCACGCATACGCTGGAAAATAGAGTTACTGACTTCTGTTGGCAGGTTAATTTGCTTCACTCGCACATCAACAATCTGTATACCCAGCTCGTCAGATGACGTAGACGCTTGCTCCATTGCTTGGTTCATTAGCGCTGAGCGCTCGCCTGAAACAATTTGCGCAATAGTTCTAGTACCAAACTCTGAACGCAGACCGTTATTCACTTTTTGCTTCAGTAGTGCTTCGGCTTGTAGCTTGTTGCCACCCGTAGATAGGTAGTAACGAGCAAAGTCGTCGATGCGCCATTTCACGTATGAGTCAACAATCAGATCTTTCTTCTCACTGGTTACAAAACGATCCGGCGAGCCATCTAGCGTTTGAATACGCGCATCTAAACGACGCACAGAATCAATAAACGGTAGTTTAAAGTGTAAGCCTGGCGTAAATACTCGTGTCTCGCCAGTGGCTTCATCACGCTGTATTTTACCGAATTGGATTACAATAGCTCGTTCGCCCTCTTTAACGGCAAACAGAGAACCCGACGCCAATAGGACTAGGAGAACGACAACAGCAATAATTATGTTTTTCATAGCGATTATCTCCCTTCTCTAAATGATTCGCCGCGCAAACCGGATGTCGGAGTACTGTTAAGGTTACGACCGCCTTCATTCGTTACCGGCATTTGTAGTCCTTCCAGCGTACTTCTCGACGTTGGCTTAGCATTCTCACGCTGACGGTCCATGATCTTATCAAGTGGTAGATACATCATGTTGTTACCGCCCTTACTGTCCACAAGGATTTTGCTAGAGTTACTCAGCACTTCTTCCATTGTTTCAAGGTAAATACGCTCACGGGTTACCACAGGCGCACGCTCAAACTGAGGCAGCAACTCTTCAAAGCGTGCTACTTCACCTTGGGCTTCCAAGGTAACGCGTTCTTTGTATGCTTGCGCTTCTTCATTCATACGATTGACCTGACCACGCGCTCGTGGCTCAATCTCTCTTGCATATGCTTCAGCTTCACGGATGAAACGTTGCTCATCTTCCTGTGCCGCTATCGCGTCATCAAATGCATCTTTAACTTGCTCTGGCGGACGGGCATCCCTGAAGTTCATATCAATAATTGATACACCCATGTTGTAGGGTTCAATAATACCTTGAAGCTCTTCCCACACACGTTGGCGAGTTAGCTCACGACCGTCTGTTAGCACGTCGTCCATTCTAGAATGACCAACAACATAGCGAATTGCGCTGTCTAATGACTGACTTAAGCTACGGTCTGGATCTTCTACTGCGAACGTCCAGCGAACAGGGTCAACAACGCGAAACTGCATTTCCATTTGAACACTGACCACGTTCTCGTCTTCGGTCAGCATTGAACCTGATGAAGATTGATCTCTGATAGACTGAACGTCTACCGGTATCACAGAGTCGATAAACGTTGGGGCCCAGCGTAAACCTGGCTCCACTTGTTTATGATACTCACCAAAACGCAAAACAACGCCTTGCTCAGCCTCTCTAATAGTGTAAAAGCCGCTTATAACCCAAATGGCTATAAGTAGCCCAGCTAAAATACCAGCACCGATACCGCCTAGGCTTTTACCTGAACCGCCACCATTGCCACCTGATTTACCAAACTTACCGAATAAGTTTTTAAATACATCATCTAAATCTGGGGGACCTTGCTCTCGGCCTCCGCGATTCTTCCACGGGTCGTTTTTATTGCCACCCGGCTCATTCCAAGCCATGCTGATACTCCATAGATTACAGTTTTATTTTTTAAGTTCGCATGCATTATCAACGCTTTCGCACTGATTAATGTCGCACAACATACTCTGATATTCCGTTTTCTAGACGCTTTTCGAGTCTATTCCAATCGGCAGCTGGCATTCTCACATCCACTACCCAATCGCCCTGATTGTCATACTCTTCGTTGGAAATGCAGTTAAGCTCATAAAGCACTCCACGAAGACGGCTATGTGCCGGAGGTATCTTCAAGGTGTAATTTACCATGCTTTTGGCTAGGCATTCGGTGAGTGCTTGACCAAGAAGCTCAGTACCCTCACCAGATTGGGCTGACAGCCACACTCGGGTTGGAATACCTTCCTCGTTTCTTTCTATACGCGGTTCGACATCGTCTAGTTTATCAATCTTATTACAGATTAGTAATTGTTGTATCTCGCCTGCGTCAATTTCTTCTAATACGTTATTAACTTCATCCATCGTCTCACGATATTTGGCATCCGCAATATCGACGACGTGAAGCAACAGGTCAGCCTCTTGAGTCTCTTGCAGCGTCGCTTTAAATGCGGCAACAAGGTCGTGGGGAAGATGACGGATAAAACCAACCGTGTCGGCAAGAATAGCCGGCCCAACATCCTGCAGATCAATTTTCCTGAGTGTAGGGTCAAGGGTGGCAAACAACTGGTCGGCAGCGTAAACGTGTGAATCTGTAATGGTATTAAACAGTGTCGATTTACCCGCGTTTGTGTAGCCAACTAAGGATACCGTTGGTATTTCGGCACGTTTGCGCGAACGTCTTCCTTGTTCACGTTGTTTTTGAACCTTTTCTAACCGGCGTAGAATGGCTTTAATACGCCCGCGTAATAAGCGACGATCAGTTTCTAACTGCGTTTCACCCGGCCCGCGTAATCCTATACCCCCTTTCTGGCGCTCAAGGTGAGTCCAGCCTCGTATTAAACGAGTAGAGATATGGCGTAGCTGTGCTAGCTCCACTTGAAGTTTACCTTCATGAGTTCTAGCGCGTTGGGCAAAGATATCGAGTATTAGACCGGTGCGATCTAATACTCTGCATTTACACACAGCCTCGAGATTTCGCTCCTGTGAGGGAGAGAGGGAGTGATTGAAAATAACTACGTTGGCATCGTGTGCCTTAACAGCAGCAGCTATTTCCTCTGCTTTACCTGATCCGACGAAGAATTTTGCATGGGGTGCACTGCGCGAGGTAGTAATAACCTCAGCGGCATTAACACCGGCTGAAGACACAAGTAGTTCAAGCTCACTTAAGTCTTCTTTGCTGTTCTCATCAGAAAAATGTATATGAACAAGTACAGCCTGTTCACCGGCTTCATAACGGTCAAACAAGCGCGTTACCTTTTAGTTTATTCAGTTTTAGTATTTTCGGAATCTCCTGTTGTGCTTGGCATTGTGATAGCACGTGCTGGAACAACGGTTGAAATTGCATGTTTGTAAACCATTTGGCTCACTGTGTTCTTCAGTAAAATAACAAATTGATCGAAAGACTCAACTTGTCCCTGAAGTTTAATTCCATTTACCAGATAAATAGATACTGGGATACGTTCCTTGCGCAAAGCGTTCAAGAATGGGTCTTGTAAAGATTGCCCTTTAGCCATTTGTAATCCTTAGTTTTTATTATTAGCGGGCGCTGTTTCACTCCGCCTCACGTCTATTGTATACCACACTCAATCGTTTAGAGTGTGACTCGTGCTGCAATTTTAGTCAATTTATCGTTAGCAAATGTGTCTAACCACGTCACATCTTGCCAACCACGTAACCAAGTAAGCTGTCTTTTGGCAAGCTGCCTAGTCGCAATGATGCCGCGTTCACGCATATCATCGTAACTAAGTTGTCCTTCAAAGTACTGCCACATCTGTCTATAACCCACAGATCGAATAGAAGGTAACTCGTCAGAAAGATCACCTCGCTCGTATAACTTTTTTACCTCGTCTTCAAAGCCATCATCAAGCATTAAGTCGAACCTGCGTTCTATTCGCTCATGTAGTATAGATCTATCTTCGGGCGCTATAGCAAACTGTGTTATCTCATAAGGGCACTTTGTACCCTCTTGCTGCTGCCAGTGAGTCAGGGTTTTTCCTGTACTGCGATAGACCTCTAGCGCTCGCGTGATACGCTGAGGATCGTTTGGATGAATTCTTTCTCCGCTTACCGCATCGACATCCTTGAGTTCGTTGTGTAAATGCGTCCATCCTGACGCTTGTGCTTCACGGTTAATCTGCTCGCGAATAACTTCGTCTGACTTAGGTAGTGACGAAATTCCATTTATCAAGGCATTAAAGTACATCATTGTACCTCCTACCAACATGGGTAGCTTGCCACGACCATGTATTTCACCAATAAGTCGCGTTGTATCGTTCACAAATTGCGACACCGAATAACTTTCAGCGGGGTCGATTATATCGATAAGGTGATGGTGAACCACCGACTGTTCTTGCTCAGTGGGTTTTGCCGTACCTATGTCCATGCCTTTGTAAACCAAGGCAGAATCAACACTGATAATTTCGCATTCAGTGTGCTTAGCAACGTCTAGTGCCAAAGCCGTTTTGCCTGATGCCGTCGGACCCATAATTGCCAATACAGGAGAAGCAGTTTCTATGCCAATAGACATATTATTCTCCCCACGCTTTTAGTATGTCGTTTATCGAGCGCACTTTAGCAAATTGCTCAATATATTCCCATTGTTTAGACAGACTTTGCTGCTCCAACCAGTACCATACTGCCGCTGACGATTGTTCATCAATATCTTCTTTTGGAATAACGACGTTATCGGCGATGCTTTGAGGCGTTGTTAGCGAAGCACTCAGCAGGTGTTCAAACCACTTTATCCAAGGCAAATGTCTGCAGCCTGCCGGCACTTGTTGCAAGCGATATTTCCCCGCCACTTTGTTGATGTCAAAGTGCAGTTGTGACAGCACGTCTAGCGTAGATTGGGTTACGTTGTCGGCATGAATTGCCACCGGCATTAGTAAGGGCTGTTCATGCTGGGCCTTACAGAATAGTTCTGCTAACCATATCCCAATGAGGTTATCTGCAGAGAGTAGGAATACGCTATCCTGTTTTGGATACAATCTGTGCATGGCGGTAAGACTTGTGTACGCCAGCCCGTCTAGCCCACTATCGTTTTGGTGTAGCCCATTTTGATCAAGCCCGCTCTCGTTTAACCTGTCTTTATTTGGCGTCATTAAGGCGTTGAACCCAGCCTGATAAGCTGCAGAGGGCCCTTTACTTTGCCGTTGAAATTGTGCCATTCGGTTAGCTGAAGGCGACCCACTTCTCTCGCCAGCACCTGGCGTACCTTCACCTACTCTATCTGGATACGAGTGAGATGGACCTGTATGCAATTGATGAGCAGAACCCGAATTGTCATTGGCGTGAGGATTCTCAATGTGTGCGTTCTCAGTGTGCGCATGCTCAGTATGCGCATGTCCAGTATGTAAGGCAGGGGGGCGTGAATTGGCTGTGTCTAACGGGCGGATGTAGCCATGCTCCACTTTGGGATTCATGTAATCGGAAGGTTGTTCGCCGCCAACTTGGCTCTCGCCATGGTGCTGGTGATTGGGGTCGCTTGGGTCGCTGGTGTCGTTGTTTAACGCGTATAATGCGTCGCAAACGCTTTTACATATAAAATCATGTACTAAGCGACTTTGTTGAAATCGCACTTCGTGTTTTGCGGGATGAACGTTTACGTCGACATCTTTTGGATTCAAACTCAGGTAAACAACAAAACTAGGTTGCTCAACCACGCCCCACACGCTTTCATAGGCTTGGCGAATAGCGTGAGTAATAAGCTTATCTCGCATTCCTCGACTATTTACAAAGCTAAACTGACAGTCATTGCTGCTTCTTAGCATAACTTCATTGCCTAGCCATGCATCAATAATCAATCCGTCGTACTGCGTATTAATATGCACTGCATTTTGAATAAATTTTTGACCCACTACTGCAGCAATACGACGCTCCATACTGCCCGCTTTATCAGCGATATACCGCTTAATGACCTTGTCGTTGTGCCTAAGAATGAAAGAGACGTGAGGGTAGCTCAACGCCACACGTTTAATCACCTCTTCAATATGCTGAAATTCAGTTTTTTCCGTTCGTAAAAACTTGCGCCGGGCCGGCGTATTATAAAACAGATCAGCGACATCGATTGTGGTTCCCACAGGGTGTGCGGCCGGTCTAACCGCCACCGACATATCTCTGCCTTCACAATAGGCTTCCCATGCTTCGCTTTGCGACTGTGTTTTAGATGTAAGCGTTAGACGCGTTACTGAGCTGATGCTAGCGAGCGCTTCACCACGAAAGCCCAGTGAAAGAATTTGTTCTAAATCGTCCAGCGTCGATATTTTACTGGTTGCGTGGCGACTCAATGCAAGCTGTAGTTCATCTTTCGCAATACCGCTGCCGTTGTCTTTAATGCGAATTCTTTTATGCCCGCCCTTTTCAATATCGATCTCAATTTTTGTAGCACCAGCATCGACACTGTTTTCGAGCAGTTCTTTAACAACAGACGCAGGCCGCTCTACCACTTCACCAGCGGCAATTTGGTTTGCAAGTTGGGGCGATAAAAGCTGTATTGGCAAGGAAACCTCTGTTTTGAAAATAAATAGTCGTTGTTTTGTTAATCAAGCATTGCGATGGCGAATGATGAACGACGAATAAAAAGTATTGTTTCTTAGGTACTGGGGATAGTTAACACTTGCCCGATGCGCACAACATCGTTACGCAAGTTGTTCGCTGCTTTAATACTGCTCACTCTTACGTTGTAACGCTGAGCCAATAACGATAGCGACTCTCCGGAGCGAACACGGTGGGTTCTATTTTTTGCTTTTTCAGCAGCCCACAGCGTCCCATCTGGAGGAACCTGCCTAAAGTAGCGCTTAGCCGCATTGAACATGGCTTTTGCTAATCGCTCTCGATATTTAGACCAATTGAGATTCTTTTCTTCTTGAGGATTTGAAATAAACCCAACTTCTACCAAAATTGACGGGATATCTGGTGATGTTAACACCGCCAAACTCGCAGCCTGCGGCTTGCGCTTGTGCAATGACGTTACGGCTTTCAACTCTTCTATTACTTTGTTGCCTAAATCGTGGCTTGTTGCCATGGAATGGTCCATAGAAAGTCCCAATATAGTTTCCGCTAAATAGCGCTCACTGGACTTATCACTAATGACTTCAGCGGCACCACCGAGCAATTCCGAGTGTCGCTCGGTTCTTTCCATCCAGCGTCCTAGTTCTGTATCAGCTCTTCGCATGGACAGCACCCAGACTGAGCCGCCGCGAGGCTGTGGCTGGGTAAAGGCATCAGCGTGAATGGAGATGAGTAAATCCGCTTTTTTCTGTCGTGCAATTTCTGGGCGTTTATTGGGTGAAAGGTAATAATCGCCAGTGCGCGTCATAATGGCGCGCATGCCATCTTCTGCATCGACCATAGCTTGAAGCCGTTTGGCAATGCTCAGGGTTATGTGCTTTTCAAACGAGCCCGCAGGACCAATTGAGCCAGGGTCTTGTCCGCCATGACCCGCATCAATGGCAACGATGATGTCGCGGTCGCGAGTACTGCTAGATTCATCAATAATCACACGCTGCTTGGAAGACGAAATGGCTGAAGAGGAAGCAGGCTTTTGTGCAACTTCGGGCGCACTATCGGCTAAATCAAGTACAAGCCTATGGCCGTAGGACTTATTTGGCGCTACTGCAAACAATGAGGGTTCGGCATTGCGGTTTAGCTCTACGACAACACGTGCAGAAGTTGCACGTTTAGGTGTTGAGTAGCGAAGCTTTCGAACTAAGCTGCCACTATTTTCAACCGAAGAAAGTGCGAACGTATTGGCAGTATTTTTGAAGTCTATGACCACTCGCAGCGGCTTTTTGAGTGTGAAGTAGGTAAAATCTGGTGCAGAATCTACGTCAAAGACAATACGTGTTTTGGTGGCCTCTGGTGATACTCTTACACCATTAATCGTGTTTTGTGCAGCACTGACAACTTGCGCCATAAGACACAACATTAAGACCGATATTATACTGCGCACCATAATTTGCCTTTACGTCTTCACTCTCACGTGGATTACACAAGATGTGATTTTATCGTTTTTATATACGTTTACATTGCTGGAGCAGCTTGGCGCCAAGTGCAGATTTTGACTCTAAAACAAACTGCCTACCCGATGGCGTTGCGTTTATATTAATCACTAAGTCAGGGGATGCCAAGTACTCTCCCCCCTTTTGTGACCATTCAACAAGTGCAATCGCATCACAGCCAAAATAATCGCGTATGCCCATAAACTCTAATTCTTCAGGATCTGACAACCGATATAAATCAAAATGATATATATTGACGCTGTCTAACTCATAAGGTTCAACCAGTGTATAGGTAGGACTTTTAACACTACCTGAATGACCAAGTGCCTGGATAAAATATCGGCTAAAGGTGGTTTTTCCAGCGCCGAGGTCGCCATTGAGAAAAACGACCACATTCGCGGGCAATTGGCTAGACACTGCTTGAGCAAGGTCTTGAGCTAGTAGCGATGTATCATCAACATCGCTAGCAAAATAGGAGGACTGCGGGTAAGACATCTGCGTTATTCCACTGAAACTAAACTGTGCAGTAAATATCTTACAAACCGCAAATCAGGAAGGCCTTATTACAAAGGCACTTATTTGTGGTTTATCAAGCTACGAACCGCATCATAAAAATCACTCGCTATCATACCACGTTGTCCATACTGTTGGGCAATATCGTCGCCCGCTTTTGCATGCAGTACAACGCCGTACTTAGCCGCAATATCTGTCTCTACCCCTTGAGCGAGTAACGCGCCTAAAATACCGCTTAGTACATCGCCACTGCCAGCGGTTGCCATGCCAGGGTTACCGTGTCGACACACCCACGTCTTTTTCTCGTTGTCGATTAACGTACCTGCACCTTTGAGCACACATACCGAATGGTAGCGCTGTGAACACTGGCGAGCATAGTTAAACCGGTCGCTTTCAACGTCATCTATGGACACGCCTAACAAACGAGCGGCTTCCCCCGCGTGGGGGGTAAGAATACTTTGCGATAGCGTGAATGCCGTAGACTGCTTGCACAGTATATTTAGCGCATCAGCATCAATAACAATAGGCTTATTCGTCTGTTGGCAATGCTTAAGTGTGGTTGAAAAGGCGTCTTCAGCCCACTCATCCTGACCAAGCCCAGGGCCGATAACCACACAACTTGCCCACTGAAGAGCATCGTCTAACTGGCTATCGGTCACCATTAATTCAGGGCGACCAGCGCTTACCTGCACAACGGAAGATTCGTGAGTATAAACACGCACCATACCCGCACCACTTCGAAGCGCCGCTTCGCCCGCTAAACGAATGGCTCCGGCAGTGCCCTTATTACCACCTATACATAGCAATCGACCATAGGTGCCTTTATGACTGTGCACGTCCCGTGGTCCCATGCCTTTGAAATGGTCTATGTTTAGCATGGTAGCGCTCGCCTTGGCTAACGATTGAAACGCGTTACCAATGCCTAAATCAGCATAAACCAATTTACCACAAGACTGCTTACCCGCTCCGGTTACTAACCCAGGCTTGATGCCGACAAAAGTCACCGTAATATCAGCTTGCACACAGCGACCTAGGCTTTGGCCGGTATTGGCATCTAAACCAGAGGGAACATCAACACTCACCACAGGGGTATCGCTACTGTTTATGGCATCGATAACATCGGCAAACTCGTTTCTGATGTAGCTATTAATTCCCGTGCCCAATAGCCCGTCAATGATCACATCGGCTCGCTCAAGCAGTGATGCATCGAAACATTCCACAGCGCCACCTGAGTCAACCCATCGCTTTTGCGCGAGTCCGGCATCGCCTTCTAACACTCGCTCAGGCTCAATAGCACACACAAACACTTGCTTACCTGCAAGCTTTGCGTTCATTGCGGCTATGTAACCGTCTCCCGCATTATTGCCCTGACCCACAAGAACAAGATAGACATCGGAGTTTGGAATGAGCTCTAAGCATTGCTTAAAAACCGCGTCTCCCGCGCGCTGCATCAATGTGAACATGTCACAGTTTGAATTAGCAGCAGCTAACTTTTCATTTTCCCGAACTTGGTCGGCTCGAAATAGTTTGTATGATAAACTTGACGTGAGTTGAGTATCTAGCATGAGAAAATGTCCGCAATTAATTCTATTGATCTCGTTGAGTTAACCCACAATATCAAGGCTTGGGGAGCTGCGCTAGGCTTTCAACAGGTTGGTATCAGCGATATTGATCTACATCAGCACGAGGCTCATCTACAAGATTGGCTAGACAACGACTACCACGGTGACATGCACTTCATGAAAGCGCATGGCATGAAACGGGCTCGGCCAGACGAATTGGTGCCCGGTACGCTAAGAGTAATCAGCGTGCGAATGAATTACCTGCCTCCCGATGCATCTTTTGCCAAACACCTTAAAACCTCAGACATTGGCTACATCAGTCGCTATGCGCTTGGGCGAGACTATCATAAAGTGCTCCGCAAGCGACTTAAGCAACTGGGTGAGAAAATTACTGCTGCGTTAAGTGCTATCGAATATCGTGATACTGAATATCGGCCTTTTGTAGACTCTGCCCCTGTGCTAGAGCATGCCATTGCCGAAAAAGCTGGACTAGGCTGGACCGGAAAACACAGTTTAACGCTGAATAAAGAGGCCGGCTCTTGGTTCTTTCTAGGCGAACTTTTTATCAACCTGCCGTTGCCTACCGACTCTCCTATTGAAGAGGGCTGTGGAAGCTGTACAGCCTGTATGACTATTTGCCCAACCAATGCCATTGTAGCCCCTTACAAAGTGGATGCGAGACGATGCATTTCCTATCTTACTATTGAGTCAGGCGAAGATATTCCCGAGGAACTTAGACCCCTGATGGGCAATCGTATTTATGGTTGTGATGATTGCCAGCTTGTTTGCCCTTGGAACCGCTATGCCGATGTTACAACTGAAGAAGATTTTCATCCAAGACAAGTACTGCACGGACAATCCCTCTTAACCTTATTTTCTTGGAGTGAGAAAACCTTTTTAGCCAACACACTGGGCTCACCTATTCGCCGCATTGGGTATGAAAAATGGCAGCGTAATATTGCTGTTGCTATCGGTAATGCTGATTTTAGTGAAGATAATATAGCGCTATTAAAGGCACAAAGAGGAATGGTAAGCGAGCAAGTTGATAGGCATATTGATTGGGCTATGACTCAACAAACTGCAAAAGAACATCACCAAAGAAGCGAACAGCGCAAGCAACAAAGGCTGATCAGAGTTATCGAGAAGGGACTTGTGCGAGACGCCTAGCTAAAAATTATTCGCTCGGGCATGTTCACAAGGTAAGCCCACTTAATCGTGTTCTCAAGCGCTTTTGGTTAACGGGTTTTTAACCGAAGTTGTTTGTTCTTGGGAAACGGTTTTATCTGTCTGTTGTTGTTTATGAGGCATAAAAGTAGCACTAAATTTTACCACTTCGGTTTGTAAAGCCTCATCTGATGATTCCATTACCCCAAACGTCCACCATGAAGGATTTGGAAGACTTTTTACTGCATCGTTGAGCTCATCTACCGTGCCAATAAATACACCCACAATCTCGCAAGCGACTTGAGTACAGGCGATATTATCAAGGGAGAATAGTTGCTCGTACGGCGATGTATCAAAAAAGTGAAGCAAATCTTTATGAGCCGCCGACACATCAGCGGTCTCTCTTACTTCTTTCACTTTATTGATAGGCTTTATAATTTTTAGCTCGCTGGTTTGTGTAGAACGAGAACGCGCTAAGACATCGCTTAGGCGTTCGTGTTCTACTTTTGAGTGATCTAGTTTCTGTTGATAAGAGACCACCTTAAAACCGGCAATAACAGAAAAAGCGACAAGCAGCACTAACAGCCAGGTTTTCATCGTTTATCCTTTTTCACCTGCTAATGATTAGGGCGTGTTGACCCAGCCTGCTGATTTATTTAAACAGAATTAAGGCTATTTATGGTACTGCTTGCTTAACTTGTGCACAGAGTCAACGAAGACACCTGCATTTTCAGGCGGAACGTCTAAATGAATACCGTGGCCTAAATTGAACACATGACCAGAGCCTTCTCCGTATCCTTTCAAGATGGTGCCCACTTCTTCTTCAATTCGCTGAGCCGACGCATACAGCATTGAAGGGTCCATATTCCCCTGCAGAGCAACTTTATCGCCAATGCGGGCGCGGGCTTCTTTGATGTCGATAGTCCAGTCTAGGCCAACTGCATCACAGCCAGTTGCTGCGATAGACTCTAACCACATGCCGCCATTTTTGGTAAACAAGGTAACAGGGACTTTTCGACCTTCGTTTTCTCGCGTCAACCCACTCACGATACGTTCCATGTATTGTAGCGAGAACTCTTTGTAGTCACGTGGCGATAAAACGCCGCCCCACGTGTCAAAAATCATGACAGACTGGGCACCGGCAGCAATTTGCGCATTGAGATACGAGGTGACTGAATCAGCTAATTTTTCCAGTAAGGTGTGCAGTATTGCAGGCTCTGCAAACGCCATTTTCTTAATTTTTGTAAACGCCTTACTTGAGCCACCTTCAATCATATAAGTCGCTAGCGTCCACGGACTGCCAGAAAAGCCAATTAACGGAACATCGCCCTTTAACTCTCTGCGAATAGTGCGTACTGCGTTCATCACGTACTGCAGTTCGCCTTCAGGATCGGGAATACCAATTTTATCTACATCGGCTTTACAGGTAATAGGCTTTTTAAAACGTGGGCCTTCCCCTGCTTCAAAATACAGCTCTAATCCCATGGCATCTGGAATGGTTAGAATATCTGAAAATAAAATTGCCGCATCGAGAGGAAATCTTCGCAGGGGCTGCAACGTTACTTCGCAAGCTAGCTCTGCATTTTTGCACAGTGACATAAAGTCACCTGCCACGGCACGTGTTGCTTTGTATTCTGGTAAGTATCGACCTGCTTGTCGCATCATCCATACGGGTGTTACATCAACCGGCTTTTTTTCCAACGCCCGTAAATAACGGTCGTTCTTTAACGCTGGCTTATCGACATTTGGAATATTTTGCGACATATAACTCACCTGATTTGAGATTAAAATTAAGCGGCGAAATTATACCAGTAATTATCACTGTGTGTGTGAAAAACCTTAATTCAAACACATGCTTTCGATGTATGTGCTGCACAGAGCGATGAGTAGTGTGTGTAAATAGCGACAACCCCAATGCACAAATTTACTTGCGCTTTTAAAATACCTTTGCTATTACTATACACGCTAACAAAAAGAAGCCTCTCAGAGGACCGTGCTAAAAAAACCTAGAACCCTGCTCCGGCAGGGTTTTTTATTTGTCGCTTATTGACGACAGGGCGGGTTATTTTTCGCCTATCAACGACAACGTTTCCGCTATAAGCTGTCCAGCAATTGAAACCTTAGGCGGTATATTAGGTAGCGCATCCACGTCAAACCATTGAGCATCATCTATTTCATTTTCTTGGCACACGATATCGCCACCGTCGTATTCGGCGATAAACCCAACCATTAATGAATGAGGGAATGGCCACGGCTGACTGCTGAAGTAACGTAGATTTTTTACTTTTACCCCAACTTCTTCGAAAACTTCTCTGTGAACGGCTTCTTCAAGGCTCTCGCCGCTTTCCACAAACCCAGCCAGCGTAGAGTACATATTTGCTTCTTTGTGCCTGACCCCTTTGGCCAATAACAGCTTTTCTCCATTGTGAATGGCAACGATGATACAGGGCGATACTCGGGGATACGTGCGATGCTTACAGCGATGGCATTGCATTGCCATCTCCCAGTTTACACGCTCCATTTCAGCGCCACACTGCCCGCAAAACTTGTGGGTTCGTAAAAAATGGATATATTGCCAAGCTCGACCTAGCACAGAAAACGCTATATTTTGTTGTGTAAATAGAAGCTGGCGCAGTGAAACTCGTTCCCAGCCAGGGCTTTCAATGTGTTCTGAGCCAACGTCAACCACGTATATGGGCGCTTCGGTTACAGCGGCATCATTAAGAGGGGGCAATTCATGCACGTCTTCGTGATACGATGCGAGAAACGAAAGCTCCTCAAAGTGCGCCTCAGGCAATATAGGATCGTTCTCTCGCACCACAATTTTTCCACGGCTAAAGATTACCCATATTGCTCTGCGCTTACTGATTTCAGTACCAGATAAATTAATCATCATAGATTAAGTGCCTTCTAATTTTTCTTGCTCATCATAATCACAAAGCTTTGGGCCTTTGCTGACATTCTTCGCATAGCATAAACGAAAGTACGCTTACTGTACGACTTAATGATTCACATTATTTTGGATAATGGTGGATAAAATAGCCTTGGCATTTGTGTCGTAAAAGCACAGTGTTATACTGCGAGCAACGTATTGTAAAAAATAGTGTGACAGTTCAGTTTTTGCATTCCGGTTTTACGTCTCATCGGTTGTAATAAACAGAGCAAAATCTCAGGTACGTTAGATTTATTTTCGCGCCGTGCGATCCCTGACTATGGGGTTTCGTAAAAGTTGTACTTAATTTTGTATAACAGTTTTTTATAGCTGTTTTAAATAGTTGTTTTTAAATAGAAGAGACGCGGGCTACTGCACTTACGGCAGCCACGTTGAGACTGACAGGTACGCTTTTTCTCTGTGCGAGTTTATTGAAAAAATAGTGGTTACGTCAGTATCAGAACTAAAAGTATGAAAGGTTTTAGCATTGAAGTACCGCCATTAAAGAATCAATGCGCTAATTTTGTAAAAAAGCACGAAAAAGAAATGCTTAACTAAAGTGCTCTATAATATTGTTAAAAGAAGACTTTTTAATAGCCTAATTAATGGCCTAGGTGGTACCTATATAGTATATAGGTAGCTACTGTGATGGCCGAGCTAACGGTAGCGATAAATGAATAATATGACACTCATTCACAAAGCGCGTGCCTACTGCGAACAGCGCGGGGCAAGGTTTACGCCATTGCGAGAGAAAGTGTACGAAATACTGCTTGCCAAACACGGACCTATGGGTGCTTATGAGCTACTTGATTCGCTAAAAGAAACCGAGTCTAGCGCTAAGCCGGCCACCGTTTATCGAGCATTAGATTTTTTACTCGATTTTGGTTTTATTCATCGACTAGAATCTACCAACGCATTTGTAGCCTGTTATCACTTTGGGTGTAATCACCCGGTTCAGTTTTTAATCTGCGATAGCTGTGGCGATGTGGCAGAGATTCAATCGGAAGGCCTTAAGGATACGCTTGACAGTCAGGCTGAAGCACACGGCTTTCGGGTCTCTAAGCAAACTATTGAAGCACATGGACTTTGCGCAGAATGTCAGAAAACGGAAGATTCCTCACTTAAGGAGCAAGTACATGAATGCTGAATTTGTAAATCCGTTTATCGGCGGTTTACTCAACGTAATGGAAACAATGGCGCAGACCAAACTTACACCGGGCAAACCAAAGAAAAAACAAAGCGACGTGGCTAAAGGTGATGTGTCAGGACTTATTGGTATGGTAGGTCCAAACGTAAGGGGCTCTATGTCGATTACGTTTGATGAGGCGCTAGCACTTACCATCATGGAACGTATGGTAGGAGAGCGACCTGAGAAGCTTGACGCTGAAGTGGCTGATATGGTCGGTGAAGTCACTAACATGATTTGCGGAAATGCCAAACGAGACCTTGCCGAACGAGGGTACGAATTTGGTATGGCAACACCTATTGTAGTGTCTGGTCATCAGCACACAATAAGTCACCAAGTAGACGGTGCGAAAATCATTCTGCCGTTTATGTGTGACGAAGGACTCGCTCATTTGGAAATCTGCTTTGACAAATAATGTCTGGCAGTCTGAAAAAATTACACTGCCTTCTTACCCACGAGGCTTCCACCTCATCACTGAAAAAATTGTAGAAGCCATTCCTTCACTGCATATTGTTGAGGTTGGCTTGCTGCATTTGTGGTTACAGCACACAAGCGCCAGCCTCACGGTAAACGAAAATGCTGACCCTACGGTTCGTCAAGATATGGAAGATTATCTTAACCACAGCGTAAGAGAAGACTCCCCGTATTTTAGGCATACCTATGAGGGAAGCGATGATATGCCGGCCCACATTAAATCTAGCCTATTAGGATGCGAAATAACTGTGCCCGTACAGCAAGGAAAACTTGCACTTGGCACGTGGCAAGGTATCATGCTCGGCGAGCACCGCGACAGCGGTGGAAGACGCACTATTATTGCCACACTACAAGGGACAGCAGCTTAGCCCGCATAATAAATGGCATGCTTTGTGCTTTGTCCTAGGAAACTAGTTCAAAACTAAGCTCGCAAGCACAACTATAATTATCAATTTGATAATCACTCAACGTTAAACAGGATGTGACTATGAAACACAACTTAAAATTAGCAGCGCTATCTCTTGCTGTAATGGCTTCAACAAATGCGTTTGCACAAGAATCTTCAGAACCAGATTACAAGCACTGGATTGGTCTTTCAGGCATGTACTACAATGCCGACGAATCTCGCCCTTTGTCACTCACTGAAGGCGGAACCTACGATAAGGGTCAAGGCCTTTCACTAGAATACGGCTTTCGTTTCACACAAAGCTGGGCAGCTCGCGTAGAGTTCACTGACTTAGAATTAGATAACGCAGCCGGCATCCCTGCAAATGACGCAGACGGTGAGATGGTTGGCGTTGACGCTATGTACTTCATGCCTGATGACGCCTACTTCCTATTTGCTGGTGTTAAGCGCCAATCAGTAGGTGTATCGACTACTCAAGGTAACGTCGGTATTGGTAAGCACTGGAACGTACATGAGTCTGTAAGACTTATCACAGAAATTGCCGCTTACCACGATTTTGGCGAAGACTATAACGACTACAGCGTTAAAGTAGGTATTGCAGTACCATTTGGTAAAAGCACACCAGCAGCGCCAATGGACAGCGACAACGACGGTGTTGTAAACGGTAAAGACCAGTGCCCTATGACACCTGCCGGCGTTCGCGTTGATGCAACAGGTTGTTCTGTAGACAATGATAACGACGGCGTAATGAACAGCGTTGATCAGTGTCCAAACACACCAGCAGGTACGCAAGTAGATGCAATGGGTTGTGCAATTAAAGATGCAGACAACGACGGCGTTGTAGATAGCAAAGACATGTGTCCAGATACAGAAGCTGGCGTAAAAGTTGATGCGAAAGGTTGTACTGTTTTTGACGAAGAGACGGTAGAAATTACACTACGCGTTCTTTTCGACAGTGAAAGTGCTGTTGTTAAAATGCCTAAAGATCCAGAAATTTCTGAATTTGCTGGTTTCATGAAGCAGTATCCTTCTACTACAGCGGTAATCGAAGGTCACACTTCTGCGCCAGGTACTGAGTCATACAACATGGACTTATCTGAGCGTCGTGCTGCTAACTTTAAAGACGTAATGGTTGATATGTATGGTATCGATTCTACTCGTCTAGATACAGTAGGTTATGGTGAGACACAATTACTAGATTCAGCAAGTAACGCTGAAGCACATCGTGTAAACCGTCGCATATCAGTGACAGTTAAAGACACTGTTAAAGTAGCTGAAGAGAAGTAATTCTCAACCAGCTAACGCAAAAAGGCGCCTAAGGGCGCCTTTTTTGTGTATGTCTTTTTTACTACTGTGTTTCAACTGACGCTCTAACTGATGATTTGATTAATCTACAGAGCGCGGCGATTTAAGCACTAGCGGTGGTATACCCTACTCTTTAGTAGCGCTAATAATCATCGGCCATTGCCGGCCCTGCGTAATTGTCGAAGCGCGAGAACTGGCCTTGGAAAGTAAGTCGAGAGGTACCAATAGGCCCGTTACGCTGCTTACCAATAATAATTTCCGCGATACCTTTATCTTCACTGTTTTCGTGATACACCTCATCACGATAGATAAACATAATTAAGTCGGCATCTTGCTCGATAGAGCCTGATTCACGTAAGTCCGAGTTAACCGGTCGCTTATCGGCTCGCTGCTCTAGGGTACGGTTAAGCTGAGATAGGGCCACTACCGGCACCTCCAGCTCTTTTGCTAGTGCTTTTAGCGAGCGTGATATCTCTGCAATCTCAAGAGTACGATTTTCACTTAACGAAGGAACCCGCATTAGCTGAAGGTAATCAATCATGATTAGGCTGATACCGCCGCGCTCTCTGGCAAGCTTTCTTGCTCTACTGCGCACGTCCATGGGTGTTAGGCCTGAAGAATCATCAACAAAAAGGCGGTCTTTGTCTTTTAACATCGCCATCGTATTTGAAATTCTCGCCCAATCTTCATCATCTAGCTGAGCGGTTCTAATCTTTGTTTGGTCAACACGGCTTAATGATGCAAGCATACGCATCATAATTTGTTCAGAGGGCATCTCAAGACTGAATACGAGAACCGGCTTTTCTTCTGCCATCATGGCATTTTCGACCAAGTTCATCGCGAACGTGGTTTTACCCATTGATGGTCTAGCTGCAACAATAATAAGATCGGAAGGCTGCAGGCCACTGGTTTTTTTGTCTAAATCGGTAAACCCTGTTGTAACACCGGTCACCTCTTTATTTGTCTTAACCAGCTCCTCAAGTCGGTCAATAGTTTTACCTAGAACAGACTCAACATTGCGAGGACCTTCATTTTCACCGGTTCTTCGCTCGGCGATTTCAAACACTCGGCTTTCTGCTAAATCGAGAATATCGGCGCTATCTCGGCCCTCTGGGTTGTAGCCAACCTCTGCAATCTCGTGCGCAACGCCTATAAGCTCTCTGGTTATTGCACGCTCGCTAATAATTTGAGCATAAGAAACCACGTTAGCCGAACTCGGTGTGTTTTTTGCCAGCTCACCGAGATAGGCAAACCCACCAGCATCTTCAAGCTGATCGTGCTTTTCTAGCTCTTCAGATACGGTAATGAGATCGATGGGATTACTGATATTTAAAAGACGAGTTATGGCTTTAAATATAATTTGATGCGAACGATTGTAGAAATCTGTTTCAGTGACGAGTTCCGCTACTTTATCCCAACTCTCAGGATCGATAAGCATACTGCCTAAAACAGACTGCTCCGCCTCTATACTGTGAGGGGGAACCTTCAATTTTTCTATATTCTTATCGCCTTGGGGGGGAGAAGCCACGTATGAAACCTATTGTGATGAAACAAAAACAGTGAACTATTATGCGCTTTTACCACGCGTCTCTCAATAAACTTACACCGCATTCTCTGCAACAGGACAATATTTACACAGATGTTTTAAGCCAGTAATGACAACGCCAAACACCACTGTAAGTGGTATAAACCCTTTGCGTTTTCACGACCATAATACGAAAACGACTTAGGGAGAGTTGCCTCTTAGCGTACACAAAAGGTCCCGTATTGTGGAATACCGCTTTTAAATCGTTGCTTTTTCTAGGCGAAAAAACGTTCCATTAGCAGGTATAACTGCGTTATCGCTTTGCTGAATGAGCAGTGTTCTGCCTAACGTTGCAACATCAGATGCACAGGTTAGTTCAATCTTAGTGACGTCGTCCCGTGAAAAACCAATACGCTGCGGATCTACCTTATATTGTGAATAAAAGTCATCTAAACTTAACCGTTGAGTGTCGTATTCAGGCACTTCACAGGCAAATTGGTCTAGCTGAGCGGACGTGGCCGAGTAGGTGAAAGAGCTCCCAAGTACGCGACTCTTACTCGTATTTTGGCTACTTTTTTCATCTTGATAAGTATCTGTTATCACCCACGTTCCCTCATAAAAGGACGGTTCATGGATAGCGCAACCTAACGTTAATGCGCAGATGCCAAACGCGCCTATAATAAGGCTATGAAATTTCCAAAAGCGTTTAACATGTCCAATAATCTTCACTGCTGTCTCCATTATCTCTAAATCTATTGTGGCTTCCTGCAACCTATCACTGCTATCACCTTCGCTTTCACACTCGCTCTCATCATAACTGCTGCTATTTAGTACGTGTTGATCTAACACAACCTTATCGCTTTGACGTTGAGTTCAAGGAAAGCTGGGGGAGCGAAGAGAAAATCTGTACGGTTTATCTCTTAATTTGTATCAAAAAAAAAGCTGCCTTTGTGTGAGCAGCTTTTTATCTATCGATTTTTAGCGAACCACATCATGATTAATAAATGCGGACTAAATCTGATTATTCAACCTAGTAAACGAATTAGAAATGCACTAGCTTATTCACTTTTCGTCTATTTCAATTCGCCCGTGCACGGTAGAAATGTCAACGTTTGCAGAGCCACCGTTTTGAATGAAGCGAAGCCAACGACTTGGACCGTATTTCGGTTTCTTCACTTCATCGTCGCTAAGATTATTCTTGATGTTGCCGCCAGCATGGGCCTCAATGTCAAACTGCGCTGAAACACCTTGTTGAAAGGCAAGGGACATAGCACCACCAACGGAGTTTGCTTTTACTTGTCCGTTGTCGTTTAACGACATACTAGCCGTCGTCTTCCCATTAACCGTATCAATTTCTAATCTATCTATTGCTGCTAATGTAAGCTCAATACGACCATTGACCGTTTCAACCGCAACCTCTGGACTTGTTGTGTTAACGTCTAGGTCTCCATTAACCGAAGTAAATGAAATTTCATTACTGCCTGTATGCGTTGCCTCTATATCACCGTTAACGGTTTCCACATCGAGGTCGCCCACTACATTTAACAACTCAATATCACCGTTTACCGACTCTACTTCAATGTGTGAACCCGAATTCTCAATGGTTACGTCGCCATTGACGACTTCAATGTCTACAGCATTTTGAATCCCTGTAGCAATGACATCAGCGTTTACTGCGGTATAGTGAAGGTCACTGCCAACAGGCGCATAAATGGTAAGCTCATCGCCATCGTTATTATTCCCATACCACTGTTTCGACTTGCGCTTTACCTCAACATGAATAACAACCACATCTCCACGCTTTTCAAAAATAAACTCTTCCGTTCGATCGCCGAGCTCCCCGACCACGCGAACCTGTGACTTGTCCCACACTTTGATTTCGGCACTGCCGTTTACGTGTTCAATATCGAGTTTTGGTGATAATGAAGTCTCAATGGTTTTATCGACTTTTTCACCTGCAAGCGCAGTAGGTGAAAGCGCGAGTAATATCACGGTGCTAAATGCTACTACTACCTTAGGTGCTGCTATCGCCTTAGGTGTTAGTCTGTTTTTCAGTTTTGCGTTCATTAGATTACCTCTTATTAAATTTGCTGCCATTTTGGCGCGTGCACTCGCTCAACTAAGGCAATTTGTTGTTGATAAACATGGTGTAGCATTTTGATTAACGCTGAATTATCAGGGTCCTCTTTTAATGCTGCTTTGATGGCATCTGCTGCCGTATCTAATTCATTTAATTGCTGCTGCCAGTCTTTTGTTAGCGCTGGCGTAGTTTCATAACTTGCGAGTAATCCCGTAATGTATTGACGCTGCTGTAAGCTTTGTGCTTCAACAAGTTCGTAGTTATTCACTGAACCATCTTTATGTGTTGAGCCCGGCGCGTTAACCAACATATCAGTAGGTTGTGATGCTGAAGGGTTACCAATAGGCGTTAAAAACCACAGCATGGAGCACACAACAGCAAACGCGGCAGCCACTGCCCACAGGCCTTTTGAGGCGAACACTGCCTGACGCCCGCCATGCTCATTGATTACAGCGCTACCTTCTGCCCCGTCATCTTGACGGGTTAACCCTAGTTCAATACCACGCCAAAGATCTCGCTCTGGCTGACGTTCTTTTTTCAATTCGTTAAGGCGCTGTAACAACTGTTTATCCGCATTACTCATCGGTACACCCCATTGCATGTTTTAAAAGCCCTCTGGCTCGATGCAGCTGTGCTTTGCTCGAGCCCACCGCCATATTGAGCATGCTGGCTATCTCTTCATGTCGATAGCCTTCTATTGCATAAAGTACGAACACAAGTCGGGCTCGTTCTGGCAACGCGCGAATATGCGTGTCTAAATCATGATCATTTGTTTCTTGAGGCGCTACAGGCTCTGTAATGCTGCTGGTCTCTATATTTAGCATGCGCTGAAACCAACTGCGCTGCTTACGCATATAGGAGATAGTGACATTCGCCGTCACGCTGTGTAGCCAAGTAGAAAATTGACTATTGCCATCGTAGCTGGCAATTTTTCTCCATAGCTGAATAAACACCTCTTGCGACGCATCTTCGGCTAAGCTTTTGTCGCCAGTTAAGCGGTAACATAGTGCATAGACGCGGCCTATATGCTGCTCGTATAGCGTCTTAAAAGCGTATTTACTGCCCGCTTTTACGTCAGCGATTACCTCGCTTTGTGATTTAGCGGTAAAAACCGCTCTGTCGCAACAAATGCGTTGGTGGCCTTGCTCCATGACGCTCTCTTTTTTGTGTACACTGTAATAGAAAATGTCAGTGTGGCACTTGTTAGTGTTATAACCTTAGTCGTAGCCTATAGTAGAAAGGTTTAAAGAAAAAAATAAGTTTTTTCAAAAACGCGGAGTCGGTATGTCAGAATTTAAAGTCAATGCACTGTTTGCAGGTCAACCAAGCCCTTTAGGGCCGAGAGGAGCACCCAGCAGTATTGTGAAAGAACCGGTGTCTCAACTCACTGTGCATACCGATAAAACTGATGAAGATTTACAGGCAAACAAGCGGCTTCACGGTGGCCCTGAAAAAGTGCTGCATCAATATAACCCTACTAACTACCTTACCCTTCGCAAACATTTCCCCGAGGGAGAGTTTGTACCCGGCAGCATAGGTGAAAACCTGAGTGTTGAGGGTATGGACGACGCAACGGTTTTCATTGGCGATATTTGGCAATTTGGTGAGGTTCAATTACAGGTGAGCGCTCCAAGAGCACCCTGCAGCAAAATATCTCAACGATTTGGTATATCAAATTTAGACAGATTTGTGGGTGAAAGAGGCATCACAGGTTGGTATTACCGAGTGTTAAAAACCGGCGTTATTCAACCCGGCGATGAGGTGCGTTTGATTGAACGCCAGGACAACACCGTTAGTGTGCATGAACTCATGCAGTGTACACACACAAAAACAGATAAAGCCTTGGCAACAGCACTGTCGTCGCTCTCCGTTCTTGATGATGAATGGCGATTGAAGTGTGAAAAAATTAGCAAACGTTAAGAACTAGCTGGCCTTAAAAGGTCACCTCTTCCCCCTCATTGAGAATATACAGCGGGATGGTGTTATCTAACTGCTTGTCCATTTCTATTAACCTAAACAGTGCTGAGTGGGAGGTTTTATCACCCATTTGCCAACTCGCATTGCCATAACCCCACGGAACAATCACGCCACAGTTCAATTCCTTTGCAGCCACAAGCGTATCTTCTGGCGTGGTGTGCACATTGCGATACCATTTAGGAGACGACTCACTGAAGTACGAGGCGATAGGAAGTAGGCAAACATCGATACGACCAAATCGATCGCCGATATCTTTAAAGTGAGCTGAGTAACCAGTGTCGCCGGCAAAGAACAAGGTTTTACCGTTGCGCTCTAGCACCCAACCACCCCATAGCGCTTTGTCATTATCTTCATACAAGAAGGGCACCATTATACGACTGCTGAAATGATGGGCAGGAACAAAGTGTATGGTGGTATCGCCGAGTGCTTTTTTTGCATACCAAGCCATTTCGGTAATGTTATAGCCGCCAGTAGGAAAGTGCTCACCAAACCCTAGTGGTACTAGATAGGAGGGCATATTACCAATGTGCTCGATATCCGATTTATTAAAATGATCGTAGTGAATATGGGAATACATGACGGCGTCAGTTTGCTCTATTTCTTGTGATGATAGCGCTGAGGCAGGGTTGCGGAAAAAACCATCTGCTAATTTAAATGCCCAATTTACCGGCCAGTCAAATTGTTCAAATACGGGGTCAAACAGAAACTGCTGTCCCTCTTCGGTTGTCACCACAAAACTAGCATGTCCTAACCAACGAACGGTAAAGCCGCTATCGATAGCCAGTGATGGGTTGTCACCGCGATAGACACAGTCTTCCATATCGCCTTCACACTTTATTTTGTCAGTAGGCGCATAGCAATTTGTAGTACACGTAATTGGGTAGCTTGGAAAGTTAGCGTAAAGGTTGCTGAATCGCTCTTCAAATCCATCCGTGCTATCTCGCTTTATCACCGACTCTGAAGGAGCATTAGTCTCAACGTGGTTTTTTGCGGCGCATCCACATAAAAGCAATACGAGAGATAAAATGACGAACTTCATAGCGAACGTAATAGCGAGCTGCATAGCGACCTCAAAGAGAATTAATACACTGATAGTATTGTATTTATACCTTACCTAGCACAAGTATAAAAATGTAAGTAATACCAGTGTGTATAGGTGATTTTTAGGCATAAAAAAACCGCTCATAAGAGCGGTTTTTCTAATTACATGAACGCTTACGCTTCAGCAATGATGATCACTTTAATTGAAGTGGTTACATCAGAGTGAATCTGTACGTCGATGTCGTACTCACCAGTTTCACGAAGTGTACCGGTAGGTAGTTTAACCTGTGCTTTTTGTACTTCAACGCCAGCTGCAGTAATTGCATCAGCGATGTCACGTGTACCAACAGAGCCAAACAACTTGCCTTCTTCACCAGCAGGTGCAGCAATTGTAACTTCAGCCAACTCGTTGATTTTTTCAGCGTTTGCGTTTGCAGCAGCTAGCTGATCAGCAATTTTCGCTTCAAGATCGGCACGACGTGCTTCGAACTTTTCAACGTTGTCTTTAGTTGCAGGAACCGCTTTACCCTGTGGGAAAAGGAAGTTACGAGCATAACCAGACTTTACAGTCACTTGGTCGCCCAAGCCGCCAAGATTGGCGATTTTATCTAGTAGGATGATGTTCATCTAAGCTACCCCTTAAGTTCGCCAAATTACTTGTGTGAATCAGTGTACGGAAGCAACGCAAGAAAACGTGCGCGCTTGATCGCAGATGACAGCTGACGCTGATATTTTGCGCTAGTACCAGTAATACGACTAGGGACAATTTTACCGCTCTCAGTAATGTAGTTCTTAAGAGTAGCGATATCTTTGTAATCTATTTCGGTCACACCTTCTGCTGTAAAACGGCAGAACTTACGACGTCTGAAAAAACGAGCCATGGGTGATCTCCTTAAGCGTTGTCTTCAGTGGTTTCAGTTTTCTTTTCTGCGCGCTCTGTGCGAGGTGCAGAATCTTCACGACGCTCACGACGAGGCTCTTCTTTCATCATTGGAGAAGGCTCAGTAACAGCGTTTTTAGTGCGCATTACCATGTTACGCAAGATCACGTCATTGAAACGGAAAGCATTTTCCAATTCGTCAACGGCGTCAGCAGATGCTTCAGCATTGATTAGTACGTAGTGTGCTTTGTGTAGCTTTTCGATTGGGTAAGCCAATTGACGACGGCCCCAATCTTCTAAACGATGAATCTGACCACCGTCTTGCTTAAGAATAGTAGTATAACGCTCGATCATACCAGGTACTTGTTCACTCTGATCAGGGTGAACCATAAATACGATTTCGTAATGACGCATTATAGCTCCTTACGGTTGTAGCCTCGACAGTACAGCCAACTGTATGGAGACAAGGAACGAATTGGGATGGCTGTAAGGGCGCGCATTATACGCATACCGTTAAAATTGCACAAGCATTAATCACTGCCATATTTAACAGTTCTGGAGGGATGTACACTTTACTGTTATTGGGGAACGGCTTAGATAGGAATTTTCAGCGAGAATTCTGTTTTCGAGGCATCTGATTCTACGGTTAACGTTCCGTTGTGGGCGCTGGAAATTTGCGATGCGATAAAAAGCCCAAGCCCTAGGCCACCTGTATCTCGATGATTTTGCTGTCGCCAAAACGGCTGAAATAGTCGTGACATCGCATCAGGTGAAATGGCATCTCCGTGATTGGAAACTCGGACGACCAAGCTGTTATCAACAATATTCCCATTCACCTGAATCGGCCGGGTATCATCGCCATGCACAATGGCGTTTATTAAAAGGTTAGACAGTACTTGGCTAATCCGTTCAGGGTCGCAATGCACCTTACCCTTTACATTGATATCGCATTGTATATTGCACTGCTCATGCAGCAGCGTTAACTCTGACACTGTATGCAGTAAAACGCTATTGAGGTTGTCAACATACTGCGTGTTAAGGGGAATACGACTTCCCATTTTGCCATGGGTGAAATCCATAACATCTGATATCAGCCTAGACATTCTACTTGCACTGTTATCCATACGTGTTAGCACGTTTTTGGCCGTATCGTCCTGGATAATATCAGATAAAAAGTCGATCCCCATTTTTAGTGACGATAGAGGCGTTCTAATATCGTGCCCTAAAATAGCGATGTATTGCTCACGCAACTTAGCTGCCGACTGCTCGTCAAAAAGGGCCGCTTTTGTATCCTCTAGGGCCTCGCTTATTCTGATTTGGCGAGAGATGAGTGCAGCGAAAGAAGATATCTGATTAGTAATAAGTTCGGTTTTAAGCGTTGCAGGACGAGGGTCTAAACCGCAAATAGTGCCAAAAAAATTGCCGTCAGTATCGTATATAGGGTATGAGAAATAGCTTTCAAAGCCATACATTTGTGGGATCGGGCTTTGCTTAAACTCGTCATCTTCAGACGCATGTTCAATAATAATGGGCTGCTGAGAAATTCTTACCGAATTACAGAAGGTGGTTTGTATATCAAGCTTGTCACCTGGGTTCAGATTGAACTCGATACGGTCGAGTACAGAACACATAGTCCATTCTTGTTTGGTTACTCGAGCCACACAAATAAATCGTAATCCTGTTACATCCGCAAGCATTTCCATAATGTGCGGAATAACATCAATAGTTTGTATAACGCTAATATCCTTTGGGACTTTAATGCTCACGGGCAGCTTTCTCCATTTTTGAGTATTCCGTTTCTCAATCTATTCTTTATTCTCAATCTGTTTTTTACTCTCAATTTGTTTCTTAAAAGGCCATTGAAGAAAAAGCAGCATCGCCATGGAATTAGCATTGTCCCCATTCATATGGTGACACTGAACCCTACAAAATAAAAGGTGTTATTTATGTTTATGAAATACCTGTGACGTCCCGAGTGCTCTACACAACGTACATTTTAAAAAGAGAATATTAAATATTATGCAGCGAAGAAGAATTAACCTATCAACTGTTTATTTATACAGTTAAATACTGTACAGTTTTCGAGAACTTAAAAAGAAGGGGACCTACCATGGCCATTACCACACAGTATGTTGTTACGCACAAAGGGGTAGAAAAATTGGTAACTACCGACAAAAAAGAAGCTGATCAGTACGACAAGATGCTCGATGCAGCAGATAACTTAGCGCAATATATCCAAGCGAAGGGTATTGGTCTTGATGACAGCGCGTTAGAAGAACTATCCATCTTGCTGTCTAAAAACAAAGACAAGATCAGTAAAATATTTAAGGGCTCGTCTGCTGAAAGCGTACTGGAAGACGAAAGCGCAGAAGTGGTAAAACTCAAAGCTAACGGCTAGCAAACAGCCGTTAGCACGCGTGCTTTCTACGGTGCTTGCTCCTGCCTTTATATTAAGCTGCCCTAAAGCTAGGGCTCGCTTTCTATGACTTACTATCTCAATAATCTTGTTTAGGGCTGAACATCTAAGACATGTAAGTCACTTCGTTATTCGATAATATAGAAGAATGAAGATTGAGATAGTAGTTAGGAGTTAGCGTGAAAGCAGGCGTTAGTGCAACAGAAAGCCCAAAGACAAACGGTTCTTATAACATTGCCATTGCTATAGATAACGTTAGCTTTTCCCATAACGCTGCTCATAGTGAAAGAGCCCGCCCTTTTATTGAAATAGAGCAGTGGCATTTGTACCGTGGAGAGCATGTGTTTCTTTCCGGCCCATCGGGAAGCGGCAAAAGCACGTTTTTAAACTTGCTAAGCGGCACACTTACACCTGACAGCGGTACAATATCACTCTTGGAACAGCCTTTTTCTGCACTTTCTAATAAGCAGCGGGATCGATTTCGCGCTAACAATATTGGCGTTGTGTTTCAGCAGTTTAATCTCATTCCCTACCTGTCTGTTAAACAAAATATTAAGGCCGCGCTCTATTTTGCCGGTGCAAATATAAAGGACAAAGCCCTTGATGAGCGGATATTGACGCTACTTAACGACTTGCAGCTATCAAACCAACTGTTAAATGCGAAAGCAGACACCCTAAGCGTGGGTCAACAGCAACGCGTTGCCATTGCCCGCGCACTCATCAATACGCCTGATATTTTAATTGTCGATGAGCCCACATCAGCCCTTGATGCCAAAGCAAGAGATAGCTTCATGGACGTGCTAAAAAAACTCGCCAAAAACAGTGCGTTGGTTTTTGTCAGTCACGACCCTTACTTAAAGAAGTATTTCTCAAGGCATATAAGTATGCACCAATTTACCCCGAATCATCAAAAAGTCACTGATGTGCCTACTGCCTCTAGGGACGTATCACCGTGTTAACCACAATCGCGATAGAAAGTTTAAAGCGCCGCAAGAACACTGCACTTCTTACGTTAGTGAGCATTGTGATTAGTGTGAGTTTACTGCTTAGTGTTGATATTATTCGTTCTCAGGTGAAAGACAGTTTCACGCGCACGGTGTCGGGCGTTGATGTGATTGTAGGAGCGCCAAGCGGCCAGCTTAATTTATTGCTGTCGTCTGTCTTTAACTTAACCACACCGTCGAAAGGGATTAGTTGGGACAGCGTAATTTCGCTCAACAGCGACCCCCGTGTATCTTGGCTAATTCCTTTATCGCTTGGCGATACACACAGCGGGTATCGCGTAATTGGTACCACTAACGCTTACTTTGAGCATTTCAAATATGGCGATAAACAACCTTTGGTGTTTGCTGAAGGGGGCCCATTCGCCCACGTGGGCTCAGCAGTTATTGGCGCTGACGTTGCAGAGTCTTTAGGTTACCGCGTTGACGATAGTATTGTTATATCTCATGGCTTAGGAAATGTGTCCTTTCGTCAGCACGACAGCTTTCCTTTTTCAGTGGCTGGCGTGTTAGAGAAAACAGGCACTCCTGTTGATAAAGCGGTGTATGTCACGCTTATTGGCCTTGAAAGAGCCCATGAACATGCTGGCCATTCCGGCATAGTTAAGCCATCCCAATCCATCCAGCGCCCGTCAAACTTACACGCTCAGGCACACGCACATACTGACGGTGAAACTGCTGTTCACGGTAACAGTGAGCATAAAGGAATCAGTCACGAAGAAGCTGGCCGTGAAAAAGAGTCGTACGAGGGCGATAATCCCCCCCATTCCCACGAAGAGGAACCTGATCGCCAACGCATGGGTGAGATGAACGTTGAAAACAATAATGTTTCATCGGTGTCTGCGGTGATGCTGGGACTTAAAAATCGCGTAACCGCTCTGCAACTACAATATCAACTTAATCAGCGAAGTAATGAACCCGTGCTAGCCATATTGCCGGGTATGGCACTCGCTGAGCTATGGCAAATTATGGGAAATGTGGAGGCGCTGCTTTTGCTGTTGTCTTCACTTATTGTGGTGTCAGCCCTTATTGGCCTAGCCACCATGCTATTGGCGACCATGCGAGAGCGTTATCAAGAAATCGCGGTACTTCGCACTATTGGCGCAAGTCCAGCCGCCCTTCTTGTACTGGTACAACTAGAGGCGCTGCTTATTGCGTTAGCTGGGTGCGGTGTCAGTATGCTGCTGGTAACAGGCTTGCTCACTGTGCTCAAGCCATGGTTAAGCGCCGAGTTTGGCTTATTTTTAAGTGATACTCTTCTGTCTTCAAACAGTCTAGCAATAGTCATACTTGTATTGGTAAGCACCTACATTGTGTCATTTTTTCCAGCCTATGCCGCGTATAAACGCGGCTTACACGCTGAATTAAACAGTCAATAACACGCAAGTTATTGTTACTCTCCCACACGCTTGTCGGTACTAAAGCGCAAAATAAGCTCGTGAACGCGATTAACCGTTTCACGTAAATCATCGCTTGCGGCCAGTGAGGCCTCTGAAGAACGCTGGGTTTCCTCAGCACCGTCTGCAACATCGACAAGCTGTTGATTAATGTGCTCAGCAACCGTGCTTTGCTCTTCAACTGCTGATGACATCTCTACCGTTGCGTCTGCAATACCGCTTACTGCGTTATTAATTTCAAACAAGGCACCGCGGGTTTCTTCTACTATCAAACTGCCTCTCTCTGCCGACGCTAAACCATCGGTAGATACCCGTACCGCACGGTCTGAACGCTCAGCCAGCTCAGTGATAATATTGTGAATTCTATCGGTAGAATCTCGAGTTCTAGACGCAAGCGTTCTTACCTCATCGGCAACCACGGCGAAACCTCTACCTTGTTCACCCGCTCTCGCGGCTTCTATTGCCGCGTTAAGCGCTAATAGGTTTGTTTGTTCTGCGATGGCGGAAATAATATTGGCAGCCTCGCCAATATCGCTCGTTGACTGCGCTAGCTCAGTCACGGTTTCTGAAATTGATTCAACCGCTCCTCGTAATGACACAATAGCCTGCATGGCCTCTTCGGCTTTTTTATTGCCCGTGTCCACGTTCATGGCAGCAGTTCTAGCACTCTTCGCATTGCTTTCTACCCGCTCAGCAACCTCCTGAATAGCCTGACTCATTTGCGTTACCGCAGATGCTATTTGCTGAGTAGCCTGATTTTGCTGCACCACAGCTGCACTGGTGTTTTCAGCCTGTGTGTGAGTGGTTCGAGACACGGTTTCAAGCCCCGCGGATGCATCTTTTATTCGCGTAAGTGCAGTACGTGTTCTTGCAAGTTCACAGCCAAGAACCAGCTTTGCCTGTGCAATATAAGGGGGATCTGCAAAATACGTCTGAGCCACAATGTCATTGCTGTAGCTCTCAGGGCTTAACGATAAGAACTCTGTCCACTCACTTCGCGTTTTCGCAGCCTGTGCACTGATAAGCACTAACAACGCAATAAGTGAAATAGCCGCGGCTATTGTATTAGATGTAAACCACACCGCTGCGACCCCAACAAGGCCAATGAATAGCGACGGCCAAACGTGACCGAGGCGATGGGCTATTTGATGAGACACTGAAGTGGCAGATTTGCCCGCACGAATTCGCTCGTACATGTCAGTAGCACGCTGAACCTCCTCTGCAAGTGCAGGCACTCTCACTGACTCGTAACCCACAATAGTCGATTTATCATAAACTGGAGTGACAAATGCCGACACCCAATAATGATCACCGTCTTTGCGTCTATTTTTGACTAATCCGAGCCAGCATTGACCAGACTCAAGGGTTGCCCACATTTCTTTGAACACCGAGGGTGGCATATCCGGGTGGCGAATTAAGTTGTGGTTTTTACCAATTAACTCATCTCGCTTAAATCCACTCGCTTCAACAAATTCGTCATTACAATGCTGAATAACACCTCGCCTGTCGGTTGACGAAATTAGTCTGAAGTGAGGAGGAAACTTATACTCTTTTTGAGTAACTGGCTGATTATTTCTCATTAAACACGGGCTCCATTAGAACTCATCATTGCTGCTGGTGCAGCACTGCTTCCTAATACTTAAGACTAGAACAATATTAGTTAACGTCTAGTTTTAATGAAACTTTAGTATCGCGTTATGTGTTTAAGTAGGAATTCGGTGAAAAAAACTAACTTTCGTCAGCAAGAGGAAGAGAAACAACAACGCGGGTACCCACACCCTCAGTACTGTAAATATCTACCGTTCCGTCGTGCTCTTCCACAATCGTGAGTGAAATTGACATACCAAGCCCGGTTCCATCGCCAGGCGGCTTAGTGGTGTAGAAAGGCGTAAAGATTTTATTGAGCACTTCGGGGGGCATTCCCTCACCCTCATCTTCTACAATGAGGCGCACTACAGGCTCGTCCACCTCAATACTCAGCGTAATGCTCTTACCTTCTGCCGTGGCGTAAATGGCATTCGTTAGAAAGTTGACCAACACCTGCTGAATCTGCCCAGCATTACCTTTGAAGGTTGCATCGTGTTCAGGCGCTTTAAAGTGCACTGTGTTTTTATATCGATGCAGATTATTGGTTAGCTTAATTGCGGTTTGCATGGCTTCTGTAGCGCTGATATCCGCCGGCTTTCCAGAACTGGGATATGAGAAGCTTCGCAACGCTTTAACTATATCGATGATTCGCTCAATGCCCTCAGAAGACTCCTCAAACATTTCGGCAATGTCTTTTGCGCTATCTTCAAGAGAAAAGTCTTTTTCTAATTTTTGGAAGGTTTCCGCTATGTGACCACCCGCATCTCGACATAAATCACCAATTTGATCTAATGCGCTTTGGTAATCACTGAATATTTCCTTTGCTACCGCCGTATTACTTCTTACATAACCTATAGGGTTATTTATTTCGTGAGCAATACCTGCGGCAAGTTGGCCTAACATGGCCATTTTATCAGCGCTAACCAACCGCTCCTCTAAATGCTTTCTATCTTGTTCCATCGAGGAGATGGCAGCTTCTTGATGACTCAACTTGTGAGATTTGTCTTTATCGCGAAGACCAAAGTTTAAGTAATGTTTGGTGGTGTCGAGGATATAGAGCGTCTCTTCCTCTAGGGTATCATCGGCAGTGAGAAGGGCTAACCACGCGTATTCGTTATCTGAAAGTTGGTGCATAAGATGGATAACACGGGCCTCACGCCCTACATCTTGGCGTTCCACCGCATTAACGCACCAATGTGAGTAACTCTCTGTGAACGTTAACGGTAATTCATCCACAATAAGCGTAGAGAGCTGTGGTGCTTCTACCCAGCCATTATCTGAAGTTAGCACTTTGTCATCATCACCCACGACCATGTTGCCGTTTTTAATGATAATTGCTTTACCACAGCTTGCCTGACAAAACTCCACGGCAGACTCTAATGCAGAAAAGATAAAAGAGGCCACGGTGCTGTTAGCGCCAAGTTGAGAGGCCGAGCGACTTAAATAAAGTAACTCTCGCTCTCTTTGTTTGGAGGCCTGAAGGGATTTTCTGAGGGCTTGATTTGCTAAGTAAGCATCTTGAGAGTAGGTTTCCAAAAATGCTTCAGCACTTTGCCGCGCTAGCTTTTGGCGTTTGAGCTGTCGCTCCAATGAGTTAACACGTGCTTCCAGCTCGCTTATCTTTTGACTTGCAATGCTCTGGTTCTCATCACTCACGGTCAGCTACCTTAAAATCTAAATGGGTGGCTTCTCGTGCGCACCCACATAGTCATTCTTACCGCTAATAACCGGCTAGCGTGTCGAGAAGCTGCATGACTCGCCCGCTTGCTTGCTCCATTTCCATAAGCTTAGCATCAGATTTAGTTTGATCACCCGCCAATTTTGCTTCTATCGCTGCTTTACCACTTTGGTGAACGGCTGCATGGGGAGTGTCGAGCTCTCTAAACGCTGCAGTCTTGCCTATGTTGCTGCTAGCACTTTCTCTGTACCACTGACCTAGGCGACAGCTTGAATGATCTGACAATTCAGAGACAGATTTGTCGCTGTAGCCACAAAGCACAGCATACACATCAGCTTTCCACACCACGTGGTCTAGCTTAACAGTTTGAATAAACGTACTAAAAGAACCTTTGGTAATTGTCGACTTCATGCTGGTACAGTGAGCCACCATGCCCTCGTAGCTGCCGTTGAGTTCATTGATGCCAGCTTCTAAGTTTTCATTATTACCGCGCAACTCGTTAACGCCAGATACCGCTTTAGCGGTGCTTTGAATAATACCATTAACCAATTCAGATACTTCGGTAGCCGACTTATTCGTTTCAGTGGCAAGGGCTCTTACTTCATCAGCAACAACACTAAATCCTCTACCGGCATCGCCCGCTCGCGCTGCTTCAATAGCGGCGTTAAGAGCAAGTAAGTTTGTTTGATCTGAGATACTGGTGATAGTAGTGACAAATTTATTAATATTGTCAGCGGTAGTAGAAAGCCCGGAGATACGCTCGCTCATACTGCCCATCTGCACATTCAAGCCGCTCATATCATTGACAATATTGCTTAGCGTCGATGCTGAGTGTGTAAATAGGCTATCAATGTCTGCAATAGACTGATTTTCTGAATCAATATTGTGAAACGCAGCAAGCACTGATTCTCGAATGCCATCAATTTGCTGAAGCGCATCGATAATGCATTTAAGCAAAACAGAATCATTCATTTGTGCAGAGGCTGCATGTAAATGTTCAACTTCGTTTGCCAGCGATGTATTTTCAGCTTCTAATACTGCGACTCTATCTAAGGTTTCTTGCAGACGCGTTTCTAATTGCTTAGCCAACGCCTCTTTTTCATCATACTTACCGCGTGAAACAAACATATGTTTTTCCGAAAATTATTGTTATTCGTTTTATTCAGAGTAACAGAAAATACGTAGATGTGACTATTAATCTGAAGTCGAATACGAGTGTAAAACCGTGTTTAAAATTATCGACCGTTTTACCTACCCCATTAATAAAATATGCGTGAGCGAGAGGGATTAACACAGTTGCAGCCCTTTTCGGCGAATAGCATACATAAACTTATAAGTTACCCCTTTCGTTCACAGAAACGCGTTAACATAGTCAGTAAGGTTAGCATCGCTATCAACGCCACTATCTTTATATCGACAACTACATTTACTGGTGAGCTTTTCACATGGTTATTGAGACACTTCTTTTAACGTTTGCGCTTCTTGGCGTAGCCACATTGTTGCAAACACTAAGTGGCTTTGGCTTTGGTTTAATCGTTGTCTCAAGCTTCACACTACTAGATATTATGCCGCTAACTGCAACAACGTTTTTAGTGAGCTTTTTGAGTTTATTTAACTCTGTTAGCTTGGTTTTTAAAAACACTCATCATGTGAACAAGCGCGCCTTCAACATACTGCTTGTCACTGCAATTCCATTTATGGCTGCGGGATACGTATTGCTGGAATATCTTTCTCAGTCTATGTCCCACTGGCTCAATATTATGTTAGGGAGTGTGATTTTACTGTGTTGTGGGCTGCTCGTTATTAAACGCAGCGCTGCCGAGCGCTCTGAACCCTCGATAGGTTTTGGTGTTGCTGGGGCAATGAGCGGTCTACTCGGCGGGCTTTTTTCTACGTTTGGCCCCCCTGTGGTATTTCAATGCTACAGACAGCAGTGGTCGATTACAGAGATACGCATTACCTTGCTCGCTTTTTTCTGCTTAACGTCGCTAATGCGCTTAATTGTGGTGCCCTTTGGTACGCTGCCCTCCTACGACATTGTCCTTTCAACTCTTTTTGCCATTCCCATCGTTTTACTATTTACTCGTATTGGCCGTTTACTGGCAGCAAAAGTCTCTGCAAAACACATAAAATTACTGGCCTTACTTATGCTCACCCTAAGCGGCAGCTTGCTTATCATTCAAAATATTACGCTGTAAAACGATATTCGTTTTTCTCATCGATGTAGCCATTAATTCTCAATTTCCACGTGAGCATTGTCATGGGAATGCCTGTGGAGGTGGTCTTTCTCATCTCGGCATGGTTCACCAGGCAATTCAAACTCTATGGTCGTATGAGCTAAATGAAAGGGCTCTAGACTTTTTGCCACTTCATATTTCAACTTGAGTAGAGTCTGCGTATCAACGCTACATTCAATTACCAAATGTGCGGTTAATACATGCTGATCGCCATCAAGAGACCAAAAGTGCAGATGGTGAATTTCTTCAACATGAGAAATCGCTAACAGCGTGTTACGAATTTCTAAGCGACTCTCATAATCGGGCACACCCTGTAAGAACAGCTTCATTGTTTTTATTACATATCGGACAACGTTGATAGAGATAAACAGAGTGAAAACAATTGAAAGGATAGGATCTAAAATGGGCCAATGCACAAACTGCAGTAAAATAGCCACACAAAGCACCGCCACCCAACCCAGTACATCTTCAATCAAATGCCAGTTGAGCACTTTTTCGTTCATGGAGTGGCCGCCACTGAGTTTGTAGGCGGCGAACCCGTTTACTGCAATGCCTAATATTGCCAATGCTATCATGCCCTCAGTAACAGGCATTTCAGGTTCGAATAACCTGGGAATTGCTTCAAACAGTATCCATACAGAACCGACGATTAAAATTAGTCCATTGATCATAGCCCCCAGCAGACTCAGCCTTTTGAATCCGTAGGAGTACTTTTCGGTAGCGGCTTTATGACCCAATTTACTTAAGTACCATGCTAGCCCGATAGATAAAGAATCACCTAGATCGTGCACAGCGTCAGCCATTATTGCGACACTGTTTGTTAGCCACCCTCCTATAAATTCTATTATGGTAAAGATGAAATTTAACCAAAATGCCCACCCAATTCGTTGGCTATCTTCGCTTGCATGGTCCTTGTGGGAATGACCTGAGTGCAAATCGTCTGAGTGTGAATGTCCATGATGATGGTGCATAGAGAATCTTTCCATTTACAGTTAGGCTAATAAAGGTGTTTTCACAGCGGGGTTATAAAATAAAACATAGCTTAAACATCAACTGGCTGTTTTAACTATAGGCTCTGCTTACGCCTTATATAAAACACCATTGTCGATTAATTTCATGAACCAATGTATCAAAGACACATTTTCACGACCTATCTTTGACAAAGACTGCAAATTAACTCACCCAAAAACGTGTTATTAACACTTTAGTCTATTCGTGATGGTGATAATAAACATAATTTTCACAAAACTGGGATAACACAATCACTTAACCTGCGCTCTTCACTCGTTTTCAGGTTATGTGCTTTTTCAAAGAATTATTTAAAACCCATTTTTATACATTAAATTCATAAACATAGAGTAAAAAATCCTGTAATACTGATCGTTAAAGACGCTATCCAAACAGCGATGGCATTTTCAATAAATGTTATCGATATGGTAATTCGTGAACGGTTTTAATGTTAAAAAGTTGAAAAGATGATTGATCTTTTCGTTGCGCTCCCTTAATGTTAGGAAAATGTAAGCGCTTCCAAAATCTTTACGCTTAATTTTGTAAGCGCTTTCAAAAACACAAAAGCCATCGCGGCTGTCGTTAATACACACTCAACGACACACTTAACAACACATTTATAGCAAGGCTGAAAGCAATGACTAAACATGCATCTAAAATTACGCGGGTAGCTGCCGCGTTGTCAGTCACAACCCTATTTGGCTGTGGGGGCGGTGCCACCACATCTACTGATATAGACGCGGTAGACGCCTCTGCACCAGTGTCAGATTGGCAGCTTGTATGGAGCGACGAATTTGACGGTTCAAGCATTGATGAGAACAAATGGACTCACGAAGTAGATTGCGCCGGCGGTGGCAACAATGAAGCTCAGTGCTACACAGAAAGTGAAAGCAACTCTTTTGTTGAGGACGGCACGTTAAACATAGTCGCGCTTCCAGCAGAAGAAGGTGCACCAAAGCCCTATACTTCTGCGCGACTGAATACACGTTATAAAGGTGATTTCAAATACGGTCGCATCGAAATGCGAGCAAAAATGCCGGAAGGACAAGGTTCTTGGCCAGCATTTTGGATGATGCCAACAGATGAAGTATACGGTG
This sequence comes from Alteromonas sp. 4NS20-0143, assembly GCF_057542855.1. Taxonomy (NCBI): domain Bacteria; kingdom Pseudomonadati; phylum Pseudomonadota; class Gammaproteobacteria; order Alteromonadales; family Alteromonadaceae; genus Alteromonas; species Alteromonas sp. 4NS20-0143. The sequence continues at coordinate 106,056 of NZ_BAAJLR010000006.1, forward strand.
GATGGCCTCGCTCTGGTGAAATCGACATCATGGAAGCGGTTAACCTAAAAGCAGCAGACATTGACGGCAATCCTGAAAATCATATCTACGGCACACTTCACTACGGTCAAGAGTGGCCTAACAACGACAGTTCGGGCCAAGCTTATTCACTACCTAGTGGCGCTAACCCTGCCGACGATTTCCATACCTATGCTATTGAATGGCAAGAAGGCGAAATTCGTTGGTATATGGATGGCTACCTGTATGCCACTCAGCGTCGCTCTGAAGTACGTGAAAACAGTAAAGGCGAAGCAACTGGCCTTTCACACCGTGGCTGGTATGCAGAATACTTCGAACAAGGCACAGGCGAGTTAACAACACATTGGGACAATGCACCATTCGACCAAGAGTTTTACCTTATTTTGAACCTTGCTGTTGGTGGAGCATGGCCTGAGTCTGTCAATGAAACCGGTATCGATGCCGACGCATTTGCAGAAGGTCAAAGCCTTGAAGTTGACTACGTTCGCGTGTACGAGTGTGGTTCAGACCCAATGACAGGTAAAGGCTGCGAAACCGTTCGCCCAGGTTACGACTCACTTGAAGATGCATTAGTTGAAGGTGCAGCACCCATTCCATCACCACCTTCTACTGGCATAGCTCAAAACCTTACCATTTTTGACGGTACACCTAATCCAAACTGGCCGGCATGGGATTGCTGTGGTGGTTCTACACCCGCACTCGTTGAAGATGCAGATGAAGGTCAGGTATTTGAATTTAGTATTGGCGATGCGCCAACGGTAATGGGTTTCATTAGCCGCTCAGCGTTCATTACCGACCCTGACGGTCAAGCTTCACCGTTTGACGCGTCACCAATGGAAGAAACAGGCAGCATTAAGTTCGACCTTAAAGCGGTTGCCTTACCAAACAATGCAGCAACGTCTTGGTTGTTTAAAGTTGAGAGCTCTGAAGGCTCGACTTTCGCTGAACTTCCTTTGATGGATGGCTATGTTGGACCTGCTGACGTTGCAGGCGACACACCTGAACAAGGCGTATGGGAGTCGTACGAATTCCCACTGAGTGTATTAGCCGAGGCAGGCCTAGACACCAGTGCCATCGACGTAATCATGGTATTCCCACTATGGGATACGGGCAGCGGTGCGGTATATCGCATGGCCAATGTTGAAATCTCACAAGAAGGCGGTGCGTCATATCCTGAGCTCACTATCTTCGAAGATGGACAAAATCCAAATTGGCCAATGTGGGATTGCTGTGGCGGTTCAACACCAACTGAAGAAATGGATGATGAAGAGCACGGTCTTACTGCTGAATTCCGTATAGGTGCAGAGCCAACAGTCATGGGCTTTACCACTCGTTCAATTGATGGCGGTGGTGCAACACCATTTGACGCCACTGCACTTACTGATGGTGGTTTACTGCAGTTCGAAATGAGAGTTGTAAGCGCACCAACTAACCCAGACTCTACTTGGGTATTCAAAGTTGAATCCAATGATGCTGCCACTGCCGTTGAGCTTCCACTTGCCGACAGTGTGGAAGGTCAAGCCCCGGTTGAAGGTGAGTGGCAAACTTATACGTTCTCTATTGCCGATCTTCAATCTCGCGGTTTAGATGTAAGCGGTATTGACGTCATCATGATATTCCCAGCGTGGAGTACAGGTGAAGGCGCGGTATACCGTGTTGATAATGCGAAGTTCTTCCACCCTGACAGCGGCAACGAAACGCCAGCTGGAGGCTTGAACATTTTTGCTGACACCGCAGCTGAACAATGGTCTATCTGGGATTGCTGTGGTGGTTCAACACCAACAGAAGAAGTAGACGACGCTGAGCACGGTACAGTGGCTGAATTCAGAATTGGTGAAACAGCAACGGTAATGGGTTTCCTTGCTGATGAAGAGGTGTCTTACGACGCATCGGCACTGCTTTCAACTGGCGTAGTTCGCTTTGAAATGAAAGTAAGCGCAATGCCTATTGATACATCAGGTCAGTGGTTATTTAAAATTGAGTCTATCGGCGCGTCTTCTGCGGTAGAGCTGCCAATGTCATCAAGCCTTGAAGGTGTAGAGCCTGTTGAAGGCGAGTGGCAGACATACACATTCCCGCTGCAAACACTTTACGATGCAGGCTTAGATATCAGTGCAATCAACGTTCTTATGATGTTCCCTACTTGGGATACAGGTAATGGCGCTGTATACCGCATTGATAATGTAGAAATAGCAGCTCAGTAATAAAGTAATTTGCCGCCAGTAGCCTGGCGGCACATCAAATTGATAAGAATTAGTAGGCAATTATGAAAAACACAACTTTTAAAAAGACCCAGCTTGCCACATCAATGGCTTTGTTGTTGGGCTCTACTTTAGCTATGCCTAGCTACGCACAAGAAGCAGAAGCAGCGACGCCTGAAGAAGGCGAAGTAGAAGTTATTCAAGTAAGCGGTATTCGCGGTTCCATGATCCGCTCTATGGATTTGAAGCGCAGTTCTAGCGGTGTTGTTGATGCAATATCAGCAGAAGAACTCGGTAAGTTTCCCGATACTAACTTAGCCGAAGCCCTCCAGCGCATAACGGGTGTAACCATTAGCCGTAATAACGGTGAAGGTAACGAAATTACAGTACGTGGTTTTGGCCCAGAATTTAACTTAGTTACCCTTAATGGCCGTCAAATGCCGGGAACAGGTTTCACCCGTTCATTCAACTTGTCTAACTTATCTTCTGAAGGTGTAAACACGCTAGAGCTACAAAAAACCGCTCGCGCTGAGAACCCAAGTGGTGGTTTAGGTGCTACGGTAAACATCATTACGATGAAGCCGCTTGCCCAGTCCGGACAACAAGCTTCATTTTCAGTGAAAGGCATTTACGATACCTCAAACGAAGAAGGTGACGATGTAACGCCAGAAATCGCAGGTGTTTACAGCAACACGTTTGCCGACGATATGTTCGGTTTTGGTGTGTCTTTTTCTCACCAAGAGCGCGATTTTCAACAGCAAGCCGCCAATATTCAAGGTTGGCAGCTGCAAGAAAATGATGCGTTACCTGAATTAGACGCAGAAAACGTGGTTGATAACCGCTCTAACATCACCAATGCAGCCTTCTTTCCAAAAGATATGAACTACAGCATTAGCGATGTACAGCGCGAACGTCAAAACGCACAAGTTACGTTCCAGTTTCGTCCCATTGATGATTTCACAGCAACAGTAGACTATACCGCTTCTCGCGCTACCACAGGCACTAATACTGTAGGTTGGGGTATTTGGAATAACTTTGGTGCTAACATTAATGAATATGAGCTCGATGCCAACGGCACGGCTGTTTATGCTGATATTAGCGGCGATGACGGCTCATTCACTGCAAGCAGAAATACCACCCGTGTAGACGCTCGCTCAATCGGTATTAATCTAGATTGGACCGTTAGCGACGATTGGCACTTTGCCGTGGATTACCACGATTCATACAACGAAATTGACAATGGATATGACGAAGGGCTAGGTAGTTCCGGTCAAATCATTCTTGGTTCAAACCAGCTTCGCTCTAAGGTTTATGATTACCGCGAAGGTGACATTCCTCAAGTATTTGTAAACTGGAATAACGGCACTAACGAAATTGCCCCGGGCGAAATTGACTCTAACTTTAGTCAGTTCATTTACTCACCTGGTCGTTCTGACATTGAGCAATTCCAGCTGGATGGCACCTGGTATAACTCTGCATTCGATATTCCATTAATGAAGGTTGATTTTGGTGTTGCGCGCACAGAGCAAGCGCTTAGCGGCTTTACCGCGTGGAGCGGTCTGCGTGGCGGCCCGGGCTTCAACCCATCGTTTACGCAAATATTCCCAGACAGCATGTTCGTACGCAACGACACCAGCGGTTTCTTAGACGCCTTTAGTAGCGGCGGTGCTAACATGAACCCTGGCTATTACTACACCTATGATTTTGACGAAGCTATTGCTCGACAATTAGCGTTTATCACATCAGATGTCGTGGGCGAAGCAAACGCCTACTCTACAGACCCTTATTACATGGGTGCGCCTGCTGTGAGTAACGTTGAAGAAATTACTAACTCTATTTATGTTCAGACCGAGTGGGACTTTGAAGTTGGCGACTACTACGTACAGATAAATGCAGGTGTGCGTTATGAGGAAACTGAAGTACCAAGCTCTGCGGAAGTTCGCGTTCCAGAACAAGTTAACTGGGTAGCCGCTTCAGAGTGGATCACGCAATTTGAAGACGGACTGCAAGTACAGGACTTCACAGGCGAATACGACGTATTGCTTCCTATGTTTGACGTGAAAGTTGATGTGACCGATGACGTAGTAGCCCGCTTCTCTTGGGGTAAATCAATTACCCGCGCGCCTATCGGCCTATTGCAAGGCGGCCTAGCGTTTAGCGGCAGCCCTAAAATTGGATCGCGTACGGCCTCAGCAGGTAACACCAGCTTATTGCCATTTGAATCATCAAACTTAGACTTATCGTTTGAATGGTACTACGACGAAGCTAGCTATGCGTCAATTGGTCTATTCAGAAAGTCAGTAGAAAACTACATTACTACGACCGGTCAAGACCGTCAGTTTGAAGGGCTTAACGATATTTACTTAGGCCCACGTTGGAACGAAGCGGTAAGTGCACTTGAAGCGGCCGGCACGCAGGCTACTGACAGCGCTATTTATGGTTACTTTGTAGATAATGGATTTGCTGATGAAAATGGCGTAGTGACGCCTAATGCAGATGACCCATTAATTACATGGCGTACCACCCAGCCTGGTAACTCCAGTGATGCGAAAACCGTAGAAGGTATTGAGCTTGCGGTTCAACATACCTTTGGCGAAACCGGCTTTGGCTTTGGCGCAAACGCCACATTAGTGGACGGCGACGTTGAATACGACCCATATAACCTTGAAGAGCAAGACCCGTTAGTCGGTATCAGTGACTCTGCCAACTTCCAAGTGTTCTACGAGAAAAATGGTTTGTCTGTGAAAGTCACTTACGCATGGCGTTCAGACTACGTAGTGGGAATTGGTCAAGCTCAGGGCTCATCAGATAACCCTGCCACTCAGTTTGATACCTACGCACAGGTTGATGCAAGCATTAACTACGACGTTGATGAACACCTAACGGTATTCCTTGAAGGGATAAACATTAACGATGAAACCGAACGTGGTTATGGGCGTTTTGAAGAGCAGTTCTTATTTGCCCGTCAATACGGTCCTCGTTACACGCTAGGTGCTCGCTATACGTTCTAAGTGTGTTTAGCACGGGGCACGTCTATTAAGATGCGCCCCATTAAAAAGGCCGCTTCATTCACATGAAGCGGCCTTTTTTGTGAGCGTTATTAGGTACTTATTAGAACGACCCAATAACAGACAGTCTTGCATTAATTGGCGCACCAACGGTTGCTTGATGTCTAGAGTGTGCGTTCGGGAAGTACAATGTGTCAGTTAAGTTTTCCACATTAAGCTGTAAACGCATGCCGTTGTTTAGCTCGTAGTATGCTGACGCATCTACACGCGTGTAGCTAGGTAATACTGGCGAGTCGGTAGCAGTCACCACAAAACTCTCATCTTGATAGGTTGCGCCAACGCCAAAGCCTAACACGTCGCTTACTTGGTACGTTGTCCATACCGACATGGTGTTTTCTGGAAGCTCACGAAGCTCAACGCCACTGGCATTTTCACCGTCTAAGTTGCTGTAGTTGGCAGTAACAAACCACTTATCTGTAATGTAACCTTGCAGCTGAAGCTCAAAACCTGACACGTCAGAATCAACTTCTATGAAGCCTTCAGGGTCGTTTGGATCGTTATCTAATGAAGTTTGCTCATTCTCAAATATAGCCGCTGTAAAGCTCATGCTGTCGGCGAAATCCCACTTCACACCAATTTCTTGATTGGTGAACGTATCAGGGTCTAGGCTATCTGCATCGCCGTTAATATTGGCATATTGCTCACCACTACGTGGTAGAAACGACTCACTGTAGCTGGCATAAATTGAGATATTTTCTTGCGGCTTGTACACCAAACCTGCACGAGGAGAGACTTCTTCATCAGTGCGGTTACGGGTTTCTAATACATCAGGACGAGCGTCAAATACTTGTATGTCGAAGCTGTCGAAACGCGCACCTAATACAAGATCGAAGTTTTCAGACAGGGCAATTTCGTCTTGTACGTAAAACGAGTATACGTCTAAATCTACACGAGTATCGTCGTTTAGCGCTGAAAATGCAGTTGTAACTGTGGTGCCAGCGGCGTTAGTCCCCGTTAGACCTCTGAAGTCTAATGGACGATTGACCAAGAAAGCTTCTTGGTCGTCGCCATTAGAATCGAAGACTGGGTTTAAACGATTTTGGTCCGATTCGGTGTTAATAAATTCACCACCGAAAATCACCGTGTGCTCAATGCTACCTGTTGCAAACTCACCGACTAAGTTTGCCGATAGAATAAGATTTTCACGCTCAGTTTCATCAATATAGCCATCGAGTGTAACTACATTCGTTTCTGGCGCAAAATCAGCGGCGTAAAAGTTGGCATACACTTTATCGTAGTTACCATAAAAAGCGTTAAAGTTACCTTTTAGGTTGTCAGAAAAGTTGTGTTGTATATTGGCACGAAACACATCGGCATCTAGCGTTTGATAGTTATTTTCAGGGTCGCCAAATACGATGTTTTCAAACGCTTCTACCGGCTCGCCGTTTGCACCTGTAGGAATACCACGGTCGATAAAACGTTCGTGGTCGATATATTCATAAGATAAATCTAAAATAGTGTCATCGCTTAACTGGAAGCGCGCTGTGGGGTTAAAACCATAACGATCGCCATCGAAAAAGTCTCGATGGTTATCCAAGCTTTCATACATGGCATTAATTCTTACTGCAGAATCTTCACCCGTGTCGATGTTAGTATCAAGCTGTAAGTTATAAGCACCAAAAGTATTCGCAGATACGTTGTAGTTGACAAACTGCTGATCGATAGTCGCTTTCTTAGAGACGCGATTTAAAATACCGCCCGTACCGCCACGACCAAATAATAAGGCATTCGGGCCGCGTAAAATTTCTACTTGCTCAACATTATACAGCGCACGGTAATACTGAACATCATCACGGTTTCCGTCTATATAAAAGTCCGCGGTTGAACGAACACCACGAAACACAACAGAATCACGATGTCCTTCGCCCTGAGAGGTATTTACCCCAGGGGTGTAATCGATAATTTGGCCCACGCTTGTAATACCACGGGCAGTAATTTCTTCTGCCGTCATGATAGATAAGCTTTGGGGGACATCAAGAATAGGTGTTGGACTTTTTATAGAGTTAGACTGGTTTACCGAGAGGTACTTCCCTTCAACGGTAAGTCTTTCAATATCTTCCATTGCCACCCCTAGGGCAGCAGGACTTAACATTACGGCTGTAGCAATAGTCGTAAGTTTAAATTTCACTATAATTCTCCACGTGTTCTACAAGTTTTATGTGTGTTTCTGGCATGCAATAAGGGGTTATCCCCTTTTTGACTTACACAATTAACATTGCGCGTTGAATGCGTCTTTTAATGTTAATAGGAATAGTTACCATTTATGTTGCTGATGATAATGGAAACGAGTCGCATTTGCGAGTGATGCAGTCATATTTTTAATAATGCTTAATGGAAAAGACGTAGCTGATGTGATGGTTTGTGAAAAACTGAGGGTAAGAAACAAGAATCGCCACTACGGATTGAATACCGAGCGGCGATGTTTCTATTTTAGCGAACGTTATTTCGCTTTTTCACTTGGTACTGGTTGTCCATACTTAGGTGAGCGAGGGCCATAAAGCAGTCCATTATAGCTCGTTGCAGATAGTAGTCGTGTAGAGGTCATGGCAGCAATATCAAAGCCTCGGTCCGTTACTGTTTCAAATATTTGACTAACGGCTGCTTGTACAAGCATACCTACCAGTCCACCGCTATTAGCATTTTGCTGTTCAGCACTCGACGCAGTTGCCTTTCCAGTCCACAGCATCTGGTTTGTTCTAAGATCAACAAGAGAGGCTGATACGGTTACTCTAGTTTCACTAGAAATCACAACATAGCTGGTTCCATAGTCTTCAATGGATACATACAGCGCAGTGTCGGCGCCAAAAATTTCATTGAGTTTTGACGTATCAACCGCGTGTATATCGGTGGCCTCGGTTAGACCATTGTTGATAAAGGTTTGATTAACTAGCGCCACTGGAAATACATAAAAGCCAGACTCAGAGATAGGCGTAGCTAATCGTGTCATAACGCTAAAAGGCGCTATAACCTCAGGCGTGTTGTTGACTGGTGGCAAAATCAAAACAGACTCTGGATTAGCAGCTTTAAACGCAGTGTAATCATGAGCTGGGGGCATGTTAACGCACGCGGTTAGCGACGTAATAAGAGCAATCGCTATGAGTAAACGCAAAGTCATATTTTATGCTCCTTGTGCAGAGTTTAAAAGAAACTCTATATAGTGTGATGATTCAGGAAAAAGCTGTTTTTCTTGCTCAAAATGAGAAGCTCCAAGCTGGGGATTACCCGTTTCAAAATAAAGCATGCCTAAATGGGCGTGAACGCCAGGAGCTATATTTCGCCCTTTTGCAGCCGCTAATTCAATGGTCTTTTCAAGTGCTGATATTTGCTCTTCTAACGTTGTGTCTTCAGCCTTTAAGTAGCTGTACACAGCAGTAGTATAGTCTCCGTAGTAATACAAAGGCTCTGTGGTTTTACATCCAGTTACCGTTAAAATAAACGCAAAAGATATTAATAGTTTTTTTATTTTCACAGTGTCCATGCGCCCGACTCAATACCATTTACAAGATTGTTGACTGATTCTCTAATTGCCAAGTCTAGTACCTTTCCGTTGAGTGTTGCGTCATAGCTTGCGGTACTGCCGAATCCAATCACTTCTCTTTCCGATAAGCTATACTCGCCAGCTCCAGCTACCGAATACACAACCTCAGACGTAGTTACATTAACAACGTTTAGCGTGACTTTGGCATAGGCAATTTGTGACTTTCCTTTTCCTAAAAGTCCGAATAGCTGCTTATCACCAATCGCCTTTCTTCCAAATTCAGTCACATCACCAGTGATAACAAACTTTGCACCGGCAATATTCTGCTGCGTGCCTGTACGACCTGCTTCTTCAGCAAGTAATGCCATGTTATCTCTGTCTAAAACGCTGAACCGATTTGTCTGTTGAAGATGGCTCATTAGTGTAGTTTTTGCTTGATTACCAAGTCTATCTAGGCCGTTAGAAAATATTCCGTTTTGGAAGTTAGAGCGATTGACAAACTGACCGACAACGAGCTTACTTTTTTCACCGTTATACTGAGTGTTAAAGCTATTTACCTTCGGAGTTTCAACAACTTTAGATGATGTAGTGGCACACCCTGACGCGATTCCTACAATGGCAATGAGAGCGACTGTTGGAATGAATTTTTGATTTTTAATTAATGTCACATGAATCCCTTTTTTTGTGAACTAGCAACGTTGGCTAGAAATCGAGTTTATAACAATACTTAACCTTCGTGAAGGTACGACAATTGAATTCAACAAAGTGACACCATTAAATCAAGTAAGGCTTACAGGCAGGTGTTAGATAATTTGAGAAAAGACTAAGAAAATGAGTTATTAATGAAGTCGTCGAAGTGCGCTAGCACTGCGAAAAAACAAATAAAAAAGCGACTTACATTAGTAAATCGCTTTTTTGAGTTAATAAATATAAAGGTATAATTAACGTACCCTTTAAACTACAAATAGAACCATAACTAAAATGGAATGTTACAATACCAGCCCTAGAATTGTCGGATACACTAACAACTAATTACATACTATATCGGCCGATTCAGCAGCCTGAGGCGTAAACTGAATATCTGCAACGCTGATGCTTGCCTTGCCTGAGCTACCAAGCTCAAACGGAACCACAAGGCCGGTAAAGTCGATACCTGCATTTACAAAACACTGTAAATCGATACTGAGCGAAGACCATGTGTTTTGCTCTAAGGCGTCCACTTGTTCGCTAATATCAAGTTGTGCAGAACAGCTACCTGGCTTATCGCCCTCGCCTTCACAATTCATACCCACAGTGAGGGAGCCCTCAACCGCGCTATGAGGGTTAATATTTAGCGTAAGCGCAGCTTTATTAAGTAACTGGGCACTTAAGTCTTCGCGGAAGAAGCTTTTGCTCGCAAAACGCATGGCGGCAAACTCACTGCCATCAAAGGTGACTTTACGGGCATCTTCCTGAACGACTTTATCCACCGTGCGATAGGTAATCGCGCCCACGTTATGGGTGCTCGCATTAACCGTTAGCGACTCATCGCCAGAGTAAAGCCATAACACCCAAGGCGACTGCACCGCACCGTTTAATATTTCAAGAGACTGACTGTTGTCACTGCTTATGCTGACCTCGGTGTTCAAGTTATCCGCTAGCACATTGTCGTCACCGTAAGTGAGGCCAAACCCGTATGGCAAAAGTGGCTCGTAGGTGTCGTCGCCAATATTCACAATTTGCTGTGGCTGTGCTGGCCATGAGAAAGGAAGCTTACCTTTAAAGTCTTGTTTGCCAAATAATACATCGGCCACCGCCGCGCCCTCTGAACCAGGCAACCATGCCGCTACGAACGCATCAGATGCGTTAAGCTCTGCGTTTACCCACATAGGGCGACCGCTGATAAAGACTGACACTACAGGAATACCCTGTGACTTGAAGCGCTCAAGCAGCGCTAGGTCTTTTTTATTGCCGTACTGATAAATTAGCGTCTCTCTGTCACCGTGGCCTTCTGCGTAAGGCTCTTCGCCAAATACTACAATTGCCACATCTGGCGTGTTCCCGCCTTGTGCAATTTCACCATCAACAGAAAGCACGACATCGCCACCCGCAGCCTCTACATGGTGTTTAATGCCGTCGTATATGGATGTGCCGTCAGGAAAATCAGCGTTGGTATTGTTGGTTCCCTGCCACGTAATACTCCAGCCACCAGACTGCTTGCCTATATTGTCTGCTGCATCGCCAGCCACTACTATGCGTTTAGCAGCAGATAGAGGAAGAATACCCTGCTTATTTTTAAGCAAAACCAGAGACTCACGCACAGCTTGACGTGCTACCTCGCGATGCGTTTCGTTTCCGATAAGCGACCGATCGCCAGATAAAGGGCGGTTGGCAGGACTTGGCTTATCAAACAAACCCGCTCGCAATTTTACTCGCAAAATACGGCGTACCGCGTCATCAATACGTGACATGGGAATGACGCCATCTTTAACGTGAGCTAAGGTAGATTCATATACCCCTTTCCAGTCGCTAGGAACCATAAAAATGTCCAAGCCAGCGTTAACTGCTTGTGCACAGTCAACGTTGCTGCAGCCTTTAACCTGGCCATGACCATTCCAATCTCCAACGACGAAGCCGTCAAAACCCATTTGCTCTTTTAACACATCAGTTAGTAAATATTTGTGGCCGTGAAGCTTTGCGCCATTCCAACTGTTAAACGACGCCATCACCGATTGAGCGCCTGCGGTTAAACCACCCACATAGCCCTGAGCGTGAATATCGAACAACGCTTGTTCGCTAGCAACATTGTCACCCTGATCGTCGCCGCCAACGGTTCCGCCATCACCCACAAAGTGTTTTACCGTACTGATAACTCGTTGGTCACTGAGAAAATCTTTATCAGCCGCGCCCTGCAGCCCTTTAACTACTGATGCCGCATAGTCGCGCACAATGGCTGGGTCTTCTGAATAACTCTCATAGGTCCGGCCCCAGCGGTCATCTCTCACCACCGCCACGGTAGGCGCGAAAACCCAATCGATACCCGTCGCCATGACTTCTTTCGCTGTAATGTGGGCTATCTTTTCTACCAATTCTGGATTTTTTGCAGCTCCTAAACCGATATTATGAGGAAATAAGGTCGCGCCAATCACATTGTTGTGACCGTGCACTGCATCTGTGCCCCACATGGTTGGAATTGCAGAGCCGTCGAGGCTGTCATCGATAGACGCTTGGTATAATTTTTCAGCTAGGGCAACCCAATCATCCGGCGTGGCGTGCTTATCATTGTTTGGAAAGGCACCACCTCCATTTAAATACGAACCGAAACCATACTGACGCATTTCTTCAACCGTGATATTGCGAATTTCCGGTTGGATCATCTGCGCTATTTTTTGCTCAAGCGTCATTTGCGATAAAAGGTCTGACACTTGCTTTTCCACAGCAGGGTCTTGTTTTACTTCTATGTCGAGTTTAGGCCATATTGCTGCAGCGCCTGTGTCAGCTGAGCTAGTTTTTAGCGAACTGCTCTGGTTAGCACTATCAACATTATTAACGGATACGTCTTTTTCAGATTCAGCGCAGCCACTTAGTAAAGCACCAGCAATGACTGAAGCGAGTAATGTATTTCGCATGGTGATTCCTTAATCTTTTATCAGTTGAGTTACGCGGCTGCCTATCAAACCGTAATAGGCGATATACAGGTAGCAAGACGCCGGTAGCAAGAATGACATAGTCACTCCGATGCTGTCTGCCAACATACCCTGGAATAAAGGGATGATAGCGCCGCCCACAATGGCTAAACATAAGATGCCTGAGCCCTGTGGCGTATCCTTACCAAGCTGCTGAAGTGCCAGACTGAAGATGGTAGGAAACATAATTGAATTGAACAGACCCACACCAAGTACGGTCCACAACGCAAGCGGTCCCGTGGTCGATATTGATAGCACTATTAGAAAGATAGCCATGGCTGAATTAAATGCCAATACGATACCACCAGACACTTTTTGCATTATTAATGCACCGATAAAGCGCCCTACCATGGCACCACCCCAATAATACGCCAACAACTTAGACGCTTTCGCTTCGGTTAAACCTGCAACCGAGGGACTCGCAAGGTAGTTAACTAACATACTGCCAATAGCCACTTCAGCGCCTACGTACATGAAGATACCGACTGCCCCGAGTACGAGATGCTTGTGCTGCCACGCGCCACCTTTGAAGATACCGGTATTACTGCTGGTGTGATTAAGCTTAGGCAGTTTTAGATACAAAAACACGAGAGCAAGCAATAGCAATGAAGCTGCCAGTATAAGGTAGGGAATCTGAACGTCAGAAGCCGATGCGGTGGCAGCGTTGTGCTCACCTGTTGCACCGTACATTAAATACGAACCAAAGAAAGGCGCTACAGTGGTGCCAAGTGAATTAAATGCTTGTGTCATAGTAAGGCGAGAGGAGGCGGTTTTTGGGTCGCCTAACGCAGTGACATACGGATTTGCTGATACTTGCAAAATGGTAATACCGGATGCCAACACAAATAAGGCCAGCAGGAATACACCATATATTTGGCTCTCTGCAGCGGGATAGAACAATATGCATCCCAAGCAGGCTATGCCAAGCCCCAATACAATGCCTTTTTGGTAACCAATTCTAGAGACGATTGCGCCAGCGGGTAACGAAACAATAAAATACGCACTAAAAAAGCAAAACTGGATAAGCATTGCTTGTGTAAAAGTGAGGTTAAACGCACCTTTCAAATAGGGAATAAGAATATCATTCAGGCAGGTAATAAATCCCCACATGAAAAATAACGTTGTTAATGAAATGAGAGCAAAACGATAATTACCGTTTGGCGCCGCACTGTTCATTGGTTGTGATTCAGCTTGCGATGGTATGTCCACTGATAACCTCTATTGCTATTTTTGTAATTAATGATAAATTAACATTTGAAAGCGCTTACATGGAGATATGCACTCTTTGTAAGCGCTTACATTTCAGTGAATAATTACATGAAGCGTTGCCGAATTCAATGTAAAAATCATGTTATTTTTGATTTATGAATAACAAACTATAATCAAAGTTTGTTAAGCCTAGGACATGAGAAAATGCCAAACATTACGCTGCCCGCCGACTCCTTGTTGTTATCAAAGGACTTTTTATACGGCGTAGCCACCTCAAGCTTTCAAATAGAGGGTGATAGAAGCGGGCGACTAGACTCAATTTGGGACACATTTTGTTCACAAAATAACACCATTGAAGACAACTCCAATGGTGATATTGCGTGTCAGCATGTGGAAAAATGGCAGGAAGATGTTGCACTCATCGCAGGGTTAGGAGTTGATGCATATCGACTCTCAATCTCATGGCCTAGGGTGGTTAACAGCGATGGAACCATCAACCATATCGGCATGCAGTTTTACGTAAACTTGGTTGACGAGTTAGTAAAACGCAACATCAAAGTATTCGTCACCTTGTATCACTGGGATCTTCCTCAGTATTTAGAAGAAAAAGGCGGATGGTTAAATAGAGAAACGGCCACAGCCTTTGCGCATTACACTGACATAGTAGCCAGTGCGTTAGGTGATAAAGTGTATTCTTACGCTACCTTAAATGAACCATTTTGCTCAGCGTACCTAGGCTACGAACTCGGTATTCATGCACCGGGCAAAACCGGCGTGGCCAACGGCAGAAAGTCTGCGCACCATTTGCTGTTAGCACATGGTCTAGGTATGAAGGTGCTTCGCGAGAAATGCCCTAGCAGCTTAAATGGTATTGTGCTTAACTTTTCTACTTGCCACAGTGCCACAGAATCACCAGCCGATAAGTTGGCCGCAAAGCTTGCCGATGAATACCATAATCGTTGGTATTTACAGCCGATTATTGAAGGCACCTACCCGGATGTGTGCGACCAACTGCCCGTAGAGCAACAGCCGGATATTCTCGAGGGAGACATGGACATTATCTCTCAGCCAATAGATTTCTTGGGCATTAACTTTTATACGCGCACCGTATATAAATCCACAGAAAATGGTTGGTTCGACGTACAAGAACCTGAGAATGTGCCTTTAACTGCCATGGGCTGGGAAATTACTCCCGATGCCTTTACTGAGCTATTAGTAGATTTGCACCAGCGATATTCACTGCCACCCATTTACATTACCGAAAACGGTGCCGCCATGGATGATGAAATGGTAGAGGGTGAAGTTGCAGACAGCGACCGCGTTGACTATTTCAACTCCCACCTTAACGCCGTACACAATGCCGTTAAGGCAGGTGTGGATATTAAAGGGTATTTCGCGTGGAGCCTGATGGATAATTTTGAGTGGGCACTTGGCTATACAAAACGATTTGGCATTGTGTATGTAGACTACAGCACTCAAAAAAGAACGTTAAAACAAAGTGGTATTGCCTATCAAAAACTGGTCAACAGTAGAGTTAATGTTACATTAGCGGGATAGGATAAAAGGATAAGTACCCCACACCATGGCAACTATATACGAAGTTTCAGAAGCAGCAGGCGTTTCACTTGCTACCGTTTCCCGCGTTATGAATGGAAACACGAAAGTAAGCGACCGCACCCGTAAAAAAGTTGAGACCGCAATGGCTGAATTAGGCTATCAGCCAAATGCCATTGCACAGTCCTTAGCATCTAATAGAACTAATAGTGTGGGCCTATTAGTTTCTGAACTTCACGGTTCTTACTTCGGCGACCTAATGAGCACCGTAGAGCAGGCGTTAAAGCTGTATGGTAAACACGTTATTATTACTGCCGGACACGTGGATGAAAAACGTGAGCATGACGCCATTGAGTTTTTGAAAAGTCGCCGGTGCGACGCCCTTATACTGCATGCTGAAGCGGTGTCAGATGAGTACTTAACAACCTTGTGCAAATCCGACCTACCCGTTGTGGTTATTAACCGAAAAGTAGACGGACTGGATGATCATTGCTTTGTTGTTGATAACGAAAAAGGGGGGTATTTAGCCGCCCAAGCAGCAATACAGCAGGGGCATAAAGAGATAGGTTACATTAGCGGCCCCAAATTCAAAAAAGATGCAAGCGATCGCCTAGCTGGGCATAAACGTGCGCTTACTGAAGCAGGCATTGAAGCAAAAGACGACCATATTTTTGAAGGTGATTTTCATGAATCCTCGGGGCAAGAGGGCATGCATTATTTGAAACAGCACTTTCCTGATATTACCGCCCTTATCTGCGCCAACGACGAAATGGCGTCTGGTGCAATGACAGCGGCGCGAGAGGCAGGGCTTGAAATTCCACAGCATCTGTCTATCGTGGGTTTCGATAACGTGCTGTTTTCCCGTTATTTATACCCAAAGCTCACCACCATCAATAACCCCATTCAATCCCTTGGCGAAATGGCCGCGCGCTGGGTGCTTAAGAATGTCTACGACACCAAGATAAACCACGCTATTGAGCATTTGTTTGTGCCTGAAGTCGTTGAAAGACATTCACTGAGCAAGCGCTAATATGATAAAAAATGTGCCTACCTCGCTTTACTATACGCTTATCGTCTCCCTTGGAGGCTTTATATTTGGCTTTGACGCTAGTGTAATATCTGGCGCCATTGGCTTTATTGACGTTGAATTTGGCTTAAGCGACTGGCAACAGGGCTTTGTTGTAAGCTCTCCTACCCTTGGCGCATTGTTTGCCATGCTGTTTGCGGGCGCAATAAGCGACGCTATTGGTAGGCGTAAATCACTTATTATTGTTGCACTACTGTATTTTATCTCGGCCATTTGCTCAGCATTGGCACCAAACTATGTATTATTGGTTGCTGCACGCTTCATTGGCGGTATTGCGTTTTGCTCGTTAATTATTGCACCGGTTTATATTTCTGAAATTAGCGCGGCTAAACACCGAGGCAAAATGGTGTCGGTGAACCAACTGAATATCGTGCTTGGCTTCGCCCTGTCCTACTTCAGTAATTATTATTTCTTGCAGCTCAGTAACAGTGAGCTCACATGGGTAAAAGAGCTTGGCATTGATACCCATACTTGGCGCTACATGCTAGGACTTGAAACCCTGCCCGCTGCGCTCTGGTTTACCCTGCTTTTCTTTGTACCTAAAAGCCCTCGCTGGCTCATGCTGAAAGGAAAAACCGACGAAGCCAAGCAGTCAATATCTACGCTTTTCGACCCCCGTGAAGCAAAAATGCAGCTTGATGAAATTTACTCATCGCTGTCAGAAAAGAGCTGGTCGTTAAAAGAGCGGCTTAGCTCTCTCACCGTTAAATCGATGCGTTATCCATTGTTTATTGGTATTACCATCGCCATTGCTCAACAAATTACCGGCATTAACGTCATTTTCTTTTACGCCCCCACTATTTTTGAACAAAGTGGTGTGGGTACCGACGCTGCATTTATGCAAGCGGTTTGGATTGGCCTGGTGAACGTCGCATTTACCGTGGTTGCCATGTTAACCATCGATAAATGGGGCAGAAAACCGCTGCTTATTATTGGCCTTTGCGGTGTTGCTATCAGCATGACAGTATGTGCCTACGGCTTTAAACAGGCAGTGTATGAAATTGACAGCAGCGATATTGCAGTAATACAACAAACAGACCAGCAGCTTGCTGCCAAGCTCACAGAGATAAAAGATGTGGTGTACTACTCAGACGTCACCTTTAAACAGAGTCTGCAGGCTACGCTGACCACCGCTGAATATGACACACACCAGCAAAATATACTCAACAGCAGTATTACTATGAACGCGCCCTTAGTGCTATTTGGCATTATTGCCTTCGTGGCGTCTTTTGCTGTATCCCTTGGCCCTGTAATGTGGGCCATGCTAGCGGAAATATTCCCTAATCAAACCCGGGCTATCGCCATATCTCTTGTGGGCGTGATTAATTCACTCACCAGCTTTTTAGTACAGCTTGTTTTTCCTTGGGAGTTAATGAATTTAGGCGCTGCGGCGACCTTTTTCTCCTACGGTATTTTTGCCCTAGTAAGCTTAGTATTGGTCGTTAAATACTTCCCTGAAACTAAGGGGAAAACCTTAGAGCAAATTACCGAATCGTTTGAGGTTAGATAAAACTAAACTCTAATTACGTGGCCGCAAAGAAAGCAAACCAATTTACGCCAACTGGCGCTCGTGCAACCCTGTGTTTTCTACATTCGCTTCTTCTAACACCACATGCTTATCAATAGACAGCGCAGTGGGTAGCACATGAGAGGCCACGATAACTAATCTACGCTGAGCCTCTTTTTCTAGTAAAGCGCACACCTGCTCTTGGGTTCTAATATCAAGGCCTTCAAACGGCTCATCAACCATTAACACGATTGGCTCAGCTAACACGGCTCGTGCTAAAGCAAGCCGTTTTCGCTCTCCACCAGATAGTTGCCTGCCCGACTTTCCAACCCAATTTGTTAACGGTAAAAGCGTGTCCAAGCCCAATGCTGATAATAATTCACACATGCTTTTTTGCGAAATATCACACCCTGCGGGGTCTAAATTCATTTTAATGCTGCCAGATAAGATAATGGGTTCTTGCTCTACATATAACCAACGCTTTACCAAACCTTCGGGTAAGGCGTGACCATCTACTTTTCGCTCACCGTTAGCCGTAGCGGGTAATAAGCCGGCTATTGCCTGCAAAAGAGATGACTTCCCACAGCCAGATGCACCGCTTATCGCTACCACACCCTTTGCAGGTAAGTTGATGGTTACCGGCACAGTACTGCGACCTTTCGCCGCAAAATGCGTAAGCTGTAAAGACGTTAACACCGGTTTTTCTGCCAAATGCCGTATAGGCGATGTGTTCAAGCTATCTAACGCGTTACTGCTCTGTTGATGTTGCGCCGCATTTGCTACCGCATTAAAGCTAGCCGACGCCCAATCTGGCGCGGCTAACAACACCATTGGCACAATAAGCGCGATGGGAGCAAACACGGCGACCTCTGCAAACGGCAATACACCGGCCATCAATAACAACGTAAGTAAAAAAGCGGCACCTTGGAACATCCACACTGTATGTATTGTCTTTCTCTTTTGCTGAAGCTGCTGCTGCCATACAGACGCCGCGCTTGGGGCATTTTCAACATTCTTTTTGCTATTCAAATGCCAAATTGGGCTTGCCGCCAAAAAGTGTGAGGAAGCACGTCTAAATGCGCTCGTTGCTTCTGTGTTTTCACGCGCTATCGCTAATGCACTTAGCCATTGAAGGGTAAGCAGAATAATCCATGCGCAGTACAAAATAACGAGATAAATAGCACCGGGAAGGCTCGTCCATAACGCAGTTATACACGTCACAGTAAAAATAAATAGAACGCTAGATAAGGGGGAAATCCACGCTATCCATTTGCTAGCAAGCACTTCGGTGTGCTGCGCTAATGCTTCCGTAGACGATGCTTTGTCGTCTAATTGGCAGTTGTGTAGTTGTGAGAAAACATCCATTCTCACGGCTGCAATTCGACCTAGCAGATCCTTATGGCCAACCCACATACTGGCATATCCCGATGCTATACGAAGCAGCGCCAAACCACGAATGACCACGGCGGGAATCACGTAGTTAAACCCCATTGGTGCAATTGCGCTGATGGCGATAAACCATGAAGAAATCACTAAGATACTGAGCCCGGCGGTAGCGTGAACCACAGCAAGTACAAGGGTTATGTAGGCAGGCCTGCTTTCATTCTTCATTTTACTGCTCTTTCTTTTCAGCATGACTCAACGGATGTTTATTAATAACCTGTTGGTGCTCTACGTGCCAGAAACCAGAAAACCAATTGGCTGGCAACGCTTTATGTGAAGCCCATATCACTGTTTTATCCTGAGTTAGTCGGTAGATAAGTTGCGCTATTCGATGGTGCTGCTCATCGGGAAGGTGTGCTGTGGGCTCATCGAGTAACCATAATGGGCGATCGCGCAATAGGGCTCTCGCTATGCTTAGGCGCTGCGCCTCGCCACCTGAAAGTAGCGGGTAGTCGGTCATTAGGGTATCTAAACCAAAGGGTAGCTGCTTAAGCCAATGGGACAGCTCGACTTTTTCTAACATCGCTAGTAGCTGCTGGTCTGTGTATCGGTCGTATAAACACAAATTGTCTCTTACGCTGCTGGGTAAAATAACAGGGTGCTGAGTTAACCATATTGACGGCCACTGACAGCGATGTGTTGCACGGCGCTGACCTGCTAATGCCTCTAAAAGCAGGGTTTTGCCGCTCCCTGAACGACCGCTAAGTAAAATGCAGTCGCCTTTATTAAGCGTCAGGGTTTGCGCACTGACTATGGCGTTCTTGCCTTGCCCTGCCTCTGCCAGCTCATCAAATACCGCGAATTTTTCTGCAACAAATCGATTGGCATTTTCACCATGCGCTGAGATGGTTTGCGTTGCGTCCACTGTATCGTCTTTCATTTCGGTATCACAAAAGGAGCTCGCCACAATTGGTTTAAGTGCTTCCATAGCAGACTCGGCCTGTGCTTTTTGGTGATAGATTTGTCCTAACCTTTTCATTTCACTTAGCAGTAAAGGAACAACAAGTAGGATCCACAGGCCCTGTTGCAAAGTAATTTCAGGGCCAACATTTAGCTCATCAAGTAGTGTAAAGCCGATGAAAACCGCGACTAGCGCCACAGATAAGGTGGCAAAAAAATCCAGTACGCTGTTAGATAAAAAAGCAACACTCACCACTTTCATGGTGCGTAAATTTAAGGTCTCGCTTGCCTCTTTGAGTAAATCGGTTTGCTTTTCGTGAGCTTGAAAGGTGGACAACATAGGCAGTGCCGCCAATCTATCTGTAAACATACTGCCAAGACGGGACAGTGCTATAAAGTGTTTCTGATGAAGTGCGGCTGCCCCTTTGCCTACAATGATCATAAACAAAGGCACCACCGGCAAAGTGACGAGCAGTCCTGCACCGATAACGGGGTTCACAACAAATATTACCGCCAGCGCGAGTAGCGGTACTATTACCGCGATGGCTTGCTGCACGCTATATTCTACTGCCCAGTCAGTTACGTCGTGCAATTGCTTTTGCCACAGCGACTGCCAGTAAAACACTGTTTGCTGTCGAACCAGTGCGTGCTGACGATTGGCAAAAACCGCCGTTAGGGC
This sequence comes from Alteromonas sp. 4NS20-0143, assembly GCF_057542855.1. Lineage (NCBI taxonomy): Bacteria > Pseudomonadati > Pseudomonadota > Gammaproteobacteria > Alteromonadales > Alteromonadaceae > Alteromonas > Alteromonas sp. 4NS20-0143. The sequence goes on from NZ_BAAJLR010000006.1 coordinate 126,865, forward strand.
TTTCTCTAGCTTTGCCAATGTATTGGTTTTAGTGTCTAGAGACTTGTGGTTAGACACCCCTTGCAGTAGCCAGGCAAACAGTAAAGCAAGGCCAAGACCGATGATATGAGAGTGTGTTCCATGAACCTTATTAACTACCCAGCTATGGGCGATATGAGAGAAAAAATAAAAACCAATGATTAAAGAAAAAAGCGACAAACACTTAATGACGACCAGACGTGTTTGTGATGTACGCACACCAAGCTTATGCGCCTCATCAAGCTGCCTACACCAGGAAGTCAGTGTTTGTCGGTTGGGAACCTTTTCTTTAGTCACTGTTTACTCGTTTAATATTATTGTGTGTGTCTAGCGTTATTCAAAAGCACGCGTAAAAACTAATTCAAAAATAGGTGCAGCCACCTTCACTATTGTGTAAGTGGCTGCGCCTGCTTTATGCAAACTAGCTGCACTAACTTAACTAACTTAACTAACTGCACTATCTTAGCTAACTTCATTAACTGAGCTAGCTAGGTTGTTGCGGTCTACATTTCTATATTTTAAAACAGGGTTAGTCTGCGTCTTCAGGCCGGTCCATATTCTCTGTCGACTCCAGCCACATGGCATTAATAATGCCAAACGAACACGCTAGCAAAACACCCAATATCCAAGCGAAATACCACATAATCGTCTCCTTAATAAATAGTATGAGATTGGTCTAGGTCGTCGTTTTTAATGCGACCGCGCATGACATAAAAGCTATACGCCGTGTAACTCAGCACAATGGGTACAAAGATGCATGCAACGATAAACATCACGTTTAATGTAAGATGACTTGAGGTAGCATCCCAAACGGTCAGGCTTGCATTCGGCATGGTGATACTAGGCATTAGAAATGGAAACATGGACATTCCCGCGGTTAAAATAACCCCTGCAATGAAAAGCGCACTCGATACGAAAGCCATCCCACCGTTACCTCTTTTAGAGAAAAACGCACAAGCAAGACCAGCAACAGTACCTAACACAGGAGCAATAATGGTTAGCGGATAATCGCGGTAGTTGTTTAACCAGGCTCCAGCTTCCACTGCTACTTCTTTTTTCAGCGGGTTTGACGTGGCTATCGTATCCACTGCCGAGGTAATAACGAAGCCGTCTAAGAACGCCACCCAAATACCCGCAAGAACGAACAGCACAACCCCAACTAAACTCAACACAATAGAGACGGCGCGGGCACGAACCGCGATAAACCCATCGGTTTTCATTTGCAGCCACGTAGCGCCGTGATTCAGCAGTATGGCTACTGACAATAGGCCAGCCACAAGTGCAAAAGGCGTAAGCAAACCAAAGAAAGACCCTGTGTAAGTTGAACGCAAGGTGTTGTCCATCTCAAAAGGCACACCTAACAACAGGTTTCCAAAGGCGACACCGAAGATAAGTGAAGGGATAACGCCACCTGCAAACAATGCCCAATCCCAGGCTTTACGCCATTGAGGGTTAGGTAACTTACTGCGGTAATCAAACCCAATAGGACGCATCCACAGCGCAATCAATGTGAGCGCGAGGGCTAAGTAAAAGCCCGAAAAGGCCGTTGCGTAAATCATGGGCCAAGCGGCAAAAATAGCGCCACCTGCAGTGATAAACCACACCTGATTGCCATCCCAATGAGGGCCTATGGTGTTAATCATAACGCGGCGCTCTTTATCGTTTTTACCGATGAGGGTGAGTAGCGCACCCACGCCTAAATCGAAACCATCGGTAACCGCAAAGCCAATAAGCAACACGCCCACTAAGCACCACCACACTACGCGAAGCATCTCGTAATCAATCATGCTTTTGCTCCTTCATTGTCGATATCAATTAACTCGAGTTCAGATTCACTCTGCGTTTCTTCAGGTGGTACTGGCCCTTTTTTGGCAAACTTTTTCATTAGGTAAAATGCGATAATAAACATGACAGTATAAAACGCGGTGTAGGCAACCATAGTGGTTACAACATCACTGACAGCAAGATTAGATACAGAGGCATGCACGGGTAATATTTCTGCAATTGACCACGGCTGACGCCCATATTCGGCCACAAACCACCCTGCTTCACTGGCTACCCAAGGTAGAGGCAAGCTAAACAAAGACGCTTTCAACAGCCAGCGGGGCTGAGTAATCCGGTGTTTTGTGCTGTAGTAAAAGGCACAGATAAACAGCGCCAACATGATAAAGCCAGACGCCACCATCAATCGGAAACTCCAGAACAGCGGAGCGACGGGCGGAATACTGTAGTCCACCGCTTGTTGCAACGCTAAGTCAGACGGGTTGGTAACATCGTTAGCGTAAGGCTCTAGCAGCATGGCATAGCCTAAACTGTCTTTGTGCGCTTCAAACGTGGCGAGTTCTTGCTCTGTTGCCGTGCCGCTTCGCACGCTATCAAGCAATTCATACGCTTTGATGCCTTCCAAAATGCGCGCTCGATTTTGTTCTTTGAGATCCTTTATCCCTGTGACTTCTTCAGTGAGAGAGCGAGTGGCAATAATGCCCATAGCCCACGGGATTTGAATTGCATATTCGGTCTCTTGCTTTTCGTCGTTAGGCAATCCAAACACAGTAAAGGGAGCAGGCGCTGGGTGCGTCTCATACTCGGCTTCAACCGCCGCAAGTTTTACTTTTTGCACATCGCCAAGTTCATACCCGCTTTCGTCACCTAATACGATGACCGATAGGGTTGCTGCTAAGCCAAAGCTTGCCGCAATAGCAAACGAACGACGGGCAAACGCAATATGCTTGTGATTAAGCAAGTAATAGCTAGATATAGCTAACACAAAGATAGCGCCGGTGACGTATCCTGCTGAAACCGTATGCACAAACTTAACTTGCGCCACAGGGTTGAAAATAACTTCAGCGAAGCTCGTCATTTCCATGCGCATTGCTTCAAAGTTAAACTCTGCACCTACTGGATACTGCATCCAGCCGTTAGCAATGAGGATCCACAGTGCAGAGAAATTTGAGCCAATGGCTACCAGCCACGTTGCCATAAGGTGTTTAACCTTAGACATTTTGTCCCAACCAAAGAAAAAGAGACCTACAAAGGTCGACTCTAGAAAAAACGCCATTAATCCTTCGATGGCAAGGGGAGCACCAAAAATATCACCCACGTAATGGGAGTAATATGACCAATTCATTCCAAACTGGAATTCCATGGTAAGGCCTGTCGCCACGCCAATAGCGAAATTGATACCAAACAACTTGCCCCAAAACTGAGTCATTTGTTTGTATATTTCTTTACCGGTCATGACATAGACCGACTCCATAATGGCCAGCAAAAAGCTAAGCCCCAGGGTTAGGGGTACAAATATAAAGTGGAACATTGCGGTTAACGCAAATTGCCACCGCGATAGTTCTATTAACGTATCGCTCATGGGTTATCTCCCTTGTATCTTAGATGCGCAGCTCGCATCTGGCGTTGGTTAAAGTAATTGGCTTAATGCATGTAACAGCTAGCAGCAAAGCTCCCCTGCTGTAAAAGCAACGAGCAAACTGATTTACCGTGATAAAAATTATTGCATGGAGGAAGAGGCAGGGTTTTGATCTAACGCAAAGGACTGACGAGATAAAAAATGTCAAATTTGACAATTAAATGACAAATTTGACATGTCTTGAGTATAAATGTGGGTAGCTAATCTGCCTGTGGCTTAGGTGGCAAATAGGTAAGAGAAAAGGCACCTCTTAAACTTCCAACATCAAATCCGGTGGCCTCGTCGTTGGGGTATGCTTCTTTGATGGTACGGTAAACGTCAGGCGCGATATTATTGCCATGGCACGCTGTGCATACTTGGCCAGTTTGAATAGCCTTCATATATCGCACTTCTCCTGTCTGCTCATCCACATGCATCGCTTCTAAAGGGCCTGGCAGGTTTTGTGATAGCTGCTCAGCAAAGTGAGCTAGTTGAGTTTGTTCCCATTCATCTGCTGTATTATTAGGGTTTCGTACTTTTAATGCGGTTCTACCTACTGTCCAACCCTCGTTACTTAACGACTGTGCTATGGGCTCTGCCACCAGTTTACACTCTGCGACGCCTGCCTCTAAGCCACCGCGTTTAATCGCTTGCTGCAGCCTTACTTTTAGCGCGCCGCCGAGGGCTTTTGCATGGCCTCTGGCTTCCATGCGGATGTCTTCTAAATGATCTGGTGAAGCCGGTTTCTGTGTTGCATTTGCCGCCCCTGTGGCCAGTATGGCTACGGTGCAAGCGAAGGCACTGATGACCACAAGCCCTTTGCGTAGAGGCGTTTTTTTGCTAGTACTTATACTTGTCGCGATATTGTCAAATGAGTAGGGATTCATCTTGCCAACCTTAGGTGTTGATTGTTTGTTTAATTCCTCAGTGTTTTCGCACTATTTCAACGTATTTCAGCGGTGAAAAGGCTGTCTTAACAGCAAAGGTTCTGCGTTTGATAAACAAGCAACGTGCCAACGTGATAGTATTTGGAATAATAAATTAGGATTAGCTAATGTATTTTGTGAGTGCGATATGAATATATCTATTATTCAAGCCATGATTAACGCCATTGATAAGCCTGCTATTTTTATTAGCCCTAACTACGTTATTGAAGCCGTCAATAAACCGTATCGGGACACCTACCCTGTTGATATAAAGTTAGGTTTCAGCACTTGCTATCACGTGTCTCATCGAAACAACAAACCATGTAATGAATGCGGTGAAACCTGCCCAATGCAGGAAAGTAAAAAAACAGGCAGGGCAGCGAATGCGGTGCATATTCACGCCACTAATGAAGGCCAAAGCTATTGCGACATTCTTATGCGGCCAATATTCGGTAGCGCGGGGGAACTATTAGGCTACCTGGAAGTATTGGATAAGCTGACATTTGCGTCGAATAGCCCGTCCCCCGGTAAAATGATTGGTGAGTCTGAGGCGTTTAAAGCCATGCTGAATAAAATTAATCGTGCGGCTAAATCAGACATTTGTGTACTTTTACAAGGTGAAACTGGGGCGGGAAAAGAGCTTGTATCACAGGCTTTGCACTCTGCAAGTTACCGTGCCAACAAGCCTTTTGTTGTGATTGAATGCACAGGGCTGTCTGATGCGTTATTTGAAAGCGAGCTCTTTGGTTACGAAAAAGGCGCTTTCACTGGTGCGTTTTCAAGTAAAAAAGGGCTGGTTGAGGCCGCTGAGGGCGGCACATTGTTTTTTGATGAAATTGGTGACGTACCATTAGCCATGCAGGTGAAATTACTGCGCTTATTCGAAACTCAAACCTACCGCCCGGTGGGCAGCACGACTGTAAAAAAAGCGAACTTTAGACTTGTTTGTGCGTCTCACAAAAACATAAAAGCGATGGTTCAGCGTGGCGAATTTAGACAAGATCTTTATTACCGAATAGCAGGGTTTCCCATTCAGCTGCCGGCCCTGCGAGAGCGTCCTAGCGACATTCCAATGTTAGCTACGCATATTTTATCGGCGCTAGCAGAGAAAAAACGCCTTCACAAAACGGTGTTAAACCGCCTTTCTACTTATTCCTTTCCTGGCAATATTAGAGAGTTAAAAAATATAATTGAGCAGGCAGCGCTGCTTGCTAATGAAACAACAATTCGTGAGCACGACCTGCCTGAATCTATTTTTGACGAAGCTACTGATAGTGCTACTGATAGCGCTGTGAATAACAGCTCCGATAATACATTTAACCGTGCAGTGAACGGTTCATATAACAGCACATCTACTACACTTACTGCCGCAAACTCAGACGCATTCTTAAAAGAAAATATTATGACGCTTGAGCACGCTGAAGCAGATTATCTAAAACAGGTTTGTCGTAATTATACTGGCAGTGTAGAAGAACTCGCTGAAGCCTTAAACGTAAGCGTGAGAACACTCTACCGGAAACTCCAAAAGGCAAATATCAAAATAAAAGGAGCTTTCTCTTAATCTTTTGTTTTAATCCTACCTTTTAAACCAGCCCTAACTCAGTTTTATCATTTGCCTGTAGACGGCTTCCCGTAAAAAGCGCTAGGATAACTGAAACATTTGGGGAGACGAGATCATTATTCGTTTTACGCTTACCACGCTGTTGTGCTTATCATTGCTAATGCAAAATGCATTGGCACTGGGTCTTGCTGCATTTTCAATGCAACAGGCACAGCTTCTTGTAAGCGAAGACATAGAGCTAATTTGTACCGGCAAGAACATGCGCTACATTTCGGTGAGTCAAACTCAACTGAAAGGCGAATTTGTTTATGTCAATCTTGACTCCCCCGACTTCCCAGCACTTTCAGATACACTGAATACTCTCGACACCCTTGATCACTCGCAACCTATCGATTGTACAAACGGTACACTGGCAGACCTTCCATCAAGTGATAGCGGTGTTTCACACTATGCTATCGACGCCCTTTTTATTCGCTACAAGGCGCTTGAAACTCGACTCAAACAGCAGCCTTACACTGCCTTTGCCTACTCGGCTGCACTAAGCCGCGCACCACCTATTTCATAACACCATTTAGTAAAAAATTGCTGACACAGAGTCTGTAGATTCCAAGCAGCATCATCTCTATTTAATATTTGGAAGTATTATGAAATTATCTGCAATTGCGCTCGCTGTGGCGAGCATCGGCTTGTCGTACTCAAGCTACGCCGCTAACGAAAACCTCCACCGCAGCCTTGATAAAAACAGTGCGCTTTCTCCAGAAAAGAGCGCTCCCGCATCGGCAATGGCATCGAAGTCGGTAATAGCACCGGCATCAACATCAGCATCCACCGAAATCATTACCGTCATCGGCTCGCCATTACGCTCTCAGAAAAGTGAGTCAATTACACCGCAAACTAATATGGATGCAGATTTTGGCGACCAACTCAGCACCCTTCCGGGTTTATCGATAGCCCGCAACGGCCCCGTTACTGCACTCATTCAGTATCGAGGCTTGTTTGGCGACAGGGTGGGAATATCGGTTGATGGTGTCAACATTGTTGGAGCAGGCCCTAATGCAATGGACTCGCCTCTTTCCCACGTACTGCCTGAGCCAGGGTTAATTGCTACCTTGTATCGCGGCATTGTGCCGGTGAGTGCAGGAGTACAAACACTCGGAGGCCAAGTAAATATAGCATCGCCAGCTGATGCGCTGTTTTCTATCGCCGATGGATTTCAAGGCAATATCAGCGCAAGCGCAATGGGGCCTGGCTCTGCTCAGCAGTATCAAGGAAATGCTTTTTATGCCACACAGGACAGTTTCTTCAGCGGCACCTTTATGCATCAACAGCGGTCAGAGCGTGAGTCTGGTAACGGAGAAGCAATACCCAACAGTAACTATCAACGAAATGGCGGTAAGTTGCGCATAGGACATCAAATTGGGCAACATCAATTTGACGCGAGCTATCAGTGGCTGAATACTAATGAAAGCGGCACACCCGCCCTCGCTATGGACATTACGTTTATCGATGCCGCATGGTATCGCCTAGGTTATCGCTACAACGCAGATACCAACACTTACCTTACCGTTAATGTGTTTGGAAACAGTAATCAGCACATTATGGACAACTTTTCTCAGCGGCCACTGATGATGGCCAACATGGCTCGCTTAAATACAACCGACGCAGTGGCGCAAGGGCTCGATACTACTTTTGTTACGCCATGGATAGACGGTGAACTGCGGTTGGGAGTAAACCTTCATAAGGGGCGTAATAACTCTGTGATTTCTAACCCTAACAACCCTATGTTCTTTATTGATAATTTTAGTAGCAGCACCCGCAGTACCACCAGTGCATTCGCCGAATGGGATTATTCATCAAAAACATTTTCTACGCTAATTGGCCTGCGTTACAGCAGAGTTAACCTAGATGCAGATGCAGCAGCCTCGAGCCTAACTATGATGAACGAGGCTGTTGCTTCCTTAGCGCAAAGTTTCAATGATGGGCCGCGGAGCAAAACTTATAATATGGTTGACGCTGCGGCCTCTGTTTTTTATCACTTAAATGATAAAACCGACATAGTGCTAGGTGCGTCGCAAAAAATAGAGCGCCCACGTTTTTTGAGCGTTTTACCTGGCTTCCACTTGGCATTACTGGCGGGCTTGCGGATGGATTTAACTACATTGGCAATCTTGAGTTAGAAAACGAAACTGCACGGCAATTTGAGATAGGCATCGATTACACCATGGCATCGTGGCAAATCTCACCCCGTCTGTTTTACCAAGACATAGAAAATTATATTGCCGGTTCGCCCTCCTCAAACATGGCCGCAAACATGTTTTCCACCATGATGTCTGGTCGTGCCCCTTTTATGTGGAGCAACACTGACGCAGTGATAACGGGGGCCGATGTGACTGTTAACGGACAGCTTTCGGACACGGTTTCACTAAATTCGGTATTGAGTATACAACACGGTAATCGAGACGATATTGATGATGCCCTATTTCGTATAGCCCCTGAACGCCTTTTAACCACCATAGATTGGCAGACCTCGGTGTTGACAACACCAGTGACAATGAGTGTTACCTCTGAGCTAGTAGGAAGACAGAGCCACACCTCGTCATTACAAAACGAGGACAGCACACCAGGCTATGGCTTATTGCATATATCTTCCCGATGGCAGCCTCATAGAAACTTTCAGCTAACCGCTCAGATAAACAACCTGTTTGACAAGTTTTACGCACCACATACGGCAGGGGTAAATCGCGTTATGCAGTCTGACGTTGCCATTGGTGACAAGGTACCCAATCCTGGGCGCGAATGGCAGATATCGATTAGCTATCGCTACTGATAATTTGCCTTATTAAACGTATTGGTGATGAAAAGATCTAACCGTTAAGAACGTGGGCTTCTGCTTTCTTTTCGGTTGGGCTTTTTTGTTGGCATTTTTTTGTTGGGCTTTTTTTGCTCGCCTGTGCTTTGTTGAATCGATGTACTTCGGTTGGTGTGATCAAATTGACAAAACTAAACGTTTAAAATTTGTTCAACACAAATGGTGAAACGCCATGGCGCTACAAAGCTACATCACGAAAGCATTTGCTACACTTATAGACGAGCACAGCACAATGTCGTCAAAAACAATCGCCCGCCAAGTACTGCAAAACAGTGGGCTAAGCGAAGACGACATCAAGATATGTATCGAGAGAAAAACGCTGTCTTACACCTATATTTTTGAGGCGTAGTATGAAGTTTGCCTAGAGCTTTGCCATTTTATACTTAGATATTGTGCTAGCTAGCGCTCGCATTTTAAACCAAGCGCTTTTAATGCCCGCTTTAGCCCTTGGCTTATTGCGCGTTTAAATGAAGACTCCAATACTTATTCTTTTAATAGATTCAGCGCCGGACTTAACACTCACTTCACGCGCCACCTTAAATAGGCAACCCTCCATATAAAGATATTCTTATGTTAAATCATTGATTCAATTTTTCTTTATAGCCTTTCGGGATAAAGTGTTGAGCCAGTACTTTGAACTAGTGCTTTGAATTAGCTCTTGGAATACGTCGTCAAATAATGACTGAAATAGGCAGCGTTTTAAAAGTAATCGCCGAGGAGTGTTAATTGGTTAAAGTGCGTGTAAAAAACTTCAAACATTAAGAAAATTTTACACTCGGTAATTATCGCGTTTTACTCGAAAATTAACAAATAAACCGAGAAAAACTAAAAAGCCTATACAAAACAACAATATAATTAATTTTCAAGCAGGAAAAGAAAGATGGCACAGTTCAAGCATGTATTATACTAACGGATAAGGTAAGAGCGTAATGTGAAGCCAGGAAGGCTTTTGAAATGGAGAGTCCATATTACGTAAAAGCGAGTTTGGTAGGTAGACAATTGTCACGATTAAAAGGAATGTGTCAACCACGGATAAATGGATTGAACCGAACCACGCTTTAGGACACTGAATGTCCGTTATGCTACTAATCGATGATGCGGTTGAGTTGGGATTAACTCAATAAAACTGAGCAGGATGCAAAAAGGCTATTTAATACGGAACTTAAATAACTTTTCTCAGTACCCTCATCGAAAGTATCGACATTGACGTCGTATCTAGCAAGGGATTGTAACTTATTTGGTATCGTTGAAGACTGTGTGTTACTTCAGCGAAACCATAGCGAGGACGTTGGTATGTACCCCGTACACTATCAATGAGTTGTCACATGACGACTAGCCTCTCCCCCCCAAGACCCATCCCGGTCTTTACACAACTCTGATTTTTGCCCGCCTTTGGCGGGTATTTTTTTGCCCTAAATTAAGCAACACCATGACTTCGTGATACCATAATAGGGTGTACAATTTTTGTTAGGTATCCCGTCTTTTGCCGTCTTCATCAAGGTTACAGCCCTCGTCGGCAATCGTATTCAGAGTTCTGTTTTGTGCGCTCCTTGCTACATCGGTGGGGCAAAGCGTTATGCTTGCCACGTTACCGTCAATGGGGCGAGAAGCTAATCTATCTGAGTTTCATATCGCTACAATAATGTCTAGCTCGGCGCTGATCTTTGCTATTGGCACCAATGTGTGGAGCAAAATAGCGCGGCGAGCTGGGTTTAAACGCATCCTAATTGTTGGGCTTGCAGGATACAGTGCAGGAACCTTTGCTTTTGCAAGTGCATGGATGGCAGGCTTTTCCGGCATCATCAGCGGAACTAACCTTTTTTTAGCACTGCTTATTAGCCGCAGTCTACAATCTACTATTATGTCAGCGACGCCTCCATCTGCTGTGGGCTACGCGGTGGCGATTAGCTCAGCCTCTGGGCGTGTAAGCGCTATAAGCAAAGTCACCTCGGCTAGTAATGTTGGTCAAATTATAGGACCTGCCTATGCGGGGCTGCTTGTGGGCTTTGGATTGCTCGCTCCCCTTTATAGCATCGTCATTTTAACAATGTTGGCACTTATATTAGTCGTTTTTAAGCTACCTGTATTACCGCCGCAATCTTCAGAAAAACAGACTCAATCGCAAAATTTGGTACAAGATAACCCAACACGTTTACCCTATGTTTTTGTTGCTAGCTGCGTTTGCGTATTTGCAGCAATGGCAATGATGCAGCAAACCATGGGTTTCTTCTTTATCGATTTTTATGCTAAAAGCCCTGTTGAAGCCGCACGATTAGTGGGTTTTGCGATGATGATGAGCGCAGTAACCTCACTCACAGTGCAGTTTACTGTGGTGCAAAGAGCTCGCATAAGCAAAGAAAGCATGATGTCGATAGCATTACCGCTGCTTTCCTTGGCTTACCTAGTCCTGTTTTTACAGGAAAGTTTTACAGTCTCTTATCTGGGCATGGCAATTATGGGCGTGGGTATGGGCATGGCCTACCCGTCTCTTGCTGCAGCAGCGACAACCTATTGCTCACCGTCGCAACAGTCATCAATTACCGGTTTAATTACCGCAACAACGGCAATGGGATATATTGTAGGCCCGCCACTGGCTGCAACACTCTATCAAGTTAACATTGCACTGCCATTTGCAGCAGCCAGTATATTAATGGCTCTTATTTCATGCGTCGTTTTACTCACACTTTATAAAATAAGGCGGTCGGCAGCCCATTAAACACGTTACTTTTTGAACGTCACCTCAGAAAATATTGACTTATTTATGTGTTTAGCGAAATAAAGTTAAATAAATGTGGAACCTTTTCTAAACTTTGCCCTCTTACTTATACATGGAGTCGTTGAGTGTTCGGTTTTATGTAGTGTGTATGTGTTTTCCAAGTGATATTGTGTTTTTTTAAGGGGCGTTATGCCCCTTTTTCTTTTCTACCTTTCCTGTTTTTATCCCCTCTCTTTTTCTATTTGTTTTCTTATTTTAGCGCTTTCTAAAAAGTCGAATTGAATTAGCTTTATTGTCCGCATTTTGCACATGTTAATGATAATCATTATCAACTAATATGGTAATTATTAAATCGAGGAGTCAATAATGTCAAAACCAAGTCCGCGTCTTGCAGAAGTAACCAAAACAAGCCGTATTTCCCCTTCTATCCAAAGAATTCATTTAGGTGGCGAAGCGCTTCGTACATTTCCGTCAACAACGCCAGGGGCTTACGTTAAGTTGATGTTTGACCTTGAAGGCCAACCGCTTACCGATGTGGTCGATAAAAGCCAAGTTGCAATGCGTACTTACACGGTAAATAGCTTTAATCCATCGATACCTGAAATGACTATTGATATGGTGCTACACGCCAGTAATGGCGCAACGGGTCCCGCATCAGCATGGGCAAGCTCTGCCAAACCTGGCGATACCATACTGCTGGCAGGCCCAGGAACCAGTAAAGGGTTAAGCGACACCTACCAATGGATTTTACTTGCAGGAGATATGACCGCCTTACCAAGTATTAAGAATCACCTCGCTGCGCTACCTAAAAACACAAAGGGCTATGCGGTTATTACTGTTGAAAGTGAGGGTGATATCGTCAACGTAAATAAGCCCGACGACGTTGAAATTGTATGGGAAGCAAAAGCACCTTTGCCTGAAGCTGTGGCTTCACTTTCGTGGCACGAAGGCTTACCTGCCGTATGGATAGCTTGCGAATTCAGCGATATGCGAAATATAAGACGCTGGCTGAAAGACGAAAAAAAACTGCCTCACGAACAGCTTTATATTAGTAGCTACTGGAAAAAAGGCCGTAGTGAAGACCAGCATAAAATAGAAAAGCGGCAAGATAGCGAAGCGTTTATTAATAGTTTAAGCGAAGCGTCTGTAAATAGTTTAAAAGCAGGGTAAGCAAGCTCTCGCTGTTCATGCAGAATTTTCAGGCGCTTGTAATTACTGCACGAATTATAGTGCGCCATGTAATCCAAAATTAACAATAGCCATTAATTTCAATACCTTACATGTTGGACTGTGAATTGCACCTATATCATTGAGTAAGCAACTCAGGTCGACTCCAAAGGCCAACAAATGCTTTTATTCATTATGACAAGGAGAAAACATTATGAACAGTGATCGTATCGAAGGTAATTGGAAGGAAATGAAAGGTAAAGTGCAGCAGAAATGGGGCAAACTTACCGACGACGACCTAGATAAAATTGATGGTCGCAGAGAAGAATTAATTGGTAAGGTTCAGCAGGCATACGGCAAAAATCGCGATGAAGCAGAGCGTGAAGTCGATAGCTACTTAAACTAAATAGCTACCTGAACTAAATAGTCATCTGAGTTAGATGGCTATGTAGATTAATGAGTAATTTGACAATTAGTCTACGCATCCACCTTTTCACATAACATATGATGAAAAGGTGGGTCTTTTAGTTGCTTTTACCGCTTTCAGAGGCGCTCATGCTTCTTTCCCACCACGGAAAAGAAAAGTCGATATTGTCTGGGTCTTGAGTCTTCGCGTATTTCATGCGAACCGAACTCCAAAATGCCGCTTTAAATATTGGGTCGTAGATAACAAACTCACCCTTCTCGCTGTATTGCTCGAAAAGCTGCTGGTATGCGCCAACCGGAGTAAGCGGGTTATCTTGCTGAAAAACAACATCACCGCCATAAGCTTCGTAGAGTGCTTTAGACACTTTCCAGCTTTTAGCCATACTTTGCGCTAAGGCCATGCGGTAGCGCTCAAGCTCTTCTTCAGGGTAATCACCCGCATTGTCTAAATCGACAGTCCACAGCTTTATTACAGAATAGGCTGATTGAATTTCACTGTCTTCAGGGGTAATTTCATTTTTATGTGCAAAGTCAGCTAGAACCGATTCAGTGATCTTGCTACCTAAAGCACGTTGGGCAAGTAGGTGGCGTACTTCCTTTTCAGACTTATCCGTTAACATCGATTGGAAACGCTCTACGTCTGCCTCAGAAGGCTGCAGCTCACTATTTGTGATTGATTGATTAAATAGTCGCGCAATGATTTCATTTGCTGCCTGGGGAGTGTTCATGCCAAGACAAAAAACGATAGCTGCAAAGAGCACCATTGGGATAACTTCTGAACGAGTCACTTTTTCTGCTTTCCTAATTTCCGATATTGAGAGTGAGCACACATCGATTAGATGCGCTGTTAGGCACTACACCCCAGCACACAAGACACATCTAGTTATATTTATTAGAATTTTCCGTTGTCTTGCGGAATGACAAATTTTGAAGCTAATACTTTAGTTTATTTACTCCTAAACTTCCACTTTTCCACGCAAAGATTTTTTCGCACCTCGTAATTTTTTTGCGTCTACTCTTCGCGCTTTCGCGGCGCGACTCACTCGCGTGGGTTTTCTTGGTTTTTGCTTAATCGTCGCTGCTTTAATCCACCCTATCAGTCGAGTAATCGCATCTTCTCTATTTTGTTCCTGCGTTCTGTAATTTTGTGCCTTCAATACAAGAACACCGTCGGTAGTGATTCGCTTATCTTTTGCAGAGAGCAAAGACTCTTTAAGAGCATCCGGCAGCGATGATGCCCGTATATCAAAGCGCAAATGAATAGCACTACTTACTTTATTTACATTTTGACCACCCGCACCCTGTGCACGAATAGCCTGCATCTCTATTTCGCTTTCATCAATTGATATTGACGACGTTATTTTCCGTTCCATTGACCTTCCTATAACCTATTTAACGGGCTTCTTGATAACTTTTGTAATGAGCGTTTCGCCGCTTTCTTTTTTCATCAATACGCATTTCTCAAACCATACATTTCTCAAATGCTATGCCCTTTCACACGAACACGCGATTACGTTATTGACGCTGTTTCAAGAAACCTATACGTTTATTTATCTATTTTATGTTGGAACACTTATGTTCATTGCGTTGCTTATTATTGTTTTTATTCTTGCCCTACTTGTTTGGTTCACCACTAACATTGATAAAAAAATTGAACAAAATTTCTTTGCAACAGGCAAGCTGACTCCCGTAGAGGGTGGCACAATTCACTGGCAAATGCAGGGAAGTGGTCCCGCACTGGTGCTTATTCATGGTCTGTTAGGCAATAGTGCCAATTTCTCGAAGCTCGCATCAATATTAGCAACTCGCTACACCGTTTACAGTATTGATAGACCAGGAAATGGGTTTTCTATCCGCGCAAAGTCCACATCAGCGTCATTTGAAAAGCAAAGCAGCATGATACGTCAATGGATGGACAAAGTCGGTATTGATAATGCCTATCTTGTTGGTCACTCTATGGGTGGCGGAATTGCACTGCGCATGGCGATTGATGCCCCTGAGCGCATCAATGCTGTATCGCTGCTGTGTCCACTCACCACGCGGTTACTCAAAGGCGCAGGCCCGCTTTCCATTCTTTACATTCCTAATAACTTTCTACGTAAAAGCATATCTAAAACTATCGCTAGCCCGTTCAGAGTAAAATTTGGCAGCAAACAAATATCGCAGATTTTTCACCCTGAAGCAGTCCCAAAAAGTTTTGCAAAACATGGAGGTGGAGCGCTGGCTCTGCATTCAAAGTCTTTTTACGAGGGGAGCCGCGATACTGTGGCAGCGCAAGGTAGTTTAGGTCGTCAGCACTCAGCTTACGCTAATATAACTTGCCCTGTTGGCGTGTTATATGGCGAGCAAGACGCTATATTAGCGCCTGACATGCATATACATCCGGTAAAAAGCACTATCGCGGGTTCTGTATCAGAAATAATTGGCGACGCAGGGCATATGATCCCCGTAACGCAACCTCAGCGTTGCGCTGATTTTATTTGCGCTATTAACGATAAGCATGCTCAAAATATTAGTGCATCGTAGTCTTTTGCAGCGCCGAGCCATCACCCTGTTTATGTTTTGATAAAATGGGCGAAAATTGATCTACCGCATCGCTTTGCTTTAACGAACGAAGGTAGTCGGATATACGTTCTAGTCCGTCATATTGCGAACACGTATCCGACGGAGTTGATCCAAACGCCATGTTATAACTATAAAACCATGAGTGTATTTGTTCAGTGTTTCCTTTTGACATGGCACTGAGTAAATAATACATACGGATAAATGACAGCTGCTTTCTGTAAGCTGGTGTGCTGTTTTCGAATCCATTCAAGGTATTCTTTGCTAGGGTTTGCGCAGAAATCCCCAGCATTTCAGAAACCTGCGTAACATTTAGGCCTAATTCTTGAGTTGCCCACGTGAACGCTTTTGTCACCACATTAGTGGGGAGCGGCGTTTTGCTCATGTTCTTACCTCACTTCTAATCGGCATTAGTGTTCTAATTTTCGTTATTCCCCAGTAGTGCTGCCAAAATCGAGCCAGATTGCATATATAAACACCTACCCATTATTAAACTTTATTAACACGAGTTACGTTTAAACAGCTTTATGTCTAAAGACTTCTTTTACAGAGTCTCTTTTTAACCGCTTAGCAGAGACATGATTGATTAAGTCACGACTGGCGAGTCGTCATTCAGGTTAAATTCTAAAAAAAAGAACGAACTGTCGAATTTTTAGAAATTTTCATCCTTAAGTTTAGACTATATGCTGAACTTAACATGATAAATGGACGCACTATGAACAAGAGATGGCCGCGAATTCTTTTATTTATCCACTGGGTTACCGCATTAGCAGTGGCTGGTATGTTTGCGTCTGGGCTGTGGATGGTCGACCTTACCTACTACAGCGACTGGTACAAGACCGCGCCCCATTGGCACAAAAGTGCAGGTCTCATTCTTTTAGCGCTAACTCTAGCCCGCATAGTTTTTCGCCTATTTAGCACTCGACCCGCTGCCCATGGTAACCGGCTTGAAAAGCGCGCAAGTCAAGTCGGACATCTTTTCTTGTATGCGCTGCTGTTAAGTATGTTCACCTCTGGCTACCTAATTTCAACTGCAGACGGTAGAGCGATCGACGTTTTTAACTGGTTTGCAGTACCTGCCCTCGGTGAGCTCATTGAGAACCAAGAGGATATCGCGGGCGACGTCCATTTCTATTTAGCATGGACACTTATTGTTACTGCCTCACTGCACGCAGTAGCAGCGCTAAAACACCATTTTTTCAATAAAGACGACACGCTGAAGCAGATGTTACGGCTTCGCTAAAATTCAATGAAAGGAGATACTATGAAGAAGTTAACACTGGCACTAGCAGCCGCATTATCGATGAGCTCGGTTCAAGCAGCTGATTACGTAATCGATAGCAAAGGCGCACACGCGTCAATCAACTTTAAAATTCAGCATTTAGGCTATTCATGGCTTACTGGTCGCTTCAATGACTTTGAAGGTACTTTTAGCTATGATGACGAAAAGCCAAGTGATGCAAATATAATGGTAAACATTACCACCGACAGCATCGATTCAAATCACGCTGAACGAGACAAGCATTTAAAAAGCGACGACTTTTTAGACGTTGATGAATACCCTTCAGCAAAATTTGTAAGCACTAAAATTGTTGAAAAAGGCGACGGTATGATGGACGTGATGGGCGACTTTACGTTTCATGGCGTCACCAAACCTATTACCATTAATGCGAAAAAGATTGGCGAAGGTAAAGATCCGTGGGGCGGTTATCGCGCTGGGTTCATGGGAACGACTGTGATTGCACTGAAAGACTTTGGTATTGATTACGACCTAGGTCCAGCATCACAAACTGTAGAACTAGAGCTGCACGTGGAAGGCGTTAAGCAATAAGCACACAGTGAGCTTGCGATAAGTGAGCAACAAGCAGAATAAAAAGCCCGCGTACCGGTTTGATGCTGTAGCAACAGCCGGTATGCGGGCTTTCTGTTATTAACGAGCATCTGTTATTAACGAAAGAACGCCTAATGAAGCTTAAGTTTTGGGCTCATGGCGTGGCTTAATTTTTTAACCAACAGCTTGAGCACCCCTTTCACCTTTCCGTGAACGGCAAACTGGTGCATGTTATACAGCGACACATACACTAGCTTAGCCAGTCGGCCCTCTATAAACATACTGCCGTTTGACAACGAGCCCATCAAACTGCCCACCGTGCTGTATTTACTCAAATGCACTAACGAACCGTAGTCTTGATAAACAAAAGGTTTTGTTGTTTTGCCACTAACTACGGCACAAATATTATGAGCTACAATATCTGCCATCTGGTGCGCGGACTGCGCCCGAGGCGGTACCCACTTTCCGTTATCCTGCTGAAAACCACAGCAATCTCCCAGCACCCAAATCGTTTTTTCTGTAGTGCTTCGAAGCTGATCATCAACAAGAATTTGATTCGCTTTATTGGTTTCAAACAGCCCCATGCTGGTCACAAAATCCGGCGCTTTAACCCCTGCCGCCCACACCATTAAATCCGCGTCGATACGAGAACCGTCTTTGGTGATAAGCCCATCGCAATCTGCCTCTGCTACCGTTGTTTGTTCTTTGATAACAACGCCTAAGTCGTTTAATGCCTCACGAGCCGTATTGGCAATGCGTGTCGGCAGTGCGGGAAGTATGCGTTCTCCAGCCTCAACAATAGTAATTTTTAGTCGCGAAGCCGACATATCCGGCATGCCGTAAGCCTTTGACAGGTTAGCTACATGGTGAAGCTGCGCCGCTAGCTCTGTGCCTGTAGCACCAGCGCCCACAATGGCAACGTTAATATGCGCGCTTTTATCTGAATTCGAAACTTCTTGCTGGTTAATGCGAATAAGTTGATTTAACAGGGCGCGATGAAAGCGCTCGGCTTGCGCCAAAGAATCAAGCAGGTAGCAGTGTTTTGCCACACCTGGCGTACCAAAGTCATTACTTACGCTACCAATAGCCATAACTAGCTGATCATATTCAACCTGGCGCTCAGGTAGCACTTCATGCCCCTCTTCATCTATGAGAGGTGAGAGTGTGAGCGTTTTTGCCGCGGCATCTATTGAGCACATTTCTCCTAGCTGGAAGCGGTAATGATGTGATGCTGCGTGAATGGCGTAATCTACCCCGTCAGAGTGCTTATCAATAACACCTGCGGCCACTTCATGTAGCAGCGGCTTCCAGACATGGGTTCTGCTTCTATCTACTAGCGTAATATCAGCTTTATTTTTGCTGCCCAGTTTGCGACTTAAACGACTGGCTAATTCAAGTCCACCTGCGCCGCCTCCCACTATGACTATTTTCTGCATGCGTGTTTACCTATAAAAATCATTCCACCTATAAACACTGATGCAATACTTTATAGGTGGCGTGACTTATCTGGAGCAAGCAGCACATCTACAGACTACGCCTATCACGTTGTGCCTACAAGTGATGTTGATTAGCCCTCTTTGGAACTCCGTTCTAGTCACCCTTTCTGATCACCTCGCATAGTAATCTTACGCGGCAGCCGCAGTTAGTCACTGTATTTAGAAACCGTATTTAGCATCCGTATTTAGCAACTTTGAATAATAACCTTACATCGTGAATGTGGCGCTTAGCATAAAGTTACGTGGGCGCCCTGGAAAGTAACGTGCACCGGTGAAGGAGGTAAAATCGGCTCGTTCAGCATAAGTTTCATCAAGCAGGTTATTTATGCGGGCATATAACGTCATATTGTCAGACACGGCATAACTTGCCCGCGCGTGAAAAAGGTTGTGACCTTCGTATTCGTTGGCATTTTCTGGGTCAGTAAAGTAGCTCGCAACATGTTGCCACTCTAGCTGTGTTTCTATGGCGTCGGTTAACGAATATTGCAGTCGAGTGTTTACCAACCAGTCTGGCGCCGTATCCATATCGTTGCCTTTAATATTGACCTCTCCAGATAGCTGATCGTGCTCATAGGTATGGGCAGAATAGGAGCCCGCAAAATCGATGCGTAAGCGGGAGTTGATAGCATAATTAAAGGTAAGCTCAACGCCTCTGTGCCAGGTTTCTCCGTTGCTAACGTTAAAGAAATCGCTATCGCGATAAATTACGTTGTCTTTCTCTAAGCTATATAGAGACAGCACATAGCTGCCGTCGGCAATCTCGCCTCTAACGCCTACTTCTATGTTGGTAGCGTCTACCGCGTCTAAGTCAGTCACTTGTTGCGCTCGTTGTAAGCGGTAAAGCTCTGTGGCTTGGGGCGCTCGATAACCTTTGGCTATGCCACCATAAAAACGGGTAGTGTCAGATAAAGCGTATTGCATCGACAGTTTTGGGCTAAAGTTATCAAAGTCGTTTTTGCCGCTTTCAGGCCGACTATATCGACACCCACCAAATCCGCACTCAGAACCGTCCTCTGTCAGTCTCCCCACATTCATATTATTGGTATAGTCGTATCGCATGCTCTCGAATCGACCGCCAATGGAAATATCCCATGCGCCTTGCTGCAAATTAACGGCAAAAAACGGCGCTAACAGCGTTGCGTCCACGTTGTAATCGTAATGCTTCCCTTGGGGGACAGTTTCAACGAGAAACGCCGAGCCTATAGTTACACCATCTTGCGATTGAATGAGTTCACCTTGGGTATATTCAGCATCTAGACCAACATCAATATTCAACGAAGGGCTCATAATGTGATTGTATTGCGTTAGCACACCTACGCCTTCTTGCGCGTTTTGCTCAAGTGGCTTGCCCGGCAGAAAGTGCATTCTAAAGTCCATAGACTGATCGCGCACGTAAGGCGTAATAGACAGTGCACTGTTGTTATCAAATAGCCAATCAACTTTGCTCCAAATGCGTAAGCTTCTCGCCTTTCTAAACGCCTCTGGATTTGGATTACTCCTTGCTACCTGCTTATCTTTATAACTTTCAAAACCGGTAATATAGCCTGCCGTTTCCTGATCGAGATTGGTGTACGTTACACCGCTTGTTATCGACACATTATCGAAATCAGCTCTATGGCGAATATTCACTTTTTCTTGATCAACGCCCTCATCGTTTCGATAACCCGTATCTCTGGTGATGCTGGCATTAATGCCTATTCCACTATCGCCGAAGTCTTTGCCTTGTCTTAATTTAACGCGGTGAAATCCGTAAGAGCCGTAGTCCAAGCCTACAACTCCGCCCCCTCTGGTGGTATCAGGCGTCACCACATTAATAACGCCGTGAATTGCATTTGAGCCATAAAGCGCAGACGCCGGCCCTTTTATGACATCAATACGCTGAGCCATTTCGCCATGAGCTTCAAACAGCTCGTTGATATTACAAAAGCCTGCAGCTCGCAGCGGGATGCCGTCTTCAGCAGCTAAGATACCGCCACAGGCACCTGCGCCAGTAAGTACAGGAGAGCGCAGTGCCGGTAAGTACTCTTGTCCATTGCCTCGCTGTACGCCCGCTCCCGCTATGTAATTAAGCGATTCTTGAATGTGCTGAAACGATAACAAGTCAAGAGTGTCTTCCGTGATTGAGGATACGATATAGCCGACATTGTTTTCGTTACCTACAATACGCGACGAGGTGGTTTCAATACGCTCAATATTGTCGCTACTTTCTGCAGCTGAAACAGTGGACAAACCGGCTGTTAGCGACAATGCGGTTATAGACAATTTAAAAAGAGGCAATGGAAATAACGGCTTAAACGTCATTAATAATCCTTTGAATAATAAGTTTGCGGTGACTTTTTTGTATCCGTTTTTATTTGTGCTAGCTTTTTTTCAGATGCAAATGTTCATGCTTTGCTATCTTTCTGGCAAGCGACTGCGATTCGCAAGCCTATTCAGCAAATATTGATAAACCTGTGCGCACTGATACAACGATTCAAAATCAGATATGCATATATAAAAATATAAACCGCATGATAACGTTACTATACGATATTGTTACCACTACAATAAAAGCATTACGTTAAACGTTCATAAAAGTAAGACAGATCTGGCTTTCACCCACTTTTAAGTACAATAACCATGTAATTGCACCATTTAATTAGACATAGCTATGTAGGAAGAATGTATTGAACACGCTAATCCCAAGTCTCTCTCAACTCATAGAATTCGCTGTGGCTCCGGTTTTTTTACTCACGGGGATTGCAGGCTTTTTAAACGTAATGTCTTCGCGGCTAGGGCGAATTTCAGATAGGGTTCGCGTTGCAGAAAGACAAATTCATACGCTATCCGACCCTCATATCGTGGATAGGTCTAAGCGCGAGATTAAAGTGCTGTGGAGAAGAGTAAAAGTTATCAATTGGGCCATCGGCCTTTGCGTTACCTCGGGCCTTCTCGTGTGCTCTGTCATCATGGCGTTATTTGCTGGTTCGCTGTGGATAGTTGATTTAAAAACACCGGTGATAGTGCTTTTTATTCTTGCCATGATCTTTTTGATAAGTGCGCTAATTGTATTTTTAATTGAAGTTAAATTAGCTACCACTACTATCAACATGGTGCGAACCATTCGCTAAAGGCACATCATTGCTAGTCCCATATCAACTCTGCTAGTAGCGCGCTTTTTCTCTGCGCGCTACTAGCAGTCTAAGCGCACAAGCAGTGAAATGTTATTGCCCTTTCGATAGCTCGTCTAGCACTGAAAAAAGCACATTAGCCCCAATTCTCGATACTTCTGTATCGTATTTACTTTCTACATTAAGGCCTTCTTGCCCACCTGCTAAGTCGCTAATGGCGCGAATAATAACCCAGTCTACATCATTGATAGTGCACACCTGCCCAATGGCAGCCGATTCCATTTCGGTCACTTCTGCGCTAAACACATCGCGCGTCCATTGTCTGTACTCTCGATTGTCTAAAAATACCGAGCCCGTAACGCCGTTACCACCCACAAAAAGAGTAGCGTCCCGGTCATCTAGCACTCGCTGTGTTGGCATGGTGGACATGGCTGTCTGCGCTGCATCCAGTAGGCGTTGAGTTGCACTGAAATAGGCCGTGTCCACCGGCTCATCCATGCCTTCTTTTACAATGAGTACTTCATCAGGGTGAATAAACTGAAACGGCTTATAGTGGGGCAAATGTGGATCATTTACCCGACGGGCATCTTGCTCTTTCACAAACGCCTCATAATACTCGGGAAGAATATACTCGCCCGGTGCACTGGGGTCTTCATTGGTGTACACACTCTCGTCGTGGTAATACCACCGTGCCGGCACAATGACATCCCCAGGGCGCCACTTTGGATTAACCGCTCCGGCAATACCCATGAACACCACCTGTTTTACTGGGAAATAGTCTAGCGCCATTTGCATGGACAGCGCCGCATTGGCAATACTCATACCCGTGGCAAACACGAGGATAGGCTGGTCGTGATACGTACCTAAACGATACGTTATCCCTTTGATATTCGTTGTGGTGTGAATACTTGCATTTGGATCTTGCTCAATACGATTCAAAATCCCCTGCATCTCAGGAGCATAAGCCACGGTAATAGCGGTGAATGACGGCGATTCAAACACTTTAGGCCCATAAGCAGTCGTGCTTGAAGTGTCAATATCAATGGTTGATGTGCAGCCGGATAGCCACAGCGAACTAAAGGTGAAAAGAAGTACGAAGATGTGTTTTTTCATGAAAGCGTTATGTCGATATCAGTGATTGAGATACTTTAACCTATCACTTTATTAAACTAAAAAAACCTCCAAACTTTGGATCTAACCTAATTACAATCCACATAAGCAATCGGCACATAGATAGACGGCACACAAGCCGCCGGTCTCGCTGCGACTTGTGTACCATGAAGCAAAATGCGCTTAGAAGCGGTGGTTAACCTGTACGCTAAGAATATGCGCAGTGGCAGATTGAGTACCCACAAACGTAGACGTTAATGTACCTTGCTCATTCAGCGCTCGCGTTTTGTTGATATCCGCTTCTCGGCCATTGATGTAAACATAGGCGCCATCAACAGAGGTATTTTCACTAAACGAATACGTAAAGCCACCTGAAACCCAATGGCGATCGGTATCTGGAATACTGAGTGAACGGTTTTCTACCGTAACCACACCATCGTCGTAGGCATAACCTGCGCGTAGAGTAAGCTCATCGCTGAACAAATACGTAACACCAACAGATACGCGCAATGAGTCATCAAAGTTTTCTTGTTTGATCAAAAAGTCAGAACCATCGCTTAAATTAGCTTCTAGCTTTTCAAAGGTGCTCCAGTCGGTGAACGTAAAACTGGCCTGTACCGACCATTGACTGTCTAGTTTTTGGTTTACTGCCAGCTCAGTGATAGCTGCTAAATTCAAATCTAGGCTACCAGGCTGATTTAACGAAGGCGTAATTTGTGAACTTACTTCACCACTTAACGTTAGCTCAGTTTCAGCGCGATAAGACAACGCGATGTTCGTCATGTCTGTTGGCTGCCAAAAAGCGCCTACATTCCATCCAAAGCCCCAATCTTCACCTTCCAACTTAAAAATAGAGGTTGTAGCAGGCACTTGCGTTTGCAGTGCATTGCTCAGTATTGGCGATAAACTATTAGAGATTGCTGAGCTTATTTCTGCATCTGCAAAAGTAGCGTTAATACCTGCGCCTAGCATTAGCTGCTCATTCACTTTATAAGAAACAGCAGGGTTAATGGTAATTGAGCGCACCTCTGCTGCATCGGCAAAGTGCAGTGCGTCAAAGTCGTCGCTGTAGTCAGAGCGAAGTCCATAGGTAGTAAATACGCCCACGCCAGCAGCCCATTTGTCATTGATAGGCGTTGTATAGAAAATGCTTGGGACAATAGCGGTATCGGCAATGTCCTTGTTTGACGCATCGGCAGAGCCAATGGTTTGTCCGCCGGCGGCGTAGCTTACATCACCGCTAATATCTACGCTTGGCGCAATAACGCTAACCGAGCTGCTAAATTGTGACTGTGTAAACACGCCAATTGCCGCAGGGTTTGTGGCTAGAATAGAGGCGTTTTCGGGAGTTGCGGCTTGGCCTGCCATTGCGCGACCTAGGCCATTAGCACTGTGCTCGTTAACCTGAAAACCAGCTGAAAAAGCTGAAGAAGAAGCGAATGTTGTTAACGCTAGGCATACCGAGGCACGAAGAGAGAGCTGTTGCTTCATAAAATACTCATTTGAAGAAAAAATTGCAGCGCGCATTCTACGGATAGGAGCACATTTGTTCAACAATGCTAAATGCTATTCACGCACTTTTATCACTATTTTTACAATTTTAACGACACGTTCGCCGAATTTATAACCTAAAATGAAAACTGCACGTAAACAGCAAGCCTTCTTTATGTTAATGATGAAATATAGCTAGGCGCTCTACACACTCCTTCCAACTTGATCACTTGAATGAAAATCGACCAACGCTTGTGTGTACTACTAGTATCTGTGCTACTTGTGTTTGAATGAATAGCCCCCACCCTTGTTAAACGCCTAAACCAAATAACAGTCCCTTTCTTTTTAAGGGAACTGATGGTTCACACTATAAGGAGGTAACCATGGCTACCTACAAATCGATATCCCTTGTTCAGCGTCCTAGTGATAAAAAAATAGGGCCTCACCTTTTTGAAACCAAAGAACTAGACATTCCAGAGGTAAAAGACGGGCAGATACTGATAAAACAAACCCACATGTCTTTAGACCCAGCGATGCTTGGCTGGATGAGTGAAGACAGAGAAAGTTATATTCCGCCTGTAGAGCTAGGTGAAGTGATGCGCTCAAGCGGCGTAGGTGAAGTGGTTGAGTCTAAAAATGCCAAATTCGCCGTAGGCGACAAAGTAATGGGCATGACTGGCTGGCAAGAATACGTATTAAGCGATGGCTCAGGGTTTAACAAGCTACAGTCTGGTGTAACAGAAGAAATGGCACTGTGTGTATTTGCATTACCAGGGCTTACTGCAACAACAGGCTTGTATAACTTTGGCCACCCGAAAGAAGGTGAAACCATTGTAGTCACTGGCGCTGCGGGCTCGGTAGGGTCTATGGTAGGCCAGTTAGCAAAAGCGGATGGCTTACGCGTTATCGGTGTAGTGGGAAGCGATGAAAAAGCGGATTGGATCGTCAACGAATTAGGTTTTGACGGCGCAATAAACTATAAAACTGATGATATTGAATCTAAGCTGGCTGAACTAACGCCTGACAAGGTTGACGTTTACTTTGAAAATACAGGTGGCCCCATTCAGCACCACGTTTTCAATAGAATGAATGCACATGGTCGCATAGTGGTGTGTGGCATGATTGCCGACTACCAGGCTGACGAACCTTCAGCAGGTCCAAATTGGATCCCACTTATCAAAAAGCGTATTACTATTCGCGGTTTTGCTATGCCTGATCACTGGGGCGAACTACCTCAACTGCTTGAAAAACTCACACCTTACGTACAGCAAGGCAAAATAAAGTATCGCGCCCACGCCATCGATGGACTAGAAAACGCCGAGAAAGGTTTGAATATGCTGTTTGAAGGCAAAAATACAGGCAAGATGATTGTAAAATTGTAGAACGATATCAGGACTGCGTTTAAGCGGACACGTTGTACACAACACACCATGGTTTGAGGCCTGCAGTACGGCGCAAATTGTGGTGTGTTTTATACTGTTTTGCCAATTAAGAATCTCCAATTCCGCTTAACTAATTAAGAGCCACTAATCAAAGCGCGGCAAGTTCGTAACAGGCCTTACCCTTATCTTTCGCTTTATACAGCGCTTTATCTGCAACACCAATAAGACTATCTATTGATGCATCCCCGGGCGTATTAATAATAGCAGCGCCGATAGAGCAACTTATAAATGGATGTGCCGCATTAGGTGCATGAGCTAAGTTCGTCTCCTCCCAGCCCTGTAAGATTTTTTGGCAGCTTTGCTTCAGTTGCTCTTCATTCACGTCGCTAAGCACAACCACAAACTCCTCTCCACCGTAGCGGCCTATGATATCCGTTTCACGCTTAAATATGCCTCGCAGAATAGAAGATTGCTGACGTATCGCTTCATCACCCTGCTGATGGCCAAAGTGGTCGTTGTAGGCTTTAAAATCATCTAAATCTAACATGATGACTGCTAATGACACCTGGTGGCGCTTTGCATAGGCCAGCAGGTTTTCGCTTTGATTGCGAAGAGCACGCCTATTAAGTAAGTCTGACAAGGGGTCGAACTTACTGAGCTTGGTAAGGCGATCATTGGTCTTTTTCAGTAACGTGAGGCTTCTGTCTAAGCGATATTTTGCGTACGAGCACGTAAACAAAGAGGCGGCGACAAAGCCCACTGAAATAGGCATACGATCGCCATAGGCGGGGGCTAGCCACATCACCACAATAAAGCCGATGACATTGATTACTGCACTGGTAATGGCAAAGCGAAAAGGAATGCCTAAGGCAAATACACAGTAAAACGCATATAAAATGGTTCCCTCATAGGGAAAAGAAAATTGATATTCCTGCCAGCAAACCCAGATTACCCAGTAGTTGGAGTAAGTCAGTGCCACTAAGACAGTAGTAAATATATAGGCTCGGTAGTGAGAAAAGTGCCGCCAAAATGACAGCACCAACGCGATAAGAATAATCGGTATTTGAACAAAGAGGCGGTCATAGAGATAGATTTGATGCATGGGTTTTGGCAACAGGAAAAAGTCTGCAACCATAAAACACGCAACAATGAGTGCACCAATAATTAAGGCTATTCGAAGGCGAACTCGCTCTTTTGCTTTATTAGCCTGCAAGGAAAACGCCTCCGTGTTTTGCAAATGATTAATTTTATAATGGAGCTATGATTCTAGCGCAAGAACGTCCATTCACCCTAAAAATCATCACAGATTTAGCTTCAATAAACTATTCCGTAAGCCATCGATAGTAATTGGCTTGGTAACAATATCGTTCATTCCCGCTTCTTTAAACGCAATATGTCGTTCCTGAAAAGCTTCAGCTGTTAAACCCACAATGGGTATTTCACCAAGACTCCCCGACAGCTTTCTTATACGACGAGTGGCTTCTATACCATCCATTACCGGCATATGAACGTCCATAAATACCATGTCGATGCCACCTTCTTCCACCCTATCAACGGCAAACATGCCGTTTTCTACGTGAGTAACGTTACAGTTAAGCTGCTCTAACAAGGCTTTTGCTACTACCGCGTTAATCGCGTTGTCTTCGGCTAAAAGTACGTTAATCCCTTTACGAAGTTGGGCTGCGCCTTGTCCATTTGCATTAGAGCCGCTTTCAGTTATGTCTACCTTCAGACGGCTTTTCACCATGGCGGTGACCAAGAAGTTTGACCCCTCGCCCACTTTGCTCATTACCTTAATATCACCACCCAATAATTCAGCGAGCTGTTTGGCTATGGAAAGTCCTAAGCCGGTACCGCCATACTGACGAGTGATAGACGAATCTGACTGGGTAAACTTATCAAATATGTGGGCTAAACGGTCTTGCTCTATGCCTATTCCGGTGTCTTTTACCGATATGATGAGCTTATTATCTTGAGTGTGTTTTTCAGAGGGCTTTTGTAGCTTTGCCGATATTGTTACCGTGCCCTCGCGAGTAAACTTAATCGCATTACTCACTAGGTTAATGACAATTTGGCGTAGCTTAGTAATGTCGCTAGTGACTGCAACATCATCAAGATTTTTACTTGAGTAAATCAATCGAGAGCCATTTGCACTGGCATTGGTCCCGAGCAAGGTGATCAGATCGCTCAGCATTTCATCAAGATTGAACTCCGCCATGTCTAACTCTGACATTCCAGATTCAATTTTTGAAAGGTCTAATACATCATTGATCACGTTCGCCAAAATAGACGCTGACGCTTTCAAATCGGCAGAGTACTTTCGCTGCTTGTCGTCAAGCGGCGTGTCTAGCAATAATGTCGCAAGGCCCTGTATACCGTTTAATGGTGTTCTTATTTCATGACTCATTACCGCAAGAAAATCGGTTTTCGCACGGTTAGCCTGCTGCGCCTGATTTACATAATCAGCGATTTCCGCAGACATCACCTCTACATCTCTTGCTAAGCTACCGAGCTCATCGTCTTGCTGAACGTTAATATTCACCTGCTTATGGTCAATGGCTATTCTGCTTGCTGCATTGCGTATTTTTTCCACCGGCGCAATAACGAAGTATTGAGTCACCTTTCCCATCAAAAGAGCCACTAGCGCAACGGCAAACACGGTTACCAATATGGTCAGCCATGCAATTTTCGACAGCGAAGCCTGCAGCTCATCGGCTGGCTGAATAACGGTAAGCTTCCAATTCCAAGGAGAAAACGTAGTACATGCAAATAGGACATCTTGGCCATCGAACTGCGATTCACCAAATGCCAATTTGAAGTCGCTCACGGTAATCACCGATGCACTGCTGGTATCAGGAATGCCTTGCTGATTTAACGTGGTGTAAAGGGTTTGCCGCGTGCTTTCGTCGCTAATTAAGAAATGACGCCCTGTTCGGGTATACAAACCTTCAAGTTCCTCGAACACTTCTTTTTGATAAGCCGTTCTAAATACGGGAACATTTTCAAGGCCTGAGTCTATTAATAGCGCTCTGCGATCCTCTACTATTTCCATCACGTTGAAGGCCAATGTTTGAGTAAGTAGTTGATACTCTCGCTCTCGCACAGATTCGTAAGCAATTAGATAGGCCCAGTAGCCAGTTAGCGCCATACCAACAAATAATATTGGTATGTAAATCGCTAATAATTTTGATTTTATTCGCATATTAACTCTTATCCATACCCTATTGATAAACGTGCTGTTCAGAGAGTTTCAGGTAATTTGAAGGTATGGGAAGCTGTAATTTAATAGCAGTGGTTACATTCACTGCTACGGTAAAGTTTTCAATTTGTTCTACAGGAATAGTTTCAGAAGAACCTAGCGCTAAAATACGCTCAGCCTTATTAGCGGCAGATATGCCAATATCTTGAGGCTGAGATACAATGCCAATAAGCGCCCCTTCCTGCACTGCCGACACACTCTCGGCAAACAAAGGCAGCAATCCAGTCTGCTTTTTTATATCTGCTATTAAATTGGGCGTTTCTATTAATGGCCCTGCAGATAACCAATACCCATCAAGCGCTGTTTTTTCCGCTTTCAAAAGACGAATGATGTCTTCCTTCATTGTTTCTAAACCCGCTTCTTTGGCGATATAAGGCGTTTTAATAGGAATAAACTGGATGTTTTTGTAAGCGGCTTGTCGCGCTAAAAGCGCATTCGCGGCATTAAACGAGGACGGATAGGTTGTATGAAGCAACGCAATTTTTTGCGTTTTAACGGGCTCGGATGCCTGAAAAACACCGTTCAATATATCGAGTTTTACTGTGGCATCCACCACATGGGATTCACCGGTAATGTTGCGTTTACTCGTAGCACCAAAAGCGGGAACAATGCCTTCGGTAACCGGCTCAGAAACCACCATAAATAACTTTGGAATAGACAATAGTTCGTCTTTATTTAACACGGCACGTGTAGCAAGGGTAGCAAGCGACACCACGAGTTCGGGGGTAGATTCGGCTAACATGTCAGACAGCAGCGCATCGGCTTGCTCTACCGAACCTTCAGCGTTGTACACGCGAAAGTGAATGTCTTTATCGGGCATCAAGCGCTGTAGCTCGGCTTCAAACGCAATGCGTGATTCGGTAACAATAGCTACTGGAAGCGTCTCTATTATTGCTACATCTACTTTTTCTTTTGCCCAAGCAGAAAAGGTGACGATGGGCACAAAAACAAATAAAAGGTGAAGTACCCTTATCATCTTAATAAACCTGTTAATTTTAGGTCTCGATAAGGCTAATCATAAAGTTTCTAAATTGATTTTCATAGGGTTAGTTCACCCATTTACAACCTTGAGTAAGCAGAACTGCCTACTGTTATGACGTACTACGATGCATCTTTGTTCCTATTCTTTTCACCACTCTTTTCTGCCACCATTTTCATTTGAACCAATAAACCACCTCGAGTTATTACACTCGCCCCATTAAGCACAATGAGAGGCCATGCCACTGCAATTGGCATAGTTAACGCGAACGCTAATGTCGTCACATCTTTAATCAAAATACTGCGAAATAGCGCGGGCGATAGCGCACCTATTGCTTTGCTTCGCCTTACCACTATTAACTGATGCAGCGTACCTTGTATAAGCAGCGCGGTCACAATCAGCATTAAGCTATTGGCCCCAAGCTTTGCCACGCTAGGATAAGGTCGAAAGCCCATTGAGCATAAACCTATTACCATTGCAGTGGCGCAAAGGCCTAGAACGAGCCCTGTGGGTATTGAGCGTCTGTCGTGCCACAGCTGAAACAAAATAACTAGGATTAGAAGTAGCGCACCAAAGCGAGTCCACACCAGGTAATGACTAAAAGGCTCTATGGCGATACCGAAAATAAAGTTGGCATAAAACGCAAAAAAGCTTGAAGCGAACTGGTTCGTCGACAAGCTTTGGGTAGAAGACTGATTGCTTTCGCGCAGCTTCTCTATATTGATAATTTGTTTCGCCAATCCGTACCAGGTCAGCAAAAAAGCGACTGCGCTTACAGTACCTAAAATGTGGTACAACACATGATTTTCCTGTAGGCGTATATTAATTTAAGTAGTTCATAGTATATTATATTTGGTAACAAGCCTGTAGCACGAATAAAAAACTCTTTTTTGGCGACTACTGTTATCACACAGATTTTTTCCAATTGGTAGAAAAACCAAGTGAGCGAACCAAGCTAAAGGTGTTACAGCATTGCACTCCGAAATGTTTACAAACATCCGGTACATGACGGTTAGCTCCTTTTTTTGTTGGCTTGCTTGCTTCGGTTGTCACAACAGTAATGTTTTGAGGGTCTGTTAGTGCGTATGCAATTAAGAATGGATCTCTACCCATTTTCAGCAAATCTGCCTCCGTAGGTGAAGCGACATACCCTTGTGTAATTACAGTATTAACCAAACCGTAATCTAATTCTTCATCGAGCACCAGATTACTCTTTACGTCTACTGTCCGAGCCCATTTCGCTAGCTCATCATGATATTTTTTATCTTGATTTGCCCCATTTATTTCAGTGTATATTTCGACGGGTACTTTTAAGTTTTGAAGACTACCTTGATAAACCAACCAATCCCAATACTCAGGAACAATATCGAAAGGGTAATAAAGCTCTTTTGCCTCAATGAAAGTATTGGCGTCCATTAAATATAGCAAATGACTTCCTTATCAATGGGGGGTAGCGTTATTGAAAAAATTGCCCAAACGAGTTGGGTGCGTATCCAACACAATGCCTGCTTGAGTGGAGCTAATAGCACCGGACTCAAACATTCTATGAACAAAATCGACTATCCCACCTAAGTAGCTTTTCTTAATTACATTTTGGTTTGGACCGCCGCCATCTTTGTTGCGTTCGGCCTTTTTACTACTAAGCCATTGCTCGTAATAGAATTTACATAGCTTCCTGTATGCACTACTTGTAATTTTGTGAAGTTGAAAAAGGCGATATGCAACTTGAGTACTGCTAACTTTCTTAGCTAAGGCAAAGTCACTTATGTCTTTGGATAGTTGAGAAAACAGTTCGGTTGCCGGAGAAAAATATTTTAACTCATGATCACTCAATAAAACGAGGCTCGCGACCCTATCACAAAACCTTTCAACTTTATCTTCGCCTACATCAGCACTGATGCCTGTCTTGCCCAATAAGACGTGAGTTAGCTCATGAAGTAGAGTGTATGCTCTGGAACTTTTTGCTTCCTGATGATTAATAACAATAAATGGAGCTATTTCATCACTGATAGCGAAACCGCGAAACGTACCGACCTCAACATCACTGTGATAGTTGCCTAAGTTTCCCTTTATCAGTACAAAAATTCCCTTTGCTTCAATTTTCTTTCTTAAATAATTAAAGGAGCGTCCATAATCAGTGCCTTTTCTGTACTCGGTGAGAGTAATGTCAAATAACTTTCTTATTTTTGTAGCGGCAGTTTCTGGTTCCATGCTCATGTTCAAAGAGCCAATAAACTTCAAATGCTGAACTTCATCTTCAGTCACCAAAAGCTCTTTGATCATGCTTTGCCTAGCTACAACATTAGAGAGTATTGCTTTCACTATGTTGTTTTGCCTAGGGTCACTAGCACTTTCAGGCGTTCTAAAGTCTTCTCCAACACTAGTAGGAATCGGAGGCTCATTGAGGTAATAAGTTAATACAGGCTTACGGTAAGTTGTTTGTGCTTTAGTAAATGCGGATTTAGATATTTCTCCAGTTTTCTCGACGTGAAGTAATTTTTCAGCAGCTGAACTTTGCTTACTATCTTTATATCCGAGCTTAAGCGCTGCATCTTCCAAAGAAAGACCACAATCTTCTCTCGCCCAAGTAAGCATTTTTCCGTTAACTTTTAACACTTTCCTTTCCTGCTAATTACTTTTTAAGACCCTACGACACCGTAAGACATACTTCGATTACTTTGTATTTAGACCATAAAAAGCGATAAAATTCGTCAGAAGTTTAACAAACTTCTTCAAACACTTAAGTGCAAATATACCCGTCACTACCGTATAAGTCTCAAAATTATTCATCGATCATTTTTACCGACTAAAAACTTTTAATCCTATACACGCGTCAATACCCAATGCCTCACAATACTGCACATACTCATGTACTGACAAATTTCTCTGTCCCTTCTCCACTTTACTCACAAACTGAAAAGGTTCGTTCAACAACTCACCAAGCTGCCTAACGGTTAGTCCTCGATCGAGACGGGACTTTTTAAGCCAAGCAATCAGCTTCTGGTAACTCTGATGGTTTGTTGATTTTATCATTTGTCCCCAAAAAAGTGACAAAGTGTTTTGTCCCTATTATGATGACAAACATAATTGTCCCGAAATTGGGGACTTATGGTAACTTTACCGCTATTTCCAGAGCCTTACCCAAACGAGCTGTTCTACAGCGTACTAGCTCGTTATAAAGTTCGGTGTGGCTTACTGCCAGACAAGTTACTGCTGGAGGACGTTTTCAGAAAGAAGACTGTTATCGCATCACCAGAAATGCCTAACGGCATAGCTCGTGCCGTTGAGAATGTTAGACCTTCTACGATGTTTTCAGCAACAGACATCATAAGTAAGCACACATTATTTCCTCTTTATACCGCTTTCAGCGAGGCCAGAATTAAAGAAAAGATGTTTACTCAAATGCTTGCTTGTAAAAACAACACATACACAACGAGTTTAGGTATAGCTACATGCGCACTGAAACAGAATCATTTCTTTCGATACTGTCCAGTTTGCGTTAAGGAACAATTGGAGCTTTTCGGTGAACCGTTTTGGGACAGGCGCTGGTTTGGACTATTTACGAATTGCTGTCACGTTCATGGCGTGCACTTCGTTTTAACAAACGATGTTATTCATGGTTTGAGTCGACATACGTTCCGACCTTTATTGGACGAGCTAGCTTTCTGTTCCGAAACCCAAATCAATATCAAATATGCTTTCTGGCAGGAACAACTAATCGCCAAGGCGACCATGCATTTGGTGCACAATCATCATCAGTTCAGTTTTCCTCAACTAACTAATTTTTATCATCAGCTTGCCCTAGAAAGAAATTTCAACCGAGGCCATTACTTAAGGCTAAACGACATCTCACATTTTATTAAAGGCTACTGGACATGGAGATGGCTAAAGAAGCTGGGTTTTACAAAGTCATATTTTGACGGCAATGTCGCATCACTTTTCAGAAAACACAGAAAACAACATATGTATGTGATGCATATGATTGCAGCACTACCCTTTTTCAACGGAAATATCGGTAATTGGTGGGACGCTCTTACGAATTCACCGATCCCTTCAATACAACACCCAAAAAACTATAGCAAAAGCTCATTTCAGCATTCAGAAGAAACGTTGGAAAATTGGAAACATGCATGGTTAATTCTTTTACGGCAGCACGGACCGAAAGCCGCCCGGTATTCAAACTGTGATAGTGAGAAGCTTTATACTGCACTCTACAGGGCTGACAAACGCTGGTTGTTGCAGGTTAATCATCAGCACAGAGTTCAGCGAAAGGGTGATCTGATCAGAGTTTCTTGGCAGAAACGTGACTTCGCGATGTGTAAGCTATTATTTCGTGCACTATACGAAGAAAATGACATTTACTCACCACGGCGGTCGAGGAGATGGTTTCTTTCGTGCTTGCCCAATTCGGCGACTATAGAAAAAAACCTCCGCCAACTTCCCTTAACCAACAAATTTTTAAAGGTTTACAGTGAGTCTTATGAAGACTATCAATGCAGAAGATTGATCCAAAGCGCTCGCTTTTTTACCGCCAAAAATATACGCGTAAATCCATGGAAGCTATACCGAGCCGCTAGAATAAATACACAAAGATCAATATCATCGGTCGTAACAACAACATGTGGCTGGTGTATCGATTGGATAATAAAAAATACAAAATAAAAGGTATAGAGGATAACGATGAGTTACTTTACCTCGGTAAGCTTTTCAGGCCTGCAAATAAAGCTGACTGGTATATACAGGTCAGATTCAAGAATTCAGAAATAAAATCTGTTTTAGCTTCTCTTATCCCAGATCTTGCTGTCGGACGGCAATATAACAGAACAGAAAATGCTCAAAGTCCGACACAAATAACAACGTTCGCGTGGCGAAAAATTGTTGGTAACAAGAGTGGCGTGGATCTTCAACTTCCACCAGTAGACGGAATCAAAAGATTCGAGCGCTATTTAATAGTTGAAACAAATAAGGGTTATGTCGCCATACCTCAGCTAGAACTCGCAAGAATACTATTTCTCCAGAATAGTAAGATATTTCACTATGCTCTCGAACCAACATCGTTAGCAATCGACTTCTATACTTTCACACCAGACTCGGAAAACCTTATCGTTCAGGTCAATCCGACAGCCCAACTAACAAAAGGTCAGTTTGAGCGAATTTTCAATGCCAATAAATTCGCTTATACGCTGGCAGATAAAGCAGGGCGCAAGGCTTTCTTATCGATAAACGAAAATTTTCTGAAATATCGAAAATCGATTAAGGGCACAACACATTCAAACCGTGATACCTACTCTACGTGGTGGACGTTTGGTTTCGACGCTCCATCACTCCATGGTTGTGTTTTAAGCGTAAAAGTACTTAAGTACGGTGGTATTTTCGGGCAAAATCCGATTCAAATCGTCAGCGAAATAACAAGCTTGAGCAAAGTTCCTCACTCACTTCCAGAGACCATTCGGTTTGTTAGTCGTGACTGGTTGACTACCACAGTCAAAAAGTCAGATGATACTAAGCGTGAAGAAGGCTCCACACCTGAACTATATGAAATTGATGACGAACAAAGTGCGAGCACTTTTCTGCCCGCGAGAATCGTTGAGTCTAAGAGCAGTTCAGAATTTTCTCTGGAACCATCGCGATCTGCCAACACGCTTACTAAAAGCGGAAAGATACGGCTAGTTGTGAATGATACTGAGCGAGAAGTTTCTGGGAGCGACATTGCTAGTACGGATCTGCCAGACATTTTAGGATTAGCTGTGCCAGTGAGTACGTCAAGCAACACCAGCGACATGGCTGACGTATCAGTTTTTGACAAATTTAGGGAAATGGTCAATATAATTGCACAAAAGCCACATTTTGCACTAGCAGGATTCGAAACAAAGCAACTAAGCAAGGTAGGACACTCAAGGGTACACCTTAAGAAACCAAACAAAGCACCACGACTATCTGCAATAGCTCATTTACGAGACACTTCAACTCTGGAATCTTTTACATTGATAGAAATTGATTTGAGTGATTACATTGCCGCTGACAATTGCAGCAAAGACACTAAGCATCTATCAACTCTGGTATTCAAATATGGTTGCTTAGATGAAGCTAGAAGTAGGGTCGATCCAATTCTTTTATCTTTGGTAGATAACTCGCTTAATTGGCCGAGAGAATTCCTAACGAAGAATAAAATAAAATCTGCTTTTGCACGTCACCCACCTAGCCTAAGCTCTTCGCCTTTTAATATGAATAAACAGCTAGTTACGAAATGGGCAAACGATACAATTAAAACCATCAATAGAATATAAATGATGCTAGTTTACAGAAAGCATGTAGCGAGAGACCGACATCGAAGCTATGTAGTTGTGTACTACATGATGTGTTACAGACGCATGGTGGAGGTCGGTATTCGCCCCGCATATCAGCGTTTTTACGCTAACGGCAATGCGAAGAGCGATCTGGCGCGGTTGCGGTTTTTTATGGTGAATCAGCCCTTAAGTGGCCACTTACTGAATTTTTTGCTTAAATCATGAGCAATAGCTATAGTAAAGCTGAGGATATTGTACTGTCGCAATACCAGTGAGAGGCGTTTCCAGCGTCTTTCGCTGGCTCCTTTCTGATTATTAGACACTTTCGTGATGGGCAATCCCTCTGAACGGACTGACCGATTAAATCGGATCCATACCTTTAAATTGGTAGGTCAGATATGACCTGAGTATAACCTTTATAGTTGACACCAAACGACGTAATAGAGGAATCTTAATACTGTGTATTGTTGCGTCACCGCGCAGCGTCAAGCCGCCTGTGGTGTTCGTACCAATTACGGCCACTAAAAAAGGTAGCGAGACGCTCTAAATATTTCGACTGTTGGCGGCTATGCAACTGTCTAGTGACCTCTAACGAGTCTTAAAACACATTATAAAAACAACATAATCAGTGCGCCTGCTATCATAAACAAATTTTCAGATAGCGATACAAAACCAAGGGGAACGCTGCTGTCACCACCGACACAAGCACATTTTAATTCCCGTTTATCAATATACACCGCTTTGAAGACAGATATTGCACCCACAGTTCCAATGAATAATGAGAAAGGAGCTACTGCCAGCGCCGGCAGTTGGGCAACCATCCCGATCCCTGCATATGCTTCTATAAATGGGTAAATATAACCATATCTTATCCATTTCATCGCTAACAAATCATAAGTGATAAAAGAATTTGTAAAGCTGTACAAATCTTTTAATTTTTGCACCGCTAAAAAGGTCATCGAAAATGCAATAAATAACATCAAGGTTCTGATAGAAATATAAGAACCAGCAACGAAGTATTGTACGGCTATAGCCAGAAGCGCTGCTACTGAAAATATGACGATAACAGGCGTATACGTAGTACCCGTTTGCCCTGCTTCGCCTTTATTGAAATACTCTCTCAAATCATCGTACCCGCCAACTCGTTGGCCGTCGATAAAAGCTTGTGGGGTCGTTTGTACATCATGCTTGGCTTTAAATTCGTCAGCTTCTTGTCTAGAGGTGAGTTCATGATCTTCTACTTCATATCCTTGCCTCTCTAACAAGTCTTTGGATCTCAAACCATAGGGACAAATATGCTCATCAGTCACCATTCTATATAGTTTAACTGTTTTACTCATCTTCCCCTCCTTTTCCGACTTTACCCTCAAACGATGGAACTGGTCTTTGGGATGCTTCAGCCTGTGTGATCGCCTTACCATTGGCTTCAATGTCTTTAATTAACCATTCCATTTCTTTAATTTCCTTGCGCTGGGCCTTGATAATGTTATCGGCTAACTCCCTGACGCGAACGTCTTCAATGCCTGAACGTTCACTAGTCAATATTGCAATTGAGTGATGCGGTATCATCGCTTTCATGTAAGAAGAATCTGCTACCGTTGTCTGAGAGCGAACCAAATAGACGCACACCAAGAATACAGATGCCGCCCCAATAAAAATCGCTGTATTTATTTTCTTATTGGTGTACATTCCCAGCATAAACGCCAACATAATTATGGCCATCCCCGCCCCCATATAGAGCGCCATATACGAGCGTGTTTCGCTGAACCAAATATGCGAAACAGTATAGGTGTTAAGATACATCATAATGAACATCGCAATAGTAGAGGTGATAATCATCGCTGCAAACTTGGAATATTTCATTAGCAATCCTTATTAAGATTTGTAAACTTTACATAAATCTGGCCGTACTTAAGCCATTTAAAACCAAATTCTTGAATTATAGCAAATAACGAACCAACATTATGAACCTATGAGGGTTTGACAGTTTGAGTTAAGCAGAGGGGATCAATGGTTTTAGCAGTTTTAATCGCACTAGTTGGCGTCTTAGCGGCCTGTTTGACACATTACTATGTACTGTACGGACTTCAACGGTATTATGTAAAATGTGACTGCTGTCTTTCGGTATGGCAGGCGATGCTTGCATTACTTATAATATTTGCAGTACATATTGTTGAGTCATTTTACTTTACAGGCATATATTGGGCTGCTCACCAACTCCTTGAGCTTGGTGAATTTACTAAAGCGTTTAAACCAATTTTCAGAGATTACTTTTACCATTCATTAGTGACTATGACGACCCTAGGGTTGAGTGAGTTCAACCCCGAAGGCCATATTAAATTCATCACAGCGATGCAATCACTTCTAGGCTTTATGATGCTGACATGGTCTGCTACGTTTTATTACAAACTTTTTTCGCAAGAAATTCCAAACAAAAAAAGCAATTAAACTCTTACGAACAACAGCACGATTTCACGGTTTTCCGACATATATCAATTAAGTTGCGACAAGCTTTAGCGCACTCCTGATAATACTGGGTTCCATTTTTTCTCAAAGCTTCGCACAGATAACACTGTGGTGAAGTCAATTTTATTCTCAGTCTTTTTTACCAATAAATTAATGAGACCAATGAATGTGCTTGATTTTCCATTCACCATTTTGTTTTTCCAGCACCATTGTTTCCATACCTTCGTAATCGCGCTCTTTACCCTTGTAAGAGCCTGTAGTATGACTACGCGAGGCCGATATCGCAGTATTACCAAGAACTGTCACTTGGTGCTCTAATGTTTCGCTCTTCATAGCCGCCAAGTACTTCATATCAGACAACATATGATGATGAGCGTATTCGTCTGCGCTTCTTTCAACACGACCGCCCTCATAAATGGTGACATCATCAGCTAATTGAGCACGCGCAAGCTCTTTGTTACTTGTTTCTAACGCTTCATGAAAAGCTAATACAACTTTTGCAGCTGGGGTATCCAGCCCTTTAAGCATTCCTTTATCTTTTTGTTTGTCACCATGAGCGTGAACTACAAAGCTAACCGTCATTAATAAAACGAGTAGTATATTTCTTTTTTTCATTTTCATTCTCTTTTCAGGTTTAATTTACAGGGCCGACAATACTAGTAAGCACTGCTGTTACAGATAAAATGGCAATAGCTACAAACATTTCAATTGAGATTGATTTGGATAATGTTTTTCTGCCATCATTATTTTTGAGCTGCGGGACTAATTTCAATTTATGTGTAGCGGCTATTTTCATTACGCAAATCACTAACAACAATTTAACTAATATGGTTTGTCCATAATTAGTAAATAGCAGAGCATCTAATCCACCCACCAACTGAATTGCCAATAATAAGCCAGCGATTAAGAGCAGACTTACCATGACACTAGCTTGTTTTCCAAACCTTTCCATCAATTGATAAAGCTTTTCGAATTCCAACTTATTGCAGGCTTTTTTAAGAGGGTAAAGGGCACCAAACCACCACGCCATTACAATGACATGCACCATTAATAGACCTTTTTCAAAGACCCCCATGACGGAAACGTGTCCAGCCAAAGTAAATGAATAAGAAAGAAAAAATAGACATATGACAAGCACGGCGTTTAAGACATATTTAGTAAGCTTCCAAACACAAAATTGAGAAGAAATTACTACTATCGCAACCCCAATCAGGCCAATCAAGCGCCATAGTGTGGTATCGCCTATTGACGAATCCCACATGATACTAATCATATCTAGGTCTAGCGCTCCTACTATTCCTTCTTCAACCATTGCGCCAGTGTTAGCAAAGAACCAAATTGCATTTGCTAGAAAAGCTATTAAGGCGGCAATAAGGGTTATCTGACTAAATGATCTTCTTTCTCCATTTTCCAAAGTATTACCGCCGTACACATTGCCAAAAAATGTATATCCAGCAATACAGGCAAAGCCAACGTAGAACGCAGTTTTCGTCAGCACTATGACCGTATTCCAGATATAAATTTCCATAGTAATTACTCTACTTAATTAATGAACCATGAAGCCAAAGTTGTCCTTCATCTTGTGACCATCTTTACCTAAGAAAGTGACATCTACGATGTAATTGGCTGGAGCCAACTGAGGTAGCTTCCATGAGAATTCACTGCTCGCTTCTTTTGAAGGTTTAAAGCCAAACTTTACTTTTTTTCCCTGCTTATTTTTTAACGATACTTTGACTAAACGCACTTCTTTACTGAACTTAAGTGTAAGTTCCTCTGGGGATGTCATTAACATTGCATTATCCGAAGGCGAACTTTTTTCAAGATTTACGTGTGCGAACACAGCGCTACTAATAACAACGCTGATTACCGCTAAGATTTTGATTAATGCTTTCATATTTACCTCTTTTAAAATTTATGGTTTAACGACTAAATTTAGCTTTTTGATAACTCTTGATTAAAGAAATTTATTTCTCTCTTTTTAACAATTGAATAAATAGCAGGCAGTACAATGAGAGTTAGTAACACTGCACTCGTCATCCCACCGACCATAGGTGCTGCGATGCGACTCATGACCTCCGAACCAGTGCCTGTTCCATATAAAATAGGTAATAGACCGATGATGATTGTTGCCACGGTCATCATGACAGGGCGTACACGCAAACCAGCGCCATGTAACAAGGCATCTTGATAATCTGCGTCAGAAATCTGTTCTGCTCGCTCGGTCGCTTTTTCCTTGAGATCTGTAAGAGCTTGATTCAAGTAAACCAGCATGATGACTCCAATCTCTACGGCAACACCTGCTAGCGCAATAAAACCAACACCTACAGCGACGGAAAAGTTAAATCCTTCCAAATACATTAGCCATAAGCCACCAATCATTGCCATAGGTAATGTCACGACAATAATGGCTACTTCGCTAAACGAGCGGAAATTCAAATAGAGCAAGATCAAAATAATGGCTAGCGTTAAGGGCAAAACAAATGTCAATTTTTCTTTTGCTCTTTCCATATATTCATACTGCCCAGCCCAAGAGATTGAGTAACCTGTTGGAATTTCTAGATTTTGCTCAAGGTACTCTTTAGCATTCGCTACATATGTCCCGACATCCACGCCTTCGATATCAATAAATGACCAGCCATTAATGCGAGCGTCTTCACTTTTTATTCCCGGAGCGCCATTCTCAACACGGATATCTGCTACATCTCCCAATGCGATACGCTGATCATTCGGAGTAATAACAGGCAATCTAGCGAGTTGCTCAGGCGAATCTCTATAGTCTTGTGGATATCTTAAATTGACAGGGTAACGCTCTTGTCCCTCCACAGTTTGAGTGACATTCATGCCTCCAATAGCCGTCGATACCACCTGCTGAACATCAGCAATATTTAACCCGAATCGACTCGCCTTTTCACGAGAAATATCTATCTTGATATAACGGCCGCCAGCTACACGCTCGGAATAAACCGATGCTGTTCCCTCTACCGCTGGTAACAATTGTTCAATTTGCTGACCTATTTCTTGAATCTTATCAAGGTCAGGTCCTGCTACCTTTATTCCAACAGGAGTTTTGATACCCGTCGCTAGCATATCTATCCGGGTTTTTATTGGCATCACCCAAGCATTTGTTAAGCCGGGTAATTTAACCAATTCATCAAATTCAGCTTTTAAACTTTCAGTGGTTACTCCGTCTCGCCACTGCTCTTGTGGTTTCAACTGAATGAATGTTTCAATCATCGTTAAAGGGGCAGGGTCAGTGGCGGTTTCAGCACGACCAACTTTGCCAAAGACGGTCTCGACTTCAGGCACTGTGCGAAGTAACTTGTCCGTTTGTTGTAATAATTCGCGAGCTTTACCAATGGATATGCCGGGGTAAGTTGTTGGCATATACATCAGGTCACCTTCATCCAATGGCGGGATGAATTCACTACCAATCTTATTAACAGGCCAAAAACCCACGGCGGTAACCAATAACGCAATTACAATGGTTGATTTAGGGAATTTCATAACCTGTCTTAACACAGGCATATACAGAGCGGTCAGTACGCGGTTCAATGGGTTTTTCTTTTCCGATATAATCTTTCCACGAATAAAATATCCCATAAGAACGGGAACCAGAGTTATTGCCAATCCAGCGGATGCAGCCATCGCATAGGTTTTAGTGTATGCAAGAGGGGCAAACATTCTTCCTTCTTGAGCTTCTAGAATAAAGACTGGTAAGAATGACACTGTGATAATAAGTAGACTGAAAAACAATGCTGGACCAACTTCACTTGCAGCTTTAG
Source organism: Alteromonas sp. 4NS20-0143 (assembly GCF_057542855.1). NCBI lineage: Bacteria > Pseudomonadati > Pseudomonadota > Gammaproteobacteria > Alteromonadales > Alteromonadaceae > Alteromonas > Alteromonas sp. 4NS20-0143. The sequence goes on from NZ_BAAJLR010000006.1 coordinate 169,703, forward strand.
CAACAATTTGCCAACGGTTTTCATCCGTCAATGGCACGCCCTTTTTATTAAGAGCTTCCATGTGCTTGTGCATATTTTCAATCATTACAATTGCACCGTCCGTCATGGCTCCTATCGCTATTGCAATCCCACCTAATGACATAATATTGGCATTGATACCTTGCATGTACATGATGATAAAAGACACCAAAATTCCTAAAGGCAAGGTAATAACTGCGACAATGGAAGAACGTAGATGAAACAAAAATGCCGCACAAATTAGTGCAACCACAATTAGCTCTTCAATCAATTTATCTGATAGATTGCTAACCGCTCGTTCAATTAACTTAGATCTGTCATAAACAGGAACAACTTCAACACCTTCAGGCAAAGAGGCTTTTAATGATTCAAGTTTTTCTTTTACACCGTCAATTGTTTGCTGTGCGTTTTCTCCAAAGCGCATTACCACGACGCCACCAACAACTTCGCCTTCACCATTTAACTCCGCTATCCCTCGGCGCATCTGTGGACCCAATCCAACATCAGCTATATCGCCAATACGCAATGGCGTACCCTGCTCATTAACGCCTAACGGTATTTTTTCGATGTCACCAACGGATTGAATATAGCCAGTGGCAGTTACCATGTACTCAGCTTCGGCCATTTCAACAACAGACGCACCTGTTTCTTGGTTACCTCTTTTCAGCGCCATTTGAACGTGAGTCAATGGTATGCCGTAGGCTCGCAACTTATCTGGATCAACTTGAACTTGGTATTGTTTAACCATGCCACCAATTGCAGCGACCTCAGAAACTCCCGGAACCGTTTGAAGCTCGTATTTTAAAAACCAGTCTTGGATACTTCGCAACTGACTAAGATCATGATTACCAGATTTATCAGTGAGCGCATATATATAAACCCAGCCCACACCTGTTGCATCAGGCCCTAGCTGTGGTTTTGCTGAATCTGGTAAACTCGAAGCAACTTGACTCAAATACTCCAACACACGACTCCTTGCCCAATAAAGGTCTGTGTCGTCGTCAAATATGATGTAGACATATGAGTCGCCAAAGAACGAATAACCTCGAACCGTTTGTGCTCCCGGTACTGAAAGCATCGCAGTAGTTAAAGGAAAAGTTACTTGATCTTGTACTACCTGAGGTGCTTGTCCCGGATAACTCGTTTTGATAATTACTTGAACATCTGACAAATCAGGAAGCGCATCGACAGGTGTATTTTTTAACGCAAATATTCCACCAAATGCGATGATAAGCGTGGTTAATAACACAAAGAAGCGGTTACCCACTGACCATCTAATTATTGATTCAATCATTCCTAATCTCCCTATTTAATGGTTCGAATGATCGACAACAGCTTTCTGTTCATGATTTGTCTCATGTTCGTCGCTGTTTTTTTCATTTGCTTCAAGGGAAATTTCAGTGATAACCAATTCATCTCTCACTTCAAACGTGAAAGTGACGTTGTCACCAACATTAAAGTCAGCTATTTCTATATTTTCCGCGACGATAAAATCCATCGTCGCAGCAGGTCTATCCCACTTCTCTATTGGGCCTCGACTAATATTGAAAGTGCGATTGCCTAAGGTTATTTCATTAATTAAACCTGAGACTGTTGCAGAGGATACTTCTGGCTGACTCATGATATGAATACCAGTTACTTCATATCCACTATCTTCGGTTTTAGACACCTCGAAGTGTAAAGATTGACCTGACTTTAAAGAGTCAACATCAACATTCTCAGCCACATTAAAGTCCATTGTCATTTCCGGCCAATCCCAAGCTTCAGCCGGGCCATGTGTAATATTGACCATACGATGTCCTGTCATGACGCTGTTTACTTCACCCTGCATCCAGATAGAGTTCGGCACCTCATCATGTGTCATACGCTTAAAGTCTGATGACTTACTTGATTCCGAATCAATTAGGAATTGAGCAGACGTAACAACAACATCATCTTCATTTAAACCGCTCAGAATCTCGATACTATCTTTATCAACTCGACCAATAGTTACCTCAATTGATTTAAACTGTCCGTCACCTAAGGCGAGGACGACTCTGTCTTGCTTGCCTGTGCGTATGACCGCTTCTTTAGGAACAATAATCGCACTGTCGGCTTGATTCGCATGGATCGAAACTTGTGCGAACATATTGGGCTTTAATTGAAAATCAGGATTACCAAATTTCAAGCGAACTCCAAGTGTGCGAGTTTTACTGTTTAATGCTGGGTAAACATAGTCAACCACACCTGTCCAATCTTCTCCGGGCAAGTAGTCTAGAGTCATCGATACTGGCAACCCTTCTTTGATAAGCGCTGCATCTCGTTCAAACACTTCAGCCTCTACCCATACTTGGTCAAGTTTGCCGATACTAAGCAAAGTATCTCCCGGTTTCACATAGAAACCTTCTCGTATCTTTAACCCATCTACAACACCTGCTTGAGGCGAATAAAAGGTAATTGTTTGTTGAACTTTTTTTGTTTGCTCTAGTTCTTTAATCAAGCCTGCTGAAAGTTGTAAGGCTTTAAGACGATCTTTAGCTGCCGTAACTAACGAGCCGTTATTGCGCTTTAAGGCGATTAACAATTCTTCTTGAGCATTAACTAACTGGGGAGAATATAAGCTGTAAAGGGGTTGACCTTTTTCTACAGGGTCACCCTCAGCCTTAACGTATAGTTTTTCGATCCAGCCATCAACACGTGGGTGGATATGAATTAGTTTATCTTCGTCATATTGTACATAACCCACCGTAGAGATTTCAGTGTGCATATTTTCTAGCTCAACAGGTGCGGTACGAACACCAAGATTATTCACCACATGAGGAGCGACCCTAACAGCACCGGGGCCGAAGTCATCAGTTGATGATTCATCTTCATACACAGGAATTAAGTCCATCCCCATAGGAGATTTACCGGGCTTGTCCCGGCGGTAGTTAGAATCCATCGGGGCAACCCAATAAAGCGGCTTTTTCTCTTCAGAATTTGTTTTCGGTCCTTCAGAGTTAGGATTTAGGAATAAACCCAATGTCCCAGCACCTATTGCTGCACCAATGATGATCGCGATAATTATTTTTGTATTAGATGACATTATTTCTCTCCGAATTTACCAGTGTGTGCGGGTGCTGATTTTGAATGTGACTGTGCGAAGAAATAATTGATACGAGTTACTGTTTTCAATGCATCAACATCTATTTTTAGTGCGGAAATTCTGGCATTAAGCATTGCGATTCTAGCTCGAACAACTTCAGAAAAATCACCATCATCGTTGGTATAAGCAGTCAACGAAGCTTCTGCTTGGTCGTGGGTTTGCGTAAGCAATTGTTCTTTATATATTGACTGCCTTTCTGATAGTCTTTTCAGCTGCCTTAGCTCTTTTTCAATTTCGCTAATCATTTGTTTTGTTAACAGCAATTTCTCTGTTCTGACAGCTTCTGTTTCCGCGATTGATGCGGCAACTTGTTTATCTTGTCTATTTTCAGTGAATAACGGTAAATCAAACGTCACACCAACAGAAAACAAGTCTGCTCTATTATCTCCTGATGGCATATCATCACGATAGGCATAGCTGGCGTTTACTCCCCACTGGGGCTTATATTGTTGTTTGGCTATATCAACAGCTGTTTCAGTCACTTTTTTCTGAACATCAATTGAGCGAATCGCAGGGTGATTTTCTAATTCTAATGCCAGAGCATTTCGCGAATAATGAGCCTTCTTTAAAAATGCGGGGGTTTGCAATCGAATTTCAGGTAGAGTTTCTGAGACATTGAATGCCATTGGTTGCGCGTCAAAATCAAACGCTTTTTCATAGTTACTGTCATCATAAAGATGAAGCCATTCGTTTAGACGAGCAATTGAGGTTTCTAATTTTTGCCTCTGGACTGTCAACCTATCTTCCAATTGAACGATTTCTAGTTGTGCTCGAATGACATCTTGTTGTCTTGTTTTTCCAATCACATTTGAGTAACTGGCTTTTGCTATCTCCGCCATCTGCTCAAATAGTTCCCAATCGTTCTCGATTAACTTAATGGTTTGTTGCGCTAGAAAAGCGTCTAACCAAAGTTGGGAAACTTCACTTTTCAATTTCGCCTTACGATTTTCGCGTAACAGCGGGTATTTAGTTGATTCGATTTTTAGCTGTTGTCGTTTGAGTTCCAAACTATCTCCTCTAGGAAACATTTGAGAAACTCCAACTTTAAATTGAGTCATACCTTCCTGATCTAAGTTCCATGTATCTGTTGGTAAATTCATCATGCCCACAGACATAATAGGGTCAGGCAATGTTCCAGAAGCTATACTGTTATACTCAACAGCTTGCTGTTTCAACTTGCTGCCGTGCAGCCAAGGGTCATTTTGCTGTGCTAATGCTATCGCCTGATCAAGTGAAATGATCTTTTCTGCTTGGGCATAAAATGCAGAAAACCCGATCATTAAACTAACAGTAATCTTTAACAGACTTGGAATTCCAAATTTCATTAGAATTGCTCCTCATAGGTTTTCACCTCTGCATACACTTCGCTAGTACCATCTTTAAATAGAATCAACACGTTATAAGGCATAAAACGTTCACCTACTTCCATCCCCGGAGAGCCAACAGGCATCGCTGGGACTGACAAACCAATGGCGTTGTTGTGTTTTTCAGCTAAAAATTGTTTTATGAATTTGGCAGGCACATGCCCTTCAAACGCAAAGCCATTTCTAGTAACGGCTGTATGACAAGAGCGATAATTAGGTTTGATACCGTACTTAGTTTTTATATTGGAGATGTTGCGGTAATCTTTGGAGTGCGCAATCACCCCTTCATCTTCAATATGGGTTATCCACTTTTTGCAACATCCACAAGTCGGAGTTTTGTAGACTAATAACTCGATTAGCTTTGCTTCGACATGACTTTCATGATTATGCTCGGTAGCGTGAGTAAACGCTGGTATTAGCAGTATAGCTACCGCTAACTTAAAAAATAATTTGATCATTTTGCCCCCAGACAATGCTGGATAAAATATAGGCGCAATAGCGCTTAATTAATTAACAAGAAAAGTTATTCTGTGCGTAAATTTTGGACGCACTAACCCTGTGTTAGGCAAATATTGGTGGACGGAAAAGGGAAGTAGACATTGACTTTGGGTGTTCAGCGCCTTGGTTCACTATAGCTTCAGTAAAGCCCAAAATATCAGGTGAACCATTGTTTGAATTCAAAAATGTGACTGATGTACATGCATTTGCAGGACAAATACAGTCTACGTCGCAGCAGTCTTTTGAACTTGAAGCACTAGCCTTCATATCACCATGTTCCATACCTTCATGAGACTTCATTGAAGAGTGTTCCATAGTCATATGAGATTGATGAGAATCTGCCGACATTTCACAAGACATAGATGTATAAGCAAATGCTTGCCCAACAAAGGCAGTAAGCATGGCAACAACAACTAAGACTTTTGAAAGTGGTTTAAACATACAGTTCTCTTAAAAATACCTTATCATGATAATCTAAACTTGTGTTTGTGTAAATGATACAGAGCATTCCCTCTCAAAAAAAACTAACTGAGCACAACGGTTATCAGCAATTCAGATATGACTGTATAGACGAGGCTAGAAGTAGGCTCGATGCAAGTCGCCCAATTTAAGAAAACTGCGCTTGTAGATTAGAAAAATGGAAGCACAGCCACACCAATTGCAAGCCATCCATACGCGACAATCGAAAGCGACAGCAGTATCCAGTCGCCAAGGCTTCGATTAATTGACATCGATTTTTCTTTTTTATAGTACTGCCAAACGATGAATGCAGTGGTTAGCGCGAGAAAGAGCAAGTTCAAGAAAAACGTGTAGTCTATGTTAAAAAACTCACGATCTGTCATTGACTGAAATCCTGAAGCATCAGGCAAGTGTCCCAAGAGATCGAGTCCATAGTGCATGACGAGCGATACGCCCACAAGCGCACATAGAAATACAATCAGTATATAAATGGCCATTTTCCAGCCATAGTACTGCGCCTGAATCCGCAACACTGGAAATACCACCAGATCACTAAAGATAAACGCCATTACTCCAGCGAAACTTACCCCCAGCCCGAATAACACGGCCGCTAGCGGAATGTTGCCCATGGAGCCGATAAAAGTAAAAAAGGCCGCGACGGGGCCAACGATGGTTTGCGCAAGAATTTGCAAAAAGGAATTCGATTCTTGCCCGGCTCCGATGAAAAGTGATTGAAAAAATTCAGTGGGAACAAATACCGCAATGATACCGGCGACAGTGAATCCAATGGTTACATCTTTCCATACCATCTTCCATTCCATCGTGTAGCGGCTAGCAACTTGGTGCCATCCCGCTTTACTCACTATTTTATCTTTCCAGCTTTTTTCCTTGCTATTCGCTTGGTTATCGCCACCTTCTGCTTTTTTTGCATGCTCTCGCGACTTTTCCTCAAACTCTTTTTTACACGTCAGTTTGACCAACAGCCAAACGGCTAGGATAAGTAGAATACCACCGACATATTCTCCTACAACAAACTGCCACCCAAGAAAGATAGAAATGATTATGCCTAATTCCACCACCAAATTGGTGGACGCCAACATGAAAGCAAGCGAAGGGATTAAGCCTGCACCTTTTGCAAATAGAGCACGCGTTGTTGATAAAGCCGCGAAGGAACAGGAACTGGAAATAAAACCAAAGAAAGTGCCCAATGCGACGCTTTTGGGTCCGGTTTTTCCCATGGACTTTTGCATTCTCTCTTTGGTGACAAAAACTTGGATCATTGAGCTTATTAGGTAACCAAGCGCGAAGGCCCAAAAAGCCATCCAAAATAGGCCCAAAGTAGTGTGGGCGGCCTCTTGCCATTGCGTTAAAAACTCACTCATGTTTCCCCTCCTTTCGCACGATGTAAATCTAACCCTGATTCAGTTAAAAGCTTTATGGATTCCTGTTGATTTTTATATCCTAAACATTGGCTAAATGGCTTCGTACACTCTGTGTAGTCTTCCGAAGACTAGGCGCTTCGTTTTATCTGCTCAGTTAACAGCATTACCTGATAAAAATCTAAGTAACTAAAAAACGATTATAGTTTCTATACTATGAATTAAGTCAGTTTTGAGAGAAAGTATTGTATTCGCCAGTTACTTCTTATCAACGTTGATTTCTCTTGCTTTAGTGTAGGCCTCCCAACCTTCTTTTGCTGCATAAGGTACAATGAGCAACGCCGCCACAGGATCTGCCCACCACCAACCTAACCAATTTACCAATAGCAAACCAGCAAGAACAACGATAGTCTGGTATAAACAGATAAAGGTATCTTTGGCATCGGCAAGTAACGCTGGGCTGTCCAGCTTACGACCATATTTTCTTTTGAAATAAATAAGAATAGGGTTGATAAGCAAAGAAGTAACTAAAATGATTAACCCCATAGTGCTCCAGCTTGAAGTTTGCTGACTAAGAAGTTTTGTAATTGAATCATAAGATATAAATATACAGACCAAAGTAAATGATACTGCAATCACGTAGAGAGTAATTTTCTTCCGTCTATTTACCTGATCTTCATCAATTCCTTTAAGCTCACCGTGTAGACGCCAGCCAAGGGTGGCAGCACTTATCACCTCTATTGTGCTGTCCAATGCCCATCCTATGAGCGCTGAACTATTGGCAATTATTCCTGCTATTAAAGCGACTATTACTTCAATTGCATCATAGATGACATTTAATATTTGAAGCGTTCTCGCCTTTTTCAAATCACTTTTTCTTGTTGGTTCCATACTTTCCTGCAACGTCAAAAAATGAACGACACGACAATATTCTAGTTTCGCCGTTCTGGATAATTCGAAATAAGGGCTTTCGTCATTAATCAGAAAGCCCTTAACATTAGATCGCAGTTTTGCTGTGAACGAGTCTATAGAGTACAGGTAGTACAACCAGAGTTAACAAGGTAGAGGATATGAGCCCACCAATGACCACGGTTGCCAGAGGTCGCTGCACCTCTGCGCCAGTACCTACGTTAAGCGCCATGGGCACGAAACCAAGACTCGCCACTAACGCGGTCATCAGCACTGGCCGCAAACGTGTCATTGCACCATCAATAATCGAGTTTACTAACTCGCCAGTTTCTTCCATCCTCTGCCTGATAAAAGACAGCATCACCAGACCATTCAATACAGCAATACCAGAGAGCGCGATAAAACCAATCCCTGCGGATATTGAAAGAGGCATATCTCTGATCCAAAGCGCAAAGATGCCGCCAGTTAATGCCAAAGGGACGCCTGTAAAAATTATCAAGGCGTCTTTGACTGAGCCGAATGCAATCACAAGTAATGCAAGGATCAGAAAAAGCGTTGCGGGCACAACCAAACTCAGTCGCTGACTTGCGCTTTCCAATTGCTCAAACGTACCGCCATAACTTATCCAGTAGCCACTTGGCAGTACCACATTGGCTGCGATCTGCTCTTTAGCATCATTCACAAAAGAGCCTAAATCACGATCTCTCACATTTGCTGTGACTACGATACGGCGCTTTGCGTTTTCTCGACTTATTTGACTGGGTATATTGGTATATTCAAGCTCAGCCACCTCGGCGATTGGCACATACTCACCATCATTGGTCATGATGGGTATATTTCCCAGTGCTTCTAAGTTATTGCGAATATCTTCAGAATAACGAACAACAATCTCAAAACGTCTGTCACCTTCAAATACCAAACCAGCTTCTTTGCCGCCAACGGATGCACTTAACCATGTTTGCAAGTCAGTTACGTCTAAGTTGTAACGCGCCAGCGCATAAGGTTTCGGGTTCACCGTGAAGATAGGGATCTCATCTACTTGTTCTACTCGTGCATCAGCAGCGCCCGGAATACCTTGTAATACCGCTAAAACATCACCAGCTGAATCCCGCAGCTTATCCAGATCATCACCATAAATTTTGATCCCTAAATCTGCTCTAACGCCGCTAATCAATTCGTTAAAGCGCATCTGTATGGGTTGCGTAAACTCATAGTTATTGCCGGGCACATTTTGAAGATCCCGTTCTAATTGCTCGACAAACTTCGCTTTCGATAATGCAGGGTTTGGCCATTCATCAATGGGTTTTAACATTACAAAAGTGTCGGTGACATTGGGTGGCATAGCATCAGTAGCCACCTCAGCAGTACCCGTTTTAGCAAACACGGTGTTTACCTGTGGGTATTGCATAATGACCTGTTCAAGCCGTTTTTGCATATCGACAGCCTGCTCAATTCCCGTGCCGGGCACTCTCATTGCATGAAGGGCGATGTCACCCTCATCAAGTTGCGGCACGAATTCAGAGCCTAGACGCATCCCAAACCAAACACTGATGATAACAAGCAATGTCGCAGCACCTACGACTAACCATCGTAATTTTAATGCCCACTCCAATACAGGGCGGTAAACTGATTTAGCCCCTGTTATTATTGGACTCTCTTTTTCACTAACCTTGCCTGACATGAACATAGCAACGGCTGCGGGCACGATGGTGATTGAAAATATCATTGCCGCTAACAATGCCAATATTACGGTAGCCGCCATTGGGTGAAACATCTTCCCTTCGACACCTGTTAAGCTAAAGATAGGAATGTACACAATCGTGATTATCATCACGCCAAAAAGACTTGGGCGTATCACTTCATTCGTTGCCTCAAATACGACTTCCAGCCGTTCTTTAAGAGGCAGTATTGCACCCGTTCGCCGCTGCGATTCACTTAACCGCCTAATACAGTTCTCCACAATAATAACTGCACCATCGACAATCAGTCCAAAGTCTAACGCGCCTAAACTCATTAGGTTCGCGCTTACGCCCGTTCTTACCATACCTGTTATCGTGGCAAGCATAGCAAGAGGGATGACAGCAGCGGTGATGATGGCAGCTCGTATATTGCCCAATAGTAAAAATAGGACGACAATAACCAGCAATGCGCCTTCAATAAGGTTTTTTCGTACTGTGTTGATGGCTTTATCTACCAGCGCAGTGCGATCATAAACACTTTGAATAAGCACGCCCTCTGGCAAGCTTGCTTGGATTTCATCCACTTTATCAGCCACGTCTAGCGCAACAGCTCGGCTATTTTCGCCTATTAGCATCATCGCTGTGCCAAGCACAGTCTCTTGTCCTTCACGTGTTGCAGCGCCCGTTCTAAGCTCCTTACCGATGGCGACCTCTGCAATATCATTTACCGTAACGGGAGATTGGTTTGTAAGCGTTACCACCACGTTACCGATGTCCTCAACGCTTGATAGTCTCGCTTGTGAACGTACTAGTATTTGTTGGCCGTTGCGTTCAATGTACCCAGCGCCCTGATTAGCGTTATTTCGCTCCAATGCCCGCAATAAATCGTCAGTACTAACGCCGTAATTAAGCATGAGTTGAGGATTAGGCTTCACATAATATTGTTTAGTAAAACCGCCAATAGCATTAACCTCTGTTACCCCTTTCACTAAGGCCAGTTGAGGTTTCACCACCCAGTCGTGTAACTCACGAAGCGCCATTGCATCAAACTTTCTGCCATCGGCAGTTACTGTGCCGGGCTTCGCGCTAAGCGTGTACATGTAGATTTCACCCAATCCTGTGGCAATCGGCCCCATCTCAGGCTCAATACCATCGGGTAATTGGCTTTTGATAATGCCTAGCCGTTCGTTTATGAGGTTTCTGGCAAAATAGAGATCCGTGCCTTCTTCAAAAACGGCCGTCACTTGTGACAAGCCATAGCGCGATAGTGAACGTGTGTAGTCTAAGTTTGGTAAACCTGCCAAGACGTTTTCTACCAAAAAGGTGATACGCTGTTCGGTTTCAAGCGGTGAATAGCCTTTTGCTTGTGTGTTGATTTGTACCTGAACATTAGTGATATCGGGTACGGCATCAATAGGCAGCTTTTGATAGCTGAATAAGCCAAAGCCAATTATCAAAAAACAAAGCATCAGAAAAATGCCGCGCTTTTCGATTGCGGTGCGAATAATGGAAGCTAGCATCATAAGCCTCCCTTAAAACTACACGCCAATTGGCAGGAAAACATTTTATGTGGTGAGGCGTTAATGATCATGGCCTGCCTCCGATTTTTCTAAATCTGCTTTAATCATGTAACTATTGGAAGCCACGACACGTTCGCCTGTTTCAAGGCCACTGATGACCTCGATATAGTGACCATCTGAGATCCCAAGCTCGACCGCTCTGGGCTCATACTCATCACCCTCAACCACAAACACAACTTGCTTGGCTTCATACTCTTGCACAGCAGATAGAGGAACAGCATGATTGACTGACTTAGTTGATGTCGTAACCTGTGCTTTGACCAGCGTACCGAGTGGCCAATATCCAGTACTATTGTCGACAGTTACATTGGCAAGAGAGTGTGGATTGCCATCAGCGGAAGGCGTAATGTAAGCAATTTTGGAGGTTTGGTTGAAACCTGCGTGGCTTAGGTCAACTGACTGTCCAACCTTTATGTTGCTAAGCATTTGCGAAAAAACGGTTAGTTGTGCCCATACTTTTTTATAGTTAGCTAACGAAAAGAGTACTTGCCCGTTTGATAGCTCACCATTATTCGCATGTCGCGCAATCACATTGCCATCAAAAGGTGACGTGATGGAATAACTTTTCAAACTCTCATTGGACTCCACAACTGCTAAAATATCGCCTTTCTTAACGGGGTCTCCAATATTAACTTTTACATCCTTAATAACGCCGTCAAAGCGTGCTCTTATATGACTTAATGAGGCGGGATCTGCACTAATTCGTCCGTAAAGTGTAGCTTTTACCGCAATTTCGCGTGCGAGCACGGGAGTTGCAGAAATACCGCTATGAATTGCTGTTTCATTGCTCATCCTTACGACTTCACCTGCGTGATTGCCTCTATCGTTGGAATTTGCATCACTTTGTTTATAACCTGCGATTGCGGTGAAGCTATAAAGGCTAAGGGTGAAGATAGAAATAAGTACTTTTTGTAGTGTGAATTTATTCATAATCATGACTTCTTATCGAAATGTTAGATGACTGCTGCCAATTGTTTTGGTGACTTGAGTGCGTTGAGTCATCATTGTGTTCAGTCGTCAGCGCGAGACCTGTGAGTGTTTCAATTTCTGTTTTGCTTAAATGCACTTGAGACGCCGACTCTATTAATGTCAGCTGGGTTGCCAGAAGTTCCTGTCGAGTAATTACCCATTCCAAGTAGCTAAAACGGCCTTCTAAGTAGGCGCTCTCAACTAAATCTAATGCTTCTTTTAAGGGGGGGATTACGTTGAGTTGAATCGTTTCAACCTCTAGCAATGCACGTGTATGTTCGCCTAACGCTTGATTAATTGAATGTAATAGACTGCGAAGGTTGCTTTGTTTTTGCAGCTCTATTGCGTCAAGACGTGCTTTATGTGCTTCGTATTCACCAAGGTTTCGTTCTTTTTGAAACAGTGGAACGCTAATTCCGGCTACCAGTGCCGTCTCATCAATACCTTGCATTCTTTTAATCCCCGCTGACCACTCAATATCAGCGAGGTTATTCGCTTGCGCTAGACGAAGCTGCGCAGCTTGCACACGGCTTTGTTTAGCGAATAGATCAATATGAGGGCTGCTTTGGATTGCGACTGCCAGCGCATCAAACGACTCAATCTTATTAAAAGCAAAAAGATCGCCTTCCACACGCTTAAAGCTTGGTGTCTGCTCACCCCACATGATGGATAAACTGCGCAGGCCAAATCGAAGGTCTTGTTGAGCGAGACTAACATCGAGCTTTGCTTGGGCAAGCGCGGCTTGGGCGCGTTTTTGTTCTAACAAGGGGGATGCGCCTGCTTCAACGCGTTTCGTTACGGCATTCAATGTATAAAGTGCAAGTGTCTCTGCATCTTTTATTACCTCTAAGTTCGCCTGCAATACGAGTACTTTGATGTATCGACGATTAAGCTCACCGAGGATATCTAAGGTGCGTATTTGCTTTTCAACATCTTGCTGTATTCTCCGTTCAGAGAGTACATTCAACCTTGCTGCTGGCTTATCATTGAGCTGTAATACTGATGAAAGTGTCAAGGTAACTTCAAGCTCTTTGAGACCCGATACCTCGCCGGTTCCCAAAAAGTTTTCTAATTCAACCCCGGCATTCAGTGCTGGTTTAAGCGCTGCCGTTTTTGACTCTCCGTCTATAACACGTTGTTTAAATTCAAACTCATACAAACTTGGATTGTTGGCAAGTGTCATTCTAATAGTGTCTTCAAGAGTCAGCGTTTCTCGTATTGGCGCTTGAACACTTTCGTCTACAAATCTGTTAGCTTGCACCGCATGTGCGGTCGGTGGACTGAGTAATAAGCCCAGTATGCAACTGCACACAATGACAGGTGCATGCACGAAAATAGGAAACATTTTCATTGGAATATCCTAATAATTTATCAATGTTTAGCGTCGCGAGTGTTATCAGCGCGGCACTATCGAAAAAAGTACTAGGACGTAATTTTGGGTGGGCGAAGTAATCGGTTAATAGGTGCGTCAATTACCGCATCTAAATAGTTGAAATTGTGGATTGAAACCACTGTTTTCAGACTGTTGATATGATTCTGACTAACCCACTGTGCATGTGTGCCATGGCAGTGGCCGCAATGGTGGCAATCAGCAGGATTGTGATGCTCTGTACTTACTTTATCACTGGTATCATTGGCAGACAGCTCAGACTGCTCTTGCTTGTGTTCTGAATGCTTATGCTCGTGTTGCAAGTGCTGAGTGTCTATTGCATGAAAATCTAACGAATTCGCCACAGCAGAAAACGACTGAAAGAGTATCAGCGAGATCACGATGTAACTTATGCGTTTTAGATTTTTCATGTATGAAAGTCTACCAAGCCTATTTCACTTCGTCACGACATTGTTCATTAGCAAATTCCAGCTCAACAGTCGTATGTTCGAAATTATATTTTTCTAACGAACTGTGTATGCTTTCTTTGAGTGACTGGATGTGCTCAAGACTGACATCTCCATCAAGAACAAGATGGACAGTCATTACGTTACGCTCACCGTCTAGAGACCAAATATGGGAATGATGAAGATCACTTACCTTATCGTTTGCAAGTAAATCGCCTCGAATATTTGAAAGCTGCTCTTCATCGGGCGTTGCTTGCAAAAATAGCATTAGGGTTTCTTTGAGATTGCGAAACACATTGAAAAGGATGAACAATGTAAAGCCAATGGATAAGATTGCATCTAAAACAGGCCAAGGCTTAAACATTAAGACGATGGACACGATAAATACTGCTACCCAACCAAGCACGTCTTCCAGCAAATGCCAGTTAAGCACCCGCTCGTTTAATGAGTCACCTTCACTCAGTTTATAAGCTGCAAAACCGTTTACTGCCATCCCAAAGATAGACAATAAAACCATCCCTTCAACTTGGGGCATTTCAGGCTCAGCCAAACGAGGTATCGCTTCAAACAATATCCAAATGGAGCCTACAGTCAGCACAATACCGTTGATCAATGCACCGAGTAAGGAAAACCGTTTGTAGCCGTATGAGAATGTTTGATTAGAATCTTTATCGCTAAGCTTGTTTAATCCCCACGCTGTACCAATTGACAGACTATCGCCCAAATCGTGCACTGCGTCAGCCATAATAGCGGTGCTGTTGGTAAGCCATCCACCAATGAATTCAATAACAGTGAACACCACATTCAAGAAAAACGCCCAGCCGATACGTTTAGACGCGTCGGCTGAATTCCCATGCGAGTGTGAATGGTTATGACTGTGCATTTCTAATTTTTTCCAGTATGGCTTTATTTTCGGGCGAAATGGGCATTGGCTTGAATGGACTCACGTTCGCCCCACCAGTATTGCCCTCAGGCAACAAGCCAATTGCTGTTTTAGTCAGCGCACCTAGCATTCTAAAAATTTGCCCAGATACCTCTTTAAGGTCGCGGCGTTTTATTCCAAACTTAAGCATCTCATAATGCACTCGTGTGTGGTGGTATGTAGAGTGCTGACCGATAACATGAGCATCCTCTAAGGCCTTAAATGCTGCTTTATTGTCATTGTTCGAGAAGGATTTATGCGCGGCGCTCAGTTTTTGAAGTATGTAAGGCTTTGCTGCTTGATTAAAACTCATACGATCTCTCCATTCGTTGAGCTGTTTTCACGGAGTTCCTGTCTGGCGTCTTTTAGAATTAAGACTGCGCCGCGTAACACTACGATAGAAACAATAAAACCTATGACCAAATCAGGCCAACGAGTATCAAACAGATAAACCATCCCACCCGCTAATATCACTCCCATGTTTGCAATGACGTCGTTTGCAGAGAATATCCAACTTGCTCGCATATGCACCTCACCATTTTTTTGTTTTCTGATTATCGCCAAACATATAACGTTGGCGATAAGTGCAACACAGCCCATGCCCATCATAAGCATAGATTCAGGCTCACTTCCAAAGGTTGCGCGACGAGCTATGTCAAACAAAATTAATAGGCCTAATGCCAATTGAAAATATCCACTTACCTTTGCAGCATTGGCTTTGTGAACAATTGTTTTCCCTACTGCATATATACCAACACCGTAAACGACTGCGTCAGCCAGCATATCAAGGGAGTCTGCAATAAGCGCTGTTGAGTCAGCGATAAAGCCTACACTCATTTCAATGATAAACATCACAGCATTGATGCCCAATAGCCAGTAGAGAACTGCCTTTTGTTCTTGGTCTTTTATCTCTATTTCGCACCCACAACCACTCATAAAAACACTCGCTTTGCTCACTTATGACAAAAGTGTAAACTCTATACTTGGTATAGGGTCAAGCAATGAGTAAGTTGAGATGAAAATTGGAGCTTTAGCGGCTAAAGCAGGAGTAAGTATTCAGACAATTCGTTTTTATGAGCGTAAATCGCTATTGCATGCACCCGAGCGAACACAATCGAATTATCGAAGCTATTCAGAAGATGCACTTAAACAATTATTGTTTATTAAGCAATGCCGCGCCTTAGATATGACAATCGAGGAAATCAAGTTAGTACTGGAAACCCGAGCCAATCCAGAGAGTAGCTGCGAAAACGTTAATACCACAATAGATAAGCATGTTGACGATATTGAACATCGGATAGCTGAATTAAAATCACTACAAGAAACACTGGTTTCAATTCGTTCTGCTTGTGATCATAATAAGAAGGTTAAGGAGTGCGGGGTATTGCATCAGTTAGATAGCATTGCAGAGGCGTGTTCTTCTAATACGGATAATTAGTCTCAGCTAATCTGCTAACTGCAACAACCGCTATCCTCTTGAATTGGGGGGCATTTAACTGTTCCATATGAGCAATAAACACAGCAGTCTCCGCTAAGAGGTTTCAACACTATTTTGCAGTGAGTGCATTCATAGAAAAATTGACATGCAGTGGTTGGCATTTCCTCTTGCTGGCTATGATTGCATTGAGGACATGTAATTGTCGATAAAAGCTCTATTTTCGCCAAAGCGCGGTGCTCCACATGTATGTTAAAAAGAACAATTCGAAAATAAGTTACGATTTTACTCGTGAAGGGAAACCAGCATTCTCTGTCGCTTTCGTTAGTACATCAGGGCTAGTTACTTCATCGTCAAATTTTACAACAGCAAGTTTATTTTCGAATGTAACATCCACTTCCATTACACCTTCAACACGCTCAAGCGCTTTTTTTACTGTTATCGGGCATGTAGCACAATCCATTGAAGGCACTTCTAAAGTAAGTGTTACATCTTTCGCGAATGTTGCAGTGCTGCTTATTAACAACAGTGATGTGATTAAAATTTTCTTCATTTTTTCTCCGATAAAATTAAGGTGGTAGTAGCTATACTAGCCATATAATCCAGTAATTACTGGTGACAAAAAGAAACGCCAACAGCGCGGTAGACCAGAAAATTACTTTTCTTCGCGCTCTTACTTTAGAGATTGAACATGACTCACTTTTTGCACAGTCGTTTACGGGCCGATGGATTTGCCACCCTGCCAATCCAAATAAAACTATTACGGCAAAAATAAAAATAGGGCGATAAGGGTCTAAAAGCGTTAGATGGCTGATCCACGTTCCGCTAATACCCATTAAAAGAAGCACCAGCGGCCCAGCACAACATGCACTAGCACCGATGGCGGCAACAAGACCGCCTAAGATAGATAGTTGACTACTTTTTACCATATTATGACGTAATTTTTTAAACAATCTGAAGCATACACTCCGTATCTAGGTACGGAGTCAAGTGTTAGTGTTATTTTACGGCTGGAGTGACTGAATGATGGGGCAGATTTTGTTTTTCGGGTTGTTTTTACAGTCTGATACGAGGGATTCAAGGCTGCCTTTAAGACGACTTAAGTCTTTTAACTTATCTTCAATAATATCCAGTTTATGCTCAGCGAGGGACTGGACGTCGTCACAGCTGCTGGTACTCAAGACTAATAGTGATGATATTTCAGCCAATGTAAAACCTAAATACTGAGCACGCTTTATAAATAACACTCTGGTAAGTGCCTGCTGTGTATATTGCCTGTATCCTTGCAATGGTTTTATCGGTTGTTCCAATAAGGCCTTCCTTTCATAGAAACGAATGGTTTCTACACCTACATTTGCTTCTTTCGCAAGTTTACTTATTGTGTACATTAATTGCCCCGCATAGTCTGAGTCTATCTTCATTAAGCAAAAAGTGGCATTAAGTCATACTTTAAAGCAAGTTTTCATAGATTCATGGCGGATAATAACAGTAACTGCTAAGTTTCATGCGACAAAGTCGCTCGGTAATTAGACCGATAATTTCCCTTCCTGATCACACTAGTACCTCTGAGGAGAGTGTTAGCCATTTGCGCAAAAAATCAACTATCGCGTTAAACGGTAAAGATCTTTTCTACGACGAATCGATTTTCCTTAAGATAGCCTTCGGAGATTTCACCATTGGGTGTAATTCGCCTGAGTTTCTTACTTGTCTGACTAGGCTCATACAAATCATTTCCATTACTCAAAAGTTCAGCCGCAATAGAACCCGATGCCGATTCTTGGGCGACCCTTTCAGCAAGTCGAAGAACATCAAGTTTATCCATGAAACCTCCTTTGAATAAGAAGCTAAAAGCCGACTAATTTCGAGAGTTGCCAGAAGCTCATACGCCAATTCTCTTGCCTTACCAAATAACTTCAACATAAAAGATAGTGTTGATTCATGAGAAAGAAAAGTCCTGTCATAGTATAAATGACAAAGCCAGCCAGATGTTTCAAATACAGGTAGCTCTCACAACCAAAATCAACCTCATGCAAATAAAGCTAATCCACAGCAGCTATTAAGCCAGCCTTGACCAGATTCGAGTGCATCTCGGACTCAGTATTGGACTGGGAACGAATATATCGTAGATCGTCATGATCAAGCTTCGACCATTTCCCGTATGGGACGACGTTGGTTTTTGGTTTTTGCTCTTTTTTCTGAACCGATTTTAAACTTACTTTGCTTGCATCAACTTCAGCAATTAACTTTCTTACAAGGCTGACATTGTCGATGTCCGGGTACTCATCTTTTAAAAGCGCAATTTCACTGACATGCTCCTTGTAGTCGAGTTTGAAAAACTCTAATAATGATTTCAGCCCATTTTCTTCAGGCTCCCTCTGCTCTGAGATATCAAGTTCCTCAACATATTGCGGCATGTTTTTCACAACATCCTCAATATCAACCGTAGGTATCAAAAGGTCAGAATACTTCAGGATTTCCTTCTCGTTACCAGAGCGTAAAGCGTCTAGCATAGGGTGTACGCTTTTCATTTCTTCCGCATAAACGGTATCAAGCAATGGAATAGTGATTTCTTCAGCTTTTGTAACAATTGCTCTTATCTGTGCAATCACAAACAGCTTAAGTGTGATGTCAATAATGCCCTGCGACAGTACGAATAAGTGTTCAAGCAGATCGCTATCCGGCGTTTGGGTTCGCTTCTTAACCCATTGAAAACGCCATAGTCGCATAGCAAAACTCCGCCATTGCTTCATATCGCTTTCAGTTTTGGATATTCCCCAGTTCATACTACCAAAACCAATTTCCCTCCTAGCGCCACGCAAATCCTTCGAAATACCCGAGGCTTTTGGGGTTCCGACGATAAGTACTGGAACACCGATGGTATTAGTCAATTCAGTAAAAAACTTTAACAGTTCATCACGTTTGTCTTTGGTATCTTGCAGGTGCTGAATTTCGTCTATCACAAGTAAACCCAGCGAATGGTCTATCACTATCTGTTTCATTGCTTGCAATAAAGTTTTTTCGCCTACTCGAATCTCATAACCATAGCGTCGGTGATACTTAGTATTGAGCACCTCGTCAATCGAGTGAAAGAAATTCTTACATAGACTCGCTAAATCGCCGTTATAGGGACATTCAACAACCACGTAGACAAGTTGTTGATGCATATTGTAGTCAGGGTGCTCAATTAATTGAGGGTATGTTGATAAAACTTTCCTTACCGCCGTAGTTTTGCCACTGCCAGAGCACCCAATTAACGTCGTACTCTGAACTGATCGATCTGTGGTCGGGAATACTTGAATTCTCTCTTCTTTTCCTTGAGATTTTAAATAGTTTTCTTGCATCAATTGTTTGTCGTAATGTTTTGCAGGGTTTCGTTTAACGTAGCCGCTACGAATCATCAGGGACAACTTTTTTTCGAGGTTTAGGTGGTTTGGCAATGGATGAAAAAAGTCACCATCAAGTAATCGCCCTAACGCGTGCATTCGCAATTTAGGATGTAGCTTTAAGTCACCCTCACTATGTGTTGGGCGGGATGCCAATGTCTTTGCTAATACAAGATCGTCCTCGTAAATCCTAGGCAAGGCTTCAATAAGCGGATTGCCACGATACTCTTCTAGCCCCGGATCAATATAATTTGCTGTAACCGCTACATAAGGCGTTTTCAATCTTCGTCTCCATAAATATCATCTGGAATATCAGGGTGAGAGAAATCTTCCTGTCTTTTCATCGGTTGAACATTATTTGGTGGTGTTTTAGGGTCATTATCAGGGTTGCTGCCGACAGCACGTTCCTTGCGCTCTTGAGCTATAGCTTCCTTTTTATTAGTTTTTATAGATTTAATACGAGCACTATTCGACGCAGATTTACTGCCAGTTTTGGCACGCTTTTCTGCTGACTCCATGCGCTTTTGAATTTCTTCGTCAGCAGAGAGCTGTTTGTCTTTATTGGCATTGGCAGCCTCACTATTCGCTAGTTTACTTACTTGCATAGAAAGCTTGGCTTCATAAAACGTCATATCTTTATACGCACGGCTTCGGTCGGTCAACTGCGCGATCCAATACTGAGACGTCTGTCCCAGAGGGAACACATAAATTTTATTCGTGCTCCTTGGGTCAAATCCTATTTCGACTTTCTGTGGTCTGGTTCGGTGCTTGTCTCGAATAAACCATCCTTTTTCGAATGCTTCTGAACAACTATAAGTCAGAGACTGATACTTTATGCCTTCATTTGAAACCGTCGCGGTATTTCTCGGTAAAGTTAGTACCTTAAACTTTTCCACGTCATATGATTTTAAGGCACCAGACCTATTCATTATTCCCCATTTCCACAAGTCCTTTGGGGTGTAGGGCAGGTCTTCGGGAATTCCTTCATCAGCATCATATTTTTTCATTCCTTTTAAATTATGCTTATATATAAGTAAGGCAATTATCTCTTCCATTTGTCGCAGAGATAGTTTTGCATCTAAGCGATAATCCTTACCCCCTCTTTTTTTAACTGTTTCTGTTGTCACAACGCCGGGGGCATAAGGCTTAAATTCAGCCTGTAAGGTTCTAAATCTCTGTTCAACAATGCCTTTAGCGTCACCGCGGCGAGCTTTTGCGTTTTCTATACGGGTGTTAAACACGTTGACTAAAGAATCTGCTTGGTGGGTAAGAAGCTCTCCTTTATCCGCTAATACTGCCGTTGGAAGACCTAGCGCTGGCCAATCTTCAAACTCGATTGAAATGCCTAAACGCCTACAAACGTCTACTTTATTTTCTAAACAGTTTGCCAATGACATCATGGCTAAAACATAGGATGGTGGTTCAAAAGTTAGGTAGAAACCTGCCGTTAAACGAGAAAAAACATCGATTACAATAAGAAGCGTGGGTCGACCAATAATTTTTGATGGGTCTTTTTCACTGACCAAATAAAGATCAATAATGGTGGCGTCAAACTCAAACCTGTCTCCGGGTCCTAACACTTGAGCCGTTGCAGTACTGGTAAGTTGTCTTACGTCCTTTTCGAACGCTATTGCTGTGTTACGTGCTTGTGCGGTTTTAATGGCCTTGTATTCCATATTAAACAAGTGTTTTAGCTGCGTAACAGTTGGTGAATCTTGACGTGCAATAGTGGGATATTGCTTCCTAAATTTAAGTAGCATTAGGTCATGAACTTTTGTCCACGGCATTCTCATGGAATTCAAATAATACTTATCAATGGCCTCCCTAAACAATTGTTTAATCTCATCCGTAATTGGGATGCCTGTGCCAACAGTCGTGATACGCGGTCTGCCTACTTTTTTATTAGCAATGTTTCTCGGTTGCTTTGGCGCACCCTGCTTGTGGAAATCAGGTCTTAGGGCATTTTTGTTCTGGCCACGCTGTAAAAATTGACGCAGGAGCTTGTAAAAGTGTTTTTTAGAAAACTCAGGATGATTCTGATCGATAACTTCCTCGTAGAGTCGAAGCCATCCATGCTTGAAGAGCCGATAAGGATTATCAGCAACTTTTTGCATAACTAACCAGTTCGCTTCTAGCCGGTTTTTTTGAGCTTCGGTGGGGTGTTTTAGTGTTTCATCAATGAACGGATCATTGACGACTCGTGCGTATTTGTTTTGAATAGCTTCGGCTATTGCGCTTATGTCAAATTCGATAGGATCAGCAAGTCGTTTATATATATCAATCCAAATAGCGTGATTCGGTGTGATGGCTAACACCCTATAAAATTGACCGTTATCTTCAACTACGCTATTAACCAACAGCATATAAATCTCCGCTATCGAACCCGAAGGTCACGCTATGGATGTCAGAGCAGATAAGGTATTGATAGGGCTTATGGATATCAAACGCCAGCAATCGGTAGCTGAAGGCGTTTCGAGCTAGCTTTAATGCTTCCCCTGACGGAAGCCCATGACGCTTATCATAATCTGAGCAAGCTTTAGCGAGCTTAATGTCAGGGAAGCGCTTTATCTCTTCCCAAAGATCATAAACTTGCATTTGAATAGATTCGCCAATGTGAAGGTCCTTTCCTCCTAGTATCCAGTCAATATTGGCTTGTTGAACATGAGGTATGTCGAGTTCAGTAATTAACTTCCACTGCATTCCTTTGGCCAGACAACTTCGCCTTTCTATTTCGAGCTTAGCAATAACATTTTTATCCATCAGCTCATCATTGTATTTGACCTGAATCGCGATTTGATTGCTCTCTAACCCATCAAAGTCTAATAACAAATCAGTGGTGAATACGTGATATTTATTGCCTTTTTGCGGATGTTTTATGCCCGCTTTATCGGCTACTTCCAGAGTGGTTTCTAGAGCAAACGGATACTGCTCTCGAATGTCATAAATTGACTCATTCCAGTCGTAGAGTGAAAAAGCAAGGTATTCTAGCTTGGAAAGCAAGTGAACTACTCTGCCGGTGCGGTGAGATAAGGCACGATAACTCGTGCCATCACTGGATATTTCTTGAATGTAAATCCATGGCTGATATTCGCTTTTACGGCCCATTCCTCTGCCGCTTGCGAAGCGCTTATCGATTTCTTCTTTTGTCAGCCATTGCAGTTTCTTCATCGCCTACGCCCTATGCCATCTATGACATAGAGCATAAACTAATCTACTTTTATTACCTAATTTAATGCTGAATTTTTATTTGTTGCCAAATATAATATGTCTAGTACCAAATATAATATGCCTAGTACCAAATATAATATGCTCTAACATTTCCTCAGTCGCTTCTAGTTACCGTTACTCAACCGTAACCGATTTTGCCAAATTACGAGGCTGATCCACATCTGTACCTTTTATTAACGCAACATAGTAAGAAAGCAGCTGTAGAGGCAGTGTGTAAATGATCGGGGCTATGGGGCCGTCGCAGTGAGGTACATTGATTACGCGCATCGACTCATCACCTTCAAATGCAGCATCTTTATCGGCAAATACATACATAATGCCGCCGCGAGCACGCACTTCTTCTACGTTCGATTTAAGCTTTTCTAACAGCTCATTGTTTGGCGCAACCACGATCACAGGCATTTCATCATCGATAAGCGCAAGTGGGCCGTGTTTTAACTCACCCGACGCATAGGCCTCGGCGTGAATATACGAAATCTCTTTAAGCTTTAACGCCCCTTCCATTGCAATAGGGTACTGGTCGCCGCGGCCTAAGAATAGGCTGTGGTTTTTATCTGCAAACTCTTCTGCCAAATCTTCGATGCCGTTAGTAATAGCCAGCGTTTCTTCTAGCTTAGCAGGCAAGCTGTGAAGGGCTGCAACAATGCCGCTCTCATCACTTTCTAGCATGCCATTTTCTTTACCTAGGGCGAGGGTTAACATTAAAAACGCCGTTAGCTGGGTGGTGAAGGCTTTAGTAGATGCCACGCCTATTTCTGCGCCTGCGCGGGTCATAAAGGCTAAGTCAGACTCACGGACTAGCGACGACCCGGGAACATTACAAATAGTAAGGCTCGACATATATCCCGACTCTTTCGCTAAACGAAGCGCTGCAAGGGTATCGGCAGTTTCGCCCGATTGAGAAATAGTAATAAGTAAACTATTTGGGTGTACTACGGACTTGCGATAGCGAAACTCTGACGCAATTTCTACGTTGCACGACACGTTCGCGTATTGTTCTAGCCAGTAGCGCGCGGTCATGCCGGCATGATAACTCGTACCACAGGCAATAATTTGCACATGTTTTACTTGCTTGAAAATAGCATCAGCGCCTTCGCCGAATACGTCAGGCGCTAACCCCGTTTCGGTAATGCGCTGCTGAAGCGCGTTTCGCACAACGGTGGGCTGCTCGTGAATTTCTTTAAGCATGTAGTGACGGTAACCGCCCTTATCACCCGCATCGTGCTCTATATTAGACTCTACAACTTCGCGCTCTACTGGTGCGCCATGCTTATCAAAAATATCTACCGTGCGGCGAGTAATTTCAGCAACATCACCCTCTTCTAGGAAAATAAAGCGGCGAGTAACCGGTAACAAGGCCATTTGATCAGAAGCGATAAAGTTTTCACCTAGGCCTAGCCCAATAACAAGAGGGCTTCCCGAGCGTGCTACTACTACACGGCTAGGATCTTCTTTGTCCATAATAACCGTGCCGTATGCACCGTGAAATGTGTTCACCGCGCTTTGTACAGCGCTGAGCAAGTTCTTGCCAGACTTGAGCTCTTCATGAACTGTGTGTGCGATTGTTTCTGTGTCGGTATCACTGGTAAAGCGGTAGCCCTTTTCAGTTAACTGATTGCGAAGGCTTACGTAGTTTTCGATAATACCGTTATGTACAACGGCAACGCGTTCGCTGGAGAAGTGAGGGTGAGCGTTCGCTTCTGTTACACCACCATGAGTAGCCCAGCGTGTATGCGCAATACCCGTGCTGCCAAGTGCTTCACTGTTAGCTACCGCGTCAGCTAATTCTTGAACTTTTCCGGTGCGGCGAATGCGCGTTAGGTTTCCATCGCTTTGCAGTAATGCAACGCCTGCCGAATCATACCCGCGATACTCAAGGCGTTTTAGCCCTTCTAACAGAATTTCAACTACATTACGTTCGGCAACAGCGCCAACAATTCCACACATGCTTATTCTCCATTAAGCGTGGCGACGATTACCGTCACGCCCTTATTTTCAATATTCGTTTTATCAGAATCACTGATGGTGTCATCGGTGATTAACACAGAAATTTTGTCCCAGCCCAACTCGAGGTTAGGCATTTTATGCAATAGTTTTTTTGCACTGGCCATTACCACCACTTTTGAAGCGGCATTGGCCATTGCGCGGGTGACTCCCGTTAATTCATTAAAGGTGGTGGTGCCTCTTTCAACGTCAATACCAGCGGCGCCAATGAACGCAATATCAAAACTATAGGCACTAACTAGCTGTTCAGCCATAGAGCCCTGAAATGACTGAGACAGGGCATCCCATGTACCACCAGCCATTAGTACCGTTGGCTCGGTATCGCACTGGGTTAAATAGTTGGCTGTGGATAGCGTATTTGTCATTACCACTAGGTCATCTAAAGCGGATAGATAAGGTAAAATTGCAGAAGTAGTAGAGCCGCAGTCAATCACCAGCTTGCTACCTGGCGTAACTAAATTGGCCGCGCATTGTCCGATGGCCTTCGAAAGGTCACTACCAGCTAGTGATGATGCTTCTGTTTTAAAAGAGGTAGAAGACACAGGGGTAGTGGAAGTAGCGGAAGGCGTTACTGCAGAGGTATTATTAGCAGTACGTGATGAAGCAGCAGGCACAGCGCCGCCAAACTGCCTAATTAGCGCACCTTGTGCTGCTAATGCAGTTAAGTCTTTTCTTATAGTAACTTCAGACGCGTTAAATTGGCTGGCTAGCGTTTCTACACGTGTATGGCCATTGTCATTAACCCATTCCACTATGCCTTTGCGACGCTCATCAACCGAATGACTGCTCTTCAACTTGAACTACTTCTTTAAATACGGCGTTTCAGCTTTCACATTTGTATGCAGCTTTGTCGGGGCATAGTTTATTTGCCATACCTCAAAAACAAACCGCATTTAAATATGAAAAAACGCTTATAACTTTCAAAACGAAAGCTATGAATTACAATTTGAAAGAATCGTAAGGTATTATGAAAGTGTGTTCAAGCACTTTGCTCAATTTAACAGCAACTTTCTTTCTTCTTGGCTCGCTTTCAGTGCTGTTTCAATAACGTTGATCACTTCAACAACGCTAGCTGCATCGGCAGGTGAGTCGGCATCGCCTTTGATAGCGCCCGCTAGCTGTTCAAAAAAGGCCAAATATTCTCCGCGACGGGTTTCAATTACCTCAGTCATATCTTCATTTGAAAGTAGGCCGTGTTCGCTTTCAGGAGTGACTGCCCAGCTTTCACTTGCAAGGCTCATATTCGCCCTTAACTGATTTTCTTGCGGGTCTAGGTGAAACTTTCGAAAACTTGCTTTCGTTCCCTGTAAATCAAAGCGAAGTGTTGCCCCGCCTTGAAATGCTGAACTGCCAAGGTTCACAATCTTGTCGGCGTAATGAAGGGTAAGGTCAAAGGTATCGTCTGATTGCCCACCATCTCGCAGCGTTAGTACGCTGGCCGATACCGCCACGGGCTTGCCGAAAAGCTGAAGTGCTTGGTCGATTAGGTGTGGCCCTAAGTCCCAGAATATCCCGCTGCCAGGGCCTTTGTTTTCACGCCATCGATTGCGTGGAGTAGGCCTAAAGCGGTCGAAGCGACTTTCAAAGCGCTTAATATCACCAAGCTTACCTTGCTCAATAAGCTGCTTTAAGGTGAGAAAATCGCCATCAAAACGCCGATTGTGAAACACGCATAATTGTTTCTTTTTCGCATGCGCCACATCAACCAGGTGCTTTGCATCGGCTGCGCTTAGGGTAAAAGGTTTCTCTACTAATACATGGCTGTTGTGCTCAAGTGCGAGTAAGGACTGTGACGCATGTAAATGATTAGGCGTTGTTATTACCACCAAATCAAATTGCGTGCTGTTTAGTGCTTCTTCCAACGATGAATAAACCACGGCATCAGGCAACGCAGTTTTCACCTCATCCGGCTTTGAGGACACAACGCCCTCAACGACAAAATCAGAAAGGTGCTGAAGAAAGGGCAAGTGGAAAGTGGTGGCCGAAAAGCCAAACCCGACTAGTAGCGTAGTGATCATAGCAACTCCTAAAGCAATAAAGGGGGTCAGAACCGAATAAAATGCAAGCCATGTTGCTGGCTTATTTTATTCGGTTCTGACCCCCTTTTATTTTATTTTTTGGTGGGGCGTGGCCAGTTTGCTATGTTGCGCTGCTTGCCACGGGCGACGGCGAGGGCGCTGTCGTCAACTGCCGATGTGATTACTGAGCCGGCGCCTACGGTTGCGTTATCGCCTACATTTACGGGCGCAACAAGGGATGAGTTAGAGCCGATAAATGCGTTCTCACCAATAATGGTTTTCGATTTATTTACACCATCGTAATTACAGGTAATGGTGCCCGCACCAATATTTGCGTTAGCACCAACCTCGGCATCGCCAAGGTAAGTAAGGTGGTTTGCTTTTGCACCTTCACCTAATACTGTCTTTTTCATTTCCACAAAGTTGCCAACCTTGGCGTTTTTGTGCATAACCGCACCAGGGCGTAAGCGCGCATAAGGTCCTACCACACAGGCTTCGCCTACATTTGCTTGCTCAATGATAGAGTTGGCTTCAATAATAGCGTTATCTGCAATGTGGCAGTCGCGTAATATGCAATTTGCCCCAATAGTAACGTTGTTACCTAGGGTTACATTACCTTCCACAATCACATTTACGTCGATTACAACGTCGTTTCCAGCTGCTAACGTGCCGCGCATATCAAAGCGTGCTGGGTCTAACAGCGTAACACCGTCAGTCATTAGCTGCTGCGCCTGACGAGCCTGCAAGGCGCGCTCAAGGTTAGACAGTTGAATGCGGTTATTAACACCCTCAACTTCAACCGCCGACGCTGGCTGAGCAGACTGAATACGCTTTCCTTCAGAGGCTGCCATAGCGATAACATCGGTAAGGTAATACTCGCCTTGGGCATTGTCGTTACTTAAGTTGTGTAACCAACGCTTAAGATCAGCCCCAGACATCATCATCATGCCGGTATTAATCTCTTTGATGGCGCGCTGCTCATCAGAGGCATCTTTATGTTCAACAATTTGAGTGATGTTATCGTTTTCTCTGACAATTCGGCCCATGCCTGTGGGGTCGTCTAATTCAACGGTAAGTAAGGCTAAATCACAGCTGGCTTTTACCGCTTTTAACGCATCTAAGGTTTCTTCTCTAATAAGCGGGGCGTCGCCTACCAGTACTAAAACATCTTCATTGTTTTTTATATGAGGCGCGGCTTGTTGAACTGCATGACCTGTTCCTAGCTGCTCAGACTGAAGGCACCAGTTTAGGTTGTCTTCAACAATGGTCTGTTGCAGCAAGTCACCGCCGTGGCCGTAAACAAGGTGGATGTTGTCTGCACCTAACGACTTCACCGTATTGATAATACGCTGAACCATTGGAACGCCGCCTACTTTATGAAGCACCTTTGGAAGCGAAGATTTCATGCGAGTACCTTTACCCGCTGCTAAAACAACCACTGAAAAAGCCATACAATCCCTTTATTGTGTAAACATAGTTTTTATCTGCACGTAGTGTAACTAAGCATTGATGAGATGTCAGCGGATGAATGCGCCCTGTCACGGTTTAAATACACCAACTACCTGCCAGTTTGTTTTCTAGTTAGCCCTTTAGGCTAATCTTGAGGTAAACGTGCTAGTAGTTCATATTTGCAACAGGTATACTTTGTTTTGGAAAATTTCAGTTCAGCCAGGCAAGGGAGCATGCGCAGTCTGTGAACACATTTAGAACCCTACATAGAAGCATATTGATGCTTTTTGCAGTCGTTGTGGTAGCGATTGTAACTTTAGTGCACTTTAGCATTTCGAAAATAGTAGCAGAGCAAAGCCGCGCCCAGCAGCAGTCACTTTCACCCGCTATATCGCTTATTGTAGAACAGCTGCTCAAACCCCTGCATATTTCTGACGCCCTTGGTCACTCGACAGAGCTTGTAGATTTACTCAATCAAGATTCAGTCGATAGCGACGCTGCATTTAGCACCTTACAACGCCTTGAAGAAGAGTTTGGCCTGTCTTTTTTCATCGCCAGCGAAACAGACAGAAAACAATACAACTCCGATGGCACCATCATTAACCTAATTGAAGGTGAAGTAAGCTGGTATTTTAAGTACCGCGATTACCCTACTGATGCAGTGGCCGATATCGGTAAGTGGGAAGACACCCACCTGTACATCGACATTAAAATTCACAATAAAGAAGGCGAATTTCTTGGCTTTTTTGGCGTAGGTAAAAGCTTGCGCAGCTTTATAGAAATATTCGACTCTTACAAACAAGAGTACGGCTACGACTTTCTATTCGTCGATAAAGAGGGCGACATTATGTTGTCGTCTGATCCAGCGTTAGTTGCCACCTATTCAGACTTTACTAACCTGTCTGAATTACCTTGGTACGCAAGCCTGCCGCTTTCCATTCAAAATGAGCAGGCGCTTAACAACAAGCTAGTTACCATTA
Source organism: Alteromonas sp. 4NS20-0143 (assembly GCF_057542855.1). Lineage (NCBI taxonomy): Bacteria > Pseudomonadati > Pseudomonadota > Gammaproteobacteria > Alteromonadales > Alteromonadaceae > Alteromonas > Alteromonas sp. 4NS20-0143. Next base: position 198,937 of record NZ_BAAJLR010000006.1, read on the forward strand.
ACGAAAAAGACTTTTTGATTGCAGAGGTAAAGCTGAATCAGTTTGGCTGGACGGTGTTTTTATTAAGCCCGCTAGAAGACAGACAAGCTGAGATTTCACAAGCCTTTATATTTAGCGTTGTAACACTGCTTGTGGTTGTGTTCTCTCTATTTTTATTGATATACAACTTACTGTATTACTTTAGAAAAGATATGCAGCCAGACCTGATAGTTCGCCAGACAAACCGCCTTCCCGAAAAGGACAGCTTGCAGCTTATTTACAAAAGCCTATTAGCAGAGCACGGTTCGCTAAGTGTTGTAGTGGTAAACGTCGATGAAATGACCACCATTGTTGATGCGCACGGTCGCAACACGGGTGATGATATTTTAGATAAGGTAGCTATTTACCTATCAGAAAAGCTGCGAGACCAAGACGTATTAGGGCGCTGGAGCAGCGACGAGTTTATTATCTTTTTGCCACAAACAGGGCCTCATGTGGCCTTAGAGCTGGCACAAAACCTACGTCATGGTGTGGCAACACTGCCACCACTTGCCGAATACCCAGACATTCAGATTACAGCATCGTTTGGTATTTCGTACACCGCCTCAGTACGGCCATTACAAGAAGTGACCGCCCATGCGGAAGACGCTCTGTATCAGGCTAAACGAGATGGCAGCAACCTAGTGCGTATGCAGTTAATCGACTAGGGCGTTTAACCTGTGTTCTACAAAAAAAGCAGCGTGCCGAAACACGCTGCTTTTTTATTGCTGTTTACTTTGGGATGAAGCTAAATTAGGCCGATTCAAGCTTCGACTTTTTTCTACGCTTGGTTAACACACCCGTAGTGAGCGCTACGCCTAGCAATATCATGATACCGCCAACGATAGTTTGCACAGAAAGGTGTTCTTGCAGCAATAATACGCCCCAAATAATGCCAAATAACGGTACCAGATAGGCAACAGTAATCGCTTTTGCCGGCCCCACATCAGCAATCAGTTTAAAGTATAGGATGTACGCAATTCCTGTTCCACCGATAGCCAATGCCACCGCATTAATCCACGCATTATTACTTGGCATGGTAGCCGGCAGCGTAGCAAGGGCGAAGGGCGCTAACATAATGCTCGCAAAAGCCTGGCTGCCAGTCGCGACGGCAAGAGGCTTAACACCTTGCAGCCACTTTTTCATCATACTGGCAGCTATTCCGTAGCAAGTAGTAGCAAGCAGTGCGGTAAGAATGGGAAAGAAGCTCACCTCACCCTCACCGAGTTTTTGCTGACTGATAACAGCTACGCCAACAAACCCAACCAGTAAACCTACAATGGCACTTTTTGTGAGCTTATCTCCTAGCCACAGCCAGGCAACAATGGCGCCGAACATGGGCGCAGTTGCATTTAATATGGCATTCACCCCAGCCTCTAAGTGCAGGCTGCTGTAATTAAAAAGAACAAATGGAATAGCGGTATTCACTAAGCCAACCAAGGCGATGGCAAACCAATGATGCCTAATTTGCGATAACCCACCCTTTAGCACCAGTAGCGGCAATAACACCGCCGTAGCAAGCAGCGTTCGAACCGCCACCAGCACATAAATACCAAATTCGGGGGCCGCCACTCGCATGAAGATAAACGAGCCCCCCCAGATACCGGCTAACACCACCAGTGCGATTATATCTCTTAGTCCCATAGTCCGCCTTGGGCTCCCTCTAAATTGAGCAAAAACTGCTTTCGCGCTAAACCACCCGCATACCCTGTTAGCGTTTTATTGCTGCCAATAACTCGATGACACGGTACTACAATGGCAATGGGGTTTTTACCATTCGCAAGCCCTACCGCTCTTACTGCTTTAGGGTTACCAATGTGTTTTGCAATGTCTAAGTAACTTACGGTTTGTCCGTAAGGTATGCTTTGCAACGCTTTCCATACCGACGTTTGAAACTCTGTGCCTTTGACTTCTATAGGCAAATCGAATTCGTGACGCGTTTTTGCAAAATAGGCCGATAGCTGTGAACAAGCTTCTTCGGTAATGCCATTAGGTACGCCCTCCTTACCGCTATCTTTTGCGCTATCTTTAGCGCTGCCTTTTACACTGTCTTTTAAGCAACCTTCAGGCTCACTAAACGCAATGCGGGTAACGCCTATATTGCTTGCTGTCACCGTTACCACGCCTTGCTCTGTAAGTATTGATTGAGAAAAAACCTCTGATGCGGTGTCTGTATTCACTGGCTTAGATCCTTTTTGACTCTGTTGGCGCTTTGTTTTCTGTCTGGTTTCGATGCACAATTTTTATCCGGCTCAGGCGCGCCACCTGCTTGAGGAAGCTGGGAGAGCTGCCAGAGTTGCAGCGTAAGATAGCTTCGCCACGGCGCTGCATCACCTGCGCAAACGGGGTAACGCTTCGCCATTTTTTTCACAATAAGATCGCCTTCAAGATAAACATCGGGGTCTCGTTCGCCGCGCATCTTAATATAATCTACTGTCCACGGCCCAACACCTTTTACCGCCAGCATATCTTCATGGCTCGGGGAGCGACTTTGAGAGCGGCTTGGAAAATGGCTCTCAGAACAGCCATCTGAAGAACTCGGCGAAGCGACATCAGGTTGACTGCTAGAAAACAGCTGAGCAAAGCTTTTAATCGCATTTTTTCTGGCCTGGGGCATCCGCAAAAAAGATAGATCGCTACTCGCTACCGCAGATGCTGAAGGAAAACTATAGCGAAGCTCATCGTCGAAGACATCGCTTTTACCCAAATGATGCACTAGCAAAGTCAGCTGGCCAATAGCCGCTTTTACGCTAACTTGCTGACCCACAATAGCTCGGCAACCGGCCTCAAACACGCTCCATGCACTTGGCAGTCTTAACCCTTCTACAAGCTGCGTCTTTATTAATCCTGCATTGAGTAAGCCGCGCTCAATAAGCATAGGATCCGCCTTTAAATCTAACATGGCTTTTATGTTTTCAATTACCCGGTAAAGCGGCGATAAATCACTCAATGTTATTGCTACTTCAAACCCGCCTTTGCGAGCATTGTGTATGGCGCAAAAATGCCCTTTCACGCCGTCAAACTCAAACCAGCGCTGATAACTGCTCTCGGTCACTAGTTCCATTGCAGCAACCGCACGGCCAGCTAAAAAATCTCTCACATAAGGCCAATCGTAAGGAGGGCGATAGGAAAGAAATAGCCGGATATTTTGGCCTCTCTCTTGGCCTGGCTCTTGGCTAGCCTTTTTACTAGTGCGCCTAAGCCCTGATGGCGATGTTTTACAGTACTGCTGAACGACTCTTTGTAGCTGACGCTGAGATGAAAAGCCACAGCTTATCGCTACATCAAGCAGAGGCAAGGTGGTTTGCTGTATAAGTTGCTTAGCAAATAGCGCCTGCTGCATTGTTTGAAATTGTTTTGGCGACAAACCAATAGCGTCGGTAAGCAATTTATTGGCATAGCGCTCGCTTATGCCAAGGCGAGATGCAATATGACTAATTGGCTGGGCTGGTATTTCAGACAATAACGACAGTGCCCGCTGCACCGTAGTGTCTACCCCTTCCCAAGCGGGAGATTGAGGCGCACTGTCAGGCCGACACCGCAAACATGGCCTGAATCCATCAGACATGGCTTGAGCCGCAAAACTATAATAAGCCACATTTTCTTCTTTCGGCAGCTTTGCAGGGCAAATAGGCCGGCAGAAGATTCCTGTTGTTTTCACTGCAACAAAAAAGCGACCATCAAATCGCGCATCTCTGCTGCATCTGGCTGATGAATAGGCTTGTTGTTGAGCACTGTCTATTGACGACATTGAAACCTCTTACACATATCAGTCGCGTTAAGCTTGCGTTGGCTATATTGGCCTTGGTCATACGCTTTTGCTTCTTGGCTGTTTTTTAAAGCGCTTAACCACAGATACCTTGTTCACGTTTAAAATAAGTTTACGCGTAAAAATCGAAATTAAGGCGACAAAATCGGAACTCACTATTTTGTCATACTTTTTCTGCTCTGCGCGCTGGATTGCCTTTTTTACCGTTTCTCAGTGCTTATTAATATTTATCGGCACTCTTTACATACGTGCCGTTTTTTACGCGCATTTGATAAATGACCAACCTATCCGCATAATATCGCCACCTTGATAACAACTGCCTATCTCTTATTGCAGAGAAGCCGGCCTAATGAGCTAACTGTATGCCAACTATTTTGCGCATTTCGATGTCGCGCTTTTTTCTAATGTGTGCATTCCCGCTGCTAATGCTTTACTCGCACACATTGTCTGCTGACTGGCTTGATAACTATGCCAGCTATGTAAAAAAAGAGGCAGATAAATACAATGTACCAGGCTATGCATTTGTTTTTTATGAGCAGGGGAAAACGCCCCGAGTTTATGTGTACGGTAAAACGCGCAAACGGGGCGGCGAAAAGGTAACCAAAGACACCGTATTTCGTCTGGCATCCGTATCGAAGACTTTCACAGCACTGCTTAGCGCTAAATTGGTAGAGCGAAATCAGCTATCGTGGAACACGCCTATTAAAACCCTGCTTCCAGACATTCCTTTCAAGGGCAAGGGTATGGAGGCACTAGAACTTCAGCATATTATTGGGCAATCAAGCGGCTTTATGCCAAATGCCTACGACAATTTAATTGAAGCCGACTATTCATTAGAACGTGTACTAACCTCCCTAGGTGAGCTTGAGCCACTGTGTAAACCGGGAGACTGCTACACGTATCAAAACGCCTTATTTGGCGCGTTAGAGTACTACTTCAGCGGGCAAGACACGTCTTATTCTAGCCAAATTCAATCTTATCTTTTTTCTCCGCTGGGTATGACATCGTCAAGTGTTGGTAAAGGCGGGCTGCTAGCCTCAGAATCATGGGCACGCCCACACATCGCCATTGCCCGCAATAAATGGCACGAGGGTAAAGTAGAAAGCAATTACTACCGGTTTTCACCTGCCGCCGGGGTTAACGCCAGTATTTATGACATGACCATTTATTTGCAGGCATTGCTGGGAGAATTTCCCACCGTAATCTCTAAAGAAATGGTGGAATATGTCACCACAGAACGAGTACGCACTAAGCGCGAAACGTATCGTCGAGGCTGGCGAGGTATGATTAACGACGCCCACTATGGCTTGGGTTGGCGTGTTTACGACCTTGATGGCAAACAGCTAAATTATCACGGCGGTTGGGTAAAAGGTTATCGTGCAGACGTGGCTTTCATGCCTGAGAAAAAGGCCGGGTATGTCATGTTGATGAATGCAGAGTCGAACATGATTAACAGCGCTACCGCAGAGCTGTGGAAACGCTTTTTAAAACAAGCCGACGACTAAGCTCGCCGGCTTGCACTAACTCAATTGCTTATCACTGTGCTGGCTACTTTGTATCTTCATATCCAGAAGAAAAGCTAGCCAAGCGCAACGGTATCTACTTTGACTGTTTGAGGTATGTATAACCGTTTAGACATTTTTCGTAAAAGTCTGTCCAGCGTACGCCTTCTCTAGGCTTGAGTTTACCATCCCACACATGTTTATCGATTAAGCGTTTAACGTCAGATGCCATGGCACGAGGGTTATACTGCATAACGTTAAGCACATCTTCTACCGATGAGCCTTTAACGACTTCCTCGATATAAAAATCTTCTGGATCGTCGTCATAGCTGTAAATATGTACTTCGTTTAAGCGCCCAAATAGGTTGTGCATATCACCCATAACGTCTTGATAAGCCCCTGTTAAGAACAACCCTACATAGTAAGGTTCGCCCTGTTTTAACGGGTGCATCGGCAACACATCGGTAATCTCTCTGCCGATAGTAAACTGGTCAATTTTGCCATCGCTGTCGCAGGTAATATCTACCAAAGAGCAGTTTACCGTTGGCTCCTCATTCATGCGCGTTAATGGCACTACTGGCAACAGCTGATCGATTGCCCATGTGTCGGCAGCCGACTGGAACACAGAGAAGTTACACAGGTACTGCGACGACAAGCTATAATCAAGCTCTTGCAGTTCTTCCGGTACGTATTCTTCGTTGCGATACCAAGTTTGCAGCCTACCCATAATTTGCCAATACAACGTTTCTATTTTGGCAAGTTCCTCAAGAGGAATGACGCGAAGCTTGAAAGCATCAAGAGCTTGCTCTTTGTACTGCGAGGCATCGTTATATACCTCATGCATGTTTTCTTGCTCGTCAAAAGTGTCAGCGAGTTCTCTAATATTCTTTAAGAAAAAGTGCTCACCTTCTTTGGCTGACGTATCCATGGTGGCGGCATTAGATTTAATTTCGCCCACAATTTCAGTTATCACACAGCTGTGATGTGCCGTAATGGCGCGCCCGCTCTCACTCACCAGGTGAGGATGAGGTACGCCTTCTAGATCGCACATTTCTTTCATGCCGTACACAACGTCAGCAACATATTCTTGCATGCTGTAGTTACGCGACGATTCGTTGGTTGAATTACTGCCGTCGTAATCAATACCCAGGCCGCCGCCCACATCAACATAATCTAGCTCAAAGCCCATTTTATGAAGGTCGGCATAAATACGAGCGCCTTCAGTAACAGCTTCTTTCACCGCTCTGATATCGGTAAGCTGGCTACCAATATGAAAATGCAAAAGTTTGAGGCAGTGAGCCATGCCCTGCTCTTCTAAGTAGCGAGCAGCATTGATTATCTCGGTGATAGTAAGGCCAAACTTCGCTCTTTCGCCGCCTGAGCTTTCCCACTTTCCGCGACCTTTTACCGTCATTTTCGAGCGAACGCCGATAATAGGATCGATATCTAATTCTTTTGCTACTTTTACCAGCAGCAATAGCTCAGTGTATTTCTCTACAACCACGACTACGCGGCGGCCAAGCTTGCGCCCTAGTAGGGCTAAGCGCATAACTTCGTCGTCTTTGTAACCATTTAAAATGGTGAGCGACTCTTCGTTTGTGTTCATGGCTAGCACAGTTAAAAGCTCGGCTTTCGACCCGGCTTCTAGCCCGTAGTTGTAAGGTTTGCCAGCATCGACAATCTCTTCAACCACTTCGCGCATTTGGTTTACCTTTACTGGGTAAACGCCTTGATATTCGCCTTTGTATTCAGCTTCGGCAATCGATTTACGAAATGCCTTATTTAACCCTGCTACTTGCGAGCGCAAGATATCGTGAAAACGAACAACAACAGGGAACTGAACACCTTCTTTACGTATATCTTCAATAACTGAATTGAAGTCTATGCGTATACTCGGATTTTCGGGCACGGGCGTAATGTGAACGTTGCCATTTTCACCAACCTGAAAATAACCGCCACCCCATTGAGAGACGCCGTAGACGCGCTCTGCTTCCTCGATACTCCAATTAGACAATATGATCACCTTTTAAAAAGTGCGTTAGGGTTTACCTAACTTATGCGTGCAAAAATGAGTCGCGTATTATAGACAAAGCCATGAATGTTGCGACGTAAAATATCGATTGTTTCGACTAATTTAATTTATCGCGGCGTTGCTGTATCTATCCATGATGTTACGTATGCCATCACGCTTGGTTCAACTCTCTTGCCAGCGTCGCTTAAAAATGTGGTTACATCGTTAGTGCGACTAAAAGTACAAGGCTGATTTTTGAAAAACTTATCTGCGATGTGATTGGCATCAGTCGTATCATCTTCCAGCCACAATTCACTTAATTGGTTTCTGCGGTCGAGTTGAACAGGCTCTTTAATACGCCTTGAAATATCGGTATTTGGAATAGACCACGAGCGCATATCAACAAATAAATGGAAGGGTTTGCCTCTTCTGCTTTGTAATGCATCTGACAGTTCACCCAAGTAACTAATATTGGTTCCCATATCCCAATGCCCGCGAAGCGTCACTAAAATACAGTTCTGAAAAATTTCAATATCAAATGGGCGATGAGACGGGTTGTCACTCATTACAGGGTTAACGCTCAGTATTCTAAAAAGCTATTGATTCGATGTTAGAACGTATTGAAAGATTAAACAACCTTGCACTCGTTACATATTTTGTAGTTTTGGGTGATGCGATTAAGACGGCTTCTTGGGCATGAGTTTTGACTATATGTTGGGCCCGGCGAACTGGGTTATTGCCGGGCCCATTTTAGGCTTACCGATGAACGTGACTAGTCGTCACCAAATTCACGGATAATACTGTTGATGGTTTCTTTCGCATCACCTAGCACCATTCGCGTATTTTCTTTAAAGAAAAGAGGGTTATCCACCCCAGCAAAACCCGCATTGGCAGAGCGCTTTAATACAAATACTGTTTTGGCGCGGTATGCCTCAATAACCGGCATGCCATAAATAGGGCTACCTTTCATTTCTTTTGCGGCTGGATTAACTACATCATTGGCACCAATAACAATCACCACGTCATAATTTTCCATACGAGGATTTACGTCGTCCATTTCGTACAGCTGATCGTAAGGAACATCGGCTTCTGCTAACAGTACGTTCATGTGCCCAGGCATACGCCCTGCCACTGCATGAATACCGTAATCTACCGTACAGCCGTTATCTTCCAGTAAAGACTGCAACTCACGCACTGCGTGCTGTGCTTGCGCGACCGCCATGCCATACCCTGGCACAACGAGTACTGCTTGCGCTGCTTCTAACACGTAAAACGCATCTTGTGCGGCAAGTACCTTAATCTCGCCTTCAATTTTTTCGCCTGCCTCAACAGGTGTAGAAAACCCAGATAGCAGTACGTTCATTAGTGAGCGGTTCATGGCCTTACACATTATATTCGTAAGGATAAGCCCTGACGCGCCAACCAACAGGCCAGTAACAATAAGAATGGTGTTGCCGGTGGCCAAACCTGCAGCAGAGGCCGCTATGCCCGAGTAACTATTAAGCAAGGCAATAACCACGGGCATATCAGCACCACCAATAGAAATGGTGGCCAATAAACCAAAGCTAAGTGCAATTGCGATAGCGCAATACAGCCACACTGCGTTTGATGGTTCGGTAGTAAACAAATAGCCAACGGCTAACATGCCCACTAAATGAAGAATACTCAGCTCGCGAAGCCCGGTAAAAACAACCGCCTTTGAACTCATCTTCCCCGACAGTTTCCCCCACGCTACTACCGAGCCTGAAAAGGTCACTCCACCAACAAGTATGGTGAAAAATAAGGTTACAAAGGTAAACGCGCCGGCCGTTTCTAGCGCCGCCATGCCCATGCTCGATAACGTCGCCCAACCAAGTAACAGTGATGCTGCGCCACCAAAACCATTAAACAGCGACACCATCTCTGGCATTGAAGTCATTTCAACGGTTTTTGCCTTCCACGCACCGTAAGCGCCACCAATAACAAACCCTAGCAATATATAGTGGTAGCTGATGATCTGCTGATCGAGCAGAGTAACAACAACCGCTATAAACATACCAACAGCAGAAATAAAGTTACCTTTTTTCGCCGTATCTGGGTGACTCAATAATTTAAGACCAAGAATAAATAGTGCCGCAGCAACTACGTACGCAAGGTTAATCGTGGTTACAATATCATTCACCTGCGTACTCCTTACTTCGTTTTCTTTTTGAACATATTTAACATACGGTCGGTGACTAAATAGCCCCCCACCACGTTAATACTTGCCAGTGCCACCGCAATGGTACCCAACACGGTAGTTAACACGCTGTTGTCACTACCCGATGCCACTAAGGCGCCAACCAAGGTAATACCTGAAATAGCATTTGAACCTGACATTAAGGGCGTATGAAGCGTAGCAGGCACTTTTCGGATGAGTTCAAAACCAAGAAAACCTGCCAATAACACGATAAAAAGTAAGTATATGATTTCCACAATTAAGCTCCTTTGTATGCATTAAGCAGCATGTCGTTGGTAACGCTCCCCTGATGCGCAATAACGCAGCCAGCAAGAATATCGTCGTCCAAATCAAGATTAAACGTATTGGTTTCGGTGTCGAAGAACTCGTCCACAAGGTTATAAATATTGTTGGCGTACATGTCGGTGGCAGCTCGCGCGACAAACTGACTCCAGTAGCCGTCGCCAATAACATTAACGCCATTCACCTCAACGGTTTCTCCAGCGACTGAGCCTTCAACATTACCGCCAGAGGTGGCCGCCATATCCACCACAACACTGCCAGGCTTCATTAGCGCCAGCGTGTCTTTTGAAATAAGCACAGGAGGCTTTCGGCCAAACAGTTGCGCCGTTGTAATCACAATATCTGAATCGGCAATTGCATCGCGCTGAGCGTCTTGCTGCTTGGCTTTTTGTTCTTCGGTAAGCTCTTTGGCGTAACCGTCTTTAGTTTGGCCCGTTTCACCAATATCGATTTTAAGGAATTTTCCACCAAGAGACTCAACCTGCTCTGCAACCACTTCGCGAGTGTCGTAGGCAAGCACATTAGCGCCAAGGCGTTTTGCTGTGGCAATAGCCTGCAGGCCTGCCACGCCAGCGCCAATGATAAATACTTTAGCGGGTTTAATAGTGCCCGATGGCGTCATCATCATAGGTAAAATAGAAGGGAGCAAACTTGCAGCCTGCATCACCATTACATAGCCCGCTAAACTCGCTTGAGAGCTTAACGCATCCATTTTTTGAGCACGGGAAGAACGCGGGATCATTTCAACTGAAATAGCCGTAAGCTGCTTCTCAGCAATCGACTCAACAAGCGGTTGTTGAAAGAAAGGGTCAAGATGGCCAACCACAATGGCCCCTTTTTTCATCAACGCTAATTGCGATTCGCTCGGCTTGTTTACGGCCACCACCATATCTGCAGATGATACCGACTCATTCACGTCACTAATGATAGAAACACCCACACCCTCATATTCTTTATCAGAGTAGCCAGAAAGTAGTCCTGCTCCGGCCTCAAGGATAATAGAAGCCCCTTTCTTTATTAGGCGCTGTGCGCTAGATGGCGTAACCGCACACCGCTTTTCCACTTTATTTAGCGAGTCTGGCGTTTTAGATTCATTTAAAACAACAACTTTCATACGCTTCTCCTTATTCTTAGGCACTTTGAGAATGACACTCTTTGTTCTCATTGAAACCATTTTATTCATTTATGCTGATTATTTTTTGACTAAATTAAACGCCCGTTTAAATTTTATTTGCGTGATAGCACGGGAAAAAATCTGTTCAATTTTCACCCTACACCTTAGTAAACATACGCCCTGGCGATATTTATTACAAAAATTTTTAAGTTTAAATACATAACTATAATTTATATGAAACTCACTTATGTTTGTTTTCATTTGTCAGAATTGTAATTAGTAAAAGGAGATTTAAAGTATGAAGGTTGTTTTTTGCACAGCCGTAAAGGTACAAAAAACGAACAAGATTTAGCAGTGCACCGAAAATTCCAACTCGTTTATTAGGTAAAAAAGCGAGCCATTTTTTTATCATTTCTTCTTGTCATTCTTTTTTGCCATTTCTTTTTTCCCATCATGTGATCAGTTAGTAGAAAAAAAACGTTTACTCATTGCGCACAAAGCTTCATATGCGACTAAGCGCTTTATTAACTAAAAATATTACAACAAATACACCATCATCAGAGTACGCAGCCGGTATGCTTTTTTTCAGAAAATGTGTTTGTAAAACATCTACCGTGCAGCGTGGGGAGAAAAATAGTGTTTGGGCTTTTTAAATCGAATCCGTCAAAGAAAATGCGGAAAGAATACGACCAGCTTTTAGAGCGAGCCATGCTTGCGCAAAGAAAAGGCGATATTAAAACGTATTCTATGCTTACTGCAGAATCTGAAGAACTGTGGAAGAAAATAGAGGAAGTTGAAAAACAGCAGTAGTTTTTGGCCTCTGCCAATATTGTTTCAATTCAAGACTTCATATCGCATTGTAATGCGTATACCCGTAAACTAACGCTTGAGTGAGTTAATATAAATAAGGGCGTTGGTATTATGGCATTCCGTTTCTTTATAACGATGTTATACGGCATCGTTATCGCATCTTCTTTTTTTCATCATAGTGCCAAGGCCATTGAAGCTGGCCAATACTACTATTTTATTTCTGAAAAGTGCGAACCGAGAGGCCCACAAACGCCTGAAGAGCGGGGTGCAGTAACACCAGATGTGATGCTATTTGAAGTGGTACCTGCTGGTATTAGTGATTACTTCGTACACATGAATACCGAAGCGCTTGTGCATTACACCGAAGAAGGGCAAGAATACTTAACTCGACTAGAGGAAGAGCAGGCCTATACCGCCGGTGGTGACAATAGCGGTAGCGGCAACATTATTCATCATGATTTTATGCTGCAGCGAGAAACAATAAGCCTCAAAGATCTTATCGCGACACTGAATAGTTTTTCTCAGCAACAAACAGAGAAAGGATATTACTATCGCACTATTTTGGCACTAGGTGATGAAAGGGCGAGGTTTAAAGCCGTGACTCGAGTGCGTTTAACAGAAAGTGCCGCGACTAACCGAATGCTGCTGGCCGACTACTCTACTAGCTACTATCGTTTAGATAAGGCTGGGAAAGCCAGCGCTACCCCATTCATCAGTGTTGATCACAATGCTTTAATGCGGAAAAACATCCATCAATACAACAGCCCCTTTAACGCTTATACAGCAACTCACGTATGCGGCGAAAAATGGGAATCGGGAATCTAAAATGAAAGTCTGGAATTTAGTTATTCCGATACAGGGTTTTAATAATATGAAACCCAAAGCGAGTTTTTATAGGCCCGTGTAGCTTTAGCACTTCTTTTTTAAATACTACATCGTCAAACGCTTTCACCATTTGACCGCGACGAAACTCACCTAAATCGCCGCCTCGCTTACCCGATGGACACGTTGAATGTTTTTTGGCTAGCGTGCCGAAATTTTTGCCTTTTTTAAGCTGCTCTAAAATAGAGAGCGCCTCTTTTTCGGTTTTTACCAAAATGTGCACTGCGGCTGCTGTTGCCATATTACATTGCCCTTAATCTGAAATACGCAGTTTGAAATAGGACGGTTAGGATACACGTTTTTATTTTGTTATTCCTTTTTGGTTATTCCTTTTTGGTTATCCCTTTTGGCTTTTTGGTTGTGTTAGCTCGCTACACTATTTCGCTTTACGATTTCACTCTAGTATCTGCCTTAGAATCCCAAACCGATAAATCGCCTAACTTTTCTATTAAAAAATCGATAAACACCCGCACCTTTGCAGTAAGTACATTCGATCTTGGGTAAACAAGCCAGATTGCCGCGCTATCGCTAATGCGGTAATCGGGTAACACTCTCACTAAGCTTCCCTCAGATAGCTCAGTGTGCACATTCCACACCGAGCTCATGCATATTCCTACGCCCGCTTTTGCGGCGATACGCATGTTTGCGCCATCATCGCACACCACCCGCGGCCTTTCAGACGCCGCAGGAAACGAGAATGTATGCCCCGTTGCTTCGTTAACCAATACCCGTGGTTTAGCGTTGGCAAACATCACGATTTGGTGGTTTGCCAAATCGGCTTCAGTTCGCGGCAAACCATGTTTCTCAATGTACGAAGGAGAGGCGCACATGATTCTGGTATCGTCTGCCAGCCTTCTACCTATTAAGCTACTGTCTTCCACGGCATAGTTGCGCAGCGCTAAATCAAACCCACCCTCTATGAGGCTCGCTTGAGTATCTGATAGCTTTAATTCGAGGTTAATCCCAGGGTATCTGTCGAGGAATTCAGGCAATATAGGGCTGATAAACAGCTGTGCAAAGCTGCTAGATGATGCAAACCTTAGCGTGCCCTGCACCGTAGCTTTACCTCGTCCGAACGCCGCATGAGCGGCATCTTCTTGGGCCACAATTTCTTTTGCATAGGGGAGAAATTCCGCGCCCTCGATGGATAACACTACCTTGCGGGTAGAGCGGTGGAACAAGTCGGCCTTTAGCTGCATTTCCAACTTTGATAAGCGAGCACTGGCGACAGAAGGCGCGAGGCCTAGCCGCTTTCCTGCCTCGCTTATGTTTAACGTTTCTGCCGCTATCACAAATAAGCGAATGCCGTTGGTATCCATTTCCTGTTCCTCTGACTTATTAAGTTACTATTCTAACGATTATATTCAAAACCAGAATTCTCATTCCTTTTATACGTCATTTATTCCTAATATCAATACTATTAAGCTACACCCATCAACAACAGAGACAACACGTAGCGCAGACTCATCAATGCCTGCACAACGGGTTTCAGTGATAAGAATACACTAGGAGATGAAGATGAAAGCAATGATTGTAAATCAATACGGAAGCGTGGATGCCTTTGAAGCCGCTGACATTCCAAAGCCGTCTGTTAAAGCCGGTCATATTTTGGTGAAGATTGCAGCAACCAGTATCAACACCGTTGACACTATGATTCGTCAAATGGGTGCCGACTTGCCTTTATCACCTGCTGCGCCAGCACTGTTAGGAATGGACTTTGCGGGCACAATAGAAGAGATAGGCGAAGGCGTTACTGGCTATAACGTTGGTGATAAAGTGTATGGCTGCGCAGGCGGTTTAGCTGACCTTCCTGGTACGCTCGCTGAGTACATTGTTGCAGATGCTAATCTACTTGCCCTTAAACCTAAAAATATATCGATGAAAGAAGCTGCGGCACTGCCATTGGTTGGCATAACCGCCTATGAGGGATTACAGCGTGCCGGCATTAGTGCTGGCCAAAACGTGTTGGTACACGGTGGTTCAGGCGGTGTAGGCCATGTGGCACTTCAATTGGCAAAACACTATGGTGCAAATGTATTTTCTACCGGCGGCGGCGATACTCAACTATCGTTAATTGAAAGCTTAGGTGCTAGCCCTATCAATTACAAAACTGAGACTGTAGAAAGCTACGTACAAAAGCACACTGACGGCGCCGGATTCGATATCGTCTTCGACTCAGTAGGCGGCGCTAACATGACCAACTCGTTTGAAGCGGCTGCGCTAAATGGCCAAGTTGCTACCACAGTGGCCATGACAGAGCTTGACCTCACTACCGCGCATTTTAAAGGGCTATCGATACACGTGGTATTCATGCTTATCCCTATGCTTCATAACTATCGCCGCGAAGCCCATGCTCGCATTCTTAGCGATTTAAGCAAAATTGTTGAAGCAGGCGGCGTGAAGCCCGTTGTAGACGACTCGGCGTTTACCTTATCCGAAGTAGGTAAAGCCCATGCACTATTAGAAAGTGGCAAAGCGTTAGGCAAGGTTGTTGTTTCTGTTTAACCCACTGCTTTTAATAGCCTAAGGGCTTGATAACGAGCTTTATTAATGTTCGTTATTGATAAGTAGTACAACGCGTCAAACAATAGGGAGCTGCTAGTCAGCTCCTTTTGCAGTTTCAACTTTTAGCAGTTTTATTCAAACGGAGACATGTATGAACAATGCAATTCATCGAGCTAATCTTTTATTAACCAGCTTTTTATTAACCGGCCTTTTACTCGCTGGCTTTTTACTAACTACCATAGCGTCATTCAACGCAGCCGCAGAAAGCCATGATAGTACATCTTCAGTTGTATCGTCTGCAGAGCTTCAGTGGGGTTATTTAAATCCACTTCGCGGAGATAAAAGCCCAGCAGCAACAGATTTGTGGGGAGATAGAACCAAAAACCAAGCAACGGGTATGTTGGTTAAGTTTAAAGAAGGGTTTTCATCGCCACCGCATATTCACAACATCACTTACAGAGGTATTGTTATTGAAGGGCTTCTTCATAACGATACGCCGTCTGCAGAACACATGTGGTTGCCTAGCTTATCTTTCTGGACTCAGCCTGCCGGACACAATCACATTACTGCGGCAAACAGCAAAGCCAACCTTATTTATCTTGAAATAGATAACGGCCCCTATCTTGTTAAGCCACCAGAAGCTGAGTTTGACACTAACGAAAGACCGATAAACGTGCATGCGTCAAACCTCATTTGGCTAAATGAAAACGACTCAGAACTACTTAAGGGCGATGGCGTTGAAATAGCTCACCTTTGGCAGAAAAGTGACTTATCTGATATCAAAGCTGAGCTAAAAGGTTATTTGGTCAAATTTGCTAAAGGCAAAGAAGGTCACATTTTCACTACGGCGAAAGATTTTAAGAGCGTTATTATAAAAGGAAAGGCCAACTATGATTCAAAGAACACCGACACAGCGGTAATGCTTGAACCTGGCAGTTTCTTTAGCTCCAAAGGCTCTTTTTCGCACAACATCAGCGCCAATGAAGAAACGGTTTTATACATTAGAGCCAATGATACCGTGTCTATTGTGGCGCATTCTGACTAGCGAACACTTCCCGTTATAAGCCCGTGGATTGGCGTTGTATTGTGTAAAAATTTACAGACGTTAACTTAACTCTTTCGCGTAACATTGACGTAAGCGAAAGAGTTAACGTATCTTTTTAGTGTTCATTCTAAAACCACCACATCTCTAACAATAAAGCAGGGAACAGCTAATATGAGTCGCGTCATTATTTATCTACTATTTTTATGTTTTGCACTGCCAACGTGTGCTGAAGAAGGCTCTCTTGAATCGCTTCTGACGGGAAATGTGATGGTTGATGACGACCGTTTTTACGAAAAACATAGAAGTGAGGCGCACAGCTTACAAGCAGAGCTACATCAATACACCCTCGAATTTATTCGCGAAAATAGGCCTAGATACAAACAGCTTAAGGATGATGAAATTTCACTTCATGGGCTTCATCTACCGGACAGTGTACTTTACGAATTAAATGCTGCCGTCACAATACTTGCCGCTAGCAATTCTAAAGAAGAATTTGATGCAAGCACAGCTCGTGTTAAATACGCTTTTAAAACGCTAACTGATTCTGTCGTAAATCTTCCTGAGCAAATTATTGGTCTTAATGTAGAAGAAACAAAGCACGCTTTTGCAGTTTTGGCCGAAAGGGATCAGGAACTTGTGCTTGGCCTTGTTAATAAAAAATCTGAGAGGTACAGCTCTTTTTCTGAAGCAGAAAGTAAGTCCTTGAACTTCTTAATTCGAAAATTTATCAGTAACGAAACTTATAAACATGGAAACTATACGCTCAAATACTTAAAGGAACACGGCTGGCCAGATCCAGCAGTTTTTGGTGATGAGCCGAGCAGCACTGTTTTTTTAGTCTTTCAACATCTCGACAGTAACCTTAGTCTACAAAAAAAAATGCTTCCTATTGTAAAGAAGGCCGTTGATAACGATATGGCGAAAGGAAGTAACTATGCCTATCTTTACGATCGCATAAAGGTCAATAATGGAGAAAAGCAGCTTTATGGAACGCAGTTAAATGGCTGCGGGCTGCAGCCGTTGGAAGACCCAAAAGATGTAGATGAGAGACGATTAACGCTTAATATGGAAAGCATAGAATCATATCTGTCTCGGGTACCCAACTGTGCCGGTAAAGATATAAAAAGCGCATTACAAAAAGCAAACATAACAGCCACTTAAAATAAGATAAGGGCGTTGTAAAAATCACTGTTTATCCAAGTGGTTTTTACAACGTACGCCATTATTCTAAAAGGTATTGATAAGCGGCTTTATAACTACCCCGCAACAACAGACTGCAGCGCTTCCATCACTTTTTGGCAGTTTACTGCATTCAGTGCGAAATTGTGTGGTGAAGCAAATTGCTGTGAGTCGTTATCGAAATACTTGCCTGACGCCTGCTGAAAGTCATCAGATAAGGCTGCTTTACACAGTATTTGAGCACCAATACTCAGATCGTTATCCGCCACGCCGAAACCTTCTTTCACCATTTTAGACGCTAAAAGCGAACCTGGATTAACCGACACACTAACTTGCCCACGCTTAAGCGTTTTGGACACCTGCTCACTCCATATTGTTAACGCTAACTTACTTTGCGCATAAGCCTGAAAATCATCATGAAGATGTACAAGCCCTTTCATAGCATCAACTTGCACGGGTGCTTGTGCAGCAGAAGAGAGATTCACTATCCGGCCGTCTTCGCTTAATACTGGCAGTAGCAAACGACACATAAATATAGCAGCCTTTGCTAACCACCCCCATTAATCTGGTTTACTTTGTAGCGCAAATTCCGCTAACGTAGAGTGGGAACGAAAATGTGGACAATAAAAATAATGAAACGATTTTTTAAATGGATTGGTACAGGTTTACTGGTTGTTGTACTGCTTGGCGGCAGCTTCGCTGCTCACGAATGGTATGCAGATAAACCCTTTTACTTTAATAATTTTTTAAACAGAGAGATGGTAAAGGTAGCGTTTGATAGCCCTGAAACCTTAACGTCGTTAGGCTTTCTAGAGTCTGTGGGTATTAAAGGTCATAATTCAGAACTCGACGATGCCAGCCCCGAGAAAGGCGAAGCCCTTTTTGATAAGGCCCGAGGCATTAGGCAAGTTATCGTCGATTACGATAATGAAGACCTGAGTAAAGACGAGCTACTTTCTAAAAAAATCACTCTTTATTTGCTGGATTATTTAATTGGCAACGAGCCATTTCAATACCACACCTATCCTGTAAACCAATTATTTGGTGTGCAAAACGGCTTTCCAAGCTTCATGCAGGGTCAACATCAAATTAATGATGCAACCGATGTTGAAAATTACCTAAGTCGCTTAGGCGCGGTAGATGAAAAGTTTGCCCAAGTACTTGAAGGATTAAAACTGCGTGAGGAAAAAGGCATTATTCCTCCCCAATTTGTTATTACTCGTGTGCTCGATGAAATGAACGGCTTTGTTGCTTCGCCGCTTAACGAAAACATTTTGTATAGCTCGTTAAAAGAGAAAATGGCTGATGTAGAAACACTGTCGCAAGAACAGCAGGATGAGTTTTTGGCTAAAGCCGAAGCGCGCATTAACGATGATGTAAATCGCGCTTATCAGCTATTTATCGACTACTTCACAACACTACAGGCAAAGGCAGGTAACGACCACGGGTATTGGCACTTACCCGATGGCGATAAGGTATACGCCAACGCCCTTCGTTTTTTCACTACCACCGATATGACTGCAGATGAAATTCACAATATCGGCTTAAAAGAAGTTGCTCGAATTCAAGGCGAAATGCTGACAATTCTTGAAGGCGAAGGCTACGACGTAACGTTAGGGTTTACAAAAGCAATGGATGCCCTTGCAGCAGATCCTTCTCATTACTATGAAGACAGTGATGCTGGCCGTGAACAAATACTCAAAGACTATCAAACCATTCTTGATGAAATTGAAAAAGGTATGAGCGAGGTTTTCCGTATTCGTCCTGAAGCAGGTATGGAAGTAGTACGCATTCCCGAGTTTAAGGAAAAAACTGCACCTGGTGCGTATTATCAGCAGCCAGCCATAGACGGCTCAAGACCTGGGCGCTTCTTCGCTAATCTTTACGATATAAAGGCTACCCCTAAATACAGTATGCGAACGCTGGCCTACCACGAAGGTATTCCAGGCCATCATTTTCAAATAGCGCTAGCGATGGAAATGGAGGGCATGCCTTTTATTCGAAAAATGTCTCCATTCACTGCCTATACAGAAGGATGGGCGCTGTACTCAGAGTATTTAGCGTGGGAAATGGGCTTTCAAGACAATCCACTGGACAACCTTGGTCGACTTCAAGCGGAATTGTTCAGAGCGGTACGCTTAGTGGTAGACACTGGAATTCACCAAAAACGCTGGACCCGAGAAGAAGCCATCGACTACATGGCAAGTAACACAGGTATGGCACTCAGCGATGTTACCTCGGAAATTGAGCGCTATATTGTGATGCCAGGACAGGCAACTTCGTACAAGGTTGGCATGCTTAAGATTTTGGAACTGCGAGAGAAAGCGAAAACTGCCTTGGGCGATAAGTTCGACCTAAGAGACTTTCATGATGTGGTACTTAAAAATGGCGCGGTTCCTTTGGCGATCCTTGAGGAGTTAATTGACGCTTACATTGAAGAGAAGCAGGGGTAGAAAGCAAAGCCAAAACTGAAAGGCAAGACATAAAAAAGGCGCTAACTTCAAAGAAGTAGCGCCTTTTCTTTAAGCGTTAAGCTTAGGGGCAGATTACATCATGCCGCCCATTCCGCCCATGCCGCCCATATCAGGCATTGCAGGAGCTGCTTCATCTTTAGGTACTTCAGCAACCATGGCTTCAGTAGTGATCATAAGTGAAGCAATTGATGCTGCAAACTGCAGTGCAGAACGCGTTACTTTAGTTGGGTCAAGAATACCCATCTCTAGCATGTCGCCATACGTGTCGTTGCCAGCGTTGTAACCGTAGTTACCTTCGCCGCCTTTAACAGCGTTAACAACAACAGATGCTTCTGCACCAGCATTGCTCGCGATTTGACGTAGAGGCGATTCCATTGCACGTAGCGCAAGTTTAATACCTACAGTTTGGTCTTCGTTGTCACCAGTTAGGTCAGCAAGCTTAGCCGCTGCACGAACTAGAGCAACACCACCACCAGGCACTACGCCTTCTTCAACCGCTGCACGCGTTGCGTGTAGTGCATCTTCAACCCGGTCTTTCTTCTCTTTCATTTCTACTTCAGTTGCTGCACCAACTTTAATTACTGCAACACCGCCAGAAAGCTTAGCTAAACGCTCTTGAAGCTTTTCTTTGTCGTAGTCAGATGAAGAGTCTTCAATTTGACCTTTGATTTGTGCACAACGACCTTCAATCGCTTCTTCGTCGCCGTTACCATCAACAATAGTCGTGTTGTCTTTGTTGATAACTACGCGTTTCGCTGTACCTAGGTCTTCAAGCTGCACTTTTTCAAGGTCTAGACCAATCTCTTCAGAGATTACTGTACCGCCTGTAAGTACCGCGATGTCTTGAAGCATTGCTTTACGACGGTCGCCGAAACCAGGTGCTTTAACTGCAGCAACTTTCACGATACCGCGCATGTTGTTTACCACTAATGTTGCTAGCGCTTCGCCTTCAACATCTTCAGCCATAATAAGTAGTGGCTTACCAGCTTTCGCTACGCCTTCAAGCGTTGGAAGCAATTCACGGATGTTAGAAATTTTCTTATCTACTAACAAGATGAATGGGCTGTCTAGCTCAACAGTACCGTTTTCTTGGTTGTTGATAAAGTAAGGAGATAGGTAACCACGGTCGAACTGCATACCTTCAACAACGTCTAGTTCGTTTTGAAGTGCTTGACCTTCTTCTACAGTGATAACACCTTCTTTACCTACTTTTTCCATTGCTTGTGCAATGATGTCACCAACTTCAGAGTCAGAGTTTGCAGAGATAGTACCAACTTGTGCAATAGACTTGCTGTCTGCACAGTCTGTAGAAAGCGCTTTCAGCTCAGCAACCGCTGCGATAACAGCTTTATCGATACCGCGCTTAAGGTCCATTGGGTTCATACCCGCAGCAACAGACTTGTGGCCTTCAGTAACAATAGCTTGTGCAAGCACAGTAGCGGTAGTTGTACCGTCCCCCGCTTCATCGTTCGCTTTAGAGGCTACTTCTTTCACCATCTGAGCGCCCATGTTCTCAAACTTGTCTTCAAGTTCGATTTCTTTCGCTACAGATACACCATCTTTAGTGATGGTAGGTGCGCCGAAAGACTTGTCTAAAACAACGTTACGGCCTTTAGGACCAAGCGTTACTTTTACTGCGTTTGCTAGCGTGTTTACGCCTTTAAGCATTTTTGTGCGAGCGTCGTCACCAAAACGTACTTCTTTAGCTGCCATGATTCAATTCCTCTCTAATTCGGTTAAACGTTAGTCGTTATTACTCAACAATCGCTAGGATGTCGCTTTCGCTAAGGATTAGAACTTCTTCACCATCCAGCTTTTCTGTTTTAACGCCGTAACCGTCACTGAAAATAACGGTGTCGCCAACTTTTACGTCTAGCGCTTTAATTTCACCATTCTCAAGTATGCGACCATTACCCACAGCGATTACTTCACCGCGAGTTGATTTTTCTGCTGCAGAACCAGTCAGAACGATACCGCCTGCAGATTTACTTTCTTGCTCTGCGCGTTTAATTATTACGCGGTCGTGTAAAGGACGAATTGCCATTTTCAAGTCTCCTGAAAATTCCACTATTCAAATTAAAGAATATTCAACATTCACTGTTTTGAATGTTGATTGCCTGGAACGCTCATTGCTGAGCAGTTAAAATGTTATCTGCACGGATAAATGGGGCAGTACCCAAACAAGTTCAAGTGTTTTTCCGCAAAAAAATGTAAAAAAATTGATTTTTTTGCGAAATACACGTGTTTGGGGAGATTAGTTTGAGGATGAGACGGCTCAGCATCAAATTAAAATCTACTCGCTAGCGGTATCGAGTGAGTTTACTTCAAACGCTTGTCTTCGTCGTTTTGCGTATTGTCCGTGTATTCACCTTCAATCACATCGTCTTTCTTTTTAGCTGATGTATTAAATGGCGAATCAGTACTTCCAAAAGGATCGCTGCCAAATGGGCTTTGTTGCCCGTTTGTATTGAAGCCACCTGCACCTGGCCCAGCACCACCAGCTCCCGCACCGGGCATAACAACGCGCATTTTCATGTGCTTGCTCACCTGCGCAGCAAGTAAATGTCGTGTTCCGGGTAATACGAACATGAAACCCAATATGTCGGTGATAAACCCTGGGGTCACCAGTAAAACGCCAGCTACAACTAGCATTAACCCTTCAACAAGCTCTTTCCCCGGCATTTCGTTGCGCTGCATTTTTGCCTGCGCAGTTTGAAGGGTACTGATCCCCTCACGCTTCACAAAATAAGAGCCAATAAAAGCGGTGAGAATAACTATCCCTATTGTGTTCCAACCACCAATAATGCTGCCAACATTAACCAGTAAGGCGATTTCTAAAATAGGAAGTACGGCAAATAAAATGAATAAAACCCGCAAGGTGAGTCCTCTTTAAACAGTCTATTAAGTGTTATATGGGTGTTGAGCCCAAAAGCAATCAAAGGTTCGTTTACTTTCGGTTAAATACAGGTTCAATACGACCGATAACTAAAACATCACAACCTATTTCGGGCCGGGACAACCTCTGTTAAAAAGGCATGCAGCGGTCACGTAGATAGTCTTACCCTTATTTAAGGTGAAGTATATCTAACCCTATACCGTATTTTGGTATAGTTAAGCACCTTTTGTAAGGCAAGCGTGTATAAATGCCTATAAAAGTGCTCATTCAGTACTGGGCCCGTACCGAGAAAACACTGAGAAAACACCGAAAAAGTCCCGAGTCAGCTAATAATAACGCTGGCTTTACTGACAGTGGCTTAAAATAAGCAATTTAGAACTCACAATAGAAGTTGAAGTTATTAATATGATTAATGCCCTACTAAACCGAGTGTCGACATTATCTCTGCCCCGTCGAACGTTTGCCTTTACTGCAATGGTATTTTCAATCTTTCTTTTTTTAGTAAGCGCGTCATCAGCAACCGCTGCTGCGCAGGCACAATTCCCCAAAAGCTTAGACAACGCATTCTCACAAGAGCCTGAGTTTTTAGACGTTGAGCAGGCGTTTGCCTTCGACTTTAACCAGAAAGACAGCACGCTAACGCTAACATTTGCTATTGCAGATGGTTATTACCTGTATAAAAAGCAGTTTAAGTACGTCGCTAAAGACGCCGCAATAGGCGAAGCTAACTATCCAAAAGGGGTAATAATTGAAGATGAGTTTTACGGCAAGTCGGAAGTTTTTTATAACAGCGTTAGCATAACGCTCCCACTAGAAGAGGCCTCTTCTGATGGCGTGGTGAAAGTGCGTTATCAAGGCTGTGCCGATGCTGGGCTTTGCTATCCACCCACGATAAAAGTCGTTTATCTCAATGAAATCGTTAGTGGTGGGCAAGCATCTGTTCAAAATGGCGTTTTAGCACCAGAGAGTGAACAATTCTCCCTTGCCAATAAGTTAATTAATAAAGAAAACCTCCCTCTTACCCTGTTGTTATTCTTTATTTTGGGTATCGGCCTTGCGTTTACCCCTTGCGTATTCCCTATGTACCCCATTGTGTCAGGCATTGTTATTGGTCAAGGCAATACAAAAAGTCTCTCTCATTCTTTTTGGCTTACCTTTGTCTACGTACAAGGTATGGCAATTACCTACTCTCTACTTGGGCTGGTTGTGGCAGTAGCAGGGGCGCAATTTCAAGCGGCACTTCAGCACCCTATTGTGTTAGGTGTTTTCATTGCTTTATTTGCTACGTTAGCCGTCGCCCTATTTGGCGGTTTTGAAATACAACTTCCTGCAAAGTGGCAGGAAAAGCTTACCTCAGCAAGTAACAGCCAAACCCCAGGCAGCTTTTTAGGCGTATTTATTATGGGCGTGCTGTCAGGGCTAATTGCCTCGCCGTGCACCACTGCGCCACTTACCGGCATATTGCTATTTATCGCGCAAACCGGCGATATGACCCTTGGATTTATTTCCCTTTATTTACTGAGTATTGGTATGGGCATTCCGCTGATCATATTTGGCGTTACGGGTGGAAAACTGCTGCCAAAAGCGGGGAACTGGATGAACGTCGTGAAGGTAACATTCGGCTTCATGATGCTGGCCGTCGCCATAGTGTTTGTAGAGCGGTTGTGGAACAGCTTGTATTCAGACTTTTTGTGGGCAGCACTGGGCTTCGGTTTATTTGGTTACTATTGGAAGTTAAATCGCGCGACGCCTAACAGCAAAATGAAGCTATTGCGGGCCATGTTGGTAGCGGCAGGCGTTATGGGAAGTGCAGGCATTACTTATCAAACTGGTGAAAACGTTGGCCTTTGGGGCGAAAAAGTAACTCACCCTGAATTTATTAAGGCAAG
Organism: Alteromonas sp. 4NS20-0143; assembly: GCF_057542855.1. Taxonomy (NCBI): domain Bacteria; kingdom Pseudomonadati; phylum Pseudomonadota; class Gammaproteobacteria; order Alteromonadales; family Alteromonadaceae; genus Alteromonas; species Alteromonas sp. 4NS20-0143. The sequence continues at coordinate 223,531 of NZ_BAAJLR010000006.1, forward strand.
AGATCTTACCGATTTACAGCAGAAGATAGCAAAGGCTAACGACAACGGCCAAACGGTAATGGTAGACCTTTACGCCGACTGGTGCGTGGCGTGTAAAGAGTTCGAGAAATACACCTTCCCAGATCAAAACGTGGTTAACGCGCTGAGCAATACCGTATGGATGCAGATGGACCTTACCGACAACACCCCCGAGCGTCAGGAAGTATTCGATAGGTTTGAAGTACTCGGTTTACCTACTATATTATTTTTTGATAAAAACGGTGAAGAGTTAAGGCAGTCACGGGTAACCGGGTTTATGAAAGCCGATGCCTTCGCAGCACACGTTAACAATGCGCTTGCCGACAGTGCTCTTGATGACAGTACCCTTGATGACAGAGCCCTTACTGACAGCGCCGCTGCCGATAATGTCCGCGACGAGTAGCATCATCACGCTGCGGCTTGGACAACACCAGTGGCAGAATAAGTGGCTACATAAAAAATCTGTGAGTGGTCGGTTACGAGCATTCTTTGCGTGGGCGTTGGGTGCTTGGGCTTTATTTATTTGGGCATCACCACTTCAGGCTTCAACAACACACGCTTTATCCACGCTCGTTGGATCAACACAGCCCTCATCAAACCCAATCGCCTCGGCAACGACATTACGGGCCACCAGCCTCTTAACCTCTGCTGTACAAGTCCCGTCAAATAGCCTGTCGAATCAAAGCCCGTCGAAGCAAAGCCTTTCAAAGAGTGTGCAACGAGAGGGTTGCTTTGATGAGCGCCGCTTTTGCTTTTTGTTAAGTGAAAAAGACGACACTAGCGGTAGCTATGTCATACGCGTTCAGCGTTTCATCGATTTACCCGTAGCCCTAACGCTGTATTCAACAGACCTCGGTTATAAAGCCCATGCCAACGCTTTTTTAGCTAATAACGACCCTATTATTTTAGGAGAGACCCAGTCACCATCTCGCTTTTGGTCCACCATGCGCGTGAAATGGACTGTAGGTAATATCGGTGCCGCTCATAATAGTGAGTATCCCTATGCGTCTCCGTTACAACCTCAACAAAGCTATCCTATTGTGCAGGGCGTTAACGGAAAATTTAGTCACTTTGGTGCGTCTAAATATGCTTTAGATTTTGGTGCTAGTGAAGGCACACCCGTGCTTGCTGCGCGAGGAGGTATTGTTATAGACACCAAGCGCAATGGGAGAAAAGGCGGACCTACTCCAGATTTCGCGAAACATGCAAATTACGTTGCCATTTTGCATGACGATGGAACCACCGGTGAATATTATCACCTCAAATATGAAGGTGTTGTGGTAAAACGAGAGCAACGAATTACCCAAGGGCAACTTATCGGTTACACCGGAAATACCGGCTTTTCGTCTCTTCCCCACCTGCATTTCGGTGTTTACGTGGCAAAATTTCACGGTCGCTATCAAAGCGTTCCGTTTTCACTACAGAACCCCCGACTTTAGCTTGCAGCTCATCAGGAAATCGCTGAAAGCCACGCATGGCAGGTGATACAACGCTTAAAAAAGCAACGTTTCATTAACAATAAAAACGCTCAAATCATGTTTATGTAGCGAAAACTTTGCGCCGAAAACACCTGATTAGACCAGTATTTTGCTGCTAAATCTTTCTCTATCTCTATAATCAACATATAAATTTAAAAACAGAACCTGTTATTGGCTTTTTTTCGTGCAACTGACGGCAAACTTTGTTGAAATGACGAATACCACGACAGTTACACGAAGATAGCAGCAAATTAGATGAATATTTTGTTATTGAACGGCCCTAATTTAAATATGTTAGGCCAAAGAGAACCCGACAAGTACGGCACGCAAACTTTGCAAGACATCGTTGATGACTTGCAGGCTCAAGCTGCCTCCAGCGATGTGACGCTTTCGCATTTTCAGTCTAACGCTGAACATGCACTTATTGAGCGCATACACGACGCTATGGGTAATACAGATGCCATCATTATTAACCCTGCTGCATTCACGCACACAAGTGTGGCCATTCGCGACGCGCTGTTAAGTGTGAGCATTCCGTTTATCGAAGTTCATTTGTCGAATGTTCACGCTCGTGAACCTTTTCGTCATCATTCCTATTTTTCTGATGTTGCAGCTGGTGTCATTGTTGGCCTTGGCCCTATGGGTTATTCCCTTGCACTAACCGCAGCAATCAATTTACCGAAATCGCAAAAATAACGCAGAGAAAGAACATGGATATTAGAAAGATAAAGAAACTCATCGAGCTAGTTGAAGAGTCTGGTGTAGCTGAACTAGAAATTACCGAAGGTGAAGAGTCAGTACGTATTCACCGTGGTCCAACTGGCGTTCATGCGCCGGTTAACTACAGCTTTGCAGCACCTGCAGCGCCACAACAACCGCCAGCACAAGCCCCAGCTGCGCCTGAAGCAGCCTCTGAACCAGCAGCACCAACCGGCCATGTGGTTAAATCGCCAATGGTAGGAACCTTCTATCGCGCGTCTTCACCTACTGCAAAAGCGTTTGCCGAAGTAGGTCAGCAAGTTAAAGTTGGCGATACACTATGTATCGTTGAAGCCATGAAAATGATGAACCAAATCGAGTCTGATAAAGCCGGTGTTGTTAAAGCAATCTTAGTAGAGAATCAAGATCCGGTTGAATTCGACCAACCTATGTTCATCATCGAATAAGTGAGCAATTCACAATGTTAGATAAAGTACTTATTGCTAACCGTGGTGAAATTGCCCTACGTATTTTGAGAGCCTGTAAAGAACTAGGCATCAAGACAGTAGCCGTGCACTCCACTGCGGATAAAAATTTAAAGCACGTATTACTCGCCGATGAATCCATTTGTATCGGTAAAGCGTCTGCAACCGAGAGTTACCTGAACATTCCTCGTATTATTGCAGCAGCAGAAGTAACTAATTCAATTGCTATTCACCCTGGCTACGGTTTCTTAGCGGAAAATGCTGATTTTGCAGAAGCCGTAGAAAAAAGCGGTTTTATCTTTATTGGGCCTACAGCAGACACCATTAATCTGATGGGCGACAAAGTATCAGCTATCAATGCAATGAAGAAAGCAGGGGTGCCTTGTGTTCCTGGTTCTGATGGCCCGTTGACAGACGATAACGAGCGCAATAAAACCATAGCCAAACGCATTGGTTACCCAATCATTGTTAAAGCTGCTGGTGGCGGTGGTGGTCGCGGAATGCGTGTTGTTCGCAGCGAAGGCGAGCTCGTAAAAGCCATAGAAACTACTCAAGCAGAAGCAGGCGCAGCCTTTGGCAACCCTACTGTCTACATGGAAAAGTTCTTAGAGAACCCTCGCCACGTAGAAATACAGGTACTGGCCGATGGGCAAGGTAATGCTATTCACTTAGGTGAGCGAGACTGTTCTATGCAGCGTCGTCACCAAAAGGTGGTAGAGGAAGCGCCAGCACCTGGAATTTCGGAGCAAATGCGAACCAAAATTGGCGATCGCTGCCGCAGAGCCTGTGTTGAAATAAACTATCGCGGTGCGGGAACCTTTGAGTTCCTATACGAGAACGGCGAGTTTTATTTCATTGAAATGAATACGCGTATTCAAGTAGAGCACCCAGTATCTGAGATGATCACAGGCGTAGATTTAATCAAAGAGCAGCTTCGTATAGCTGCAGGGCAGCCTCTGTCTATTGATCAGTCGCAAATTCAGATTCGCGGCCACGCTATTGAGTGTCGTATTAACGCTGAAGACCCTCAGACTTTTATTCCAAGCCCTGGTTTAATCAATATGTTTCATGCTCCAGGTGGTTTGGGTATTCGTTGGGAGTCACACATTTACGCGGGCTACACTGTTCCTCCGTATTACGATTCTATGATAGGCAAACTTATCGCCTACGGTGAAAGTCGTGATGAAGCGATTGCGCGAATGCGCCATGCTCTGGAAGAAATTGTGATAGAGGGAATAAAGACAAATATTCCGCTTCAACGCTCTATTATGGCAGATGAAAACTTTTTTGCCGGTGGCACTAATATTCACTACCTTGAAAAGAAACTAGGCCTAGCCTAATCCCCCTTGGGTTGCACTGTTGTTTAAGTGCAGCCCAACTTTATGCCCTCTTAATTCTTTTTGTTTTTCGTTTCCTATTGATTCTAATTTAACGATTACAACAATCAATTTTTACTGTTTTTCTTGTTCAAACAACACGCCTATACTTATCACAAGTTTAAACGTCTCCCGTAATGACTGTTTTTTCTTTTGTGTGTTTTACCTTATGGAGCGCGTCTCCACTTCAGCCGGTGCCTTGCACCGGCTTTTTTATGCCCGATTTCCGTACCTGTTAAATTGCAGCAATTTACTCACCCTAATTGCACTCATAAATGACGCGCAAAAAAAAAGGCCCACCAAACGGTGGGCCAAACAGCAAGAACGCGTACACACTTTAACAGTGCGTGAGTAAATACGCTCCGTAATTTGCACAAGTTCATATATAAAAGATTACTTATTTTTAACCTCTACGCCTTTAAACTATGGCACTAGTTCTTTAGACTTTGTGTTAAGAACAAGGAAGCGAACTACAACCTTAGGGACACTTCATGACGTTTAAGGTAGTACTATGCAAAGCCGTTACAAACAGCTTAAAGAGAAACTCCCGATTTCCAGATTATCTGACGATGTGCTCCTCGCCCTGCGCGTTTTGTATGACGACCCTCTCGATGTTGTCGACTTAAAACAAGATATCGACGACCTAACGCTTTACCCCGAAAGACTTCAAGACAGCTATAGAAAAGAATGGGAAACCTACGTGTTAAAAGCATTAGCTGAGGATTTAAAGAGGGAGGAGGCGTTGTCCGCTAATGAGTTTATTGAAAACATTATGGAAAGGGTAGAAGAGGTGGAGAAAAACGACACCGCTTATGCCGCATATCGACCGATGATAGCCCAGGCTAAATCCATTAATGAATCAGGCAACACCCTTATATTCCCTAGCCCGTTTCGACAGCAGCTTATGGCCTTCTTATTGCCCGTAAGCACAGTAGAATAACCCCAGAAAATTTGCCTTAAAGCGCCTGCTAACAGGCGCTATTTATTGGCACTTTTTACCTTGTACTGAGACGGACAATAACCTCGGTCTACACCCTCTGGTCGTAAACTCGCATGCTTGGTTTTGCGGCCAGACACACGGGCTCGCCAATTTTTAAATGTCTTCTGCTTGAGATTTTTGCGCATCAGCTTTATTACCTCTTTTTCAGGTAATCCGAAAAGCTTTTCAATGGCTTCAAAGGGCGTTCTGTCTTCCCACGCCATTTCTATCACTCGCGACTGTTGTTCTTCGTCTAACATAGTTGTACTCATAAACGGTTTTGCTCGGTCTAAGGTAAAAGCGATTATCAAATTGAAGCGCTCTCTTATTAAACGCTTTTTTAACGTTGTCTTTTTACAGTATTTTTCAGGGCTTGCTTTGCGTAAGGTAACGCTTGTATATCGCTATATTTACGTAAAACACTGCGTTATCAGTACATACGAAAAAATATCGTCTTCGTTCAATTTTTATTAGAAGGTGCTGCGCTAGTCGTTCGCCTACTCGCCGGCCAAGTCATTAACTTCGTCATCTTTTTCAAATGCTAGTTTTAGCAGTTCGGCAGCTGCCTTTGCATCAGAGAGTGCTCGGTGATGGCGCTCCATCGAAATGTAGAAGTGCTTAGTTAAATTGGCCAATGAATAAGAGGGCAGCCCAGGGTGCGTGCGACGCATTTCTCTCACCGTGCACATTTTCGGACGGCGGAATGGCTGCTCAAGGCGGGCAAACTCTTGTTTAATAAAACCGTAGTCGAAGTTGACATTGTGAGCTACAAATACTGCATCCTCAGTAAATTCTGCAATATCATTGGCAACCTCAGAAAAAAGCGGCGCATCTTTTACCATCTCATCTGAAATGCCAGTTAGCCGAGTAATATTTGAAGGAATGCGGCGCTGAGGGTTCAGTAACGTTTGATAACGAGCAACCTCTTCACCAGCAATAAGTTTAACCATGCCTATTTCAGTAATACGGTTATAGCTGTTGTTTCCGCCAGTTGTCTCTATATCAACTACAACGTAGGGCTGTTCTGGGTCGCGTACCCAGTTTACGGTAGTGACTGCCACCTCAAACCCAGCCTGCTGCAAACGCTGAATAGAAACTAGCTGGTTGCGTCGTAACTGATCTCCCGGTGCTTTAATCTCTTCAAACCGCAACCCGTTGTCGTACACCATGATATCGGGAAAGCCATCTCTTAGACTTTCAAAGTCTTTGCACATCATTCTCAATAAGCTGTGAATAGACTGAAGCTTTCCGTATCGCAACAATGACTCTATGGGCACTAATAGTCGACTAGACCACATGAACAAGCTGTTCACCTTACCGAAGTGCTGCGTCGCCATTTTTTGAATATGAAATAGCAATTTTTCCGGCGTATCTAACGACGACAGCAACGCTTCAATACTAGATTCAAATTTGGCGTAAAAGTTATTCTGCTTAAGCGAAAGTGGGCGTCGGTCAAATTCCGTTACCAAGGTATCCTCTTCATAAAGCTGCTTCCAAAACGTTAATCCAAAAAGGCTTCGCCACAATCGGTTTTCTGTACGCCAGCCTTCAATGCCATGCCTAGCATAATGGGCAAGCACGCCACGCTCAACCTGCTGATTTTGGCTGACATCAATCGATAGTTCTCTGCTGGCATTGCGCAGCATATCGGTCACCGTACTGGTGCGCTTTTTGTTGTACTTGCGCGCATAGAAGTCTTCAGCAAATGCCAATAGCGTATCCGATTGAGGGTTATCGATAATGTACTCAAGTTCACTTTTCACTTCGTCAACAGAGCCGAGTTTATAACTTTCTCTTATCCATTTTTCTTTCGCTTTATCACTGTCTGCTAGGCGCAGAATATTAAGGCCTTTTTGCTTGTCTTCGTCTAATAGCTTTAATCCTAATGCGTACAGCAATTGATCTTTATAAAATCCTGCGGACACACCTTCGGTGCTAGGAAAGTCGCTATCAGCCAGGTTAAGCAAAGTCTCGGTGTGATAAAACGGAATTTGCGTGTAGTGGTTTGCGTAAAACCACGCAGCTTCTGTATCTGACTTACTCTCAAATCGGGCAACATCGGTCACCGAATCTGAACGAGTGCGCATAACGCCTAAATCTCTCATGGAGAATTGATTTAAGCGGCTCTTCGTATTGCCAAAATATAAAAATAATAGGAAGCGCAGTGCATCGTTAAACAAACACACTAAATAGTTATCGATAGAAAAGCGGCTAGGCCATCCATTCGCACGTATTTCATTGCCAAGTAGCGTCACTAACTTTGGCTTAGTTTGTGAGGACAATCCTTGCGTACTGCCGTAATCCGCCAACAGCGTTAATATGGCATCTTTGGTAAGCACACCGGCTATGTCATTAAACGAGGCGTTCGTGAGGTCGCCAAACCAACCGCTTTCTATTAGGCTGTTTATTTGAGCTTGAGGTGTGTTAATTTCTGCGTAATTAAATTGTGTTCGGTCAATAATCGCATATTTACGGTTAGCCGCACGTACGATAATGCACTGCTTGTCATCGTCTAACGCGTTAAAACGTTCGATAAACGATGCGGCCTCATCAGAAAGCAGTGTCGCGCTTGCCCCCTCAAAAAAGCTGAGGAACTCATGAAAATGAGTGAGGTAATAGCGGGGAGGGAGATCTTTTCGCACTTTTCGCATTTGGCCAGCAGCCCAGTCAATTAAAAATAGTCAGTTAACGATATTTGGGTACAGTTAATGGTTGTAGCCACTCAAGCTATGCCTTCTTAAAGGCATAGCGACTCAAATCACAACAAAACACTTTTTATAGTGTATATTTATACAGCACCATTAATCAACCTTTACCCGCTGTTTACTTACCCAGCTAAAAAACGATGCTAACTGCTCATCGGCTAGTAATAGCGGCAATGTACAGAGGTTTTTGGCAAGGGTCATTTCATCGTAAAAGTGGTGAATACCGCTATGACACTGCCTGCAAACATGCACCCCCTCTTGGCGTTCGGCTTTTGTGTAATGCTTCTTAAAATATTGACGCCTGTGCATTTTTTTCGGAATAAGATGATGATATGTCAGTCGCGTTTTACGTTTGCAGCAAGGACATATCCCAACAGTGTTTGCCACACCAACCACCTCACTATTGTTTAAATACCAAATGAATAACCTAAACATTTAGGCTATTCATTAATACCGAAAATACTGGCACCTGATCACTAATCTGCTACCTAAGCTTTTCAATAAGTCATCCAATAAATCATTCAACAAGCAATGCATAAGAAGTTAAAAACAATCCACCCATTGGTAATAAGCGTATTTATAGTAAATTGAAAAAACATGGAATTAAGATATGAGTTTGACACGCGCAATGGGCTTTTCCTGCCCGTACTGTATGGCCCCTAATGACGTTGAAATTGATGAAATAAACGACGTGGGTCAAGTTCAGGTACTAGACTGCCAAGTTTGCTGTCAGCCCATCGAATTAAGAGTGTTTCAGCACGGTGAAGAACTTTCTATAGAGGCAGAACGAGAAAATGACTGACCGTATGACTCGCGATGATTTAGATAACTTAGAGCAGCGCTACCGCGCTAATTTAATTAATAGTTTGTCTGGCTTTAAATCGGCGGTGTTGCTGGGAACCTCAGATGGGAAAACTAACAACTTAGCCATTATTAGCTCAGTAGTTCACATAGGTGCTAACCCGCCGCTACTTGGCATGATAATGCGTCCGCACACTGTGCAGAGAGATTCATTGGATAATATTAAGCAGCAGGGCTTTTACACCTTAAATCACGTGAATACTCAGTGGGCTGATAAAGCGCACCAAACCTCTGCCCGCTACGAGCAAGATGAAAGCGAATTTGATGCAGTGGGACTGACACCTTTTTTCAGCGATACGTTTAGTGCGCCTTATGTTAAAGAAAGCGAAGTTAACATTGGCCTTAAAGTCGCTCAGCATTTTAGCTTGCTCAATAATACCGAAATGGTAATTGGTGAAATCCAAGAAGTCTTTTTTGCTAAAGATGCCCTTGATAAAGATGGGTATCTTGATATTGAAGCTTTAAACACTGCGTCAATCAGTGGGCTAGATAGCTATCACTCAAGCAAACGGTTGGCGAGGTACGCGTACGCTAAGCCAAATGTCCCCCTTGAAACAAAGTAAACTTTTAAGCATAGACGCTGTCTTATTGTGCATGAATGGCAATAGATAAAATTTTATTAATCGATTAAAACTGAGTTTTACGCAATTTTTGTCGATCTTTACTGAAAAAGCGTTAGTATAAAGTATGTAACAAAAAACCTGCTCTTTCTGGGCAGGTTTTTTGCGTTTAAGGCACTGAATAAAAAAGAATCATTATCGTTTCTATCTCATTAGGAGAATGTTATGAAATCTGTTAATCGCCGCGACTTTATGAAATTCACGGGCTCGACGCTAATAGGGTTAACCCTAGGCGGCGTTGCACTGCGTGCACAAGCTCAAGAACAGTTGAGCGCAGACGATGCCACTGCAAAAGCCCTTAATTACACGCCAGCTTCAACTGTTGATGGTGCAAAATGCAGTAACTGCATGTACGTACAGGGCGCCGATGGCGAACCACACCGTCCATGTAATATCTTCCCTGGCAAACTGGTTAATGCAAACGGCTGGTGTAGCGCTTGGGTTAAAAAGCCTGGCTAGGTAGCGTGTCTTTCACTGTTGACTTATCAGCGCTGTCTCAAACGTTTGGATAATGACTGTGCTAATGTAGCGGTTGTTTCGCAAGCGCTGAGCTTCATTGAAGATTAGTGGCAACAAGCGAGGCAGAGTGAACAATGAAGAACAAGCTGTAAGCACTCATTACACAATTGTTGTGTAAACCAACAATAGAAAAGAGCCTCAACACATGGTGTTGAGGCTCTTTTTTTGTGTTTAGTTATAAGACGTTGTTAGCTCCTCATAGAGGAACCAAGCCCTAGTTGGACGTCACGTTTTCAGTAATGGATTCAAGCTCAGGCGCATCAAATCGTGAAGGTAAAAGACCCGGAGTGATAGAAAAGCCATGTTTGGCTTCAAAAACGCTACCAATTCGCAATACCTTTTCATCCATCCACTTACTCGCGATGAAGCTAAGTCCAACGGGGAGGTTTTTAATGTCATCAACAGGCACGGTTAAATGTGGGTACCCTGCTACCGCAGCTAAATAGCCAACGCCAATAAACCCGCCTGGCGAGTGATCGCCATACACCCCGTCAATTAAAAACGAAGGACTGTTCGAAGGAGAAACCAAAACATCAACATTGTGCTGCTGCATCAGTGTATCGATGCCGTTGGTTCCTGCGGTTTTCTGAATCAGTGAAAGTGCCGACTTATATTCCTCACTATCGATGGCCGCGGCTTCTAGCGACTTGTCAAAAATGTCTTGATTGAACAACGCTAGCTCTCGTTTATCTGTTTTGTTAAAAGCGATAAGTGCCTGTAAATCTCTCGCAGGAATATCTGCAGGCGAGTCGGCTAAATACTCGTTAATCGAGGAATGGAACTCACTTAACAGAACGTTGTACGAGTCTGCCCAAAAACTATCTGGCTGTTCGAAGTCGTCAATATCAACAAGGGTTGCGCCAGCATTTTCCAGGCTGCTTAACGCATTTTCGTAGGCTGCGAGTATATGAGGGTTATCGCCTTGCCTGAAACGTACCACACCAATTCTTACACCTTTTAAATCAGTAGCAATAAGCGATGCGTTAGGCTGCTGAATAAGGTGCTTGCCCGCATCTGCTGTTGCGCTGTCTTTTGTATCTTCGCCGGCCATGATAGACGCCATTAGCCATGCATCTTGAACATTGTTTGTCATTGGGCCGGCGGTATCTTGGCTAAATGAAATAGGAACAATGTGAGTGCGAGAAAGCATACCTACTGTTGGTTTAAAGCCAACCACACCGTTCATTGAAGACGGGCAGATAATAGAGCCATTTGTCTCTGTACCTACGGCAAGAGAGGCTAGGCGAAGGGCCATAGCGGCACCAGAGCCTGATGAAGAGCCACAGGCGCTTCTCGATAATAAATGCGGATTACGGGTTAGCCCACCCACTGCACTCCATCCACTAATTGACGACTCCGAGCGAAAGTTTGCCCACTCTGATAAGTTCGTTTTACCTAATATAATGGCATCAGCTGCTTTTAGCTTAGCCACAATCGGCGCATCGCGACCCGTTGTATTGTTCAGCAGTGCCATCGATCCCGCGGTGGTTGCCATCTCGCTTGTTTCAATATTATCTTTTAGTAAAACGGGAATTCCGGCTAATGCGCCAACGCTTTCGCCATTCTTAATTTTTGCATCAATGCGCTTAGCTTGCTCAAGGGCTTGGGTATTAATAGCCAGTACACTGTTAGTATCAGTATCTAGGCGCTCAATGCGAGCTAAATAGCCTGATACCAAATCATACGACGATAACTCGCCTGACTGAATAGCGCCGGCTTGGGCATACGCCGGTTTATCCAGCCATTGTGATGCCGTGCTTTGCTGCTTATTTGTTGTTGTGCATGCGCTGCATAGCGCCACAAAAATGAGTAGATACCACTTCTTTATCATTATTTTTCCCTTATTTTGCTACACAACTACTCAAAAGCCTGTTGGCGGCCTGCCTCAGGGTAAATAGCGGTGTAATTTTATTAACGCGCTTTTTTTAGCGTTTTTTTTCGCATTAACTACTTTTAATACTATGCAGCAAAAATAGTTCATATGTAACGAAAATAACTACGTAAAGCAGGCGGTATGTAGACGCTAAATGGAAAATAAACGTGCCAAAAATTAAGCAACAGAGGTTGCGAATAACGTACTTAGCAACTAATGTTATACATTCAACTTATAAGGATATTGTATGAATCGCTTCTTTATTGCTTCGGCTATCCTCGCCGTCGCGGCATCCTCCGCGGTTGCCAACCAAACCAAAGCACCAAACACGGCTTATGTACTCCAACTTTCAAGCAACCTGAACTGTGACAAGCTCGATATTGAATTAGTCTCTCAGTCTAATGCGAACACCCAGCGCCTTACATTTACGACAAGTGCGTTTGCTGCCGCAGAATTAGAAACGGGCACTTACCACTTCGGCAAGGTAAGTTGCGCTAAAGAAGGTGAAGTAAATACCTGGGATATCCTTGAAGGGCAGCTGGCCGCACTTTCATTGTCGGAAAGTAAAATTTATTACGGTGGCAAAATCATATTGAGAGAAGACTCAATGGCAGACAACAATGAGTCACCAGATGTTCTGGATAATTGCCCAAGAAGCATAAGTCGGGCTCGGGGAGCCTCTAGCGATTCATGTCGCGATGGTGTGGGCGTGAACTCATCGCCAAAAGGAACGGTGGAAGCATTCGCCCCCTCTGTAACCGAACAAGATATCGCCGCGGTGAGAAAGGCATTTAAAGCAACAGAAACAAGCCTTACTTATTTACCACTTCGTGGATAGCGTTTTAAATAGTTAAGCGTTTTTTGTTCTGCAAAGAACGTTAATAGGGAAGCGCACTAATACTAATAAAGGTGCGCTGGAAACTGTGCGCTATCAAAAAAAGTGCACTAATCAAGGTACGGATGAGTTTCCATTAAAGAGCGGGGAAAATAGGGGCAAAACAGTAGGCGCCTAGCCAGAAAGCTAGTTAGAAAGAATAGCGAACACACTTTCTGACCCGCTCCATTCAAGCCCATACTTTTCTAGTAAGGCTTGGTAACGACCGCTTTCAATAATTACAGACAAACTGTGATTAAACGCCTCACGCAGCTCTTCATTAGGAATAGCCGCTCGATAGGTAGAAATAGGAAAGAGTTCATGAATCACCACATCGTCGTTTTTATACCTGTCGTCGTTTAGTTTGAAGTAAGAAAAAATATTTCTGTCCATTACCGCTACATCAACACTGCCTAGCATTAGCATCTCAACTTGCCGCTCTTGTTTTGCCATTTCTAAATAGGTCGGTTGCGAAGAAAGCGTTGCTTCAAACGTTTTACCAAGTACTGATGTGGCAGTTTGAAAGGCCACCACACTCTTTGTCTTTAGCGCTTCAATACTATCAATATGAAGTTTTCTGTCTGAACGTGTTATGGCAACATTTTGATAGGCAATGTATGGATTAGAGAGGATATCTTCCGATACTGCATGAGAAGGCGTCAGCGTTAGCGCAATATCAACAGCCCCTTGATTGATTACCTTTGTCGTTCTGCCATAGGGCAGATAGAGCACTTTTGCACTGTGTCCCATATCGCTGAGAATAGCGCGTACTAGGTCAACTTCAAATCCACTGTCATTGGCAGAATTCACGTATGGCGGCTTATCCATCCCCACAAGTACCTCTACTTCTCGAGACTGCACGTTAAAAGCAGCTAGCAGTATAAAAAGAGGTAAAAGCAGTGATCGCATAGGTAAGTGATTCTCATTTAAGGATAAGTGAGCGACAATAATACAAGCTTGCAGATAAGTTGGTAGTCGACAAAAGATTAAGTTTTAATCAAAAAGCTCACGTTTCGAAAGGAAAAATAGCAAAAAGGAGCGGTAAAACTAGGGTATGCCCAATTGAACACTATTTTTATCAGCCGCCGGATTTCGTTTACATCAGGTGAAAGGTACAATACCGCCAAATACGTTAACGGCACACGACTATGGCTTGGCTACAACTACGAATTAATACCACTTCGGAACACGCAGATGCAATTGGCGATATGCTAAGTGCCAATGGCTCCCAAGCAGTCACTTATGTGGACGCGAAAGATACCCCCATGTATGAACCCAAGCCTGGCGAAGTGCTGCTTTGGCCCGACACGCAAGTGGTTGGTTTATTTGAAGCCGACGCTGATATGAAACGTATTTTAGAACGGTTAGCCAAAGCAAAAGTGTTGGGCCCAGACTTCACCTACAAGCTTGAACCACTAGAAGACAAAGACTGGGAGCGTGAGTGGATGGACAACTTCCACCCCATGCAGTTTGGAGAACGGCTGTGGATATGCCCAAGCTGGCGAGACGTTCCCGATCCTAATGCCGTTAATGTGATGCTCGACCCCGGCCTTGCCTTTGGTACGGGCACCCACCCTACGACTGCGTTATGTTTACGCTGGTTAGATGGTATCGACATGACGGACAAAACCGTGGTGGACTTCGGCTGTGGCTCCGGCATTTTGGCATTAGCCGCCTTAAAACTAGGCGCCAAACGTGTAATTGGAATTGATATCGACCCTCAGGCTTTACAAGCCACTAAAGAAAATGCCCGCAGAAATGGGGTAGAAGACCGCCTAGACGTGTTCTTACCTGAAAACCAGCCAGTGCTAGAGGCCGACGTGGTTGTTGCCAATATACTCTCTGGCCCTCTTCTTGAGCTGCGAGAAGTCATTACGGGATATTGTAAATCCGATGGATTGCTCGTGCTGTCGGGTATTTTAGCCGAACAGGTACCCACTATTGAACAGGCCTATGCGAACGATATCTCACTTGAGCCAAGTGCAATTGACGGTGAATGGGCGAGAGTATCTGGACGCAAGCATTAGTGCTGCGCGCTCAATAAGACATCACCTGTGATATTTTTTGTTCACTGAACCCGCATACATTTTCAGCTTCTCAGTGTTGCGCAATACGGTAAATCGATAAAAAGCAGGATGTAATTGTTAAATTTTTTCACATTACATCCCTTTTAACTCGTGGCTTTCACGTCTTAAGCACAAAATTTCACCAGTATTTATGCGTTAGATTACTAACGAGACAGATTTTTTTCGCTGTCAATACCGATAAGTGAAATTTTGTGTGATTTTTAGCCTTTTCAAGCATTGCGAAAACACGTACACTTAGCGCCCCGTTTTAGCCGGGTGTATAATTTCTGTGCAATTATAAATGGTGGGCTTCTCGTTAACTTATGCAACAACATATGCAAAAGCCTTTGCAACAATCGTTGCAAATTGGACCATATAAGTTAGATAACAATTTGATGTTAGCTCCCATGGCTGGCGTAACTGACCGACCGTTTCGTCAATTATGCAAGCGCTTAGGCGCAGGTCTTGTAGTGTCTGAGATGCTGTCGAGTAATCCGAAAGTGTGGAATACCGCGAAGTCGCAGGCGCGCATGAACCATGAGGGCGAAGAAGGAATTCGCTCTGTACAGATAGCGGGTGCCGATCCTGAGCTTATGGCGCAAGCAGCGCAATTTAATGTTGAGAATGGTGCGCAAATCATCGACATCAATATGGGTTGCCCTGCCAAGAAGGTGAATAAGAAGCTTGCAGGTTCAGCACTGCTTCAGTACCCAGACACAGTGGAAAGTATCATCAAAGCAGTGGTTAACGCTGTCGATGTTCCTGTAACACTGAAAATACGTACCGGTTGGAATCCAGAAAATCGCAATGGGGTAGATATTGCCCGCATTGCAGAGCAAAACGGCATACAGTCGCTTGCTGTTCACGGTAGAACAAAAGCTTGTATGTATAAAGGAGAAGCAGAGTACGACACTATACGCCGAATAAAGGCGGCAATATCAATACCTGTTATTGCAAATGGTGATATTACTTCTCCACAAAAGGCACAAGAGGTACTGAATTACACTGGTGCAGATGGCGTTATGGTAGGTCGCGGCGCGCAAGGTAAACCTTGGATTTTTAAACAAATTCAACATTATCTTGAAACGGGCGAAACCTTGGCTCCACCGCCACTGTCACAACAGTTTGAGATTTTGTACGAACACGTAACGAACGTACAGGGTTTTTACGGTGACACAGCCGGTGTAAGAATAGCCCGAAAGCACGTGGGCTGGTATCTCTCGGAGCATGATACGGATCGTCAGTTTCGTAAAACGTTTAACGCTATCGATGATGCTACTGAGCAACTCGATGCACTAAATGCATATTTTCAAGCGCTGCAGACTAGAGAAAACCGACAGATTTCTCCCGCAGCATAGTGATGACTAACTAAAGAGCAACACAGTATTATGTTCGATCAAAACGTGACTTCACCTTTTACTACTACCGTAACTACGCCTTCACAAACGCAGGCTCAAAAGCCTTTGCGCGACTCTGTTAAGCAAGCGGTTAACAAGTACCTAAAGCAACTAGACAACGCAAACATCGATAACTTGTACGAAATGGTACTGGCTGAAGTGGAAGCACCACTTCTAGAAGAAGTTATGACCTACACTCGCGGCAACCAAACCCGCGCAGCGATTATGATGGGCATCAACCGCGGCACACTTCGCAAAAAGTTAAAGCAATACGGCATGAACTAAAATTCTAAGGGCGCTGCCCAGCAAAGAGCACCAATCGGTGCTCTTTTTGTTTCAACACTACAACTTTGAAGCTAATACATTTATGCAAACACCAAAACCAATCAAACGTGCTCTTTTAAGTGTCTCTGACAAAACAGGTATCGTCGATTTCGCGACAGCGCTGCACAATGCGGGCGTTGAGCTTTTATCAACAGGCGGAACTGCGAAACTTATCGCTGATGCAGGCCTTCCTGTAACGGAAGTGTCTGATCACACAGGTCACCCTGAAATTATGGCTGGCCGTGTTAAAACCCTTCACCCTAAAGTACATGGCGGCATATTAGCCCGTCGCGGTATTGATGAAGCGGTTATGCAAGAAAACAATATTGCACCTATCGATTTGGTCGTCGTAAACCTATACCCGTTTGCGGCTACTGTTGCCAACGATGATTGCACATTAGAAGACGCTATCGAAAATATCGATATCGGTGGTCCGACAATGGTGCGTGCAGCAGCGAAAAACCACAAAGACGTGACTATTGTGGTCAATGCAGCAGATTACGACAATGTACTAGCAGAAATGAACGCCAACAGCGGCTCGTTGAATTATAAAACCCGTTTTGACCTAGCCATTAAAGCATTTGAACACACTGCTGAGTACGATGGCATGATTGCCAACTACTTTGGTGCACGTCTAGATAGCACAGAGTGTGAAGAAGACTGCGACCACCAGCACAGTGAATTCCCTCGCACTTACAACGTTCAAATGAGCAAAAAACAAGACCTGCGCTATGGTGAAAACAGTCATCAAAATGCCGCTTTTTACGTTGAAAATACGATTCAAGAAGCCTCTGTTGCAACCGCTGAACAGCTTCAGGGTAAAGAGCTATCGTTTAATAACATTGCCGATACAGACTCTGCGCTAGAGTGCGTTAAAGAATTCGACGAACCGGCCTGCGTTATTGTTAAACACGCCAACCCTTGTGGTGTTGCTATTGGTGACGATATTTTAAGCGCCTACGATCGTGCTTTCAAAACCGACCCTACCTCTGCATTCGGCGGCATCATTGCCTTTAACCGCGAGCTCGATGTTAAAACAGCGCAAGCTATTGTAGACCGTCAGTTCGTTGAAGTGATTATTGCGCCTACAGTAAGCGACGAAGCAAAAGCAGTGGTCAGTGCGAAGAAAAACGTACGCCTTCTAGCCTGTGGCGAGTGGGCTGGTCAGTTAACTGAAGGTTACGACTTTAAACGCGTTAATGGCGGCCTGCTAGTTCAAGAACGCGACTTCGGCATGGTCGATAAAGAAGACTTAGAAGTTGTGACTAAAATCAAGCCATCTGAAGAGCAGCTTCGCGACCTTATGTTCTGCTGGAAAGTAGCCAAATACGTGAAGTCTAATGCCATTGTGTATTGCAAAGATGGTATGACTATTGGTGTGGGCGCAGGACAAATGAGCCGCGTATACTCTGCAAAAATTGCAGGTATCAAAGCCTCAGATGAAAACCTTGAAGTAGCCGGTTCGGTTATGGCCTCAGATGCATTCTTCCCATTCCGTGATGGCATAGATGCAGCAGCAGAAGCCGGTATAAAAGCGGTTATTCAACCTGGCGGCTCGATGCGCGACCAAGAAGTGATTGATGCAGCTGACGAACACGGTATTGCTATGGTGTTCACGGGTATGCGCCACTTCCGCCACTAAACCTTTTTAAAAGGTTGGCGTTTATTAAACCTTTCGCGTTTATTGAACGATTGGCGCCTACTAAAAGACGTGCGCTTTTTGCGCATAAATAGATATAGAACCCAGCGGGGCTTCACTGCAGCATGCTTGTTGCAGTGGAGTCACACTGTAACTTGCTCCCCGCTAGTCTATTTATCAGTAAATAAGCAAATGGGTTAACTACTTCGTTTTACACCTTGTTTATCACTCGGTTTATTACATTGTTTGTACCCCGTATATACGGTAGAAACGCGTACCAGCGGCATGTACCGATGGTAGAGCGTGAATGCGATAGAGTTGCGAATTATTCTGTTGGGTGTCGGATGCGTGTCACACTTAGCTGATAGTCTTGATCTGACTTGTGGTACCTTGTAGTAATAGTGTTAACACAAATACTGTTGTTACAAAGAATAGTGTTAAAAAGAGCACCATTTCCTAGGGCGTATTGACCTAGAGTGCTTTGACAAAAATACCCTCGACAGAAAAGGAAATAATAATGAAAAAGTTAGCTCAATTAGTATTAGCAGCCAGCCTAGGCTTCTCTGCAAATTACGCCACAGCCGATGCCATATCGGATGCCGCAATGAGTGATATCCGCACGGCAAAAGCGAAAGTGCGCGATGAATATCGCAACCCTCAACAAACCCTTCGATTTTTTGGACTATCGTCAGACATGACGGTAGTTGAAGTATCGCCTGGCGGCGGTTGGTATGCTGACATCATCAGCTCTGTTGTTAAAGACGACGGCCAGTATGTAGCAGCGCATTACTATGTCGATGAGTCGACGAACGACTACTACAAAAAAGCACTAGATGGCTTTAAAGAACAAACTAAGCCGGGCATGAAGTATGAAGGCGCGATGATTACTGCGTTCCACCCAACCAAAGCCCTAGATATTGCCCAAGCAGGCAGTGCTGATATGGTGCTAACCTTCCGCAATGTACATAACTGGTATATGCGTAGCGAAGATGAAGGTGTTGATAATGCGTTTGGTGCCTTTTTCAAAGCGCTTAAGCCTGGTGGCGTATTAGGTGTGGTAGAACACCAACTGCCAGAAAGTGCCGATAATGAAGCCATGAAGAACAGTGGTTACATGAAACGTAGCTATGTGGTTGCCGCCGCTGAGAAAGCCGGCTTCACACTAGAAGCAAGTAGCGACGTTAATGCAAACCCAATGGATACGGCCGATCATCCAAAAGGTGTGTGGACATTACCTCCTCGCTTAGCACTTGAAGATCAAGATCGTGTAAAATACCTTGCCATCGGTGAGAGTAATCGCATGACGCTTAAATTTAAAAAGCCTAATTAATAAAACCTAAAGTTAAAACGGAATAGTGAATGAACGTACTTGTAATTGGCGGCGGTGGTCGCGAACATGCGCTAGCTTTTAAAGCAGCCCAGTCTTCTGAAGTTTCAACAGTTTTTGTCGCGCCTGGTAATGCAGGCACAGCAACAGAGCCTAAGCTAGAAAATGTACCTATCGATGTTAATGACATCGCAGGTTTAGTTTCTTTTGCAAAAGGTAACGACGTTGAACTTACCATTGTTGGTCCAGAAGCGCCGCTAGTTGCAGGTGTTGTCGATACATTCACTAACGAAGGACTGATGATTTTCGGTCCTACAAAGGCGGCCGCGCAACTTGAAGGGTCTAAGGCATTTACCAAAGACTTTTTAGCGCGCCACCATATTCCCACTGCCGAATATCAGAACTTTACTGATATTGAGCCTGCCATCGACTACGTTCGCGAAAAAGGCGCACCCATTGTTGTTAAGGCCGATGGCCTAGCGGCAGGTAAAGGCGTGATTGTTGCGATGACCTTAGAAGAGGCAGAAGCAGCTATTCGCGATATGTTAGCGGGTAATGCATTTGGCGACGCAGGCAGCAGAGTGGTCATTGAAGAATTTTTAGATGGCGAAGAAGCGTCGTTTATTGTCATGGTAGATGGCAAAAACGTACTGCCATTTGCCACAAGCCAAGACCATAAGCGAGCAGCTGATGGCGATAAAGGGCCAAACACAGGCGGAATGGGTGCATACTCTCCAGCGCCAGTAGTTACCCAAGCTATTCACGACCGAGTTATGAAAGAAGTGATCATGCCTACGGTTGAAGGCATGGCTGCGGAAGGTAACGACTATGTGGGTTTCCTTTATGCTGGCCTTATGATCATGGCTGACGGCACGCCTAAAGTTATCGAGTACAACTGTCGCTTTGGCGATCCAGAAACTCAGCCTATTATGCTTCGTTTACAGTCCGACCTTGTTCCACTGTGTATTGCAGCCTGTAAGGGCGAACTTGACGGACAAACCATCGACTTTGACTCTCGCGCATCAGTAGGTGTTGTAATGGCAGCTGGCGGCTACCCTGGCAGCTATGACAAGGGCGATGAAATAACAGGTTTTGAAGAAGCAGCTAAATTAGAAGGCAAGGTGTTTCATGCTGGAACTACGCTTAGCGACGGCAAAGTCGTTACCGCTGGCGGACGTGTACTGTGTGCCACGTCGCTTGGAAATAGCGTAACTGAAGCACAACAAAAGGCTTACGACCTACTTAATACTATACAATTTAAAGACGTTTACTACCGCACCGATATAGCTCACCGAGCCATAGCGAGAGAAGCGAAAGCCTAGCTTTAACGTCGAGTTTAGGGCGCTTAATTAAGCAGAACTTTCTTAAACTCTAACTTCAGTAAAAATAAAAGCGAATTAGTGCTGACTAATTCGCTTTTTCTTTATCTGCTTCAACCATTTGGTTTCTTGCTTCAATAAATATTGCTACATTGATGATGTAGCATTCACTAAGTTAACTAACAATGACATTGCAACAAGCCTGCTATCACATACTTGCGCCCGCCTCTGAAGCCACTCATTTTAAAAGGGCGAGCCGTTTTTTTGACTTCTGTCTAGTTGTTATCATTACAGTCAACATTGCTGCGATGATGCTAGAGACCGTTCCTAATATATCCCAGGCCTGGTTAGTCAAGCTTCACACTATTGAAGTTATTTCGGTGGTTTTATTCGCCGTAGAGTATGTGCTGCGTGTTTACAGCAGTGCATCAGATCCAACTATAAGTAGCAGGGCTTTTCAAACAGCGGTCTCTACTAAAGCTGAGTCGCCCTGGAAAAAGCGCTGGCATTACATTAAAAGCCCTATGGCTATTATAGACTTAATGGCCATATTGCCGTTTTTCCTCAGTATGTTCTTGGTGTTCGATTTGCGTATTTTACGTATTTTCAGAGTGCTAAGAATATTAAAGATTGGTCGCTACTCTCGCTCTATCCAAACCCTCGTTGATGTGGTGCGCAGCGAAGCACATTCTCTTTTCGCCGCACTGAGTGTATTAATGCTGTTTACAGTGATTGCCGCCACCTGCATTTACTACATCGAACACAATGCCCAGCCCGAGGTGTTTAGCAGCATTCCTGCTTCGCTGTGGTGGGCCTTAGTGACTTTAACCACAGTGGGCTATGGAGACGCTGTACCCATCACGTCACTCGGTAAACTCTTTGGCGGCTTTATTACCATAATGGGGATTTGCTTTTATGCATTACCAGCGGGGATTTTATCTTCGAGCTACACAGGAAAAATGCAGCTTAAACGAGACCGATTTAAAGATACCGTTCGCACCGCGCTAGATGACGGTGTGCTCAGTGAACATGACGCTCATCATATTGAACGGGTACGCGGCTTACTTGATTTAGACGAAGAAGAAGCCCACCTTATCATTCGCTTACTGCAACACCACCACAACGGTAAGTCGAAAAACGAATAAAAGGCACTGGGCTGTTAATTATTGGTCTGTTAATTGACTGGCCCATTAATTGATTAGGCAGCTATAGTTGGCTTTGAATGTGGTGACTCATATCTGATCTGACACGTTCATTTGTTGGTTTAGACACCACCTGACAGGCCGCTTTAGACATTAGCAGACGTTAAGGTTATTGTATTTTAGCTTCCGGTCTGTGCCATTGGCAGACACTGAATGTTGTTTAGATAAGTGGCAGCAAACGACCTAAAGCCGACATTAGCAAATGTAAGTTGTCAGACTTTTATGAGCGACTACCAGATCGTCACCACCGCGCGGGCGGTGGTCTGCTGAAGACAAGGAGCAGACGGTCAGATATGGCTCGTTTATGCCTCATTGTAAGTTAACGTAAATACTCTAAAATCGGCTTTGAACTCACAGCGATAAGCGGACTTGTATCGTTTGTAAATAATATAAGCAAAGGGTTCCTTAAGAAAGTTCATGTCCTCGTGAGTCCACCGTAACGATTTCCGCTTGAGTTACCTCATTTAGGAGTCCTGAGAACTTGTTATATGTAAATCCATCTGACAAAACACCATGTATCACCAAAATGGTTGAATCCGAACATGCTACGCCAAATCTTCTGGCATATATTTGACCTCCATATGTTACTGAAAACACATGTTCTCGATAACTAAAAGGTTGTTCAATCGCTAAACCTTGTAGCTCCTTTGCACTCATTGTCATATTAGTGGACGGTTCAAATGTTGGAGAGTCCAAATTTACCAATTGAGTGATTTACCTTTTACGAATGATATCAATAATTCGATTGTGAACGATTTGCGAAAGGAGCAAGGTGTCATCGCCAGTGGTATTAACAAACTGAACAACAACGGTGTCAATATCAGCATAGTAACGAGCGCGACTCCAGTAGCCTAATACCCAGCCATCGTGCTGATACTCATAAAGCCCTTTATAAATCTCGGCTTCTTCAGGAGTAAATAAGGTACCGTCATTGAGTGCCCTGATAAATTTCCCTACCGCTTCTGCTGTTGCGACCATACCTTGGTCTAGATATTTGAAATCATCTGGATATCCAATGTAATAACCACTCATCAACCTGTCTTGGTTAACTTCATTGACCGACATAAAGGTATCCTCAATACCCAAGGGGAGAAACATTTCTTGCTTGATAAATTGCCCGTAATCGTAACCGAGTACTTTTGTCATGATTCTTTGTAGCAACAGGTAATTGGTATTCGAATAGCTGTAATCTGTGTCTGGCTTAAAATCAGCCTGTTTATTAAGAATCAACCCTAAACCATTAATATTAGGGTCGGCCCAATTAAATCCTTCGGCATCGGTAAAATTAGGGATGCCACTTCGATGTTGGACCATCATGCGAAGCGTAATTTTGTCGGCATTTTGGATCTTTCCATTAAATTCCGGTAAGTAATCAACGAGTGTTCCATCTAACGATAGCGTTTTATTCGCGACAAGTTTGACGAGAGCGGACGCATCATAAAGCTTACCAATACTGGCTATTTTAAATAAGGCTTGAGGGGAAGCGGGGGTTTTAGTATTCCGCTCGTGAAAGCCTTCAGCATATAATTCACCCGCTTTGCCGTTTCTATCGACATATACGATTATGCCATCGAGTCGTTCCTCTACGGCATTCGCCAGTTCCTGCTCTATGGTATTCGGAAGTGGCTTTAGATAGTAAAGTCCGAATTCCCATGGCGCAAACACGTAGATACTAGTAAAGGTAACAATAGCAGCGGCAATGCGAATTGCCGCTAATTTGCTTTTTTCCATTTGCTTAAGTTCCAAATTGTGATTCTATGGCTGAGTATAAAATACTTAACAGTGTAAGTTTTAATGCCACCGCGCAGCTAAATTACATTCAACCCAAACATATCTTTCACGCTATGAATAACAGTGTTGGTTCTGTTTCTTGGGATCTCTTCAAATAGTAGCGAAGTTCTGCTTCACGTACGCAGCTGCCATTGAAATCTTGCAAACTCAACGACAGGTATTGGCACCGAAAAGACCGACACCAAGCAAATCCTTATGTCCGCTTTGTCGGAGTTTTTGCCGTTTTAAAAATGGCGACTGCCGACCTAAAGCTGACATTAGCAAATGTAAGCTTTCAGACTTTTTTGGGCGATTACCAGATTGTCACCACCGCGCAGGCGGTGGTCTGTTGAAGACAAAGAGCGGACCTTACCAGTCTCTAAAGAGAGTAAGTTTCTCATCTATCAACTGGTCAAGGTTTAAGTGGATTCGAGTTTACTGAAAATACCGCAAGTTTGAATTGTACTCCTACCTGAGCATTCGTTTGATAGTTGCTCTAATGTGATTTGCAGTCCTTGCAGTTCACATATCTTTTCCTGAACTTTTAAAAGATGCTTTGCGATAAGCTGATTTACCTCATTACAGCTTTCATCGGGCGTCTCCTTCCGGTGTAACAATGTCGCAATCTCTTTAATTGATATTCCCAGTGTGCGGCATTGTCGAATAAAGACCAGCCTTTCTAACGCTACGCTATCATAAACTCTATAGTTTCTTGCACTGCGCGAAGGGAGTTTTAACAATCCGCTTCGCTCATAGAGTCGAATCGTTTGAACAGTGCAGCTTGTTTTTCTAGCCAGTTCGCCTATTTGCATAACTTTCAATTCTTATTTGACCCTATACCGAGTATAGACATTATAGTTTTGTTTTTAAACGGCAAGCAAAAGCGAGCGAGGAGTTCGAAATGAAATCAGTTGGAGTATGGATTGGTGTAATTTCCATTTGTATATGTTTAGTGCATGGTTTTTTCACAGGGCAAAGCGTAGTTCATAGCTTAGTTTTACACCCTATCGTGCTTCTAGCCAGCCTCTCATTGATAGCTTTTAGTTATCGTGAGCGTAACGTTAGAAATTCTGGTTCTAAGCACAAAAAAGGCTACTGCGAAAGAGCAAAGCCATTTGTACAAACAAAACTAAATCAAGCAAACACAGCTCGCGAAAAAGGCGATGTTAAAGCTGAGTTTAAACATCTTGAGGACGCTCATGTCATCGGCCAACGTTCAACGTATCTGCATACGCTAGTTCATTGGTAGATGTTGGTATTTGGCGTTCGTTACAAGATTCTCAACGAAGTCATTGGGCAATCTGTGCGCTTATTGGGAGCTATAACTAAAACGGTAGTAGGACTTTTACCTCATGGTAATACTGGCGGCAGCAATATCAGCGCATTTAAATCAATGCCAATATCGGAACAGAACCAAATCGTTTTAGCAAAAATAAATGCCAAGACATAATGTGCATTTAGTAAGCCATGAGATGAATGAAGGCAATAGACAGAACCGAAAGTTCGAAGGTCCGTTTTCGTACGGTGCAGTCTGTTTTAGAGCCGTAGTGTATTGACAGTTTGTCTTCAGACAAGAAGCGGACGGCCGAAAACTTTATTTAAACTTCCGCCGTGTACCAAATTCGAACGTTAGATTACATTTATATAAGCTATTTTTATTCTCTTAACAAGTCGCTAGCTCTCTTCTCAGGGATGATATCAACTCAAATCTGCCAACGATTAAGGACTAATATTTCCATTTTTAAAAGTCACCAGAAACGATATGTATTCTTCGTCGGTTTTGGTTACAGAAACTTCTGCATATACGGCGTCGCACAGTGCACTTACTATGGAAAGGCCTAGCCCAAAGTTATCTTCAGATGTTCTAGAGGCATCTTTTTGCCAAAGCGGTTCAAACATGTGCTTTAGATCATCCTTATTAACCTCTGTCCCCACCTTATTTGTCACTCTGAGGTAAATATTACTAGAATTATTTACACCTAAGCTCACAAGTATTTCTGTATCAGTTTTTCCGTGTTCGATAGCGTTATCTATCAGATTACTTATTATCGATTCTACTGCGACGTGATTGCTCTTGACGCTCAATTGAAAATTGGAGCAAACCTGCACCTTAACATTTCTTGCTTCTTTGATCTGAATAAGTTGAGTTACTAATTTGTGGATATCTATCTCATCAGTAAGCTCAAGGCTCTTAAAACTATACTTTTGAATTAACATAAGGCCAGAAATAATATTTTTCATTCTTGTGCCTATTTGCAACACACGTGGCTTAAAATCTTTTTCTAATCTTATTTCTCCTGGAAACTTAATCGCTACTTCGGTCATATTTATCAGCTCAGTGACAGGCGTTTTTAGCTCGTGAGCGATGTCCGAAGTCAATCTCTTCTCGCGCAGGTAAAGCGAATAATTATCTTCAATAAAGTGATTCAAGCTTTGGGTGATTGGTTCTAACTCCTCAACATCATTTTGAAAAGCTTCATGTTTTTGTCGGGTAGTAAATCGTAGTCCTTTTATCTTGGCATTTAAGGCATCCAAGGGTGCCAGAGCATAAGCCACAGTGTTGCGCACGGTAAATCGAACAACTAAGGGCACGATAATTAATGCAAATAGAAAAGCACCATCGATAAACCACAATGTGAAATTTAACAATTCTGTAGATGTTGCGTACGCGATAACCATTGAAGGGCGAGTATCGTTACCCATGACACGATAAAATTCAGCTCTGTCTTCTGAATCAATCTGAGGTATATATCGAGTGTAAATTACCCGACCTGTACGGCCATCGGGCAGAGTAATATCCTGGAAAGAATATTCTTCCAAGCCAATGCTGCTGTAAGGCAATTCATTGATGGTGTAAAGCCCCAGAGTGTCTGATTTTTCAAACGTTGAGTCTTTGTACCAAAGTTGAAAATACTCGGGGGAGGACGTCCCTTCAAACTCAGGCAAATACTCTCCTGAAAATTCGAACTCCACACCCTCGACATCTTCATTTACCAAGCTCTGAAGCATACCAATCTTTGCCTTCATAGCCTGATTAAATTCTTGTTCGACCCAAGAATCAACGCCGATATCTGCTGCAAGTAGAACGGCGATCACTAACAGTGAAATAATAATAGAGAGTCTTCGTGTTAATGTTTTACGTATTGATTTCATTAGCTTCTAAAACTGTGTAGCCAAAACCACGTTTACTTCTAATGGGCAGAGACGCGCCGCTTTCCCTTACTTTTCTCCTTGCTGAGGAAAGGTGAGCTTCAATCGCATTTTTTGAGATATAATCATAACTTCCAGAGATAAATTCACTCAGCATTTCTGATGTAACTATCTTGTGTCTATTGAGGAAAATACATTCAACAATTTTGTATTCATTTGGGGTCAAGTTAATAGCGTTATTATTGTATGTAAGTGTTTTGAACTGGATATTCAGTGTCAAACCGTTGATGGCAACTTGGTCATTGAGACAATTCGCGGCTCCTCTCCTCATCAGGCTAAGAAGCCGAGCAGACAGTTCGTCAAACGAAAATGGCTTAGAAAGGTAGTCGTCTGCACCTGCTAATAGCCCCGTAACTTTGTCTTCGGGCTCAGATCGTGCAGATAGGATGATCACCTTTGTTTCTAAATGTCTTTTTCGTAACGTTTTAAGAATAGTCATTCCGTCCAGCTCAGGTAACATCATATCAAGGATAATAATTTCATAGCTACCAAGCAACGCCATGCTTAATCCCTCAGAGCCAGTGCCAGCAGTATCAACTGAGTAGCCCAACTTTTCTAAGCCTAAGCTCAAACTGTCTCTCAATGATAAGGAGTCTTCTATCAGTAGTATTCTCATAATTTGAACGTCAGCTTTAAAGTCATTTGAGTATACCTTCTCAACCTTAGGATTTGCTGAAGATGGTATTGAACAGGTACATATAGTTAATCTACGTACAAGTGGCTCTATTAACAGAAATCGACTTGTTTCCTTCATTAGCTCTTAAGCTTATCTCGTTATTATATTCATATTAATAACTGTCTTGTGACTAACGATGAAGGTTTATTTTATATTAGCGCTGCTACGTAGTTGATGCTCAATAACCTCTACAGAAATTCCCTTCCAATGGTAAGAGTGATAAAGCAGACATTTTTGACATCAATGGAATAATAACCCATTGTAAAAATTGTGTTTTTTGCAATAAAAAATGCGTCTGGACTTGTTCTAGCATACGCTGATAGCGGCTTCAAAATTATCTATCTGACTGCGCGAAATGTATACTTCCAGTTCAACATTCCATTTTTTTATCCCGTTACCATTTCCCAGATGGAGATATTCAGGTAGCGAATTCGATGGCTGAGCGATTAGAACATTATTACCTCAATTAAATGACTCTTCATAAGCGTATCTTAAGTTTCGTTTGTTAGAGTTTTCCTGTCGAAAATAGAATTTGCTTGATCTTAGGGCTTTGGCAGAGGGCTACGTGCGAATTTCAGTTGTAATACCAGCGAAAAACGAAGAAGAAAATTTAAAACCCTTAATTGAGGAAATTTATAGAGCGTTAACAGATGTAGCAAACTTCGAAGTCATCTATGTCGATGATGGAAGTACGGATAAGACATTTGAGAATTTGCTTTATCTGAAAGCGAGTGGCTTTGACAGAGTCAACGTATTACGGCATAAGCACTCGGTGGGACAAAGTACAGCTATTTGGACAGGGGTGAGCCATGCTGATGGAGAACTTGTAGTAACACTTGATGCGGATGGGCAGAATGATCCCTCTGATATACCAAACCTCCTGACTATAGCCTCTCAATTTCCGTTAGGGAGTCACTTTTGCATTGCTGGTCACCGAAAAAGCAGAAAGGATACAGCTTGGAAGAGATTTCAGTCAAAACTAGCAAATTCGGTAAGAAGTAAATTTCTTAATGATGATACACCTGACACCGGATGTGGGTTGAAGGTCTTTCCAAAACAAACATTCCTCGACTTACCCTATTTTGATCATATGCATCGTTTTCTGCCAGCACTGATCCGGCGACAAGGTGGGATCATTAAAATTGTTGAAGTGAATCACAGAGACAGGCAATTCGGAAAATCTAAATATAACATGTTAGGGCGACTTGGGGTCGGACTAATTGATATGGCAGGAGTTTATTGGCTTCAGAAACGTAATAAACTTAATGATGTTATCTTAAAAAATGAAGAGAGTAATTAATTGAATTCCAGTCTCCTTCGTTTCTTCATTCTGGTACTTACCATTCTGTTTTTTAGTCATTTGATTTCGCTCTCTCCCTCATTTGACGCATTTAATCAGGAGTGGATAGACAATCATACCCGTGAGAATGGAGTGACAGGGATAGCCAAATTTTTAGCCGTCTCAGTATTTTTACTTACTATCGGACTTCCACGTCAGTTAGTCGCATTTATGGGGGGGTATGCCTTTGGATTTGCTGAAGGTGTCATCTATTCAACATTAGCAGCTACGCTCAGCTGTGCAACAGTTATGGCAGTGTCCCGGTATTTCGCTAGACCGATTATTATTCAACACTTTGAAATGCGGGTGCGCAAGTTAGACCACTTTCTACTTCGCTCTCCCTTTCTTAAGTCCGTTATCATTAGACTGTTGCCAGTAGGGAATAATCTACTCACAAACATTTTTGCTGGCGTTTCAAAAATTCCACGACGCTCTTTTATTCTTGGGTCTACTATTGGCTACATCCCTCAAATGGCGGTTTTTGCATTGATGGGTAAGGGTGTATTAGTCAACTCTGAACTTAAAATAATCATAAGCGCCCTATTATTTGGGATTTCCAGCTTGCTAAGCGCATATCTTTTTAAGGTTTATCGTCGTCAACATAATGACGATAAAACTCTTCGTTCACTCACAAAAAGCAGCAAATGTAGCAATGAATCAGACGAGCTTAGCCATTAAACATAAGAACAAGCACCCAAATTATACTTTCTGGCTTTTTGTATTGGCTAGCGTGTTGATATTTATCGGGCTTGGGTTAAGAGATCCCTGGCCTGCTGACGAACCTCGTTTTGCACAAGTTGCAAAAGAAATGGTTGAAACAGGTCAGTGGTTCTTTCCAGCCAGAGCGGAAGAGTTTTATCCTGATAAACCACCTGTGTTTATGTGGTCTATCGCTTTTTTCTTTGCGCTATTCGGGTCAATTAAGATTGCCTTTCTGCTCCCATCTGCTTTATGCAGCCTACTCACACTTTTTTTGGTGTATGACATCTCAAAACGACTGTGGAGTACAAAAGAGGCGCTGATCGCAACGTTACTTCTTTTATTGAGTTTTCAATTTTTGCTTCAAGCCAAGTCTGCACAGATAGACGCAATGGTCTGCTGCTGGATAACAATCGGATGCTATGGTCTTCTGCGCTTTTTCTTAGTTGACAGGCAATGGCGTTGGTATTACCTCGCCTTTTTCTTCATGGGAATTGGCGTCATCACAAAAGGGGTCGGATTTTTACCAGTCCTGATGCTGATACCATACTTGATACATCGACGCGTTTGGCCTCAGCGGGACATAACTAAGAAGCAAACCAAAAACTCCGTATTACCGTGGATAATGGGTGCAGTGGTGATGTTACTGGCTATATCACTATGGTTTGTACCTATGTTGATATTGGTCGAAAATAGCCACGATCCATCACTTGCTCTATACAGAGATAACATTCTTTTCAGACAAACGGTCACTCGATATGCTGATTCCTGGCATCACATAAAGCCGTTCTGGTATTACCTCGTTGAGGTTATTCCATTATTCTGGCTGCCAATTAGCATCGCTCTTCCATGGCTCATCCCATTTTGGTATCGCGCAATTAAAAAAGGTGATGCCCGCATACTCTTACCGTTGGGTTGGATTGTACTTGTCCTGCTTTTCTTCAGTGTAAGTCCTGGCAAACGGGGGGTGTACATATTACCCGCATTGCCGATGCTGGCACTGATCTCTGCGCCCTACTTTGATTCAGTTGTTAATAAAAAAGTATTTTCCTGGCTTTTGTGGGGTGTTGTATTTTTACTATCAGTAGGCTTATTGGGGTCTGGTTTTTCCGGCATAGTAAAAGCATCATTCGCCCTAAAATTAGAAGAAAAGTTCGGGCTTTCTCCGTGGATGTTTTTTCTAGTAACGGGGGTACTGACGTGTCTGGTTGCTGTGATTACTTCTAGAGGGAAGCACTGGAAAGCGTGGCCCTATTTCTTGTGTACTCTCTGGGGCATGTACGCTACTTGGGGTTACACTTTACTTGAAGATGTAAAAACCCCTAAAAGCGTATTTGAAAATATTGAAACAGAAATTGGTAAACATGATGCAACTATTGCACTTGTTGATTTGTCTGAACAGTTTATTCTCTTCTCGCCTTATCCCATCATTCACTTTGGTTATCATACCCCTGTTGATCAGCAATTGTCTGCCGCCTACCAGTGGCTGGAGAAGACTGACAAGGGAAGGTATATCCTCGTCGATGAAAAACACGTACGCAACGATTGTTTTAAAAAAGAAATGGCAACGTCTGTAGGATATGCACATCGCGTCCACTGGGTACTATTATCGCACGAGGCATTAACCGAAAAGTGTCCACTTACGAAAACGACGACTGAGATCTTTAGCTATATCCCAGACAGGCCCGTTACGTGAGGAATGAATATTTTCATACAATTAAAAAATAATGCGAAAATTTTCATTCCACAGTTTTTCTTAAGCGTTATTTAAGTTTTGACAGGTAACTTGTGTGCTAAGAAGTATACGAGAACCTTATTGTGAAATTTCCAAGAACACTAAATTTTAATCCTACATCAGCTCAGTTCATTTTACTTTCTTCATTATTTACCGCAGCAATATTCAACGCACCATTTTTGTCTGCTATTTATGAAGTTGTAGCCCCTATAACATTGAATGAGTGGGTATTTTTTCTCTCTGTACCGCTCTTGCTAACCTTTTTGAATGTTATTTTTTTAAGTTTTTTTGGTGCTTTATTTTTGCCTCGCATCACAGTTGCAATTACCTTCCTTGTCAGTTCTCTTCTACTTTACGGCACCTTGGCTTATGGTGTAATTTTCGATAAGAGCATGATACAGAATGTAATCGAAACAAATTCTGGTGAAGCCTTTTCTTATCTAAATTCAACACTTGTTGTATTCTTCTCTTTGTTGGGGTTAATCCCTGTATTTGCGATTTTCAACCTAGAAATAAATGGGAAGCTCAAGGCGCGAATTAAGCACCTTCTAATACTGAACTTATTAGCTTTACTGGGTATTGCAATTATAGCCACGTTCCTTTTCAAGAGTTATGCAGCTGTCGGCAGAAATAACAAAGACCTAACGAAGTATATTATTCCCTACGCCTTTTATGATTCAGGGTACAAATACCTTAGGGACACTTACTTTTATCCGCCTTTACCCTACAAAGTGTTAGACAAGCATCCCTACGTAAAAGGGAATGCTGATATAGATCCATCTACTACTGTATTAGTGGTTGGCGAAACGGCCAGAGCGGACAAGTTTTCAAGCAACGGCTATTCGAGGCGTACTACGCCTAATATCCAGAATGCAGGTGCAATCAGTTTTAGCAAGGTAACATCTTGCGGTACTGCTACCGCCGTTTCCGTGCCATGTATGTTCTCAAGGCTCACACGAGAAAATTATAATTCGCGTATTGCAGACAGTCAGGACAATGTTTTAGACATCATTCATCGTGCAGGTGTTAACGTTACCTGGATTGACAATAACAGTAGCTGTAAAGGCGTATGCAAGAGGGTAAATACCATAGACTTCAACCCGTCCAGAGATCAAAAGTTGTGCGATGGAGATTATTGTTATGATGAGGTACTTGTTGACCTTTTAAGAGAAACTCTTTCAACGCCATCTAAAGAAAATAGAGTGATAGTTTTGCATATGATTGGCTCACACGGGCCTACATATTACCGGAGATACCCAAAGAAATTTACTAAGTTCGTGCCTGATTGCCCTAGAAGTGATATTCAAAATTGTGAAGAGGCAGAACTGACAAATACGTACGATAATACTATTGCATACACAGACTACGTGCTAGGCCAGATTATTGAACAACTCTCCACTATTCCTAATTCGTCGATGTTTTATTTATCGGATCATGGTGAGTCATTGGGAGAGAAAGGGCTTTATTTGCACGGTTTCCCTTATAATTTAGCGCCTGTTGAGCAAACGCATGTGCCAATGGTTTATTGGGCCTCCAAGTTTAGCCAGCCTCAATACAGTGATTGCGTAAATTCGTTATCCAGTCATCCTTATTCGCAGGACAACCTTTTTGACACATTGCTTGGTCTTTCTAATGTACAGAGTAGCACCTACCAACCCACTCAGGATATTTTACAAAAATGCGAATCATAGACGAAACCACATCAGAAATGTATTTCGACCCCAAAGCTAAACCAAAGGGCATGTTGCGTATTGTATTAGCAATGAAAAACTCAGTAAGAGCTATAACATGGCTTGTTAAAAACGAGTCAGCGTTCCGGCAAGAATTTATCTTACTTGTCTTAGCAGCGGTAGTGCTTGCTCTTTGGTCAATTTCTTATATGGAAAAGGCGATTTTGCTTTCCTCCGTACTCTTCATTCTGTTCGCTGAAATTGTTAATACTGCAATTGAGGTCACTATTGACCGTATTGGAAAAGAGATTCACCCACTGTCAGGCTTAGCGAAAGATTTAGGCTCAGCGGGTGTTTTCGTGGCTATCGCAATTTCATCATTGTTATGGATAGGAACACTGTGTAGGTATTTTTGATTCGAACCTGTTTGCACCACAATATGGTAACGCTCAGGTATGAGTCAAACTTTCCAACACGTTCATATTGCTAAAAGCAGTAAATCCCTATAATTCACAAACTTTAAAATGGGAAGTTAAAGTGTGTTTTAACTATGGGACTTATTACAAATATCACTAGATGCAGTAATCCGCTAATTGAACGTAACTACCTAAAAGCTCGCAGCAAGCCAACGGCTGCTTCACGTACAGCCCGTGTTAAAACTATTTTGAATGCCAATCTATGGCGGCTTCAGCCACGTTCTTAGTGTAGGAGTAGATGCGTTAGATATTTTATGTGAGTTGTAAAATTAATGCGTTGATAGACTTTTGAGTAGTGATATTGGCTGTTTATAAGGCTTAGCACTTGATTTTAAGGGGATAAGAACTCTTAGACTGTCATGGCCGCTATCAATCCAGTTACGCCCATTATCGACATCATTCTTTTCAGTTTATAGGCCAGCACATGGATACTCATTTCGGTTAACACATTATGCTTGCGTGTCATTAAGAAGTGTTGCGCACCCATCCACATTTTGATGGTGCCGAATGGATGTTCGACAGTTTGTTTCCTGAGCACCGGAATGTCGCGATTGTTATCAAGACGTTTTTGCATGGCGTCTATAATCGGTTCGTGTATCCAGCGTCTCATTTTCCTTGGCTCTTTTAATGACCTCGTGCATTTATCTCTGATGTTACAATCTCGGCATGCATAAGAATTAACATACCCTTTTTGCTCAAGACCTGCTTCTATTACGTTGAGTTTATGCGGTAATTCCTCGCCCGCAGGGCAAGTATAGATATCTTTGTCCTTGTCATAGAAAAACAGCGATTTGTTAAATATCCCTTTTTTGGCCGAGCCAGAAGTATCAGTTTGAGGCACATTAACGGTAATGCCAATATCGTATGCCGCCTTAATATCAAGGCGGCAGAAGTAACCTTTATCTGCAAGGACGGTGATGTCTTTCTTCTTCACCGCTTGCTGGACTAGTTTCGCCACAGAGGTTAATTGCCCTCTATCAGCGGACTTATCAATATCGTGGCTGATGATAAGATGATGCTTTGTATCGACCGCCGTTTGTACGTTGTAGCACACCTGCCTATCCATGTGCCGAGTCAGTAACAAACGCGCATCTGGGTCGTTCTTCGAGACTTGTTTGTCTGGGTGCGCATTGACTTATTCTTCAATGACTCGTAGCTCTGCTAACCGTTTTTGCAACCACTCTAGTTTGGATGGCGTGGCCTTGTTATCACTTTTTTCAGTCTTATCTTGGGTATCCATATCACTAAGATATTCTGCAATATTTTCCTCAATCCTATTAATTCGGTACTTCACATTGCTTGGTATATAGTTGTTGTCCTTGCTATTGACTGCCTCAAATTTACTGCCGTCGATGACAAAGAGTGAATCTGCGAACATATTCATCTTGCGACACATCTGAACAAATTGCCGGCATACGGCTTTTATACCTTTACCATTATTCTTTCTGAAGTCAGCAATGGTTTTAAAGTCGGGTGATAATCGCGTCAACAAACACATCAATTCAACGTTACGGTGACTTTCTTTTTCTATACGACGAGAAGATTGGATGCGGTTGAGGTAGCCATAAATGTAGAGTTTGAGCATGACGGCTGGATGATAACCTGGGCGACCTTTGCCTGTGGCAATCACCCGCTCAAATCCAAGTGTTTAAAGGTCTAATCCATCTACAACTCGAACAGGATTGTCTTCAGTAACAAAGTCATCAAGCACTTCAGGAAGTAAGGTGGTTTGAGTTCTGGATTGGCCTAAAATATGATCTGCCATCACGTTTTCTCTGTGGTTTAGGTGACCAATAGTTTTCACACAGGCTGGACCTAAAGCCGACATTAGCAAATTTAAGCTGTCAGACTTTTTTGAGTGATTACTAGACTTTCACCACCGCGCAGGTGGTGGTCTGCTGAAAACAAGGAGCGGACGGACAGTTTTAACTTCACTCTATATCGTGTCGATTTTCAAGGGAGAGGTCACAGAATTGACGCCGTAAAAAAGAAATGCTAGCTTAAATTTGTTTATTAAAAGACCAAACTGAGTTGTGCCAGAATTGCTTTTATTTAAGGGATAAAATAAATTTTACTAAATACTTAAGGAATAAAATGAATTTAACTAAATTCGTTGTTTCAATAATACTGCTTACAAGCACTTTTTTCTCACAAGTAAACGTTGCAATTGCTCATGAAAATGTTAGTAAACAAAGCGTTGAAGCATACACTTATGAAGATTTCGCAAGTTACTTGGGATTGACTGTTGAGGATTTCCACAAGTTTACCCAAACATATGCGTTGGACAACGCATCCCCATTACAACCAAGTTTCATAGATATTCAAAACCACCCCTCATTTATCGAAGTTCAGCGTTATATTGCGTTGGAAGAGGATGCACCTGGATCCCTTATTGTGGAGGTTCAATCACTATTTGCAAAGAATCAAGAACTATTGGCCGAGCATATGGGAATGTCAGTAGATGAAATAGAGGATCTTCAGACAAGATTTGATGAGCTAACGAGAGTTACCAATCAGTTACAACGAAATAATCAAAAAGAAAGGTTAGGCTCTTCGTTCTCTTTAAGTAATAGTAATGATGAAATTGAAGTCATTGTTGTAACTGCTAAAGAAGATAAATTAGTTGAGACAAGCTCAGGTATATACAATATGCATACCACTCAAATCTGGGACTTTGGCCTTTCTCTTGACGGTGGTAAGGGTGTGAGTTTTACGGTCGAATATCGAACGCCGAATGGAAATTATTATGGGAGCCAATCTTGGTATGCTGACCGTTTTAGAGTATATAATACGTCGAATATATTTTGCTCTTCGGAGCATTGCTCTCTTAACCCATTCTAAATAAGAAATAATAATCTAATTACAGTGATAAGCGGCAAAGCTGCTTATCTGTACTAGTGTGATTACCAAGCGACTTTATAGCAGCGCCAAAATCGTTGTACTGGCTCCACCACCAACCACAAGACCGCATATAAAAATAAATAGGTAAGCTTTTACTGGGTTTTGTCGTGCAGGCTCTACTTCTGTTACTTCCGGTACTTTAAATAGTGTCTGACGCTTTACATCAAAGGCAACGCATAAGGCCATGATAGTCTCTAGTGATGCATTCCCTTTGTTTTCCACCCGCTGAATGGTGCGCAAGTTTACGTCGCATAACTCTGCTAGCTGCGCTTGGGTCCACGCTCGCTCTATGCGCATTCCTTTAACAATATCGCCTCTCACTTCCATTTGTTATGTCACCCTGCAAAGTGCATAACTGCAAAATAACCAAACACCGCCCCTAAAGCGGCAATACAGGCAATCACAGCGATGTTTTTAAAGAGCGAGTTGTTGCGAGACAGCATAGATATGGACTCTCGCTGCACAGTACGTGCACCTTTTTTTAGGCGCACCTCTGTACGGTAAGTAAAAGGGTTCTCCACTTTCACTTCAAGAGTATAATCTTGGTTGTTTAGTCTAAGTGCATGTCGCCCCGTAAACCGAAACAGGTTTCGATGTTCTGATACAGGGTGATCGTCCACATACACAACCTCTTTGCCCGACCACAAACTGCAGTGCACTGCTATATTGTGGTCTTCGTGTTGTAAGTGACACCAAATCCCCTGCCTCATTGTTATTTGCGTCATAATGTTATCCGGAGAAGCTCATAAAGCCTAAATAACCACAAAGAAAGCCCACAATTAATCCTACGAATAAAAACCTATCCATACTGAAAAAGGATTTCAATAAATTCCCTTTTTCCAATTGCGATAACGTCTCGCTGGCCACTTCTTTACCATCACAAAACAGCGTGACGTTTAATTCACCCCGTAAAACATGTGTCATGTGTGTTTTTACTAGATACTCATGACCATTTTTAGTAAACGTATGTTCACTTTTTGTGCTGCTTAAATTTCTAAACGACGATACCACTTCGTTATTGAAAGACACCTTTTCCTTACCACTAAACACCGAGCCCCACATAGAGATATCATTACCTTCGTGGTCGAAATAAAACCAATACCCATTGTTTAGCGATACTTGACTCATATGTTCTCTTCTTGATACCTGCGATTGTGTTATAACTTCATTTGATTGCATGATTGTTCTCCTTTGTCTCAATGCCAGCGTATTTCATCGGAAATAGCGAGTAAGTGAAACGGCACTAATGCGACAGGACAGTAAATCATCTGTTTTTGTCATACGACACCCCTGTGTCGTATAGGTAAACCATTAAAATATATAAAGAAAATAAAAAGTCATGCGTCAAGTAATTCAGCGTCGCCACGAAGCTTTTGGAACAGCCAACCAATGCCTACAAGGCTAAGTCCCAGCCCAATGAAGGACAGCGCACGGTATAAACCTTCAAGGTTTGCCATATCAACAACGAATGCTTTTAAAATAACTAATGCGAGTAAACCAAAACCCAGTTTTACCGCAAGCTGGTGTTGCTTAAATTGGCCAATAAATATGGTGGCCGTAGCGATTACTAACCAGCACACAGAATACGTATAAAGCTCAGGCTGAGTGAAGCCATTCTCCAATAATAGGTTTGCATTGTGAAAGGCACCGCGAATGATGCTGTTAATGTATAAAAAGGCGAATCCACCTGCAATTACACCTAAATTAATGCGGACTTTTTTGCTTAAAATAGTATTCAGCGCATCAGGAGCGCCCAAAATCATACGCTGCAATGCACTAGACAACACGCTTGTGACGAGTAATGCTGGTAGTAGCCATTGCAGTAGTAACCAGTTAAACACGGTTCCCTCGCCAGTAGGTTGAGAGTGAATAAAGGGGTTATTGGCAACACTAATATCCATATGAGTAATACCTACCCCGATTAACAGCACCAATGCAGCAACGCGGTACAACACTGTCATAGACTGAGCAATAAACGCTCTATAACAGTAGGCCGCAGCGAGTGCACACCACCCTAAGGCTACCAGCACTCGTTCTTGATAATCACCTGCCAGTAAATCAGGATAACTTCCGGTGAGGTAATAGCTTGGTTCCGTTGTAATAAAAAGGGCTGCTACGTGAATGAGTGCACCTTCTAACCACACTTTTAACGTTGTGGATGGGTTGTATTTTTTGGCAATAATTAACGCTGCAAAAATGAGAGGATAAATAATGGCGGTCCAGTGAATCCCCCAAATGCTCTCGTTAGCATAATCTGCCAACCACGGTGCGGCCGTAATTCGCACTAATACGGCAGTTAGCAATATTTTGTATAACCAATCAGGTAGTGTCACTTTATAGCGAGCACTTAATACACTGATACTTGCTACCTGCAAGGCCAAGGCAAACGATAAAACAGCCGCCTCTAACAGCATGGTAAGGCATAAGGTAAGGCACGCATTAGCCAGTACAGCATAAGTGAGCTGACCTAAACCACGAGACTTTAAGGCCACTGTTGTACTGACTATTGCTAATAGCGCTAATTCGAATGCCCAAACACGATATAAAGCGTCCTGCGCCGATGCCGTACTTACAACATAGCTCACACCATATAAAGCAATTGGAAACACAACGATGTAAAACCAAAATGCTGGACGACCTGTTCTATGGGCCATAAACGCCACATAGGACGTAAAGGCAACCACGGCAATCTGCACATATAAATAATACCCTGTAAATAGCGTTGCCAAGTCTTGCGAATTAAGCGCATTTGGAGAAAGACCTCCCGCGTTACCAGCGTTGGCGTAAGCGAAAGGCATGATATCTTTTAACAGTAGAATATGAATGATTGAGGCAACAACCAGTAGACATGGCCAACTGTCGAAGGTGCTGTGTCGGTAAGACGGCAATAACAATAAAGCGCCTAAGACAGCACTGCTTACCCAAATATGCATATCACTGCCGTGGGCCATCAAATAGACATGCAGCAACGTAAAAGGCAGCAGTATGCCAAATAATTCACGAGAGGGTGTTAGCATCGCCTTAACTGACTTAACATCGCTGCACTGCTCTTGCAGTGACCAGCCCAGCGTATGGGTAAAAGAAAACAAATATACAGAAAAAGTAGTAAAGCCAAGCCACACCCAAATATCAAGAGGACCGGTATGATTTACAGCGACAAACGCCCACACAAAGTGCCCAATCATACTTAGCCGCCAGGGCCATATTTGCCCGACCTTTTGAGACACCCACACCCCAGAAAGCGACACTAAGGACACAAAAACAAGCAAAGTGGTAATACTGTTAGAGTCTGACTGAATTAACGCTGGAATGGCATAAGCGCCTGCAATGCCAATTAACGCAAGTAGCGGACCGTAGCGAAGCGCCAGGGAGATAGCGCCAAATGCCACGGCAGCCAACAACGAAAATGCAAATAGTGGCGGAAAAAACTGATAAAAGTCGTAGGCCACTAGAATGATGGCATAACAGGTTATTACCCCGCCACTAGCCAGTGCCGCGCAAATGGTAGGTGAGTAAATGCTGAATTTTTCTCGATGGCGTGCAAGGTATTCGGCCAAACCAACAAGACAAAGACCAAAAGCAGCCCCGAATACAATGCGGACTTTGGCAGATACCAGCCCTGCTTCAATTGAATAAACCGCTAAAAAGACACCGCCAACAGCAAGCACTGCCGCACCTAGCCACAGTAATGCGTTGCTTTTTATGGATGCCACTAAACTGGAATCGCTGGAAAAGAAGCGTTTGAAAAACGAAGGTGTACCTGCGTTTTCTTTTGATTCTGATTGGTGATCTACACTCTCTAAAGATTCTGATGCAGCACTGAATGCGCTGGAAGAAGTGCTTGGAATATCTGATGAGTCTGCGGAGCTTAAATCTAAGGGGCTTGAATCAGGAAGGCTTAAATCTACGTAGCCTGGATCTTCTGAGTCTGAATTTGCGGAGCTTGAGTCTAACGAGGTTTCACCTGAGGAGCCTGCACCTAAAGAGCCTACATCTACAGAGCTTTGAGTATCTGTGCCATTTCTTTCATATATGGAGTCTCGTTGTGACATCTGCTTTTTAAGCAGTCGAACTTCTTTCACTAATGCCGTTATTTGGCTTTGCTGGGCAAATGATAAAATAGCTCCAGCGCAAATAACGATGGCGAAAAGAACACCGAATAAAAACAACATAACCAAGGTCCCTGTAGTAATGTGTCGTAAATCGACAGTGTGCTAAGTTGCTTCAAGCGCGTTAAAATGTCAACTTGCTATCCCGCAGTACCCTTGATTCTTCATCCACATCAGCTTATAACTAGTCACTGTCATTTCCAACAAGAAGTCCTATGTCTGTCAAACACCCTATTATTGCTATAACAGGTTCATCAGGTGCGGGTACAACCACAACCACGAACGCCATACGTCACATTTTTAGAAACCTAAATGTGAATGCGGCCGTGGTGGGTGGTGACAGCTTTCACCGCTTTACACGACCTGAAATGGAAGTAGAAATTCGCAAGGCACAGGAACAAGGTCGGCACATTAGCTACTTTGGCCCGAAGGCCAACGATTTCGAACTCCTTGAGTCGATTTTTAGAGAATATGGCAGTTCGGGCACCGGACAATTCAGACAATACCTGCACACCTTTGATGAAGCGGTTCCGTTTAATCAAATGCCCGGTACCTTTACACCTTGGCAAGACTTACCGAAAAATACCGATTTGCTGTTTTACGAAGGACTTCACGGCGGTGTAAAAACCGAAGAAAACGATGTAGCAAAGCACGTGGATTTACTCGTAGGCATGGTGCCTATTGTAAATTTGGAATGGATCCAAAAAATCGTTCGCGACACCACAGACAGAGGCCATTCTCGAGAAGCAGTAATGAGCAGCATTGTGCGTGGGTTAGACGATTACTTTCACTATATTACCCCTCAATTTTCCCGTACCCATGTTAATTTCCAGCGAGTGCCTACGGTAGATACATCAAACCCATTTAGCGCTCGTGAAATACCCACTCAAGACGAAAGTTTTGTAGTAGTGCGGTTTAGGCGTGAAATGAAAAATGTGGATTATCCCTATCTTCTCAAGATGATTGATGGCGCATTTATGTCCCGTATCAACACTCTGGTGGTGCCTGGCGGAAAAATGGGATTAGCCATGGAGCTTATTCTGTCTCCATTACTTGAAGATATTTTAAATAAAAAGCGCCGCGCAGGGCACCAAATGGATTGGTTGAATTCAGACGAAGAGTAAAAAGCGCCGTCTATATCTGTTTCCTATAACAATATATTAACAACAACTAGTCGCAATACTCACTCATTTGCGCCATGGTGATGCTATAAGAATTTATTAAGGATATCACCATGGCCTCGTCTACACCGTCATCTGCACCAGATGCAAACTCACCTGTTACTTCAACCCAAATATGGTTAAACCAAAACAACCTCAATGAGACAAAAGTGGTGGATGTGCAGCTTGATAGCGAGCACCTCAGCGAGGGCGAACTCATTCTAGAAACTGACAGTTTTGGCTTTTCGGCGAATAACATTACCTATGCTGCGCTGGGTTTTAAAATGGGCTATTGGGGATTCTTTCCCGCTGAAGAAGGTTATGGCATCGTTCCGGTGTGGGGTTTTGCCACAGTAAAAGTATCTCGCCACCCTGATATTAATGAAGGTGAAAAGGTATTTGGCTATCTGCCAATGGCGAGTCACTGGGTCATTAAGGCAGGCAAAGTAGCAGCTCATGGCTTCTTTGATATTCATGAAAATCGCAAAAGTATTAGCCCAGTTTACGACCAATACCTTCGCTGCAGCGCCGACCCTGGTTACGATGCTAACCGTGAAGCGTGGCAGCTTAACTTTCGTCCCCTGTATATGACCTCTTTTGTATTAGACGATTACGTGGCAGAGCTTTCAAAGGGCGAGTCGTTACTACTTTCAAGTGCATCAAGCAAAACAGCACTAGGTACCGCACAGCTGTTAAAAGACCAAAAAGCGCAAAGAGGTGCAAGCTACAAAGTGATTGGGCTTACCTCACCGGCAAATGTAGATATGGTGAAAGCCACCGGCTGTTATGACGATGTTATAAGCTACAGCGAACTAGATAAACTGGATAAAAATGATATCTTCTGGTTACTCGATTTTGCTGCCAACGGTACCTTGATTAACAATATTACTCAGGCCATAGGCGATAAGTTGAGTAAGGTATCCCTTATTGGCGCCACCGACTGGGAGGCCCAAGAAAAGCCAAATCCAAAACTGCTAGATGCTGAAATATTTTTCGCGCCCTCGCGGGTAAAATTGCGTCAAAAAGAGTGGGGACACGACGTCTTTTTGAAAAAATATGCTAAAGCATGGAAAGGCTTTGCTAGCAAAGTGGACAACACCTTTTTTAAGCAGAGCCATAAAGGAACGAAAGACATTGTTGCGCTTTACAAAGAAACCCTTAACGGCAACGCCGATACTAAGGCCTTGAACGTGGTCTCATTTAAATAGCGCTCGCTGTTTGTTCAGCTTCAGCCTTTTAGGCAGCAATTCGTTTTTTGCTGCCTTTTTTGATGCTTTGGTGAATGCCTTATTTGCTAAGGGATACCGAGTAATTTTTGCACAGCAACAATTGACTCGACCTTTGTTGACACTATTTGTAACAAACCGCCCTCTCATTTTACACTTTCTTGCTTTTGTATTTCTCGTCATGTGGTTATAGTGAATCATACGTATTTTCAAGGGTATGGTTATGGGTCAGGAAACCTCAAAAATTCTCGTTGTCGATGATGACATGCGCCTTCGCAGTCTGCTTGAGCGCTATTTATTAGAGCAAGGCTATCAGGTTCGAAGCGCGGCTAACGCTGAACAGATGGACAGACTATTAGAACGGGAAAACTTTCACCTTATGGTGCTAGATTTGATGTTACCTGGAGAGGACGGACTTTCTATTTGTCGTCGCCTACGCCAAACCGGAAATGACATGCCCATTATTATGTTAACTGCGAAAGGTGACGAGGTAGACCGCATTATAGGCCTTGAAATGGGTGCTGATGACTACCTACCCAAGCCGTTTAACCCTAGAGAGTTACTCGCACGAGCCAAAGCGGTTTTACGCAGGCGCAGCAGCGAAGCGCCAGGCGCACCGTCAAAAGACGTTCAAATTATCGAATTTGGTGACTATACGCTTAATTTAGCCACACGAGAAATGACAGCAGGCAATACCCCGCTAACCCTGACGAGCGGCGAATTTGCTGTTTTAAAATCTTTAGTGACTCATCCAAGAGAGCCGCTGTCTCGTGATAAGCTTATGAACCTAGCCCGCGGTCGCGATTACAGCGCATTAGAGCGCAGTATTGATGTTCAAGTGTCTCGCTTACGTAGAATGCTCGAAGAAGACCCAGCAAACCCGAGATACATTCAAACCGTGTGGGGTCTTGGCTATGTCTTTGTACCCGATGGCGAACAAGTATAAACCATGACGCCCCAGCAGCAATCCGCGCAGGTGTATTCCACGTGCGCCTAACTCCTAAAAGTGCCTTCGGGCAAACCGTTATGCTGATAGGCGTATTGCTGCTTATTAACCAAATTGTGTCGTACATTTCTGTTACTTATTATTTTATTCAGCCTAGCTACCAACAAATCAATAGTTTGCTCGCCACTCAAGTAAAGTCAGTATTGGCCAATGACTTACTGGTCAGTAATCAGGAAAGCCGAACGGCCTATTTCAACGAAACACAGGTTCGGGTGTTGGATGAAAGTGTGGCGCGACAAAACGGATTAGAAACGGCAGTGTATTATGGTTTTATGTCCTCTCAAGTCAGTGACAATATTAATCAGCTTGCCGACGTTCGCATTAGTACCGAATCTCAAGCGAATGATGAAAATGCTCCTTACACCGTATGGATCTCGCTAAATCGCTACCCCGACACGTGGATATCCATTCCAATTTCTGGGCTAAACGAAGCGAATATCTCTCCGCTCACTATGTACCTTATGGTAATCGGCATTCTCAGTGTCGCTGGAGGCTGGCTGTTTGTAAGACGCATGACTAGGCCATTATCGGCACTTCAAAAAGCGGCGATTTCGGTAGGCAAAGGTGAGCACCCTGTCCCACTTCGCGAGCAGGGCAGTACTGAAATGATCCAGGTAACGCGGGCATTTAACCGCATGAATCAAGGCATAAAGCAGCTCGAAACCGACCGAAACGTAATGACAGCCGGCATATCTCACGACTTACGAACGCCTTTAACCCGCATTCGCTTGGCCTCAGAAATGCTGCCAGAAGATCAAGACTGGATAAAAGACGGGATTGTGAATGATATTGAGGATATGAACGCTATTATCGATCAGTTCATCGACTACGCCCGCTACGACACCGAAGAAGTAACACAAGAAACCGATTTAAACTCTATTATCGCAGATTTAGTTCAGGCTAGGCATTTAGACGAAAAGCACCATATAGAGTTAAAGCTAAACCCTATTCCAGTGCTTCCCCTTCGCCGTATTGCCATGAAGCGGGTAATAGATAACCTCATTGAAAATGCGTTTAAATATGGCTCTGATGATATTGCCATTAGCAGCTTTTATAACCGACACGAGAAACGCGT
Organism: Alteromonas sp. 4NS20-0143; assembly: GCF_057542855.1. Lineage (NCBI taxonomy): Bacteria > Pseudomonadati > Pseudomonadota > Gammaproteobacteria > Alteromonadales > Alteromonadaceae > Alteromonas > Alteromonas sp. 4NS20-0143. Next base: position 268,344 of record NZ_BAAJLR010000006.1, read on the forward strand.
GTACTGCAAAGTACGTGACTTTGGCCCGGGCATTCCTCAAAACGAACTGGATAATGTGTTTATGGCGTTTGCCCAAGGAGATAAGGCCAGAAACTCGTCTGGTTCCGGCCTAGGACTTGCCATAATAAGGCGTATTGTCGAAGCGCATAATGGCGAAGTGAGTTTGCGTAATCACCCACAGCAAGGCTTAGTGGCTGAGTTCTCTATGCCTTATTCTTCAGTAAAAAGTTAAACACACCGCAAAAGGCTGCTACCTTCGCTGCTTCAACATTCTGCTGTACCCGTAGGATGCAAACCACAGCACGCAGCCTCCAATAGGTATTACCCAAAACGCAGTGGTAAGGGGCGCAAAATTTGCCCAAAGCCCGGTTGAAAATGACGCTACCTGCACTCCCGTAGAGTTACCAATAATAGCAATACCGGAAAGCACAGGCCCGTTATCGCTATCTATATTCATCGCTGCCGATAGCATTAACGGAAACAACCCGCCTAACCCCAAACCAAGTAATAAATTACCTGCGCCTATGCCATAAAATGACGGCATAATTTTTAGCACAAATACGCCTATCAGTGAGGTGGTTGCCATAAACATGATAAGGCGGTGCACAGATAGAAAGCGCAATAAGAAAGGAAATACAAGACGGCTTATTACCATTCCAGCGGTAAAACAGGCTAGCAGGTTTCGCGACTGCTCACCGGTAAAACCAATGCCATTTTGCGCATAACTGACAAACCAATTTGAATTGCCAAATTCTACTGCACCGTACCCAAAGGCTAACAAGGCCATAAACATAAACACGGGCTGCTTAATAATAACGCCGAAAGTGAGGGTTTTCTTCTCGGCCTTTGGCGCGTCAGAGACTATTTTTGCTTGAGAGCGGGCAGCGATATAGGTGTAACAAGAAAGGACAGCCATCACACCTGCCAACACTTGAATGGGCAAGCGCCAGTTGTGCTCTACAAGATACAACAGGGTAACAAAAAAGGACGCGGCAAACGTACCTAGGCTGAACATAAAGTCCATTAGCCCCATCATGGTAAAGCGTTTTTCAGCGTACATTCGGGCAATGAGGGTATGACCTATTGTAAATATGGTGGAACTCACCACACCAATAGCTACCGCTAAAACTAAAAACCATTGCCAGGAAGATAACAGTGAAACCAAAACAAGTAGCAGAGTATTCACACTGAACAGGCTAGCCAGTAAGGGCATATATTCAAACCTACTGGCGTACTTTCCGCCTAAAATTGCACCTAGCATCATGCCAACGGAGAACAGCGAAAATAATGCACCGCTCACCAATTCAGTCATGTTTAAGTTTTCGGCAATGTCGGGAAGCAGAATTCCCCAAAGCAAAAACAATTTACCAATTAAAAAGAAGCCAGAGAATATAACAATGGTGGCAGGTGCGCGGCTCATTCGTGCTCCAAGGTATGTGGAACGGCTCAAGAACGCATTATTTGGCTTTCATAAAGTAAGGCTATTGCATGACAGCCAACTTATAAAAGCCATCTAATGAAAACCACCTAATGAAAACCAGTATATAAAGACAAATATTGAGCCGAGCTTACGTAAAAGCCCTTTAGTAAAAGTGCTTGCGTAAAGCGTGAAAACGGCACGCTAGATTACATGATTTTAATCTCTACAGACTGCTGATAATCGCACGAAATTGCAAGTGAAAGCGTTTTCCCTTTTTCATCCCACGTGAAATCACTCGACGCGCCGTTTACCTGTACTTGCTTAGGACGAGTACCTTGACCGTGTACCACCATCGTAAGCTTACGTCGCTGAGGCATACCTATGTAGCTTCCCGCACTATCGATATGTAAGCTAAGTTGCTCAGCATGCTCGGCAGTAAATGTCATTGCTGTATACAAACCGTACTTTACGGAATCTGGGCTTGCCCCGTCATCTTCATATAAGGTGTAGGAAGCGTGGGAAACCGAGTCGTCGGCCCAGTAATGCACCGTCAGCTCAGCAGGGTTGTAATCTTCGGTGCGCGCTAGCTCATCTGACATGGGCATAAAACTACCCGCCTTCACCCATACCGGAAAAGTGTTGTCTTGCAACGGGTATTGCACAACGTTGCCACCTTCAAAACGGGTATCGGAAAAGAAGTCAAACCAAACCCCCTTAGGTAGCGCAACATCCCAGCTCGATTGGTTAGGCTCAGTAACAACAGACACTAACAATGCATCGCCCCACATGTAACTCTGTGCATTCTCAAACCACGTTTTCTGGTTGTAATCAAAAGCGAGTGGGCGCATCAAGGGGGTGCCGTGTAAGGCATTTTCGAAGGCCAACGAATAGTTATAGGGAAGCATGGTGTAGCGTAGTTTAATAAATTCACGGGCTATGGATTTAACGGGGTCGTCGTGAAAGACGGGTTCCGGGGCAATAGCATCTTGGGCGTGAGGACGGAATACTGGTGAAAACGCGCCAAACTGCAGCCAGCGGGTGTAAAGTTCAGGGTCAAACGCCTCACCTCCAGCAAACCCACCTAAATCAGAGTGAGTATACGCCAGGCCAAACACGCTCATTTGAAGGGCGAGTTCCACTTGAGGCTTAAGGCCTCCCCAACTTCTGCTTACATCCCCAGTCCAGGGCACCATTCCAAAACGCTGACTTCCCAAGAAGCCTGAGCGCATGAGTACAAAAGGGCGAGTATCAGGCTGCAATTCACGGAGGTTGCTGTACACCATTTTAGCCCATTGGTGCCCGTAACCGTTGTGAAGTACCTGTCCTTTTACCTTTTTAGAATGCCACAAATGAATAGAATCATCGGGATGCACTTCTGGCTCGCCTAAGTCGCCCCACCAACCAGCAACACCTTGCGCAGCTAATTTTTTATAATACTGCCAGAACCACTGCTGCCCCTCTTCGCTAAATACATCAACAAGCCCAGTGTTTCCAAAGTAAAAATCGAAGGTATAAGGGCTGCCATCACCTTTTTGCGCTAGCGCGTTGTTAGCGACGGCGCTTTCCCACTGTGAAGAAGAGGTCAGTATGAAAGGCTCGGTGATTAAAACCGTTTTAATATCTTGCTGCTTTAGGGATGAAATCATCTTTTCAGGGTGTGGAAAGGCCTCTTTATCCCAGTTCAAATTACCCATGTGACCTATAATATCTTTACCAAACCAGTAAAGATCTAGCACCACTGCGTCTAGGGGAATATCTTGGGCATTAAATGCTGATACAACGTCGGCCACCTCTTGTTGAGATTTGTAGCCAAAACGCGATGCAAAATTACCAAACAGCCAGCGCGGCACAAGGGGCTGCTTGCCGGTAACGGCTACGGTTGAAGTGGCAGTATCTTTTAAACTTTCACCGAGCACCACAATGTAGCTCGCCCGACCGCCCTTTGCAGAAAAGCGCAGTTCATCAGGATTAGTATTTCCCATATCGAGCTCGCCCGACGCTGAGTTGTCAAACAATACACTGTAATGCTTCGATGACATCACCGCAGATAGGCCGAAATACATTTGATTGGATGACGTGGTATACCCGTAATGCGCTTTGTTATAAAGCGGCATAGTATGACCTCGACGGTCCATACCAAGCACTCGCTGTCCGCCGCCATACAGCATTTCGCTCTCATCAAGAGCGAGAGATAGCGACACTTTCTCAGCACTTGCGGTTAAACCGTCACGCTCAGATACTCGAAGCTCGCCATCATAGAAATAGGACAACACGTGACTGTCTTTGTCGATGACCACCGAGCTCTTACCAATACTTAACGACACCTCGGTGATGTTTTCTTCAAGGGTAGGTGAGAATGCGCCCTGATTAGCAAGGGCCATGCTGGGAAGGTTGTCGTATGCCTCGCCATTCTCGTCGGTAAGTAGAGTGATAGCAAAGCTGTTATCTGCCACCGCAGACACCGAAAAATCATAGGTATTGGTATCAACTATCAAGGTGCTGTCTTTCAACGTAACACTTTCTACGTGAGCAAAAGCAGGCACGCAAACGAAGGTTGAAACGGTAACAAGAGCAGGGACAAACAGGGTCGACAAGCGAGCTAACATAAGCGCATTTCCTTATAGACTACACTCACTCGCCTCTCAACATCACCGCCAGCTTGTTTACAAGGCGAGCACGAAAGGTAGCGCTATAGCCACATTACATTGATAGTATTCATAATACCCAGCCCTGTGAGGGAACAAAATAAACATACGTATTCATAATGTTAAAAATGTTAAAAAAAAAGCCCACAACAGAGTGTGGGCCTTTGAGGGTAAGCAGAGCGTATTTTTTATTTTTCTTTTTTTATCGGGTTAGTCAGTCACTAGTTACCTGGGCCTGCTTTTACGATAGCGTCGTTAACATCGTATTTTTCAAAGTTTTGCTGGAAATCGCTAACAAGATTAGCAGCAAATGCTTCATAGCTAGCCTTATCTGCCCAGGTGTTTTTAGGTACCAATAGGTTGCTGTCTACGCCTGGAACCGCCACAGGTACATCAAGATTTAACCCTTCTATGTGCTGGGTTTCAACGTCGGCCAATTCACCTGAAACAATGGCGTCGATCACCGCGCGAGTCGTTGGAATATCAAAGCGACTGCCGGTTCCGTAAGGTCCGCCTGTCCAACCTGTATTCACTAAATACACTTTTGCGCCAAACGCTTTTACTCGTTTAATTAAAAGCTCTGCGTAAACGCCTGCGGGACGAGGGAAAAATGGCGCACCAAAGCAAGTAGAGAACGTTGATTCTATGTCGCTGGTTGAGCCAATTTCTGTAGAGCCCACTTTTGCAGTATAGCCACTTAAGAAATGATATGCCGCGGCCTCTTCGCTTAACACCGACACTGGCGGTAAAACACCGCTCACATCACAGGTTAAAAACACCACCGAGCGGGGCTCACCGCCTCTATTTTCTGCTACGCGCTTTTCAATATGCTCAAGAGGATAAGCGGCACGAGAGTTTTGAGTGAGCGACGTGTCTTTGTAATCAGGTGTACGCGTATCATCAAGCACCACATTTTCTAAAATGGTGCCGAATTTAATCGCTTTCCAAATAACAGGCTCATTTTTTTGAGATAGGTCGATACATTTTGCATAGCAACCGCCTTCAATATTAAACACGCTACCAGGTGCCCAGCCGTGTTCATCATCGCCAATTAAGAAGCGCTTAGGATCGGCAGACAAGGTTGTTTTTCCTGTGCCTGAAAGGCCGAAGAAAAGGGTAACATCGCCTTCTTCGCCAACGTTTGCAGAGCAATGCATTGGCAGCACATCTTTAGCAGGCAACAGAAAGTTTTGTACTGAAAACATGGCCTTTTTCATTTCGCCGGCATAACGCATACCCGCTAAAAGTACGCGTTTTTTAGCAAAGTTGATGATGACCGTGCCGTCGCTGTTAGTACCGTCTCGCTCTGGAACACATTCAAACCCAGGCACATTCAGTATCTGCCAAGGCTGCTCACCTTTCGTGTTCCACTGTTCAGGAATTATAAACAAGTTGCGAGCAAACACATGCTGCCATGCAGTTTGAGTGCGTACTTCTAATGGCAATGCATGTTCTGGATCTGAACCCACTTGAAGGTGTGACAAAAAGTGCTCTTTAGTCGATAAGTAAGCGTCAACGCGTTCCCATAATGCATCAAACTTCTCTGAATCGAAGGGTTTATTCACTTTACCCCAGTCGATATCATTCTCACTCGATGGTTCTTTTACGATAAATCTATCGTTGGGAGAACGCCCTGTTCTTTTACCTGTTTGTACAACAAGCGCACCGTTTTTATCTAAGATGCCTTCACCGCGCTCAAGGGCACGCTGAATAAGCTCGGCAGAGGTGAGATTGGTGAGCGGTGTTACTTTCAAGTCCGTCTGAATTGATTCAGCAGCAGTCATAGTTGTTACCTTTTATGTAATATTACAAATTGCCTTTCAAAAAAGTAACACTATCAAGAAAGGCAAGTAAACAAGTATATAGAGAGCATTTATAAATAGAGACAAGACTGAAACAGGCTCAACTTTCAAAAATAATGTAATTTTATTACATGAAAGCGTTTCCCCTCTTGAAAAAGGGCAAATATGCGTCGTGCATTCGTTGTTTATATTCATTTTCGCCAATAAACGATGCTGAAAAAACATGCAAAAATTGATATTTAGAACGAAAGGGAAGAAGTGGGTAAGATCAACACATTGACCAGTGTTGATTTTTTAATCAATAGTAAATTGCGCCCACCTGACTTGCGGTCATTTCTTGATGGGCGTAGTGAATGGCGTTTAAATGGCTAGAGCGTGTTGCCCTTGCCAACTGCGTAAGGACCTTGACTACTGGTTTGTAGCCGGTCCGCCATAGTTGCCGTTATGAATCGCTTCCACGTCGATACTGTCAAAGCGATATTCCACATGACAGTACTGGCAATTCATTTTTACTGCGCCTTCTTCTTCAATAATAGAGTTAAGCTCTGCCTTTTCTACATGTCGAAGCGCTTCAGCACTGCGCTCTTTTGAACACGTGCAGGCAAACGATACTGTCTTAGGCGGGAACACCTCTACCTCTTCTAGGTGATACAAGCGATACAGTATTTCTTCTACCGACAGCGAAAACATCTCTTCTTGCTTTAATGTTTCCGTAAGCTTAGTAATGTGTTCAAAATCATTTGCTGAAGCCAAATCCGTCGCGCTTGCTTGGGCAGGCAGCACTTGAAGTAGTACACCAGCGGCCTTCGCACTTTCTGCATCTTGTAAGTCAGTCATTAACTGAACCTTGGTGGCCAGCTGTTCAGACTGTTGAAAATATCCCTCGATGCATTCGGCAAGGCTAGGCTTGTCTAGCGCAACTACCCCTTGGTAACGCTCACCTTCATCAGGGGTAATGGTAATCACAAGCACAGCGTCGGTAAGCAGCTCGGAAAAGCTCTCCGGTAACGTGGTTAGGCTTTCATCCCAACGGGCAACACCTCTAAGAGTTTGATTGTGCGTGGCATTGACAACCGCATAACTCACTGGCCCTTTGCTTTGTACCTGCAGGCCAATTTCGCCTTCAAACTTAAGCGTTGCGGTCAGTAACGACGTTGCTGCTGCCATCTCGCAAAGCAATTGCTGAATTTGAACGGGGTACTCGTAGCTATGCACAATGTTTTTTAAGCTGTCGTTTAAACGCACTAGCTCACCGCGCACATTGGCTTGGGTAAATAAAAAGCGGTGTAAATTGTCGAAATCGCTCATAACTAATCCTGTTTACAGCAATTATTGCTGTTTAAATTTAATAATCTGTCGTCGCTGCTTTTTGTCTGGTCTGTTATCAGGCTTAGGACTATGAAAAGCGTTTAATTTACGCGCAGCTTGGTTTTCTTCACGTTTTGTTACACTTTCAGCGGTTTCCGCGTAAAGCTCCTGTGCCAGAGGCGCGCTTAACCGTTTATCACTAAGCCCGAGCACCTCAATGTCACGAGAATCGAAGCCTGAGGGAACTTTTACCCTAGCGCCAAGCTCTACGTTCCTGCTTGGTTTAGCACGTTGACCGTTGTAGTGAACTTTGCCTGACTGAACCATATCTCGAGCTATTGCGCGGGTTTTGAAAAATCTTGCAGCCCACAGCCACTTGTCCAGCCTGACATTTTGTGTTGTATTGTTGCTATTCGATTGGTTCATATAATAATTTCGTAACGGTGTTGCTTTAGTGTTGTGACCCTAACCTTTACTAGGCTATTATGGATTCGCTAAAGCGCGGTTAACCAAAAATTCACTTTATTTTAAAGCAGTACCATCAGTGGCAGCATGACATTCAATAAACCCAATCCACAATCTCTGGTTGTTTTTGTGAACCAGCATCAAAAACAGCTACACACCCTTGTAGTGGTTCTGCTAAGTCTGTATTTAATTGCATTCACAGCCAAACTTGTGTGGCAGATTATACCTGAACCATCGCTGTCTGCGACACCAACAGCATCACGCATTGCTCCCATAAGTACGCCTAATGGGAAAAGTGGGGTCAATCTTGGCAAAATACAACAGCTAAATCTTTTCGGAGATGCCGCAGCCGTACCTCAGTCAGCCCAAACTGAAGAAGTCACCGACGCACCCGAAACCCGTTTAAACTTAACGCTAACCGGTGTCGTGGCAAGTTCGGAGCAAGAATCCGGCACAGCGATTATAGAAAATAGTAACAGCCAAGCCGTGTATGGTTTGGGTGAAAAAATTGAAGGGACCAATGCTACTCTGCAAACGGTGTATAACGATCGCGTAATCATCAAAAATGGGATCCGCAAAGAAACGCTCATGCTCGATGGTATCGATTATGAAGAGGCGAATCGCAGACGTGAGCAGCAGGAGCGTATGGGTCCATCGCCAGCACGTAACGACGAAGCTCAAGCGCAAGAGCTCAGCGAAGAGGCCCTTGAGGCCACAGCAGCTTTACGTGAGCGACCTGCAAACTTTACTGATTTTATTTCAATATCACCAAAAACTGAGGGCGGTCAGCTGATTGGCTATCAAGTAAGCCCAGGCCGTGAACCTGCTCTCTTTGCTTCTGCAGGTCTTAAAGCCGGTGATGTGATTTCACAAATTAACGGGTTGGATTTAACTGACCTACAGCAGTCGCAAGAGGCATTATCAGAGCTTCGTTCTGCGCAATCGATAGAATTAACAATTATTCGTGATGGTAGTTTCACCACGCTGTACCTCGACTTGCCTGAGTCATAAAACGCTAACAAAAAACTGGCATTCTTTCCCGCTAGAGAAAGTTTCAGTTAGGCAAGAAATACAGCTTAAACGGCCGTTTACAGATTAAGAAATAAAGGAAGTTAGAATGAAAAGGCGCACAAGCCACAAATTGTTATCTCGCTTAGCCACCACTGTGTGTACAGCGCTGCTGTGTTTCTCTGTGACCGCTGCCGAGTACATGCCTAATTTTAAAGATACCGACATTAACGAATTCATTAATATTGTGGGTAAAAACTTAGAGCGAACCATTATCGTCGACCCTAACGTTCGCGGAAAAATTAGCGTGCGCAGTTACGATATGCTCAGCGAAGAGCAGTACTATCAATTTTTCTTAAACGTGCTGCAGGTATACGACTTTGCTGTGGTTGAAATGCCAAGCGGCATTTTAAAAGTCGTACGCTCTAAAGATGCAAAAACCTCAAATATTCCGGTGGTTGAAGGCGCAGAACAAGACGGTGATGAATTTATTACCCGCGTTGTCCCGGTTTACAATGTACCTGTTCGCGAGCTAGCCCCTATTCTTCGCCAGCTAAACGACCAAGCCGGTGGCGGAAATGTAGTGAGCCACGACCCTTCAAACGTCATGATGCTAACCGGCAGAGCAGCGGTAGTTAACCGTTTAGTCGAAATTATCGAACGTGTTGACCGCGCCGGTGACGAAGAAGTCGAAATTGTGAAATTACGATTTGCTTCAGCGTCTGAAATGGTGCGCATTATTGAAAGCATTAACAAATCTCAAGGCAAAGCAAATACGGGCGCCAAGTCTGACCCTCGTGTTGTGGCAGATGATAGAACAAACTCCGTAATTGTGAGCGGCGACGTAAAAGCCCGACAACGACTCATCACGCTTATCCAACGTATGGACCAAGAGCTTGAGTCTAACGGCAACACTCGCGTGCTGTTTTTAAACTACGCAAAAGCAGAAGACATGGTGAAAGTACTGCAGGGTGTTTCAGCCAGTATTCAGGCAGACACACAAGGCAGCGCTACCACCTCAACTCGTCGTTCTTCATCGAATCGCGACATCAGCATTGACGCCCATGAAGATTCCAACGCCATTGTCATTACCGCAGAACCCGACATGATGCGCTCACTGGAAGAAGTAGTGCGTCAACTCGATATTCGTCGTGCTCAAGTACAGGTTGAAGCCATCATTGTTGAAGTATTTGAAGGTGACGGCACCACCCTTGGCGTGCAGTGGGTATCTGAAGAAGGCGGCGGTACACAGTTTAATAACGGTATTATTCCTGTTGGCTCGTTAGGCGTTGCGCTTCGCCAAGCTGAAGATAGAGAAGTGAGTACTACTAACATTACCGCAAACGGTGAGGTCGTCGTCTCTACTGACACGATTGAAGGAGACTTCACCAATCTAGCCAGCCTACTTGGCGGCGCCAACGGCATGATTGCGGGTATAATCGAAGATGGCTGGGGCGCGGTTGTACAGGCGGTTAGCACCGACACCAATTCAAATATTCTTGCCACTCCTCACCTTACTACTATGGACAACGAAGAAGCGTTTTTCATCGTAGGTCAGGAAGTTCCTATCATTACGGGTACAACAACAGGTGCGAATAATTCAAACCCTTTCACAACGGTAGAGCGCCAAGAAGTGGGTATAAAGTTAAAGGTAACGCCTCAAATAAACGAAGGTGATGCAGTTCAACTTCTTATTGAACAAGAAGTATCAAGCGTAAGCGGCGCAACCTCGGTGGACATCTCTATTAACAAGCGTGAAATAAAAACCACCGTTATTGTAGATGATGGCGGCACTATTGTGCTTGGCGGATTGATTGATGAAGACATTCAAGAAAGTGTGTCAAAAGTACCTCTACTTGGCGATATTCCTATTCTTGGTAACTTGTTTAAATCTACCTCTACCAGCAAGCGTAAACGCAACCTCATGGTATTTTTGAAGCCTACCATTGTGCGTGATGCCGCAACCATGAATTCTATTAGTCATAGAAAATATAACTACATGCGTGCTCTACAGCTTAAACGCCAGCAAGACGGCGTATCGTTGATGCCTAACTCACGCACACCCACTATGCCTAATTGGGACGACGAGCTGTCGCTACCGCCTTCTTTTGAAGAGTACTTAACTGAAAAAGAAGCGCTAGAGGATAATGACTAGTATGTCAGGGCAAGACGAACAACTTACTCAGGCACTTGAAGCACAAGAAGAAGTGCTTGAAGCCATGGCCGAAGAGGGTCTTCCTGAACAAGAAGGTGGGCCCAAACAGCTTTCATTTAGTTTCGCGAAGCGCAATCAAGTGCTGTTAGAAGTGAATGAAACACCGGCTGTTTTGTATTTTACTGAGAACACGCCTTTTGACGTATTTGCTGAAGTGCGTCGTTTTTACGGTGAGCCTTTTGTTCCTAAATCCATTCCGGCAGATGAGTTTGAAAGCTTCTTAACGACGGCTTTCCAGCGGGACAGCTCGGCTGCTAAACAGCTCATGGAAGATTTAGGTAATGAGAGTGACTTGTTTGCTCTTGCCGAAGATTTACCCGACACAGAAGACTTGCTAGACAGTGAAGATGATGCACCTATCATCAAGTTGATCAATGCGATGCTTGGTGAGGCAATCAAAGAAGGGGCATCTGATATTCATATCGAGACCTTCGAGAATCAACTGGTTGTGCGCTTTCGTGTAGACGGCGTATTGCGTGAAATACTGCGCCCAAATCGCAAGCTATCCTCTATGTTAGTGTCGCGAATCAAAGTAATGGCCAAGTTAGACATTGCTGAAAAACGAGTGCCCCAAGACGGTCGTATCACCTTGCGCATAGCAGGTAGAGCGGTAGACGTACGTGTATCTACTATGCCTTCAAGTCACGGCGAGCGAGTGGTGCTGCGTTTACTTGATAAAAATAATGCACGCCTTAATCTTGAAGATTTAGGCATGACTCAGGGAAATAGAGACTTTTTCTCTTCGCTTATTAGAAAGCCTCACGGCATTATTTTGGTTACAGGCCCTACCGGCTCAGGTAAAAGTACCACCTTGTACGCAGGGCTAAGTGAGATTAACTCTCGCGATAGAAATATTCTTACCGTTGAAGACCCTATTGAATTTGATTTACCCGGCATTGGACAAACTCAGGTTAACCCTCGTGTAGATATGACCTTTGCAAGAGGCTTACGAGCCATATTACGTCAAGATCCAGACGTGGTGATGGTTGGTGAGATTCGAGACATTGAAACCGCCCAAATAGCGGTTCAAGCCAGTTTAACCGGTCACTTGGTACTCTCTACGCTGCATACTAATACGGCCGCCGGTGCAATAACACGATTAGAAGATATGGGTATTGAGCCGTTCTTGTTATCGTCGAGTTTACTGGCTGTGCTCTCTCAGCGCTTGGTGAGAACCTTGTGCAAAGAGTGCAAACAACCTCACACACCCGATGCATCACAGCTTGAAGTATTAGGCACTGATGCTGATGCTAGCACCATTATTTATACCCCTCGAGGATGCGCTGCATGTAATCAAACTGGGTATCGCGGTAGAACCGGTATTCATGAATTGCTGCTTGTTGATGAGCGCGTGAGAGAAATGATGCATGAGGGTGTGGGCGAACAGGCAATCGAGCGTTACATAAGAGCCACTACGCCAAGCATACGAGAAGATGGCTGTCGAAAAGTGCTGTCTGGGGTAACCTCACTTGAAGAAGTATTACGAGTAACAAGGGAAGACTAGTATGGCAGCGTTCGCTTATAAAGCGGTCAATGCCCGCGGTAAAAATGAAAGTGGTGTACTTGAGGGCGATAATGCACGGCAAGTGCGCCAACAGCTTCGCGAGAAAGGCTTAATTCCACTCGATGTAGAACAGGTAGCTGAGCGTGCGCAAAATAATGGCTCGGGGTTTAGCTTCTCGCTTTTCAAACCGCGCATATCTGCCTCTGACTTAGCGCTACTTACTCGCCAAATGGCCACCTTGGTAGAATCTGCATTGCCCGTTGAAGAGGCCCTATTAGCCGTTGCCGAGCAGTGTGAAAAACCACGTCAAAAAAATATGATGATGGCGGTGCGCAGTAAGGTAGTTGAAGGCCATGGCCTTGCCGACGCACTAGGTGAATTTCCCAGTGTTTTTGACGACCTCTATCGCTCTATGGTGGCGGCAGGTGAAAAATCAGGTCACTTAGACACCGTATTAAATCGGTTGGCTGATTACACCGAACGACGTCAGCAAACCCGCAGTCAAATAACCCAAGCGCTAGTCTATCCCTCACTCATGCTGTTTTTTGCCATGGGCATTGTGCTGCTATTGCTTACCGTGGTGGTACCCAAAATTGTGGGGCAATTCGACCACATGGGTCAGGACCTTCCCGGTATTACCCAATTTCTTATTTCATTGAGTACATGGCTACAAAACTATGGCCTGTTTTTATTGATAGCTATCGCGGTACTCGTTGTCATTATGCAGCGTGTGTTGCAACAAAAGCTAATGAAGCTGCGCTATCACAAGGCACTATTAAAAGTACCGCTCATTGGAAAGGTAACCCGCGGCCTCAATACGGCGCGATTCGCCCGTACTCTCAGTATTCTTAGTGCCAGTGCAGTGCCGCTATTAGAGGCAATGCGAATCTCTGGTGATGTGCTTGAGAACCAGCATATTAAGAACCAAGTTGCCGATGCCGCTATAAACGTTAAAGAAGGTAGCAGCCTGAGAGCAGCATTGGATAATACAAAAATATTTCCACCTATGATGATGCATATGATTGCATCGGGTGAGAAGTCGGGTGAATTGCAACAAATGCTCGCCCGGGCCGCAGATAATCAAGATAGGGAATTCGAGTCGCTTATTGGTGTCTCACTAAAAGTGTTTGAACCTTTATTGATAGTCACAATGGCAGGGATTGTATTGTTTATCGTAATGGCAATTCTGCAGCCAATTTTAGCATTGAATAACATGGTGAATATGTAATGAAATCTTTAAAACGTAGTTCTGGATTTAGTTTGATTGAAGTAATGGTGGTGCTGTTAATCATCGGCATTATGGCATCAATGGTGGCACCTCAAATTTTGGGAAACCAAGAAGAAGCCCAGCTTAAAAAAGCGGCGGTAGATATTCAGCAGCTAGAAAGTGCACTTGAAATGTATAAGCTGCGCAACAATCGCTTTCCTACTACCGAGCAAGGCCTTGATGCCTTAGTGACAGCGCCAACCTTAGACCCTATTCCGCGCAACTATCCAGAAGGCGGTTTTATTAAGCGCCTACCAGAAGATCCATGGGGAAACCCTTACGCACTTATTAGCCCAGGAGAGCTTAGCGTAGTTGATATTTTCTCTAACGGCCCAGACCGCGAACCCGGTACCGATGACGATATCGGCAACTGGAATATTAACGAATACCTCAACTAGGCGTAACTCAAGCACACTATGTACAAGCGTGGCAGTACTCAAACAACATCAAACGGCTTCACCTTATTAGAAGTCATGTTAGTGCTGCTGCTTATGGGCTTAGCTGCTGGCTATGTTATGTTTAATGCCTTTGGTGCCAGCAAAACAGACCTGCTTAAAAGCCAAGCTCAGCGGCTGCAAGTTATTGTGGATATGGCCAGCGATTTTGCCGTGCTTAATCAGCAGCAGCTTGGCGTGCGCGTTGAGCAAAAAGATAACGAGTATTACTTTGTTTATCTTGATGATGACGACGAGTGGCAGCGCATTGAGGGTGAGGACGTATACGCAGTGCACACCCTGCCCGAGCCTTTCACGCTTACCCTAAATTTAGATGACTTACCTTGGGTGGTTGAAGATCAGCTTTTCGACCGAGAGTTGTTTGATGAAAACCTTAGTGTCTCAGAAGACGGTGTTGAAATAGGCAGTGACGAAGATAAAAAGCTGCCTCCCCCCCAAATACTTATTATGTCGAGCGGCGATGTAACCCCGTTTACCTTGTCGTTCAATTACAATGGCGATGAGGGCGACGAGCCCGTTTACTTCAGCCTGCAAAATAAAGACCTTCCTCCCCTTGCGCTTGAAGGGCCGCTGGAGAGTCCGCTATGAGTATGCACCAGCGCGCAACTCTTAATAAAGATAAACAAAAAGGGCTAACGCTACTTGAAGTGATGGTGGCGCTGCTCATTTTTGCATTAACAGGTACCGCTATTTTAAAAGCCGCTGGCGATCACTTATCCAGCGTCGGGCAAATTGAATCCGTGACTTTTGCTAACTGGGTGGCGAGCAATCGATTAAACCAGCTTCAGCTTGAAACCACATGGCCGCCAAAAAACAACTTAAAAGGCAGCATGGAAATGGCAGACCGTACGTGGTTTTGGCAACAAACAGTCACCAAAACTAACGACGCAGATTTGCGCGCGGTCACCATTTCTGTTGGTGAAGATAAAAATTACGTGAGTACTGTAACCTCAGTAACTACGTTCGTCGCCAAGCCTTCGAAGAGCTAAATTGATGCAGCGCGGTTTTACACTCATTGAAATTTTAGTGGCCATGGCCATTTTTACGCTTATTGGCTTAGCGTCCACGGGCTTACTCACCACGGTGATAGACAGCAATAACTTGTCACAAGAGCGTTTTGAAAAACTGCAGCTTCTACAGCGGGCCATGGTGACCATAGAGCGTGATATCCAGCAGGCAGTATCAAGGCCAGTTCGCGCGAACGGTGAAAAACAGGAAATAGTGATGGCCGGCGGTGAAGTAGACGGCAGTGATGACGACGGCATCGGTTTTGTTCGCGGCGGTTGGCATAACCCCCAATTAATGCTGCCTCGCAGTACCCTACAGTATGTGGCTTATCGATTACGGGATAATAAATTAGAACGCCTATACAGCAATTACGTTGATAACGTGATTGGCTACGAGCCAAAGGTTCGTGTACTGCTTGACAATATTGAGAGCTTTAAGGTTGAGTTTTTATCTGGCAACAGTGCCTCGTCGACGATAAAAGACGATGACGATATTAAGTGGAGCGAAAAATACCAAGACACTGTGCTTCCACGAGCCGTCGCTATTGAGTTCGTGAGCAAAGACTTTGGTATGCTTCGTCGTGAATTCACCCTTGTTAGTGGTGACTCGCAGTGAAGCATAGCTCTTATTTAAAAGCGAGTGTTGAAAAATCGACGCGTGCAAAATCGGCACGTATAAGATCGTCTCGAGCAAAGTCCTCTCAAAGAAAAGCACCTCGCCTTCAGTCGCCAGCAAAGCAGCAAGGTGTGGCACTGATGATAGTGCTTATGATTGTTGCCCTAGTGGCGGTTTTAGCCACTGAAATGGGCACTCGGCTGCAGCTTCAAGTGCAGCGCACTATGAACTTAAAAGACAATAATCAGGCGTATTGGTATGCCTTGGGCGCAGAAGCTTTTGCGAGGAAATCGATTAAAACGCTGATTGAAGAGACGCCAGACAAGATATCCCTTGATCAACCTTGGGCACAAGAATTTGCTTACCCCTTGGAAGGCGGTGGGCTTACCGCCAACTTAAAAGACTTGCGAGCCTGCTTTAACCTTAATGCAATCAACTCTGGTGAGGTTGGCACAAACCCCAACAGCTCAAGAGATACTTCCGAAGCCATGGAGGCGTTTAGCAGTATGCTGTTGGCACTTGGGATAGACGGCCTTGACAGCTATACCGCAGATACGTTTCGAGACGGTTTAGCCGATTGGGTAGATGAGGACGATAACCAACGCTCCTTGGGCGCTGAGGACAGTGAATATGAATCTCGAGAGTTTCCTTATTTAGCGGCTAATGGCCCACTGGCATCTACCAGTGAATTGCGTATTATAAATGGCGCATCACCACAGTGGCTGGGCAACGTTCTACCATTAGTGTGCGTTATTCCGGATAACGACGAGTTAAAAATAAACGTCAACACATTAGACGAAGAAGAAGCGCCGCTTTTAGCTGGGCTTACCGGATTAGATTTGCAGCAAGCCACCAGCCTTTTAGCTAATAGGCCCCGAGAAGGATGGGACAAGGTGGACGACTTTTTGAACGAGCCGGCTATACAAGCACTGACCCTGTCTAATTCGCGCAGAGACTGGTTCACGGTTAAAACCGAGTATTTTATTTTGCATACAAAAACTAAATATAATAAAGCAACGTTTAAGCTTTCCACCGTGTTTCAAGTAAGCACAGACAACGGCGTGAACATACTGAGGCGCGAGTTCGGAGGAACACAATAATGGAACAACTACTGGTAAGGCTGGGCGCGAATAAAAGCGACGCCGTCAGCTGGTTGGTTTACTCAACTGCCGATGATGAAATAATGGCATCGGGCGAGTTAGAGAATGCCGACGCATTAAGTACGCTTACAGAGCGCACTGGCCAGCGAAGCGTTATTGCATTAGCGCCAAGCAGCGACATTTTACTCAAATGGGTAACACTGCCACCGCGAGCTGGCAGAAAAGTGATTGCCGCACTGCCCTATATGCTTGAAGAAGAGCTTGCCACAGATATTAGTCAGCAGTTTTTTGCATTAGGCCCCAAAGTGGGTAACGAGCAAGCGGTCGCTATTGTGAGTCATGAAAAAATGCAGCAATGGCAACTATGGCTGCAAGACGCTAATTTGGCGTGTGACACCATTATTCCAGATGTACTCGCAGTGCCTCACACAGCAGACGGTTGGTCTATATTAACTCTCGGTGATCAGCTATTAGTTCGCCAGGATAATTTCAAAGGCATTCAAGGCGAGCAGCAGTGGCTACTGCCAACACTCGCTCACTTTACTTCACAGCATTCGACACCCGTAAGCGTGACTAATTATGCCGGTATCGACCTATCTGGTTTGCCCAATATAGAAGAAACCGAAACGCCTTTAGAGCTTCCTATGCAGGTGCTTGCTAAAGAGGCAACGGCTACAAGTTTTAACTTATGCCAAGGCGAATACAAAGTTAAACGCAAACGCAGCAGTGCGCTGTCGCAATGGCGCGTAGCTGCTGTGTTAGCGGTGCTGGTACTGTGCACAAGCTTAATTGATAAAACCGCCACGCTGTATCAATTACAGTCGCAAAACGACACTTTGCGCAGTGAAATTAGCAATACTGTGAAAAGTGGCTTTCCCAATATTGGCACCTACCGAGATGTGCGCCGCAAGCTGCAAAGTGAGATGGCCAAATTAGAACAAGGTGGCGGCAATGCGTCCATGCTAATTATGCTAGACCAGCTTTCTCCAGCATTTGCTGCCACTGACGTCAAACCGCAAACCCTTCGCTTTGACGCCAGTCGCACTGAAATACGCATTCAGGCCGAAGGCAAAAGTTTTGAAGCACTGGAGCAGTTTAAGAAAACCGCCGAGCAGGCTGGTTTTTTGGTTGAGCAAGGTGCGATAAATAATCGCGATAGCGGTGTTGTTGGCACAGTGTCTATTAGGAGTACGTCATGAACGCGCTATTAGAAAAATATAAAGCACTGACAGAGCGCGAGCAAAAGCTTGTACTGATATCTGGCGTATTCGTTGTGATCGCCATATTTTATTTTGCCATTTGGTCTCCCCTTAACAATGCGCTTTCGCAGCAGCAAAAGTTACTCGATAATCAGCAGTCACTGTTGGTGTGGGTAAAAGACAGTGCCGCAAGAGCAAAACAACTGCGCCGTGTCTCTGGCACTAGCCAAGGCTTTTCTGGTTCGCTGCCGCAGGCAGTCAATCGCACGGTAGCAAAGCACGACATCGCTATTTCGCGCATGCAGCCACAAAACGATGAGCTTCAAATTTGGGTTGACCAAGCGCCGTTTAACAATGTGCTAGAGTGGCTTAAAACCATGGAAAGTATGGGCGTGGTGATTTTACAAGCAGATATAACATCGGCGGATGCCGAAGGGTTTATCAAAATTCGTCGATTACGATTAGGTAAAGCATGAAGTCAAAAATAAGCTGGATTGTAGGCGGAATAATCGCGTTTTTATTATTTGCCATTGCTTACATGCCCGCGGTTCAAGTTATTGGCCGCATAACACTGCCGCAAAATGTCTCTATTGAAGGCGTGAGCGGAACGCTGTTTAGCGGAAAAGCTCAAACTGTGGTGGTAAACGGTCTTCCTATTAACAATGTAAAGTGGGAATTAAACCCGCTTTACATGCTCATTGGCAGCATTAATCTTGATGTAAAAGCAGGCAATATTCGCGATAAAAACGACATTGCTTTTGAAGGCCCAATTTCAACAGGGCTATTTAGTCAAACATCGGTAAGCACAGAGGCATTTACGCTGTATTTGCCTGTCGATAGAGTGCTAGCTCAAGTTCAGCTACCGCTGCCAGTTAACGCAGGCGGCCGCTTTAAAGTAAAGTTAGACGAGTTGCACTACGGGCCAACATGCCGCGCACTCTCTGGCACGGGTGACTGGCTAAACGCGACAGTGGCTGGCACCAAAGGCCCTATCGATTTTGGGACCTATTCGGCTAAGCTTCGCTGCGAAGGTGACGATATTGGCATTACCGTAAATGAGCCAAATATGCTTGGGCTGTCTATCGATGCAACCATTCAAGCCGACATGCAAAAATTCCAAGTCGCTGGAAAATTTAAGCCCGACGACAGTTTGCCCAATGAGGTGCACCAAGCGGCACGGCTTTTCGGCACGCCTGACGCCAATGGCTACACGCAAATTAAGCTTTAAATTTTGATTTTTAATTACACAAACAAAGGACTGTACTTTGAATAAAGCATTCATTTTAGGCGGCGGAGTTACCCTTGCTGCGCTTTTAATTGCCCCCACTTTTATCGGCAATAACATTGAAACAAAAACACGCAGCACCCTTGCTGCGTTAAACGAACAGCCGCTGTATTCTGCATCAATAGTGTCTTACGACAAAGGTTGGTTTAGCAGCAGTGCACAAATAGAGATCGCGCTAGATATCAACGGTATATTAGCCGCGCAGCAAGTGGACAACACTCAAGACGTTAGCATGGAGAACCCCACCATAATCGCTAATGTAAACGCCTATCATGGCCCCATCTATTTTGGTGACGGTGTGGGTATTGCAAAAGTAAAATACAATATCGCAGTTCAAGGTGAAGCGCTTCGCGAGTATGTAGCCTGGCCCGAAGACGTGCCTCTGTATTTTAACGAAGGTACGTTAGGCCTTTTCAATGGTCTAAATTACTCCGATGCGATTCCAGCACTACAAGGTGTAGATGACGAGCTAACCCTAAACTTTTCAGGCTTTAATGGTGAAGCGAAACATGAAGGTGATGGCATTCGCTATCAGGGACAGGCTGAGTCACTTACTATGAACGATGGTGCTTTCTCATTTGAAATGTTGAACACCACCGCTGATATTACCTACAACGACGACGTCGATATGCTTGCGGCTATGAACGGTGAACTGTTTGAGGGTGATGCGGCTATTGCCATTGAAGAAATGGTATTTTCAGATGAAACGGGAACGAACATTCTCGTTGAAGCGCTACGTGTCATTACCAATACGGATATTGATGAAGACACCAATACGGCCAGTGTGTATGTTGAGTATGCGGTTGACAAAGTTGAAGGTGCTGCACAAGATGCCTCTGATATGGTGATCGGCATTGCCATCAACAACCTTGATGTAGATTTCATCAAAGCCTATCAAGATTTTAGCAATTCTACGCTATCAACGCCTGCCGACGAATTGCCAGAAAAGCTTCAGGCGTTTATCAAAGATAATTTATTACAACAGCTACAAACTGAGCCTGAAATTAATATTACCAAGCTTGCCATGACCTTACCTGAAGGCAGTTTTACCGGTAAGGCTAATTCAAAGCTCGTGGGTGTTACTGCGCTTCCAGACACCCTTGAAGATCCAAGCTACTGGGTGTCCCACTTACTCGCTAATGCAGAAATTAAAGCCGACAAAGCATTCGTTGAAAGCATGGCTTCAGGGTATATGGTTGCTGAACTTGCTGCTAATCCGCAAACTCAAGGCATGACAGCAGAAGAGCTGCAAAGCCTTGCAGCGCAACAGGTTCCCATGGTGTTAAACACCTTTGTAGAACAAGGTTTTATCCAGCAAACTGAAAATGGCTACGACGCAGAATTTGTATTAAAAGACGGAAAGGCTAACCTTAACGGCGCCGAGATCCCGTTACCATTTGCTCAGTAGTGAGGAAGCAAACCAATAACTGAACAGGGCATTCAAACATGCAGTTAACAAAATGGCAGAGCGGCGGCGAGTATTTTACTCATCACCAACAAGCGCTATTTTACCGAACTGATGGCCAAGGCCCTGTTTTGCTGCTTATCCACGGTTACCCAACAGCAAGTTACGACTGGGTTAAGCTATGGCCCACGCTAACTCAACACTTTCGCTGTATCACCTTGGACATGTTGGGGTTCGGATTCAGTAGTAAGGCGCCCACTAAATATCAAATCACTGAACAAGTAAGTGCTATTTGCGCACTACTGAAACACCTAAACGTATCCAATGCCCATGTGGTTTCACACGACTATGGCGACACTGTTGCCCAAGAACTTATGGCCCAGCAGGCAGACGGTACGCTGTCGTTTCACATTGACACCCTACACCTTTTAAATGGCGGCCTCTTTCCCGAAACACATCGAGCACTGCCTATTCAAAAGCTTCTTCTATCACCTTTAGGTGGGCTGCTAATTCACCTCTTAAATAAAAACGCGGTGAGAAAAAGTATGCGGGGTATTTTTGGCGAAAATACACCGCCAACAAAACAAGACATTGATGATTTTTGGACGTTGATCAGCACCAACAACGGTCATAAATATATGCACCTGCTGCTGGATTACATGAAGCAACGCAAAAAGCACAGAGAGCGCTGGGTGACGGCACTTCAAAATGCCACAGTTCCTATTCGTTTAACGATTGGCGCAGCGGACCCTATTTCAGGTGCTCATATGGCAGCCCGATATAGGGAACTAATGCCTAACCCCAATATTGTAGAATTGGAAAACATTGGTCATTACCCACAAATAGAAAGCCCTCAACAGGTTTTAGCGTCAGTGCTTGAACATATTGAAGAAAGCACAAAAAGCACATAACTTGACTTCAATAGTTAGCACTGACAATGCTGTTGAATTCAAGTAAGAAAAGAATAAGGATGTTAGTTTGAAATTGATCATAGTAATTGGCGTTGTGGCTTGTCTGGTTGCGGCAGTCTACCTCAATATACAAAATACCACCGAAAGCCCCGTTATCGAAAAAAAATCCGCTCCAAGAGACGCAACTGTCACAAATAGAACAGATGATGCTCTGACACCAGAAGGCACAAAGCTAGTACTTCTGCCATTTCCCGAAAAAACGCTCTCCGATAAAGAGTGCGACTCAGTAATTGAAGAGAGTAGTGCTGATTTAGAAAAGCGTAGAAAGTTGGCGCTAGAGGCAGCTATGCAAGCCTATTTGGCGGGAGAGCCCAAAGAAATTGTCGCTGACGCAATTTGGATGGAGGTAGGCGCGTTTCCCGCAGAGGAGTGGTTTAACGTTATCACCTTTTACGAGGTTATAAAGCAATATCCGTTAGCTACTACAACGTTAGGCTCTTCATCTCATGTTGCTTCACAACTAAAAGAATTTCAAAGCACGATTGAGTCAGGCCGTTATCAACGGGTTCAAACTCGTGCAGAGCAGCTTTTTGCTAATGTTGACGTGAAGCCTATCAATCGGGCCATTGTGGAAAAACGCTCGCTCGACGATGTTATCTCTACTATAGATAACGCACTAGCTCATATTCCAGTCGAACTATTGCAAGATCCGCAAATCTCACCTATAAAAGGATTAATAAAATCGAGTTTAGAGTATGATTATTATGAGTTATCTCTTGCGTTAATGGAGCGTTACCCTTCACTTCTAGTTCAAGAAAGCAAGTATCAGAACCAGTTTATTTCAAGTTTGTTGAATGCGTTATATCAATCTATTTCAGATGAACCAAATAGAAACATACTAAAGCAAATAATTGCACTAATTCAGCAAGAAAATGCCACCATTGTAGTGAAAGATATGCCCGCTTTTTTTGGACCATCAAATGCGACAGCAGCGGCATCCAAGCTTATCGAATTAGGAATATTCATCGATTATACGGTGCTCGAGACACTAGAGCCCAACAATGTACCTATTGATTTACTCGCATCGACACCAACACAAGAAGCATTACGAAAAAAGAGCCAACAATGCAACGCACCCTCTGATTGGATTGAATCACGACGGTATAAAAAAGGTGAGTGGCAATTATTTGAGCCCACCTCTTTGACTCGAGAGGCGGTAAATTCAATCGAGTTTAAATTGTGTGACGTAGAAAGAAATTTTTCTGACTTTGTTGGCACAACGAGTGCGGTTAAAGAAGCCTTAAGAGATATAACTATGCGTATTTTTTCAGAAGGACTAACGCTTCGTGACGTATCTCCAAGCGAGCTGACTATTCCCGAACTTACCGATGATGAAAGAGCTGTATTAATTGGATTGATCGCCGATGGCTATCTAGAAAACAGAGGCAATGATAAACAGACAGTGAGACGGTTGATGAGCAATGCCGGGTTGTTCCCGAAACCGGTGAGTATGGAAGCCAAGCAAGCGCTATTATCAATGCGTAGCGCCCCACTCTGGCTCGAAACCTTAGATTTTAACGATAGTTCAAAGAGCTACATTTTACTGAATCAACTCGCTTTTCAAGGCAAGTTCGATTTATTTTCCACTCTGATAAGCAAGATAGAGATTAGCGATGAAGAATTGTTTGACCCACTTTTCTTTTTCTTACAAGGCTATAGTGACCTGAAATTAACTGAAGTCAACGGAGTCAGCAGCTTTACTGATGATGATACAGAGAATAAGCTTTTTGCAGACTATTTTATTGAAAATGGTTATGAATTCTTACCCCACCATCAGCGACAAATGCTAGAAAAAAAGATTTCACAAAAACATTACTTCGATAAGCTAGTGGCATTATTTCCTCAGATAAAAGTTTCAGATACCAAGGACTTCTTTTCTGTGGCGTGTGAGTAGTTAATCTTTGGGGTTCAGCACTGTGCGATTTAACACGAGTCCTTCAGCAACAAAGGGTTAAAAGATAAATAAAGTAAGGGGCCTCGTTATCACGATGCCCCTTTTATCTAGGATGTGTATTTGAGATTTGAATGTTAGCTGAGCTCTCTAACGCGTTCGCTTGTCGATTGCTTCGGTAAAACTCTTGCCTAGTTACTCGCTACCATAATCGTTTTGATATTCACAAACTCACGAATACCATAACCGCCGTGCTCTCGACCATAACCACTGTCTTTTACACCACCGAAGGGTAAGTTAGGCTGGGCGAGTGAATAGCCGTTGATATTTACCATACCGGTATCAAACTCATTTTTAGCAAGTGCAATGGCGTTATCTGTATCGGTACTAAAAATACCGCCGCCAAGTCCATAGCGCGAATCGTTCGCAATTTCCATGGCTTGCTTATCGTCACGGGCACGAATTAGTGAGGCTACTGGGCCAAACAATTCGTCATCATAGGCTGGCATACCAGGCGATACGTTTTCTAATACTGTCACTGGGTAAAAGCAGTGCTTAACCATATTGAGAGCAATACTACTGGTTGTTAATAAGCGCCTTTTTATGACTTCTTCTCTAAATATCGGTAGGCGGAAATTTATCAACTGCCGTCCTTAATATTTCAGACTCTACTTGAGAGGCGACTCCAATGTCGCTAGTACTCTCACTAGACACAGTGTGAACAGGTTCACCTGATATAACCGTGGATTCACTATCGCTGTCCATTTCTTCTGATTTGGACGAAGTTGACGGTAATATTAAGTCATCCTGCGGCAAATCAATGTTTACCACGTCGCTTTCAACTTCTGTAACGGGCCCCGCTGCTGTTAGATGCTCTTCCTCAGGAAGTGTAATTGTATCTTCCGGTAAAAGTATCTCAGGGCTTAATACTTTTGAACTAAGCGGAGATAGGGACTCGTTTACATTAGCTAAAATATCAGTCTTATCTTCCAACGTAGGAATAGCCGTAAGTGAAACGACATTATCCTTCGGCAAATCAATATTGACCACGTCGTCTTTGACTTCTGTTACACGCCCCACTGCTGTTAGATGCTCTTCCTCAGGAAGTGTAATTGTATCTTCCGGTATAAGTATCTCAGGGCTTAATGCTTTTGAACTAAGCGGAGATAGGGACTCGTTTACATTAGCTAAAATATCAGCCTTATCTTCCAACGTCGGAATAGTCGATAGTGAAACGACATTATCCTTCGGCAAATCAATATTGACCACGTCGCTTTCAACTTCTGTTACAGGCCCCGCTGCTGTTAGATACTTTTCCTCAGGAAGTGTAATTGTATCTTCCGGTATAAGTATCTCGGGGCTTAATGCTTTTGAACTAAGCGGAGATAGGGACTCGTTTACATCAGCTAAAATATCAGCCTTATCTTCCAACGTCGGAATAGCCGATAGTGAAACGACACTATCCTTGGGCAAATCAATGTTTACCACGTCGTCTTTGACTTCTGTTACAGGCCCCACTGCTGTTAGATGCTCATCCTCCGGAAGTGTAATTGTATATTCCGGTATGAGTATCTCAGGGCTCAATGCTTTTGAACTAAGTGGAGTTAGGGACTCGTTTACATTAGCTAAAATATCAGCCTTATCTTCCAACGTCGGAATAGTCGATAGTGAAACGACAGTATCCTTCGGCAAATCAATATTGACCACGTCGTCTTTGACTTCTGTTACAGGCCCCGCTGCTGTTAGATACTTTTCCTCAGGAAGTGTAATTGTATCTTCCGGTATAAGCATTTCAGGGGTTATTGCAATGAAAAGCATATCGTTGATAGGGAAAGGCTCGGTAGTCACTGTGTTTTCCCCCCACGGGGCCTCCACCAACGTAGCCTCCATAATTCCCGAACTACTTACAGTCTCGGATGTATTAATAGCTTGTGCTGTTGAAACACCTTCTCCGGATGCCGTCACAAATACGTTAAATTCTGCTTGTTCGACAGTACCGTCTGGATATTCAATACGGTAAGTAAAGGTATCCGTTAAGGTCCCACCAAATACGGCTTGCGTGTTGTCCGGGGTATAGGTGTAAGCACCAGTTTCGTCTATTTGTAACGTACCAAATTCACCGGTTAATGTGATACCGCCCGTTGGGTCTTGGAAAATAGCCCCATCAGTAGAGACTGTTACGTCGTAACTTGGACCAAACAGCACATCATTTTCGAAAAGATTGCCGGTGGCGGTTTGTACTTCGTCAACCACAAATTGGTCTAGGAAATGAACGGTAGAGCTCAAATCGACACTGACACCTCCAAGCGCACTGGCTAAGCCTGTATCCACGTCCATGGTAACTCGGTATTCACCTGCTGTAAGACCAAATGAAGTAAAGCTACCATTTCCATCAAGGCCGAGCAGGCCTATCAACTGGTCACTGGAGAAGGTTTCAACAACTTCCCATGTACCGTTATTGTCTCGCTCAATGAATAGATCCAGTCCTGAGCCCAATGATAATAGGTCTCCGCCATCCACGGTTAAAGTAAGATCCATCGTAGTATCAGTTGCTACAGTAAATGAGTTGCTTTGAGTATCTACAGAGGTAGGAATAACAATACCAAGGGCGCCAATCAGCCATGAGTATTCAAGCGCATCTGCCTCAGCATAACCCGTGCTGCTAGCAAAATCATAGGTCAGCTCTGCCCGCGCTGAGTCCGCAGATACTCCTTGCCCTGAAAGGTTAAAGTTGAGGTTAGCCGTAGAGGTGTTAGTCCCATCTGAAATGGTGTAGCTGAAGCTATCCGTACTACCCAAGCCGTCACGTACGCCGTTAGCTACATAGGTGTAGCTGCCGTCTTCAAAGATGGTGAGGTCGCCATAGTCGCCTTCAATGGTAATGCCCGACAGTCCAGTACCCAATACGGTTACCGACTCCCCATTGGTGTGAGTAACTTGCGTAACTACGCCGCCCTCGGCAATGCTATCGGCCACATCGCCAGTATTAGCGGCATCAATTACATTACCCGATGTTGTAGTGCTACCTTCAAACTGATATTCAGTTAGCGTTGAAGTTATATCGGTAGACTGTAGTAATGTAAGTGTATTGCTTAGCAGTGCCGCTGCGACAGTATCTAACACACTATCTGCTAGAAGACCCAACCCAAGAGCGTTTAGACCATTAGTTATAGTGCTGACCAAGTCGCCTGCGCCTATGGTGTCCGCGCCGCCTAACGCTGGTTCCAGAATGAAGTTGCGTACAACCGTACCCAAACCAAGCCCGCTGAGTACACTTGCATTAGTGCCGTTTAATGCATCTTCTACAGCAGTCAAAACAACGTCTTGGTTCTCCTCGCCAAGAACGACGCCGCCATCACCTAATTCAGTGAGAGTAATTGAGCCGTCATTATCTTGATCAAATAAAGTCTCAAGTGCACTTTCATCATTGCGAACAACCACAGTGTATTCACCGGCAGGTAGCCCAGAGAATTTCGCCACTAGCGTATCGTCGCCAGTTACTCCAATGAGGTTTACACCTGCCACATCACCTATTAACGGGTTATCTGGCGTCATCGCTGTGGCGACCACGTTGCCATCTGCATCAATAAGATCAACACGATACGCATCAGCGACTGCGACTAACGCTGTTTGACTGACCTCGACTACCACTTCGCCAAAGAAACCAGCATCAACGGTAAGCGTTGTGCTAGCCTCTGGCGAACCTGCCGCTGGTGAGCCTTCTGCTAAGCCTATAACTTGCAAGTCGCTGTCGGTAACTGGCGCATTCACAATGGCAGTTTGTGCGCCCAGTTCCATGTCATTGTTATCGGTTTGGGCTACTACTGGCGGGAAGTCGCTGCCAGATATAGTGATGGTAAGCGACGCGATATCCGAGGTTTCACCATCTGATAAGGTATAGTTAAACACTTCATCTTGCCCAATGGCGCTGCGGTCGCCGTCGGCGGTATATGTGTATGTACCGTCTGCAGCTATTTCTAACACACCGTACTGACCTTGGATGGTTATAGTACCTGTTGCAGGCACATTGACGCTATCACCTGCCGAATTAGTAACAACAGTAACTTGAGCACCGTCTAAGATAGTGTCTGCGCCTACACCACTAATATCACCGTCGATTAGGTTGCCTTGGGCCACTAAATCTCCCGTGTAGGTGTATTCTGTTAACGTTGTGGTAATGTCTGTGTCTTGCAATAGGGTTAGCGTATTGCTGAGCAATGCATCGGCAACAAC
Organism: Alteromonas sp. 4NS20-0143; assembly: GCF_057542855.1. NCBI lineage: Bacteria > Pseudomonadati > Pseudomonadota > Gammaproteobacteria > Alteromonadales > Alteromonadaceae > Alteromonas > Alteromonas sp. 4NS20-0143. The sequence goes on from NZ_BAAJLR010000006.1 coordinate 296,140, forward strand.
ACTTAAAATGTCATCAAGGAAGCCAGTTAAGCCAATTGCATCAAGAGGGGCGGTAAGTAAATTAACAAGCTGACCTGCGCCGATGACTGTAGTCGTATCCAGAAGTGTCTCTAGTACTCCCCTTACCTGGGTGCCAACCGTACCAAGTGGAATACCTAAAACGCCGGTATTTAACGTTGCTTCAATAGTATCAAGAACTACCGCCTGATTGTCTGGCCCAAGTACAACGCCAGCTGTACCAAGCTCATCAAGGTCAACATCGTTACTGTTGTCTAACAAGTCTTCAAGTAAGTTCTCATCATTGCGGACCACCACACTGTAGTTACCAGCATCAAGGCCTGATAACGTGAACGAAATGGTCTCGTCGCCGGTAACATCAAAAATGTCTAATCCACCGACATCTGCAAGTTGTGAATCTGCGCTTACTCCTTGGTAAACAAGCTGACCGCTCTCGTCATACACCTCAACAATGTAGGCATCGGCAACAGCAACCAGTGCTATTTGGTCAACCTCTACTAACACTTCACCTACATGGTTAGGGGAAACGGTAAAGGAGGCGCTTGCATCCACGCCACCTGTAGACTCTGCTAAGCCAATCACCTGTACGTCGCTGGTGGTTTCCGGTGGGTTTACAGTAACCACAGGTTCGCCCATATCAACGGTGTCACCGTCGTTTATAGCATCGAGAGCCTGTACAACAACATTTTGGCTTGCTGTGCTTGCCGAGTTACCTGCTTCGTCTGTGACTGTTGCTACCACTGCGTAGGTGCCTGCCGGTAGCGTTGTGCCCGTTAAATCAAGGCTCCAGTTACCGCTGCCATCAATAGTCAGTTCAGGGTCAGTACCAAAGGTAAAGGAAGTGCCATCAACGGTAACGGTTAGGGTAGTATTGTCACCAAGGTCCACCGTACCATTGAAGATAAGCGTGCTATCGCTAGTAATAAAGTCTCCAGCAACTCCAGAGTCGTTTGAAATACTATCGAACGTTACCGTCTGACCGTTATTGTTTTCATCAATACTGGTATCGATGACAAGTGTACCTGTAGCAGAGTCAGAATTACCTACAGCATCTGTAGCGGTAACTGTAGCCGTGTAATTACCTTCAGCAAGTAAGGCGACAATATTGTCAGCTAATGTCCAGGTACCGTTACCGTTATTGGTAGCGGTGTAGTCATTCCCGTCGATAGTGACCACGACAACTGCATTGGGGTCGTTCACTGTACCGGTTAACTCTGGCGTGGTGTCGTTGGTGGTTAGATCGTTTATTGCAACCGTGGGCGCGGTGGTATCGATTACTACTGTGCCCGTGTTGGTTACCGTGTTACCCGCGGCGTCTGTTGCACTTACCGATGTTGGGTAACTACCTTCAGCTAACGTGGCAACTACATCATCGGCTAACGTCCATGTGCCGTCCCCGTTATTCGTGGCGGTATAGTCGTTGCCGTCAATCGTCACCACCACAACCGCATTAGGGTCGTTTACCGTACCGGTAAGTTCAGGCGTGGTGTCGTTGGTGGTGAGATCGTTTATTGCAACCGTAGGTGCGGTAGTATCAATTATCACTGTACCTGTATTGGTTACCGTGTTGCCTGCGGCATCTGTTGCAGTCACTGACGTTGGGTAACTACCTTCAGCTAACGTGGCAACTACATCATCGGCTAACGTCCATGTGCCGTCCCCGTTATTAGTGGCGGTATAGTCGTTGCCGTCAATCGTCACCACCACAACCGCGTTCGGGTCGTTTACCGTACCGGTAAGTTCTGGCGTGGTGTCGTTGGTGGTTAGATCGTTAATGACCACCGTGGGCGCAGTGGTATCAATCACTACTGTGCCTGTATTAGTTACCGTGTTGCCTGCGGCATCTGTTGCAGTCACTGACGTTGGGTAACTACCTTCTGCAAGGGTTGCGACTACGTCATCAGCTAATGTCCATGTGCCGTTACCATTATTGGTAGCGGTATAGTCGTTCCCGTCAATGGTGACTACCACAACCGCATTAGGGTCGTTTACCGTACCGGTGAGTTCTGGCGTGGTGTCGTTGGTGGCTAGATCGTTTATTGCAACCGTGGGCGCGGTAGTATCAATTACCACCGTGCCCGTGTTGGTGACAGTGTTACCTGCGGCGTCTGTTGCAGTCACTGACGTTGGATAGCTACCTTCTGCAAGGGTTGCGACTACATCATCGGCTAACGTCCATGTGCCGTCCCCGTTGTTGGTAGCGTTGTAGTCATTCCCGTCGATAGTGACCACGACAACTGCATTGGGGTCGTTCACTGTACCCGTTAGTTCTGGCGTGGTGTCGTTGGTGGTTAGATCGTTTATTGCAACCGTAGGCGCAGTGGTATCAATCACTACTGTGCCTGTATTGGTGCTGACGTTACCGTCAGGGTCGGTTGCAATAACGGTTGCGGTATAGCTGCCTTCAGCAAGTGTGGCAACTACATCATCGGCCAGCGTCCACGTGCCGTTACCGTTATTAGTGGCGGTGTAGTCATTTCCGTCAATGGTAACCACAACGGTCGCTGTCGCATCATCAACCGTACCTGTCAGCGCTGGTGTTGTGTCGTTGGTGGTTAAGTCATTAATTGCCACTACTGGTGCTATAGCATCTACGGTATCAGACGCAGGTCCGCTGGTATTGCCCGCTTCATCTGTGGCTGTTGCGGTAACCACAACGCCATCAGCCAATGGAGTATCAGGCGTAACGCTCCAGTTGCCGTCGCCATCAGCGATGACCGTGAAATCAGGCGTGCCGTCGCCATCTATGTCTACATTCACAGTAGCGCCCGCTTCGGCGGTACCAGTAATTTCGGTGCCGTTGCCTGCATCCACAGTAGGTGCTGCTGGTGCTGTGGTATCAATTACCACTGTACCAGTATTTGTGCTGACGTTACCGTCAGGGTCGGTTGCAGTAACGGTTGCGGTATAGCTACCTTCAGCAAGAGCTGCCACAGCATCATCAGCCAGTGTCCACGTGCCATTACCGTTGTTGGTGGCGGGGTAGTCAATACCGTTAATGTTAACGACCACCGTGGCTGTTGGGTCGTCAACCGAACCAGTAAGCGCTGGTGTGGTGTCATTGGTTGTTAAGTCGTTGAAGTCAACCACTGGCGCGACCGCATCAACCATGTCTGAGGCTGGGTTGCTAATGTTACCCGCTGCGTCCGTTGCTGTTACGGTCACGATTACGCCATCGGCAAGCGGTGTATCAGGCGTAATACTCCAATTGCCGTCGCCATCTGCAGTGACGGTGAAATCAGGCGTGCCGTCGCCATCCACGTCCACATTGACGGTTGCGCCTGCTTCAGCGGTACCGGTAATTTCTGTGCCGTCGCCGGCATCCACAGTAGGGATTGCAGGTGGTGTAGTATCAATAACTACCGTTCCTGAATTTGAACCCACATTGCCATCGGCATCCGTGGCAGTAACGGTAGCGGTATAGCTACCATCTGCAAGTGCAGCCACTGCATCGTCAGCCAGCGTCCAACTTCCATCACCATTGTTAGTTGCGGTGTAGTCCACACCATCAATAGTCACGATTACGATAGCGCTTGGGTCGTCAACCGTACCGGTTAGCTCTGGTGTAGCGTCATTAGTAGTTAAGTCGTTGATTGTAACGACTGGTGCAATAGCGTCTACCGTATCAGACGCTGGTGCACTGACATTGCCTGCTTCATCAGTGGCGGTAGCCGTAACTTCCACACCATCGGCCAGTGGTGTAGTGGGTGTTACTGACCAATTTCCATCGCCATCTGCGATGACGATGAAGTCTGGCGTGCCGTCGCCATCCACGTCCACATTTACGGTTGCGCCTGCTTCCGCAGTACCCGTAATTTCAGTGCCATTACCTGCATCGACGGTAGGCGCTGCTGGAGCGGTGGTGTCAATCACCACAGTACCAGAGTTAGTTCCGGTGTTGCCGTCGGCATCAGTAGCAGTAACCGTAGCGGCATAGCTACCTTCAGCCAGCGCGGAAACGATATCGTCAGCCAGTGTCCAGCTGCCATCACCATTGTTTGTCGCGGTATAGTCTGTACCGTTAATGGTAACGACCACGATGGCGGTTGGATCGTCTACCGAACCGGTAAGTGCAGGTGTGGTGTCGTTTGTCGTTAGGTCGTTAAAGGCAACGATTGGCGCAACAGCGTCTACCGTATCAGACGCCGGACTACTCGTATTGCCAGCTTCATCAGTCGCTGTTGCCGTTACAACTACACCATCTGCTAGCGGTGTGGTGGGTGTTACTGACCAGTTACCATCGCCATCAGCAATAACCATGAAATCAGGTGTGCCATCACCGTCAACGTCTACGTTTACGACAGCGCCTGCTTCGGCGGTACCGGTAATTTCAGTACCATTGCCTGCATCGACAGTAGGCGCAGCAGGCGCAGTAGTATCGATAACACCGCCATTTCCGTTTGCGGTTGCCGTGTTACCCGCGCCATCTGTCGCAGTTGCGGTGACTGAATAATTACCTTCAGATAAGGCTGCTGGCACATCTACAGAGAAGGTCCCATTGGCTTGAACAATGGCGTCGAAGGTTTGCGTATTACCAGCATTATCGGTAACGCTGATAGATACAGTGCTGCCTGGCGCAATATCTGTAGTACCGGAAATGGTCGGTGTCGTGTCGTTTCCTGTACCAAGCGAGTCCAAGGTTAAGTCTGGTGCGGCCGTATTGATGTTTCCGCTGGTAGTATCAGACGCTGAGTTTCCAGCAGTATCGGTGGCACTAGCAGTAACATCGAAGTTTCCGTCTGCCATTGTATTGGGCACGTCAGCGCTGAAATTACCAACGCTATCGACAATAGCCGTAAATGTCTGTTCTGCTCCTGCGCTGTCGGTGACGATTATGGTCACTGAACTACCTGGGCTTAAATCGGTGCTACCGGTGATCGTTGGCGTTGTATCGTTACCTGTGCCTTGTGCATCTAAGTTGATAGTCGGCGCGGTAGTGTCTACGCTACCGCCTGTTTCAGTGGCAGTAGTCTCATTGCCTGCAGGGTCTTGGGCAATGGCGGTGACGGTATAGCCTCCTTCAGCCATTGGATTAGGCACCTCGGCCGAGAAACTGCCGTCTCCTTGAACGGTTGCCTCGAAAGTCTGGCTTGCACCTGCGTTGTCTGTAACCGTAATCGTTACCGTGGCGCCTGCAGGCAGATCCGTATTCCCTAATATTGTAGGCGTTGTGTCGCTGTCAGAGGCCAGTGTATCTAACGATAGAGTAGGGGCTGTTGTATCAATAATGCCTGTGTTGTCTGCGACGGTAGTGCTATTACCCGCTTCATCACTCGCCGTGGCTTCAACATTGTATGCCCCTTCAGCTAAAGGCGCAGACACATTCACAGTAAAGTTTCCATTTACATCAACTGTAGCTGTGATGGTTTGAACATTTCCTGCGCTGTCAGTTACTACAAGAGTAACTTCACTACCCTGCGCAAGATTTGTGCTACCAGATAGGGTAGGCGTTGTGTCATTGCCTTCCTCAAGTGGCGTTAAGGTTAGTGATGGTGCTGTAGTGTCTACGCTTCCTGTATCATCGGCAGTCGCTGTATTACCTGCTTCATCACTGATAGTAGCGCTTACCGTGAAGTCGCCTTCCGTTAAATCGGTACCTGGGGAGATAGAGAAAGACCCATCGGCCTGTACCACTGCATTTAAGATCTGAGTCTCACCAGCACTATCCGTTACCAAAATAGTAACCACAGAGCCCGCAGGTTCATCGGATGTACCTGTAATGAGTGGCGTCGCGTCGTTAGTGGTATCTGCAACATCTATAGTAAGTGTAGGTACAAGTGTATCAACTACGCCTGCCTCGTTATCGGTTGTATTGTTGCCTGCTGTATCAGTGGCGTTTGCTGAAACAGTGAAGTTTCCTTCAGCCATTGCCGCTGGCACGTCGGCAGAGAATACGCCGCCCGCGGCAACCAGTGCAGAGAACACTTGGGTATTACCGGCACTATCAACAACAGTTATTTGCACCGTGGAACCTTGCGGTAAATCTACGGTACCGCTAATGGTTGGGGTTGAGTCGCTAACTGTACCCGGCTCGTCCAGCGTAATAACAGGTGAAATGGTGTCGATGAGGCCGGTTTCAGCGTCGGACGCTGTATTGCCTGCTTCATCAACCACCGTTGCCTGAACTGTGTAGCTACCTTCAGCCAAAGCGGCAGGTACATCTACACTAAAGGAGCCATCACCTTGTACGGTGGCTGAAAAGGTTTGAATATTGCCAGCGTTATCGGTGACGGTAATTGAAACCGTGCTTCCGGCTGGTTGGTCTGTCGTTCCGCTAATGGTTGGCGTTGCATCATTGCCAATTCCAGGGTCTGCCACATCAATAGCCGGTGATGTAGTATCTACTACACCGCCAGTTTCAGAGTCAGAGCCGGTATTACCCGCGCCGTCAGTCACCTCTGCGACAACTGTGTAGCTACCTTCTGCCAGGTCTGACGGTACGCTTGCGCTGAAGGTGCCATCTCCTTGTACTGTTGCAGTAAAGGTTTGAACTGCTCCAGCACTATCTGTCACTGTTAAGGTGACAATGGCACCAACTGGTGCGTTAGTTGTGCCAGAAATAAGAGGCGTAGCGTCGTTTGTCTGGCCAAGGGCATCTAGGGTAATGTCCGGGGCGCTTGCATTAATATTGCCGCTATCTGACACAGTCGTGCTATTGCCCGCAGCATCGCTCGCACTGGCTGTTACATCGTAATCGCCATCAACAAGCGCGCTGGGTACTTCAACTGAGAAAGTGCCATCGGCGTTTACCGTAGCAGTAAGATTCTGTATGTTACCGCCTGCATCGGTGACAACCAGTGTAATTGCTGCTCCCTCTGGCAAGTCGGTAGTACCGCTTAATACTGGCGTTGCGTCATTGCCGCTAGCCACTGGATCTAAGTTGATAACAGGTGGGGTGGTGTCAACTGTTCCGTTGTTATCAACCGCTGTGTTTTGATTACCTGCATCATCAGTTGCCGCAACTTCTACTGTGTAATTGCCTTCTGCAAGGTCAACCGGCACATCAGCGCTAAAGCTACCGTTTGCTTGAACGATGGCAGTGAAAGTTTGCGTATTGCCCTGGCTGTCAGTCACGCTGATGCTTACCGTGCTGCCCGCAACTAAGTCGGTGGTTCCCGATATAGTCGGTGTAGCGTCGTTGGTTAGGCCTTGTGCGTCCAACGTTAAGGTAGGGGCTGCTGTATCTATGACGCCGTTGTTATCTATTGCCGTTGCTGAATTACCCGCATCATCAGTTGCAGTGACAGTCACGCTGAAACTACCCTCAGCTAAATCGGCAGGAACATCAGCACTGTAAGTGCCATCGTTTTGAACGGTTGCTGTAAATGTTTGGGTATTTCCAGCGTTGTCTGTCACGCTTATGCTAACTGTATCGCCAGCATTGAGGTCTGTGGTGCCAGAAATAGACGGCGTTGCATCATTGCCAAGCCCTTGTGTATCGATGGTTATCGATGGGGCTGTGGTATCAATGTTACCGCCATTTTCGGTTACCGATGCACTGTTGCCAGCACCGTCTGTGGCGGTGGCAGTAACAGAATAGTCACCTTCAGGTAAGCTTGCAGGAACATCAGCCGTAAAGCTTCCATCACCTTGCACTATGGCACTGAATGTCTGTGTGTTTCCAGCGCTGTCAGTCACAGTTAGCGTTACAGTGCTACCTGGCGCCAAGTCGGTATTACCTGAAACAGTCGGCGTCGTGTCATTGCCCGACCCAAGAGGATCAAGGGATAGGGAGGGCGCGGCAGAGTTTATGTCGCCGCTCACTGTATCTGTAGCAGTATTGCCTGCAGCATCAGTGGCCGTTGCAGTCACGTCGAAGCTTCCGTCTGCCATAGGATTAGGCACATCTGCGCTGAAGTCGCCATTAGCATCAACAGTTGCAGTAAACGTCTGCACAGTGCCAACACTGTCAGTTACTGTGATAGTTACTGTGCTTCCTGCGGCTAGGTCGGTATTTCCGCTAATGGTAGGTGTGTTATCGTTACCCGCACCAAGCGGATCCAAAGTGATAACAGGCGCTGTGGTATCTACGCTACCGCCCGTTTCAGAATCAGAACCTTGGTTGCCAGCCGCGTCTTGAGCGGTTGCGGTAACCGTATAGTCACCTTCAGCTAGTGGCGAAGGTACATTGGCGGCAAAACTGCCGTCGGTTTGTACCGTTGCGGCAAAGGTTTGCGTGTTACCCGCACTGTCGACCACCGTTAGTATGACAATGGCGCCAGCTGGAAGGTTTGTGGTGCCAGAAATAGTTGGCGTAGCGTTATTCTCTGGCGTTAATTCGTCAAGGTTTAGCTCAGGTGGCGTGATGTCGATAACGCCTGAATTATCGAGTATCGATGTGCTGTTGCCTGCCCCATCAGTAGCTGTGACTTCAACAGTGTACGAGCCTTCAGCAAGGGCCGCGGGCACATCAACCGTAAAGTTTCCGGCTGCATCAACCGTCGCCGTAACTGTTTGAATGTTGCCTGCGCTATCTGTGATAACCAAGGAGACCACGCTACCTTCGGCTAGATCTGTACTTCCCGAAATGGTTGGCGTTGTATCATTGCCTAATCCTTGAGGGTCTAAGGTTAAGGTAGGCGCTGTGGTGTCTATGGTGCCTGTTGCATTGTCTGACGCACTGTTGCCAGCATCGTCTGTGGCCGTTGCGGTAACCGTATAGTCCCCTTCGGCCAGTGCAACTGGCACATCCACAGTAAAGTTGCCATTTGCATCAACTGTTGCGGTAACAGTTTGGGTATTGCCAGCGTTGTCAGTAATTGAAAGCGTAACGCTCTCGCCTGCTGCCAGGTCAGTAGCACCCGAAATGGTAGGCGTAGTATCGTTATTTGAACCCAGCGCATCTAGCGAGATAACGGGGGCGACGGTATCGACTATACCGTTATTGTCGGTGGCTGAAGCACTATCGCCGTTGCTGTCAGTCGCGGTAGCTGTTACTGAGTAATCGCCCTCGGCAAGAGGTGCGGGCACATCAGCGCTGAAATTGCCGCTTACATCAACAAGTGCAGTAAAGGTTTGCGTATTGCCGGCACTGTCTGTGACTGAAAGCGTCACGGTTGAACCCGCTGGTAGGTCAGTCGTACCCGATATAGTTGGTGTAGCATCGCTAACTGTGACCTGCGCATCTAGCGTTAGCGCAGGTGCGCTTGTATCTAGCGTACCGGTATCAGAGGTGGTGGTTGTATTACCCGCATCATCTGAGGCACTTGCTGTTACCGTGTAGCTTCCATCCGGTAGAGCGTTTGGAACATCCGCGCTGAAGTCACCATTTGCGTCAACAATGGCGTCAAAGGTTTGTGTATTACCTGCGCTATCTGTGACGGTTAACGTTACTGTGCTTCCCGGCGCTAAATCAGTGCTGCCCGATATGTTAGGCGTTTCATCGTTGCCTGTGCCCTGCGGATTTAGAGTAAGCACAGGGGCGGTGGTGTCAATATTGCCACCGCCTTCAGATACGGTTGTTGAATTACCTGCATCATCTGTTGCAGTAACCTCGACGCTATAATCGCCCTCTGGCAGTGGTGACAATACCTCTGTTGCAAAGTTGCCGTCTGCATCAACTAATGCGTTAATGGTTTGCGTGTCGCCATTGCTGTCAGTCACGGTGATCACAACAACAGCGCCTTCAGGTAAATCTGTATTACCTGAAATAACCGGCGTAGTGTCATTACCTGAATCTAACGGGTTAACGGTAACAATAGGCGCTTGTGTATCAATACTTCCATTTGATTCGTTTGCCGTCGCGGTGTTGCCTTGTGCATCGCTTACTGTTGCCGTAACGGTAAAGTCGCCTTCAGCTAGAGCGCTAGGCACATCGACACTGAATGTTCCGTCGCCTTGCACGGCTGCTTGGAAACTTTGCGAGTTACCGTTGGCATCTACCACAGTAATGGTAACCAGTGTGCCAGGAGCTACGTCGGTAGTACCTGTAATAGTTGGAGTAACATCACTGGTAGCGCCTTGTGGATCAAGGGTTAACAGTGGCGCTTGGCTATCTACATTGCCTGCTGTATTAGCATTTGCGGTATTGCCTGCACTGTCAGTTGCTCTGGCGGTAACAGTAAAGTCGCCGTCAGCTAGTGCGTTTGGCACATCTACCCTAAAGCGACCATTTGCATCGACCAAGGCATTGATAAGTTGCGTGTTTCCAGCGCTATCTGTTACGACAAGCGTGACCGTGCTTCCTTCAGGAAGGTCTGTAGTGCCTGAAAGTGTCGGCGTGGTGTCACCGGTGCTGCCAGGATTCTCAAGGGTTAGCGCTGGCGCTGTGGTATCAATTTCACCTGTG
>NZ_BAAJLR010000007.1:0-182100 GCF_057542855.1 Alteromonas sp. 4NS20-0143
GTTGCCTACAGGAAATTTTTGCTTTTGGTGTAAAACTCGAAGAATGTGAATAATGTCATCTTTCATGAAATATGAAACGATCATTGAGACCTCTGGAATTATTAACAATCTTCCCGGTATACCCTCTCTCTCCACTCCCATAAGAGGTTGCTGGTTCAAGTTTTCAACTTTTTTCTCAATTATTGCATCAGTTTTTTCTGCTGCTAATGGATTAAATTCGTATAAAAACTCGAAAATAGCCTCACGATCGTCCAGCGAACTTTTTTCCCAAACGATCATTTTTTGGCTTTATTCCTAATTTTCATTTTTCGAGCTTCCATGTCCAAGTTTGCCTCTTCATGACTGACAAACTTACTTTGCCCACTTTCTAATTTATTAAACGCAGCATTCACCTCTTCAGTAAGCCACTGTTCATGGGTAATTATTTTGCGTTGCTGTTCAGCAAGCTCTTCCGTAAGCTCTCTACAAGCGTCGCTTAAAGTGCGCCCTTGGCTTTCGGCCATTTTCTGAGCTAGCCGTTTAGTTTCTTCGTCTACTCTAAATTGTATGCGAGTATCCATAGTAAATTCCTTACTCAATGTACACACAAACGTTAGCACAACCATTGGATTTACGGCAACTAACAAATGCATTAACTCGCTCGCAAGCTCGCTAGGATAAAAACACGTAGGCTCCTCGCGCATCGCTTGTTATTCTGACCTTCATATTTTTGCCCCTTACCGGGAGGTTATGGATTTCCACTTTTAGTGGGTAAGACCAATTTCATCGGATATCTGTTATGAATTTAGATAAATCTACAAAACGTATAGCAAAGAGAGTCAAAAAAGGATTTCAGGGGTACCCTCAAATTTCAATTTCTTATTTCGGTCAGACGGCAGAGCTTGCAACAGAAATTATCGTTGGCTTTACGGCTGAAGAAGGTGCTCCTCTACAAGAGCAAAAATTTTCGAGTGAAGGAGATGCGAGAAAAGATGAAACTATTCAAACTACCTTGTTAAAAGTAATTGAGCGTGCTGATGCCCGAACAGTACTGCAAACCGAAGGTGTTTCTATACTCTAGTCTTTGAGTGATTGAAATAGAACAAATCACTAAAGCGGGACTTTTTACAGTTTGCTGAGTTTCGCTTCGCTATACATTTTAGCAAACTATTAATAGCCCTTTATTCGAGGGTTAGCTGCTTGGCGTACTACTGACGTAGTACTGGCGTGTATTTGTCGTAACAAAAATGAGGACTATTCCCTTACGATGTAGCTTTGTTAAACAAAGAAATATCGTAAGGGAATAGTAATATGGAAATGAAAATAAACTCAAAATTGATCGTTAAACTCAGAAAAGAGAAAGGGTGGAGTCAGCAGCACCTTTCCCTTGTTTCAGGTGTAAGTCTACGCACTATCCAAAGAGTAGAGAACGAGGGAAACACATCTATAGAAACACTGAAATCTCTGGCATCAGCATTTGAAACTGACTTTAACAGTCTAATTTTTACCCCCCCACAACCAAACAAGCTATTAAGGAAAACAATAACCTCTTTTGCTCTACTTTTTAGTTTGACCATGAGTATCTTTCTTACATCAACAACCACTGCTTCACCAGGTATGGAAATTCAAGCAGAAAAAATGATTGTATCTCAAGATAAAAGAGAGACCACTTTCTTAGGCAAAGTGATTATGGTTATTCCGTCTGCTGCTTCTTTTGAGATCTCAACAATTAAACATCGCTCGAATGAGGACAGTGATGCCTATCAACTTAAAATCACTACGGAAGAATCATCATTTCTAGCTTTAGATGCTCGAATTACAAGAATAGACACTGGGTTAGAGGTTAGAGCAGAAGAAATACGAGCAATCAACGCGACAGAATAGTGATTGCAGCTAACAACACTATAAACTTCGCTGGGGCGCATATACGAAGAGCTGCTTAGCCATTGCACATTCACTTATTGGAGTGTTACGTTACATTTGTCTGTTGTGTGCATTCAGACCGTCGTAAAAGTTTTAAAACAAGGAAGTTTTAGTTTGAAAAAGTTTTTGTATATTGTGACTACAGTGATCCTTATTCTGTTTATATCACTTGCAGTAGTTAGCAGGTATAGCGGAACGGGCATTAGGGTCACAGACGGACGCTACTTGGGGTACTCCGAAAGTACCGACGAATGGCTATTTATTGGATATCAAAATAAACGTGTCGAGCATGATGGACCTTATGTTTTTGTCAATTCGAATAAACCGTTAGCGTTAAGAGTTGAAAGTACCGAGCAGTCAATTAACAACGTTACAAAGTCACCTGTTCATGGTGAGCTTTTAGTCACTGTAGACAATAAACCTCAAACCCAATTCAAAGTACCTTTGCGACAGTCTTTCCCTCGCTCAAAGTTGAACTATTCCACAACCGAAAGTGTGTTGGCTATTTCTGATATCGAAGGAAACTTTGACGCAACCGTGAATATTCTCGCCGCCAATGGCGTGATAGACAGCTCCTTAAATTGGAACTTTGGTAAAGGGCATCTGGTGTTAGTTGGCGATATGGTAGACCGAGGCACGAATGTTGTGCCAACACTCTGGCTATTATACAAACTTGAAGCTGAGGCCAGAGAGGCCGGTGGCAATCTTCATTATATTCTTGGAAATCACGAACGTTACTTATTGGATGGCAGAACAAAATCTGTAGCAAAAAAGTATTTTGGTACATACCGCGCGACCAACATGACGCAACGCCAGTTGTGGTCGGAAGAAACTGTGCTAGGCCGCTGGCTGAGGACTAAACCGGTTTTATTGAAGATAAACGATGTTCTATACGTTCACGGTGGTATATCCCCCGAGGTATTGGATAAAAAGCCAACGTTAAAATTCATCGATAATTTAGCAAAAGAGTCTTTTGTAACAACAGGAACCATTGTGAAAAATATCGAAGGGCACATCCTACATAGCTCAGAAGGTTTACTGTTTTATAGAGGCTTAGCTAAGGATATGAGTCACTATGGGTTAGGCAAGAAAGCAAGTGAAAGCCATATCGAACAAATATTGACAATATATGACGCGAAAAAAATAGCCATAGGTCACACGCTGACAAACCACATTAGTTTCGACTTTAATGATAACGTAATTCGAGTTGATGTTGACCATGCCGCGGGGGCAAGCGAAGCATTGTTAATTGAAAACCATGCGGTTTATAGAGTTGACTTGAAAGGGCAAAAGCTTCCGTTAATTCAAATCGAAGGTTCAGAGTAATAATAGATATAATAAACTAGCAAGCCAAGGTTTAAGCAGTGCGAGAGAGGAATCATTACAATACTATGCTGTATATTTTTGGTGGTTTACCAGCCTCGGGTAAAACCGAACTTTCAAGGTATTTAGCCACATCGTTAAGCGCCGTTTATATTCGTATCGACACCATCGAACAAGAATTAAAAAACTGTGGCTTTAATGCACTCTATGACGAGGGCTATAACGTAGCTTTCGCACTTGCTTTAGACAATTTAAAAAACGGCCTCTCTGTAGTTGCAGACTCCACGAATCCGGTTTTAGAATCACGCCAGAAATGGATAAAAGTAGCCAACAAAGCTGCTTCACCTTATATAGAGATAGAAATTGTTTGCTCCGACAAAGTCGAGCATAAACAGCGTGTGGAAAACAGGCAGTGTGACATTCCAAATCTTGCTCTTCCCTCATGGGACAGCGTGATTTCAAGAGAATATGAACCTTGGAAATCAGCTAGCATAACTTTAGACACTGCCGGCAAGACTCCAGAACAAAGCAAACAAGAGCTTAACAGTCTACTTCATAAAAAAGGCATTAGCGGGTTAGCATAGAGTGGCAAACTAACTGGGTTGTCTATCCAATTACACAGTAAGGAATTACACATGGCTGGTCCCGCTCATCATGGCGCAATTATTTACTCTAACAATCTAAAAAATTTATCTGCTTTTTACGTGCAGCTGTTTAGTATGAAAGTGGTCAGGGAAACCGCTGACTTTATCAGCCTTGATAAAGATGGCTTTAACCTGATTGTTCACATACCGCCTTTTGCTATTCCCCATAGTAGCGTAAGCGCTGTAAAATTGTTTTTTGCTGTGACAAGTATTGATAATGCCAAATTACAAGCGATAAAGTTAGGTGGTGAGGCACTAGATGGTGAATGGGCAAACCCCATATTTACAGTGGCTAATATTGTAGATAACGAGGGTAATCATATTCAAATACGAGAATTTGCACGTAGCTCAAGTGCATAAACTTTTTAACGCGCAGTGGGCTCTTTTGGCGTGGTGCTTTGCTTAAGTAACGTAGTTATCGAAATATAAAATATTGGAGAGCAGGTATTGATGAGCGATAAATTATTTGTGTATGGAACACTAGGCCTCGGTCGACCTAATGAACACATTTTAAGTAATATTGGTGGCACCTGGGATAAAGGAAGCGTGAAAGGCGTTCTCAAAAATGAAGGCTGGGGCGCCGAAATGGGTTTTCCTGGTTTAACTTTGGATGAACGCGGTGAGGAGGTTAAAGGCTTTGTATTTACCTCTGCAAACCTAGCCCAACATTGGGCTAGTCTCGACGAATTTGAAGGCGATGCATACTTACGTGTTATTTCACACGTAACCCTAGAAGATGGCCGAACTGTAGAAGCACAACTATATACTCTGCGATAGGCGCTAGGCATTGAGTATTTAACATTAGGAGGTTGAATGTTAATGCGTTTTCACCCCATTTAGTGCCATTTAACTATCGTGATAAAAGCAGCTTTCCACGGCTTGTTTATCAAGCAACTTAGTAATAATAAATACGTGATCGCCTACCTCTAAACGTGTGCTGCCTTTGGGTATTAGCGTAGCCTCCCCTCGCGCAACTACCGCAATAATCGTTTGCGCAGGCAGTACCAGTTCACCAATCGACAGCCCTATTGCTGGTGAGTCTTCTATCAACTCTATTTCTATTAATTCTCGCTTGCTCTTAGCCACCTTCACTATTTCGATGGTGCTTGATTCTTTTGCCTTTGCATTCAACACTAGCCCCAGCTTTTTCGCTGCAAAGGGTAAACTAGAGCCTTGCAGTAAGGCAGATATAAGTACGATAAAAAACACTACGTTGAATATGAGGTCGGCATTCGGTAGCTCAAATATCAGTGGGAATATAGCCAAGATAATAGGCACTGAGCCACGTAGCCCAACCCATGATATTAACAATGATGCTTTAAACGAAAAGCGACTTAGCATCATTAGCGGCATGACGATTAGCGGCCTTGCAACAAATATAAGCACGAAAGCAATGATTAGCCCTTCTTTCCAAGTTTGAAAGAGATCCGTGGGTGTAACTAATAGGCCTAAAATAACGAACATGGCGATTTGCCCAAGCCACGCAAGCCCGTCGAGAAACACAAAGGTGTTCCGTTGATAAGAAAAACGACTGTTTCCCACAATAACGCCCGTTATAAAGGTAGCTAGAAAGCCGCTGCCGTTTAAATTTGCGGCCAAGCCAAACGCTAACACCCCGAAAAGCATGACAAACACCGGGTATAATCCAATAGCCATTAGGGTAATTCTTCTAAAAATCCATACTGCAACACCCCCAATACCGGCCCCCACCAAGGCCCCTACCCCCATTTGACTTACAAATAGCGACGCCAGCTCGATAGGCTGAGTAGAGGTGTCTTTTATGAGTGTAATTAACCCAACGGTGAGAAATATGGCCATGGGATCGTTTGATGCGCTTTCTAATTCTAGCGTGGCCTTAATTTTTGCAGGTATCGTAATGCCTGCATTTCTCAGTACAGAAAATACCGCAGCAGCATCTGTCGACCCTACAATAGCGCCAAGCAGCAGCCCCATATACAGCGGTAAGTTCAGAATATACATGGCCGCTATACCTGTGACCGTAGCGGTGCCCACTACACCAAGGGTGGCTAAAAGTGCCGCAGGTTTCCATGCTCGCTTTATCGACCTTTTCGAGGTTTGTAAGCCACCATCAAACAAGATAAGAATAAGCGCAAACGTGCCAATTGAATGAGCCACATCCACGTTATCAAAAAGAATTCTGCCAATGCCGTCTTCTCCGGCCAGCATGCCAACACCTAAAAAGAGAACGAGCACCGGCACGCCAAACCGTGGCGACAATTTGCTGGCTAATACACCAAGTATGGCAAGCACAGCGCTGAGTAAAATAATGTGGTCGACCGCAAACATAAGAATATCCTTGTACTGAGTTGCGCGGAAAAATGAAGAAAACGGAAAGGCGCTAGAATAACAGGCTTATAAGCACGATTGAGCACCACAATCGTACGGTTTTGTTGATCGGCCTTTTTGCCTCCTTTTTAAAACGCTCTTTAATACTATTTGATGTCTCACATAACAGCGCTATATTTAGAGCTCGGTTTAGGGAGATTATAATTGAAAGACTTTGACATCATCTTTGATTATTTAAAAAACATTCTGATGAACTATAAACAGGATATGGTGGTTGCCATCAACGAACCCGACCACTTTTATCTAAATACCCATCATGTTATGAAAAATAAACAGCCAATGTATTTCGCCTCAGTAAAGGTCAATAAGAATTACGTTAGCTTTCACTTGATGCCAGTTTATGTCTTTCCTGAATTACTCGACAACGTATCCCCTGAACTTAAAAAACGAATGCAGGGCAAGTCTTGCTTCAATTTTAAAACGTTCGACGACACTCTTATTGATGAATTAACAGCCCTTACTCGAGCAGGCTTTCATAAATTTGAACAAGCCGATTATTTATAGTTTCGGCGTACAAAATAAATTTATTATATCAAAAACTAGTATTTACAATGCTGTATGCTCTAATTTGACATTGAGCTTTCGCGTTTTATCCACCGAGAAATTAGTATGTTTTTCTTACTTACCTACACGGTTATTCCTGGCTATCTAGAAGCAAGGCAGCTGTATCGACAACAGCACATTCAATTGGCTAACGAGGCGGCTCAACGGGGTGAGCTCTGTTTAGGTGGAGCGTTATCTGCCCCCACAGACTCTGCGGTGTTGCTTTTTAAAGGCGATAGCGACGAAGTGGCAAAGCAGTTTGCTAAAAACGACCCCTACGTGGTTAATGGTCTAGTAACAAACTGGACGGTAAGACAATGGGACATAGTGATTGGCGCTGGTGTTGACCCCATTGGGGTGTAGTGGTGCATAGCGATGTTTAACCCTTGGAAATATACAGCTTGAGTAACTTACAAAAAACAGGCGGCGTAGCTGCATTATTTGAAGCCGTCATTTATGTTTCGGCGTTTGTGTTCTTTGGTGCTTTTTGGAGCTCACCCGGTGGTGCCGATGCAGCGCAACAATTTGCCTTTCTCGCCGAGAACAAAACAGTGCTATCCATTGTTAACTTCGTTATGTATGTGCTTTTTGGCATTGTATTAGCGGTATTAGTACTGGCACTTCACGAGCGTTTAAAAAAAGGGGCCCCAACACTTTCTTCACTCGCCGCTGTATTTGGTGTGGTTTGGGTAGGCTTAGTGATTGCCAGCGGTATGATAGCGAATATTGGCTTAGCCGCAGCCATAGACCTTGCTACCACAGAGCCACAACAAGCAATGATAATGTGGCGCACTGTTTACACCGTAGTAGAAGGATTGGGTGGCGGAAACGAAGTGGTAGGTGGACTTTGGGTTTTACTGATAAGCATTGCGGCTTTTCAAAGCCAAACGCTGCCAAAAGCGTTTAACGTTGTTGGATTATTCGTTGGATCTGTTGGTGTACTCACTGTGTACCCCGCCGACGTATTGACCGAAATCTTTGGCGTAAGTCAGATAGTATGGTTTGCTTGGCTGGGCGTAACCTTGTTGAAAAGCAGCGAAATTTAACAGCCATATATAGGTATCATGGGTTTGTCATTTAATAGGGTTTTTCATTTAATAGGCATTGCCCTTCAATAGTAGTGATAACACGGAAGTGAAACTAGATAATATGCAAATAGTGCTAGTACGACACGGAAAACCAGAAAAATCCCAAAATACTCGATTGGGCAGCGCGGGCTTCGCAAACTGGGTAAGGAATTACAATCACTCGATGGTGGCTAAGACTAGTCGCCCAAACATTGTATTTACTGACAGCTTTAATGATTACTACGTGGTGTCTAGCGATTTGCCTCGTGCTGTTCATAGCTGTGAAATTGCACTCAACAAATCTCCAGACCTCACATCGGCGTTATATCGAGAGATGGATATTCCGCGCTTCAAATTACCTTTTACCCTAAACGCGTGGACCTGGGTTTATGTAAACCGAGCTTTATGGACGGTAGGAAAAACGGGCCCGTTCGAATCTTATCGACAAGCAAAAATGCGCGCTAAAACTGCAGCACAAGAATTAATCACCATTGCGCAAAAAGAAGGTAAGGTTATTGTATTTGCCCACGGTTACTTAAATTTACATATGAGAAAACACTTTCGCAATTACGGCTTAAAGCAAACTTGCAAATCAAGCCAGTATTGGGGAGTCACCGCCTTTGAAAGCGGGTCACGAGAAACGCCATGTTAACTAACACTCTGATTTTTGGAAACTCTGCGTCTGGAAAATCAACCCTCGCCAAAGGGCTTGCGAATACATACGGTGTCGCCCATTTAGACTTAGACACCATAGCGTGGCAACCGCAATCGCCACCAGCGCGAATGCCCATGGCAGAGTCTAAAGCGTTGATAGATGCGTTTGTAAATACACATACTCACTGGGTAATTGAAGGATGTTATTCTGATTTATTAGCGCTTGTTACTCCTTTGGCCAGTAACGTGCTTTTTCTCAATTTATCCGCTAATGACTGTATACAAAATGCCAAAAACAGGCCTTGGGAGCCACATAAATACGAGAGTAAGGAAGCCCAAGACGCCAACTTAGATATGCTTATACAATGGATTTCGCAATACACCGAACGCACTGACACATTTTCAAAAGCGGCTCATGAACACCTATTTAATAGCTTTGAGGGCAACAAGCGTATGTTTCAGTCGAACCAAGCAAAGTCTCGCTGGCTCTCACAACAATGAAACTTAAGGCTCAGACACATACGCTTACGTTGTTTTAGCTAATGGCTTTACTAAATGCACTATAATTACAATTCGGCATACCAATATGGAGTATTCTGATGCCCCCATTTATTCGTATCACCATTGCGTTATTATTTCTATTTGCTGCGTTATGCTCATACAGCATGGGCTTTGAAACGGGTCTGTTTGCTCTTGTCGTACTTGGCTTTATCTTTGAGGCAGGGTTTTGGTTAGGGCTTTTCCCAATAAAAAGAAGAAAGCAAAAATTTTAGTGCATCACTCTGTGATCACCGGTTTGCTTGCCAATTTGAGCAACAGCTTGAGCACCTGTTTGAGCATAGGCTTAATCAGAGATTTTATCTCGGGTTCAATAGCAGTTTAGTTTGCAGATCGGTTTATAGCTGTTCGAGGCCTTAGCTGTTTGAGACCTTTGCTTTTTGAGGTCTAAGCTGCCTGACACTTTAACTGTTGAAAATTTAACCAGCCTATTTTACATTAACCACTCTTGAATAAAGTAAACGGACACAAATTCTATTGCGCTGGTGTCATTGCGCTGATGTTATTGGAGTGGGGTCCTCACTTACCCAGCACGGACGTACCTCAATGACCAAAATATTTACTATAGGCGACAGCATTTCCCAAGGCTTTATGTCAGGCAGTGCGGCTAACACGCGACTTAGTTACAGCACACTCCTTGCCGACGCACTTGGCGAACCCAACTACCGTTACCTTCGCTGGGATGAGCGCTATAAAACAAAAATCGATTTAGAACGCATTTTTAGGGCGCTGGAAAGGAAGTTCGGCGCTAACATTCGTGGCCTCGAATGGCTAAATGCATTTTCAGTGATTAATAGCGTGCTCGATCAGGCTGAAGACTTTTACGAGCGTGGTGACGGCATGCCGGGTAAACCCGTGGGTAGCGATTTCGACTCGCAAGGTTTTCACAATGTGGCCGTAGAAGGGATGGATGTGGGCGATGCCTTTATGGTCACTCCCCGCTCATGCCTAGATGTGATAGCAAACAGCACCGCCACCGGCGATGGCTACCTTCAAGCCGTGAGTACGCCTTTTTCCAGAAATGCCTATCGCGTACTTAACCCATTAGGCGATAAAGGATTAGACACCTTCGGCAACTTTACCGCCGTTGACTGGCTTAAGCATTGCGCGAGAGAAGAAGGCGTTGAAAATCTCTGCCTGTGGCTTGGCGCCAATAACGCGCTAGGCACGGTGTTAAGCCTCAATATAGCCCAAACACCAAACGACCCCGAACGAGTGCTACAGGCTTCGCGCAAGGAGCGTAGCCAATGGAATTTATGGCACCCCAACGACTTTCACGCCGAATACGACATGCTGTTAAACAAGGTTGTTGACGCTATGGCAGACAATAAGGAAAGTGACTGGAAAGTTTTCGTTGGCACGGTTCCTTTGGTCACTATTGCGCCTATTGCAAAAGGAATGGGCGAAAAGCGGGTAATAACCGATCCTTCTCGGCCTGATAAAAAGGCCCTTTATTATGAGTTTTATTCTTATTTTCCGCTGTCAGAATCAGCTGCAAAGGGGTGTGGTAAATACCTCCCGTTTAGAGATGCGGTATTCATCGATAAAACTATCGTCGAGTTTAATCGCAGTATTAAAGCGTTGGTGGCCGCTAAAAATGACGCTTTAGGCAGCGAACGCTTTCATATTGTTGATATTGGTAATGACTTAACTGAAATGGCGTGGAAGCGCAATTTTGGTGAGCCGACCTACCCTCTGCCTGAAGCTTTACAGTTTGTTTATCCTCCCATCGACACTAAGTACTACGATACATCGACCGAGGGCGACATTTTATCTGGCGGTATTTTTAGCCTAGACGGGGTGCACCCTACAGCGATAGGACAAGGCATCATTGCCGACGCATTTCTCAAAGAAATACAAAACGCCCGGCCCAATGAATCGGTAACACCGCTTAATTGGCAAAACATTATTGCAAGCGACTCATTAAGACAAAAACCCATTACCTTAATGAGCGAATTGTATGAGCACGATAAGCTGGTGAAATTTATTTGCTCCGTGGGCGATATTATTCGCTTTAGAGACTAATGTGTGTGTTAGTTCGCATTATGCCAGCCATTTCCACCAGACAAAGACCAGCAAAAATCCGAATAAATATATAAGCCCCATATAGCTTATTGCCGTTACCCATTTGCTTGGGGCGGCGTCTTCATGCAGCTGACTTCGGGCCACTAATCTATGGTTAAGCCACGCAAAAACTGGGGTTGTCACAAAAGCGAGGGTCATCGCAAACCCTAGCATGGCTAACAGCGCTGATTTAAAAAATAGCACTATGGCAAAACTTATCGCTGCCATAACAAGCAGCACTATTGTAACCAGAGCGTTTTGAGGGCCTTTTTCACTGTTTGCTGCTTCGCCCGCTTTTTTCGGTAAAAGCAGCGAAATACCCTCTGCGACCACTCGCGCATAACCATCGTAAACGGTCAGCGCCGAGCCGAAAATACACAGAAAGGCCACCAGCGCTATAAGCCCATGGGCCCATTCACCAATGGTGGCTGAATACATGCTAATAAGCTGATGAGAAAACCCTATGCCGCTTGTGGCCAGAGGCGTGCCGCTTGAATAGAGTACCAACGCACCTAGCCCTAAAAACAGCATGGCAAGCAACACCGTTACGCCGTAGCCAAGGTTGAAATCGAACAGCGCGCTTTTAGGAGTAACCGCTTTGTCTTTGCACTGGCGCTTTAGCCACAGCGACGTAATTGACGATATTTCGATAGGCGCAGGCATCCAGCCCATGGTAACAACTAAAAATCCGAGGGTTGCTAACGTCCATGGAGAAGGAGGTGTCTCTTTGGGCGTAACCGAGGCGTACCCCACTAGGGCAACAACAAACACCACAATAGTCGCTAACACCAAGACGCCCATTATGCCCTTAGCAATATTGTCTAGGCCTTCAAAATGCCCTGCTAACAAGATGATTAAAATAAGGCCCAATACCAAGGATGAGGAGAGTGTGATCGCGATATCGAAAGGCACAAAGTACGAGAGTAAACTGGCGGCGAACAGTAAAAGTGCGGCGGCATTCACCACAGAGGCGAGCATATTTAAGCACAGCGCCGACGCTAAATAGCGCTTACCCATACTAAGATACCCCTGCTGCAGGGTGTTCTGAGTGCTTATGGTGTAGCTTACCCCGGCCCTAAAAAAAGGGTACTTCAGTATATTTACCACAAGAATGAGTATGGCCAGCTGCCAGCCAAACTTAGCCCCTGCCTGCGTTGACGCTACAAGGTGACTTCCTCCAACGGCCGCTGTGGCCATGAGCACTCCGGGCCCAAGGAGCGATAAGAGTGCCCGAAAACGGGAAATTAGCGACATAAATGGCAAGGTGCTCTCTTAACTATTAGCAAACGATGAGCAAAGATAACAGGTTAATTACACAGGGAAAAGGTTAACTCATTTCTACTAGCGAGACGCATCAGGTATCAGTAAACGGCGGTTAAAAGCTGTACATTGCACCTGTGAAAACAAACGCACTGTTATCGCTATAGTCGCCGCGCTCAAAGCCCCGCCCTTTAAACAAATACGCACCGCCAATAGCCAAGCGCAAATTAGGTAATACGTTATAGCGCCATCTAGCCTCTACTTGATGGCCGATAAAATCATCCACACTTTCAGGGGCTTTTTGATACCACATGGCTTTATAGCCAAGCAGTACATGGTGGGCGCCTGCAGGTTTGCTAATGCTGCGCAACCCTACCGTTTTCAAGTTTCTACGGGGCATGGCTTTATACACATCCGTTGGCCCAAAATCAAAACGCCTAACACCAAATAAACTGTCGAAATTCTCAATTCTGTTGTCTGACGTATCGTTATCACCACTGATGTAATCTACCTCGGCGCGTAAAAAGGTATTGGCAGTAATCTTTTTGCCTAGATAGCCAAAAAGCATGTAAGCGCGAACGTCTTTATCTAAAGTGTCATCGGCGGCTCTGGTTTCTCTTGCGGTTCCAGTTTGACCGACTATCTCTACGTTGCCCTTCCAACCATGACTAAACGCTTTGGTATAATCTACGGATAAGGTATACAAATCTCTGTTATTCGTGGCTAACTGGTCGCCGTCATCTTCTTTTAGCCAGTAGCTTTGTAACTTTACATTGTCATCGGGAGAGGCGATGTATGCGCCGAATAACCGTCTCTCGCTGTAGCTTTTATCAAATGCTCGCTCATTTGCATCAACACTTGCTGCATCAAGAGGAAAACGCACCACAGGCTGAATATATATACCACTGACATTCCACTGTGAGAATGTGGCGTCTACCACTACCCCGTCGTAACTGTTTGTAGCATTGCGATAGATGGTTTTTGCTAGCAGGCGACGGCTGCCGTAATCAAGCTCCATACGCCCTACTTTGATGGCGTCTATATTGGCTAGTGAGGTTGGCGCATAAGAGACATAGAACTGCACGGGCTCCAGTGTATTGACCTGATTGGCACCCAATGTGGGGTCGTTATCATCAAGAAATGCTCTGGAGTCTCTTACGTCTAAAGTCGCGCTAATATTGTTGTAGCTTACCGTAGTGTTAACAATGATTCGGGTAGAAATACGCTCATTGTTTTGCTCGCGCTGCTCACGCGTAGTAGGAAAAATAGGGTTGTGCAGCGACTCATAGCGCACTCTTAGTGAGCCTGATACGTCCACATGCACTTGGTTGTCGTTGTGTATCGCTGTATCCGCTAACGCATTATTAGCCACAAGTGGCGACACTATAATCAGCGCTATAGAGAAAAGAAAGAAAGGAAAAGCGAAGAGTAAAGGTAACCGACTATAAAAAGAACGCATTAACAACCCATAAAGACCTAAAAAATTATGGGTTGTAATTATACGCAGAGCTACTCATAACGCACTATCTGTTTACGTGTAGCGCGTTATTTGTATTGGGCTATCGTCTATCGTAGTGCACTTTTTTCTGAGGATGCTGGTAGTAGCCCTCTTTTAACAAGTGCTTAAACCGTGTCAGCTTGCCTTCTAATGTGAGCTCATCAATACCTTTATTGAATAGTGAAAGCACTAGCTGACTATTTTGCTTATCCTTAGGCACAAGAAGGTGGGTAGTGACGGTAGAAATATTAGGAGAAATAAGGGCCACGTTATCTCGCTCAGTGTCAGTGAATTCTCGCTCTAATAGATACCAACCCGTTAATTCATCAATAGGGAAAATATCAATATCGCCATTGATTAGTGCTTCAAAGTTTTCCTGATCGCTTTCGCGTTTTACTACATTCTCATTGTTCTCTATAAAAGCAGCAATCTCATCGTTGTAGAGGTATCCCTCTGTAATACCCATTTTCAAATCGGCAATATCGCTTAACTCAGACCACGTACGTATTTCATTTTCGCTGTTCACATAAAAGACTAAACTTTCAGCGCTAATTGGCTTGCTGTGAAAAAACTCATTTTCTCTGGAGCGAACAAAATTGCCGTAAGATAGCGCATCATACTCACCGGCCAAGGTAGCTTCTAACGCTTCATCCCATGGCATTGATACATACTCAACCTGCACTCCAGTTTCTAACAGCGCATCAGTAATGATATGGTTTATATAGCCGCCATGCTGCATATTCGATGAGGTATAAGGCGCATACTCAGCGGTGGCTATTTTTAACTTTAACCACGCATGCCCGTGGCTCACCGACGGTATAAAGGCAAGTAAACATATAATGGTAAATACTGTTTTCATAATCATTCCCCTAAGCGCTTAGAAATAAATTCCAAGGTTAATATTAAGCCTGTGCGTGGTGTCTTGCAGGCCGCCGATGTCTAAGCCAATTCCCGGGCCACCGCTAAACCACATATTTTTGCCTCGAATGCTATCCACATACATGAATAATTTATCCCATCCCACGCTACAGCCATTCACCCACTGAGATGAGTTTTTACCTGAGGCATCATCACCCTTAGCAAGACTGAACTCTGAGTAGCATGTCATTGACGATATATTGTCAAAGTCGTATGGCACCGAGTAGATGAGGTTGGCCGAGTAGGTTTGTCCGTCTGCCGCTGCCAAAAAAGGAAAGGTAAACGAAGATAGCGCTAAACGATCGTCAGCCTGACCTTCAGGCGCAGCTAAGTTGTATTCGTAATTGATATACTGAAGTTCTACCTTAAAGTCATTTTGGGTATGACGCATGTGCAGGGCATAGGCATTCATATCGCCACTGCTAGAGGTATCTAAGTTGAGAATATTACCATACTGATAAGACGCACCAATCTCAGTGGTAGCACCTCTAATAAAACGGCCAGTGTAATTTGCACGCAAGTTATACTGTCCATCTTCTGAGTTTCTAAACTCACCATCGTCAGCAACATCGAAGGAATAACGACTAAACTTCGCAGCGTCGTTATATTCATCGTTCATGAAGTAGGCCGCCTGAAAATCCCAGTTGCCTCGCGTATGATTTATTTTAACGCCAGCATCGTAGTCGTCTTCAAACCCTAGGTAGTAATTGACTGAAAACCAGAAACTGTTACTGGCGAAGGGCTGTAAGCCAAAAGGCGTTTGCGTAATACCACCGGTAATCTCTGTACGATCGTTAAAGTGATAGGTTAGATCGGCAAAACGAACCGTATTGAAGTCGACATTTTCATACCAACGGTACTCCGCTTTATAGCTAAATTGATCAGATTCGCCAGCCACACCCAGTTTAAAGGATTCAAATTCAAAGCCGTCTCTAAAATCAGGGATAAGCCAGTCTTGATGCCCGTAGTTAACACGTGCATGACCAGAAAGAGTAAAAGGTAATTCGTCAGCTATCGCTGAATTGCTAAAGCCAATAGCGCCGATAGAGCAACCGATGCCACTACCGACAAGTAGCGATAGCGCGATGGGGAGTTTTTTCATTGCAGTTCCTACAAGTAAATTGGCGACACAAGAGAAGAAGAAGGCTTACGAAAGGTGTTTGATTACCTAGCTTTCAAAAAATAATTCTACGCCGATAGATTTGCAGTAATGGTATCAGCCCAGCGCAAACCTTACAAAAATATAACGTATGACATTGACAGTTAATACGTTCGCCTTTGCGTGTGCAACACAGGCTTGTGTAATGCGGCCTTTTGCTACATAAGCTCCCAACAGGTTTTCTAACTAGAAAACAACCGCGTTACGAGAGCAC
Organism: Alteromonas sp. 4NS20-0143; assembly: GCF_057542855.1. Taxonomy (NCBI): domain Bacteria; kingdom Pseudomonadati; phylum Pseudomonadota; class Gammaproteobacteria; order Alteromonadales; family Alteromonadaceae; genus Alteromonas; species Alteromonas sp. 4NS20-0143. Next base: position 16,172 of record NZ_BAAJLR010000007.1, read on the forward strand.
ATTTCCCTATTTTGCATTCTTTATATCCCACACGTGGTCATGATATGTTTATGCGCTTAAGTAGGAACCGTATCTTTTTTATTAACCTGCAAACGCACTTTTAACTCATTATAGTGTCTGAAACTTCTCGATGTAGTCTGCCACCGCGCAATGATAGAGGTAAAACAATGCATGCTATGAAACGTTCGATTCTTGCGGATATTGCTGCAATCGCTGCTATTGCGGCGCTCATTGCCGTGACTTTTTACTGGATTGAAGCGCGAAGAGAAGTCATCATTTTATGCGACAATTTCTATCCTGGTATATCAAAAGCCAATGTAGAGCGTCAGTTGAACACCGCTGAGCTTTTAACGTGGCATACGGAGTTTGTCGCTAACGGCAGCAGAATAGAAGCGTCCAGTCCGCTCCATTTTGGCATTATGCAGTGCAATATTAGTTTTAATAAACAAGACATCGTTTGGAGTGCCACTCTCGATTAGGCAACAACCTGTTAGTGCGTGATTGAACGCGGTCATTTTATGCCTTGTACTGAAGTGGTTGTCACAATTTGGTGCAATGTTTACATAGCGGCAACACCTTGTTTACGGAAGAGATAAGAGTCGTAAAGGCATGCATACCATTCGCTGATTTGCCGACTTTAAGTTAGCCGCTCCCCCCTATATTCCCGCATGTTGTAAACGTACAATTACACTGTGTATTCTTAACGCAAGTTCTTTATCATGCAAAAACCAAATCACAGTGTCATCGAAGATGTATTCGCTTTAGTTAGTGCGGGTTTATTTGTTGCGTTTGGCGTGTTCTTATTCCAGTCTCAAGACTTAATGGTAGGGGGTGCTGCAGGTTTAGCATTGCTTGGTACCTACGCAGTGGATATAGACTTTGGCGTACTCTTCTTTCTCATTAACATTCCCTTTTACGCCTTAGCGTGGACGCAAATTAGTAAGCGTTTCACTATCAATACTTTTATTTCTGTTACCACGGTATCGGTGCTTACCGAACAAATACCAGCCTTTGTTGATATAAGCCACGTGAACCCATTTTTTGCCGCGGTATTTGGTGGCATTCTCATTGGTGTGGGTATGCTAATGATGTTTCGTCATAGCTCTAGCTTAGGTGGTATCGGCATTATGGCGTTCTTCTTACAACAGCGCTTTAATATACGAGCCGGTTTTTTCCAGCTATCGGTAGATAGCGTCATATTGTTATGCGCCTTACAGTTTATAGAATGGCACCTTGTGTTAATTTCTATTCTTGCAGCGCTTTGCCTTAACATGGTGATATCGCTTAATCACCGCCCAGAGCGTTACGCGCCGGTATCAAAAAACAAGAACAACAGTAAAAGCGTGAGTAGTGCTGACGCTAACAACACCACACTCACAGGCGAACAGAACGAACATTTAGACAACGGACTACACCCTCAAAATAGCTGATGCAACTTTGAACGTCTGGTGTGCTATCCGTTGGCCACACAACTCCAGCCAAATTGACGTGGCGCGCAAAAGAAAAGCCCGATTGACTCACATTAATCGGGCTTTTTTGAATTGCTTATTTGTATTTTTACCGCTTAGGTACGTTGGCGTCTACTTTAGCTACTGCTTCTTTTTTAACAGGCGTTGGTGGACGACTTACTGCGCCACGGTTCACTCTCGGTCTTGAAAACGAAGTACGCATACAAACCTCACTTATGAGTATTGGCAACGCTGTCGATGATGAAACATTCACCTCACACACACGTCAACCAACAACAGTATAGACACAAGGTAGGCCAAAGCGCCTCATTCTTTTGTCGAATAGTTGTTAATAAAATTTTAGCGATTCGCCGTGTAGTGCAGTTTCTGAGTGGGAAACACTCTACATAAAAGTTTAGGCATATCTCACGATACGAGGGACGCGACTGGACACGCGTGTCATCAGCTCATAATCGATGGTGCCCGCACAAGAGGCCACTTCGCTGATGGAGATGTTTTCTCCCCACAGCTCTACCGTGTCGCCAGTGGTAACATTATTAATGTGAGTTACGTCAATGGTTATCATGTCCATAGACACCCGACCTACAAGCGACGCGCGCTGCCCTCTTATCATTACGGGCGTGCCGTTAGGGCAGTGTCGTGGATAACCATCGGCATAACCTATTCCCACTGTCGCTATTTTACTTGGCTTTTGTGCCCGCCAGGTTTGCCCGTAGCCTACCCCTTCACCCTCAGCGATGTCTCTAAGTGCAATAACGCTAGAGCGCAAGGTCATTGCAGGGAACAACTGCACCGACGTGCTGGTGATAGATTGAGTAGAAACCTTTCCACCATAAACACCGAGCCCTAACCGATTCCACTGTGCTTGAGATTGTGGCCAGTTCACGCATGCTGGCGAGTTTGCTAGGCTAACTGGTAACGACAAAGACGCTACCTTGGTTTCAAAGGCGGCTATTTGAGTGGCTGTAAAATCGTTATCTGGATCGTCGGCGCTGGCGAAATGCGTTACCAAAGTGGTCTCGTTGGTAAGCAGGCTTTGGTTTTTAGCCACAACCTGAACAATGTCGTCGGTAGAAAAACCCAGTCGATGCATACCACTATCTACTTTTAGCCAAATATGCGGACGTTTAGATACCTCACACTTTTGCATCCACTGTAGTTGTTCATAAGAATGCATCACCAATATACAGTCGTATTGCGCCGCCATTGCGCACTCTTTGGCTTGATGCGCCCCTTCAAGTACCACTATTGGCACCGTTATGCCCGCTTCTCTTAATGCCACCGCTTCTTCAATAATAGCCACTGCAAAGCGCGGCGACACATGCTGAAGTATGCGCGCAACATTAATTGCACCGTGACCATAGGCGTCGGCTTTAATCACGGCCATAGACTGGCTGTGCTTTGCCATAGACGACAATGTTCTGAAATTTTGAAGTACGGCATCTGCGTGGATGATGGCTTGAGTTTGACGGCTCACAGGTTAACTCTCACTGCATAAAAAAGTTGCTAATCACAATACAATCACCGTGTGACCATATCTAATGGCGCAGATTATATCATGAGTTAAACCTGACCGCGTTTGTCTTTACCTGTGGTTTGTGGCCTTTCACCTTTAGGCAAATGCCGTTATTCTTAGCTCTTTACCAATAGCACCTTTGCTATAAGCAAAAAGCCTAGAATAAGCACGGCACTACTAGCGCTTTGCTTCTAGCTTGTTATTAACCAATCACTAGAGTATCTCTCATGCCGTTGTCACAGCCTTCATCTTCTCATTCTCTTATCAACGATTTAGCGCGTATTGTTTCGGAGGGCAGAAATCCAGACACTCTCGACATTGATACACTTTCCACCGTAGACGTACTCTCAAAAATTAATGCTGAAGATGCAAAAGTGGCGGCAAGCGTAGCCACGCAAATTGCAGCAATTGCACAAACCGTTGATGCAGCAACGCAAAGCATTAAAGCGGGCGGCAGACTGATTTATATTGGAGCCGGTACCAGCGGCAGGTTAGGTATTTTAGATGCGGTGGAGTGCAGACCCACTTTTAGCGTGCCCGATTCACTGGTAGTGGGAGTTATTGCAGGAGGTGACGATGCCATAGTGCATGCGGTAGAAGGCGCTGAAGATAACCGTGCGGCAGGCAAAGACGATTTGGTTGCCCTATCACTGACTAAAAACGACACCGTAGTGGGCATTTCAGCAAGTGGCCGCACGCCTTATGTCAGTGGCGCGTTAACCTATGCAAGTGAGCTAGGCTGCACCACCGCCGCTATTGCCTGTAGTCCTGACGCAGCCATATTTGAACCCGCCGCTATTACAATATGCCCAGTAGTTGGCCCGGAAGCATTAACCGGCAGTACCCGAATGAAGTCGGGCACGGCGCAAAAAATGATCCTCAATATGATAAGCACCACCACCATGGTGAAATTGGGTAAAACCTACGAAAACCTGATGGTAGACGTGAACGCCACGAATGAGAAATTGAAAGCCCGTGCATGTCGCATTGTAATACAAGCCACCGAGTGTGATGAGGCCACCGCCATGGAGGCACTCGACGCCTGCGATAATAAGGCAAAGGTCGCCATATTGATGGTACTGACTAACACCAATGCAGAGCAGGCGGCTAAAAGCCTGAGCAATCATAACGGATACTTAAGAAAAGCAGTCAAAACAGACGCTGCGGACAAGCCAATGCCAAAAGCTGATAACTAGCGAATAGGTAACTAGCTAATAAATAAATAGAAAATAGAGACGAAAGAGATGGGGCCTTGGCTATAAGAGGCTGTAAAAGGTTATAAGGGTCAACAAGGGTGCAATACATTGGTAAAAGGCATGCAGCAAAGCTTTAACAGGGGAAGCAATATGAAAACACATAGATCATCAAAATGCCTATTACCGTCTTTTATCCCGGCAGTGCGATACAGCTTAATGTTCTTCAAAGTAAGTTTGAGGGCAAGCTTGGGTTTGTGCCTGAAATGGCTTTTGAGATTGTGCTTGAGATTGTTCCTGAGTTTAGGCTTAGGAATGGTCATTCCATTAGGCGCTATGGCAGCGTTAAATACACCACCCGCTAGTGCCTCACAAATTAAAGTTGGCGCTGAGCAATTTGATAGCTATGTGCCTTTGTTATCTGGAAAACGTGTTGCTCTGGTTGTTAACCAAAGTGCTCTGGTTGCGAATAGCGAACCGGAGCCTAGCGTTGATGTTGATGTTGATGGTGATGGTGATGGTGATGGTGAAGGTAATTCAACTGGCGCTCCTTCAGCAACCAAACAGCATCTGCTTGATGCATTGCTCGCTCGCAACATCAATGTGGTCAGTATTATGTCTCCCGAGCATGGTTTTCGAGGAGATAAAGATGCCGGAGAAAAGATAGACAGCAACATCGACATTCAAACCGGCTTACCCATTCACTCTCTTTACGGTAAAACCAAAAAGCCCTCTGTGGCGATGTTAGAAAATATCGACACCGTTATTTTCGACATACAGGATGTGGGCGTGCGCTTTTATACCTATTTGAGTACCCTGCATTACGTTATTGAAGCAGCGTTTGAACAAGGTGTTGATGTGATTGTGCTTGATAGGCCGAACCCTAATATAGCCTACGTTGACGGGCCGTTACTTACACCACCCTTTAAATCATTTATTGGCATGCATCCCATTCCCGTACTTCATGGTATGACACTAGGTGAACTTGCCAAGATGATAGTGGGAGAAGGTTGGCTAGACACAGATAAACGCGCAAACCTAACGGTTGTGCCAGTAGCAAACTATACCCGAACCACGCCCTACTCGCTTCCCATAGCGCCGAGTCCAAACCTTCCCAACGATAATGCTATTCGGCTTTACCCCACACTGTGTTTTTTTGAGGGCACATCGGTAAGCATTGGTCGCGGAACTGACCTTCCTTTTCAACTTATAGGTCACCCTGTTGCCAATTTAGGCAACAGCCGTATTAAGGTAAATGCAAACCATGGAGCGTCAAATCCGAAACACGAAGGCACAACATTGTTTGCTCAAACTCTTGTGGCTGACTCTTATGCTTCTGAGCTTTCTAGCGCACAAAATTCTCAAGCACAGAAGCAAATATTAGAGCCACAAATAATAGGGGAATCGACAGCATCAAATGTAAGAACAAATACCAGAACAAAAGCGCGAAAACCAGCGGCCAAAAATGCAAGATTAAGCTCAATAAGCGGGCTAGATATTCAAACGTTGCTAGATACATTTAACGCTGTAAAACTGGCTGATGAGACTTTTTTTACTCGCCCAAATTTTTTCGATAAATTAGCCGGAAGTTCGTCTTTTAGAGAAGCCATAGTGGCAGGCAAGAACGCAGATGAAATTTATGAATCTTGGCAAGAAGACATTGTAAAATTTAAAGCGCAGCGAGCCCCCTATCTACTTTATTCAGAGCAGACTCAGCACACTGCAAAATAAAGTTTGTAACCACTTACAAACTATTAATAGTATTCACTTAGATATTGCCCAGCAAACCATTTATGACAAGCGGTTATCTTCAACAGTAATGGGCTTATATCTGCTATAGCGTGAGCGCCTGTAAAAGCGTGGGCGGTTAACGCTATGTATAAATCGGCAACAAGCAAGCTTACTGGATAAATGCATAGGGATTAGTAAGCACTCACACTTTACTTTAAAGAGTGTTAATTTGAATGCTGGCTAAAGGGATATGTTGAATGTTACTTGTGTATTCGTTGAGAATTACTGACGTGTATTTTGAGTATGAATTGCGTCCTAACTTAAGGGGACAGCTTGAGAGAATCAGCACTAATCTAAGATTTTACAGTTCGCAATTATTAGCAGTTTGGTGCAAAACAACACACATATTGGGTGGCATAAGCTGAAAGTGAGAGCTTCGTTTTTTATCTTATTTTCAGCTTTATTCTATGTCTATCAGTACACAAAAAAGTAGACGAAAATAGCGCAAGTTACTGATAAAGCTTTCACTAAAAACCCTGCTAATTTTTCAGCTTGAGATAACATTTTAGACTCTCTAAAAGTCTAATTAGTGAGTACTAACATACCGCTTCTTCTCTACTATTTTCAGCGCGTTTTTTTATGTATTTTTATTAGTGTTTGGCTTGGTGTTTGGCTTAGTATTTGAGTAGCAATTTACAGGTCTTCTTTCCTACATATTTGATCTAACACACGCCTTGCTTCCGACCTCTTTTTTACCCTGATTTGCTCCTTCATCACCACCAAATATTAAACCCAATATTAGCCCCTTATTTATATTACTTTGGTACGTAACATTAAAAATAGCAGCGTAACTATTGTTGCCAGCTAACTGGAGATTTTCCCTTTGGGACAAGTTTTCCACTTAGCACTTTCATCAAGGTTTGAAGACTCTGACTAGACACCTTTTGGCTAGGTTCGTCGCTGTTGGTATCGATTAGCGCACTTTTCTCCAGTGCATAGTCATAAGTTGCAATGCCAATGTCTGCATAGTCCATTGCCGCCTTGGCGGTGTAAGGCATTCTCATTGCAGCAAAAATTACTGTTTTGCCTTGCGATCTTGCCAGCTTCATTGCATACGCGCCAAAGGCGTTTAACTGCGCTCCACTGGCCCTATTTGCGAGTTGCGAGGCTCGATCTAACCCACCAAGCTCATAGTTGGCGTGAAGCGGCGTAATATCACCCACAATGAGTGCATCAGATTGCTTGATTAACCGCGATACTAACCCTTTATTCGGCAGCTCGATGAGCGGCAAACACGCGTACTGCGCATTAGCGTCGACAGAAAGTACGGCGTCTTCAAGGGCTAAGCATCTCGCTGCGTCTGGCATGAGCGCTACCCACTTCACTGCTTTCACGGGAAGTTTATTGTTTCCAAACAGTAAGGTGACAGACGCCTCAGAAAGCGCTTTCTCAATTTGTTTCCCCTTTAGATACAGCGCACTAGCATTTTCGTTTTTGGGCGCATTAGCGTGAGTTTTTGCAGCGATTTTTGAATTATTTTTTGCGTTTTTATCTGCGTTCTTTGCTGCGCTCTCTGCTGTATTCTCTTTTGCGCTCTCTTTTGCGCCCTCTTCCGCATTCCCTTTTAAGTAGCCTGCTGCTTTACCTTTCGATTCTGGGATAACCTTGTCACTGCGTGGAGTAGTCTCACCGGTGTTCGCCTGTGCTTCATTAAGCCACCACGACATAGGTTTACTCACGTACCGGCCTAGCTGATGATGTAACTTCATGCGCAACACCCGTTGGTGTGATGCTGTTAACCGTCCCATCTTTTGCTTATCTTTCACCGTTCGCATTGCAAGGCTATTTAGCATGGCTTTAAATGCCTCTATATCTTGTAGATTGCGAATGGTATATGGCATAAGCGCAATGTCTGCACCCGCGTCAAAGGCCATCATCACCGCCTCTTCTTCTGTAAAAAATTGTGATATGCCCGCCATATCCAACGCGTCGGTTACAATGAGTCCATCGAAGCCTAAACGATTGCGCAAAATGTCGGTTAAGATACGCTTTGATAAGGTGGCCGGCACAATTTGCAGTTCGCCTTGTTTGTTTTTGATAGTGGTATTATCTAGGGATGGATATTGAATATGTGCACTCATCACCATGGCTGGCGGTGTGTCGCTATTAATAATATTAGCGAATGGAAGCAAGTCGCCAGACTGTGCTTGTTTAAGCGAATGGTCAACTCGCGGTAGTCCCGAATGACTGTCTACGCGAGTATCTCCATGACCAGGAAAATGTTTAAGCGCGCTTAATACCCCTGCTTTCTGCATAGCCGACACAAAGGCTTCACCAAGTTCTGCGGTTTGTTCAGGACTTTCACCAAAGCTACGAACGTTAATAACGGGGTTGTTAGGTTCGCTATTAATATCAACCGAAGGGGCGAAGTTAGTATTTATTCCCAGCGGCAGCAATGTTCTACCTATGTGCTCACCAATGTTGCTAGCAAACGCATTACCATGTTGATGCGCAGACGCCCCAATAGCCAGGTTACCCGCAAAAGCAGGTAATATAGTAGTAGGTAACCGAGCCACCCGCCCACCTTCTTGGTCAACAGCAATAAAGAGGGCTTCTTTTCCCGCCTGTCGCATGTTGGCCTGTAGCTCGTAATTCATTGTTACAAGCTGCTTGACGCTATGGATATTTTCACTAAAGAGTATTACGCCGCCAATATTTTCACTACTGAGTAAATTTAATAATGGCTGTGGCATGGTCGTAACAGGAGTTCTGCATTGCTTGGATAAGGTACCGTCTTGGCAAAAATAACGAAAATCCAACATCATTTTTTGCCCTATCATTAACTTGGCTTTTTTAAGCTGGGCGTCACTGGCTTCAGTATTCGTGCCGCCAGGTGTAAAACTAGCGCTAAAATCAGATGCGAAACAAGGCACAGCTACAGCAATAAAAAGCCCAGTAATAAATAGGCTGTTTCTGCAGAGCGTTAACGCAGAGAGCACTGAACGACTTGATGATATAACGGGGGTTTTAGTTTTCTTAAATGTGAAGAACGACAATGTTTATCTAATCCTTGGTAACAACGCACACAATACGGTACGCTACTATAAATCAGGAAGCTAGCAGAACGCGAACTGCTCTGATCACCGCTAAACCCGCAGTTTCTCTGCGAGTTAGTCACGTTAATGAGCGCTCCCCTGGCGCTAAGTCAATACGTTTAGATTTGGAAAGTAGTATGGATTGGATGTCAGTCATCCCCCCAATTGTGGCTATTGCCGTTGTATTTTGGAAAAAAGAAGTCATTCTCGCACTCGCCCTTGCTGTGCTTTGCGCGGAAACGCTGATATTGGTCAGTACGGATTTAAGCGGCACTTACCTTGCGCCGATAAATGCGATTGAAAGAGTGGTTGGCACAGCCTCTAGCCCGGGTAATACAAGGGTATTATTATTTTCCGTATTGGTTGGTGCACTGCTAGCCTTTATTCGCGATTCTGGCGGTGTTACCGCTACCGTTAACTTTCTGGTTGGCAAAGGCGTAGCCAAAACCCGTAAACAGGTGGGCGGACTGACTATGTTTACCGGTATTGCGGTGTTTATCGAATCGAATTTAAGCGTGCTGACTGCGGGTATATTTGCCAGAGGTTTATACGACCGGTTTGGAATGAGCCGCGCTCGCCTTGCCTACATTATTGACTCTACCAGTGCGCCAGTTTGTATACTAATACTCCTTAATGGTTGGGGCGCGTTTATATTAAGTCTGCTAGACGCCTACGAACTGCCCGCCTCTTCTGCCTCCATTTTATGGGGCAGCGTTGTATTTAATTTCTACGCCATTTTTACCCTTCTTATTGTCGCCTACACAATATCTGCCGACAAAGTACACGGCCCAATGCTAGAAGAAGAAACAGCGCTTTCTCACACCGATGCAACGCAGCACTCTGAACCGGCTACCAAAGCGCGCTTTATGATAGCGCCATTACTGGTGATGGTATTTAGCATGGTGGGCTTTATGTTCTGGACTGGTAACGGTACGCTTTCACAAGGAAGCGGCAGTAAATCTGTACTCTACGCCACAGCGCTCGCTACTGCTCTTGCGTATTTCTTGCTGTTGTTTCACAAACGATTCACCCACAAAGAAGCGGTAGAAATTGGCTTTAAAGGCATGGGCGAGCTTCTGCCCTTGGTTACCATTGTATTGCTTTCTCTTACCCTTGGTAATAGCTTAAAAGACTTAGGAACAGGGGTGTTTGTTGCTGGCGTAGTGGGCGAATACCTTCCTATTGTGTTTATTGTGCCAATGCTATTTATTGCCGGTGGCGTGATGTCTTTTACCACGGGCACCTCGTGGGGCACTTTTGCTATTCTTATTCCTATTGGCGTACCGCTAATACAAAGTTTAGGGCTCCCACCATCGCTGGTTATTGCGGCTATTTTGGGAGGCGGTATATTTGGCGATCATTGCTCGCCTATTTCAGATACAACAGCGGTTTCTTCTCTGGCAGCAGGGTGCGATGTACTTACCCATGTTAAAACACAAATACCCTATGCGCTTTTCGCCGGTGTACTTACGCTAATTGCATACTTCATTGCTAGCGTCATTATGATTGGGTAACCCCCATTTTTGCATTACAAAGGAGCTATACATGACTGGACGGATAATATTTAATGCCTGGATGCTAAAAGCGGCAATGCTTTTTGGCGTCATAGCACTAGGAGCAGGCTGCACTTATACGGCTTCTTCTGATGCTGGTCAGTATGAAAATGATAATGTTAAAAGCCCAATGGCGCAGCAGGCTGTTGCCATGCCAGATAGCTACAGTGCCGATGCTGCAATGGCAGTATTACAAGAAGGCGGTAACGCCATTGACGCCGCGATTACTGCACAATTTGTATTGGCAGTCACCTTGCCTGAGGCAGGCAACATTGGTGGCGGTGGCTTTATGACCATTAAGTTTGAAGACACTACCGACTTTCTCGACTATCGGGAAATGGCGCCTCAACAGGCTCACCGCGATATGTATTTAGACGATAAAGGCGACGTAAAACCTTACGAATCGCTTTTTGGTGCAAAAGCCTCCGGTATTCCGGGCACGGTTGCTGGAATGTGGGCCGCCCATAAAAAGTATGGCACGCTAAGCTGGGAACGCTTACTCGCCCCTGCAGTGCAATTAGCTGAAGACGGTTTTGTTGTGCACGACAAGCTAGCTAATAATATTTCAAACTACATTCGCCGAACTCAAAATAACGGTATTAACAGCAACTTTGCAGACTATTTTCAACAGGCCAAAGCCAATACCGTATTCAAACAACCTGAATTGGCGGCCACGTTAAAAACCATACAATTAGAAGGCAAAGAGGGCTTTTACTCAGGCGAAGTGGCTAACCTTATTGTGGACTTTATGAAGCAGAATAAGGGGTTAATTACCCACGACGACCTAGCGGCCTATAAAGCAGTGTGGAGAAAACCACTGCAATTGAACTGGCAGGGATATGAGTTAGTGACTGCCCCGCCGCCAAGCTCAGGCGGTGTCGCTGTAGCGCAGTGGATTGGCATGCTTGAGGCTTACACGGCGCAACACGAACTGCCAGCCCACAACAGCAGTGAATACATTCACATCATGTCGGAAATTGGTAAGCGTGTATTTGCCGATAGAGCTGAATACTTGGGCGATCCAGACTTTGTAAGCGTGCCTGTTGCCGCCCTTACCCAGCCACAATATATTGCGGCGCGGGCAAAGGATATTCAACCAGATACCATTTCAGAAACCATCGCGATTAAGCCTGGCCTTCCTGAAAGCGAAGATACCACCCACTTTTCTATTATGGATAAATGGGGCAATGCTATTGCCAATACCACCACCATTAACCTGACCTTTGGTAGCGGTGTGGTGGTTAGCGGGGCTGGCTTCTTACTTAACGACGAAATGGATGACTTTAGTGCCAAGCCAGGCGTGCCTAACTTTTTTGGCGCAGTAGGCGGTGAGGCTAATGCTATTGAACCTTACAAGCGTATGTTGTCTTCGATGACGCCAACCTTGGTGAAAAAAGGCAATGACGTGGTGCTGGTGACTGGCTCTCCAGGGGGAACCACCATCATTTCATCGGTAGCGCAGTCGTTATTGAATGTGTTGCTTTACGACATGAGCGCCGAAGATGCCGTTAATGCGCCCCGTTTTCACCACCAACTATTTCCGAAAGACACCATTAGAATGCACGATGGTTTCAACACTGACACGTTGAAAAACCTTGAAAGCATGGGGTATATCATTGATAACCGACGCTTTGGTGATGTACACCTTATCAAACGAACTGACGCGGGCATTGATGCAGCATCAGAGGCCAGCGGCAGAGGAAAAAGCATTGTTGCTGCCCCTAACTAGGGCGTGTAAACCTAGTATTAGGAGCGCGGTGAAGTAGCGAGAGTGCTAGAGTAAAAGTGCGGCATCGATGGGTATATACTCCGATGCCGCTTTTTGCAGGCTTTCTGCCGTTAGCGCCGGCACACCATATACAGAGACTTTTTTGCCCTTGGCCTTTAATGCCTCCACGAGTATATCGAAGTCGCCATCGCCAGATACCAGCACCACTTCATCGGCATTGTCGGCGTATTGCAGTGCATCAACGGTAATGCCAACATCCCAATCACCTTTTGCTGACCCATCGGCACGTTGAATAAAAGGCTTTAGCTTTACATCAAAGCCAATAGCGCGAAGTATATTTTGAAATTCCCGCTGTTTGTTATCGCCCTTATCTATTGCATAGGCGAAAGCATTGACAATATCGCTATTGGCGTTAATTCGCTGCCAAAAGCGATTGTAGTTAAAGTTGCGTTTGTACGCCTGACGGCAGGTGTAATAGACATTTTGCACATCGACTAAAATAAGAACTTTCTGCACGATTATTTATACTCGCTTGTTTTTTACTCGTCTGGTTTAGACTCGCTTGTTTTTTACTCGTCTGGTTTAGACTCGCCTGATTTTGACTGACCTGATTTTGACTAGCCTGATTTTGACTAGCTATGAGAAAACGAAATGAGAATGACATTACCTAGGTAATGTCACTACACTGAGGGTGTGCTGCTAGAGCGTTGAGTGTAGCGCTTTGAGCGTCAGGCCACGAACCTGAACTTTAAGCTACGAGGCAAACAGCTGATTGATGTCGGCAAACGCTTTAAATTCTAGCGCATTGCCGAAAGGGTCTTTAAAAAACATAGTGGCCTGCTCTCCAGGCTTTCCCTTAAAACGAATGTAAGGAGCAACAATAAAGTCAATATTGGCCGCCTCTACCTTTTCTGCTAGTTCCTGCCATACCCCCATTGTTAGCACCACGCCAAAATGAGGCACAGGCACTGCGTGATCGTCTACGCCATTATAGGAAGGTGGCGAGGGCATTTCATTCACGCAGTGAGTAACTAGCTGATGACCAAAGAAATTCCAATCTATCCACTGGGTATCGCTACGCCCCTTCTCACAGCCAAGCAGTTCGCCATAAAATCGATTGGCATCGTCTAAGTTTGTTACTGGAATAGCTAAGTGAAAAGGCTGTGTCATCAAACGTCCTATTATAAAAATTTCTTGAGTAGCGACAGTTTAAATTTGGAAAACGGCGCGTATCTAAAGGGAACATCTAGCGCAAATGACCGCTTCATTACTGTCTTCAAATGGCTGAAGGTATCAAACCCTGCACGACCATGATAACTGCCCATACCGCTATTACCAACACCGCCAAAGGGAAGTTCGGGGTTGGTCATAAATAACATGGTGTCGTTTGTACATACGCTACCGGAGCTAGTGGCACTTATAATGCGGTCGAGCACCTCGTCGCTGTCGCTAAATGCATATAGGGCAAGGGGTTTAGCACCATCATTCACTAGCGCAATACCATCATCTAACGACGGTACCGTGACTATGGGTAAAATAGGCCCAAAGATCTCTTCTTGCATAATAGCACTATCAAGACCCGGCTCCAGTACTAAGGTGGGCACCATTGCTGGGCGCTCCTCATCAAACTCACCGCCATAAACCACATTCACGTTATCTAAATAACTGCGTAAACGACTTAAATGGCGTTTATTGATAATGTTGCCGTAATCTGGCGAGGTGAGTGCCGATTTACCATATTGCTTTTTAAGCTCTTTTCTAATGGCATCAATGAGCGGCTGCTCAAAACCCTTTTCTACAATAATGTAATCTGGGGCCACGCAGGTTTGTCCTGCGTTCATCCACTTACCCCAGACAATGCGCCTAGCAGTAACCTTCAAATTTGTATTTTTATCGACAAAGCACGGACTTTTGCCGCCAAGTTCAAGGGTAACCGGAGTAAGATAACGGGCCGCTGCACTCATCACAATTTTACCAACGGCTTCGCCGCCGGTGTAGAAGATATGATCCCATTTACAAGCAAGTAACGCAGTTGCCTCTTCTTTACCGCCTTCTATCACCTCTACACAAGACACATCCATGTATTGAGGGATGAGCTTTGCCACCAGCGCTGAGGTTTCTGCTGAGAGCTCTGAGGGCTTCAATACGGCGCAGTTACCCGCCGCTAGTGCGGCAATATAAGGCGCTAGCAATAGCTGTAAAGGATAGTTCCAGGCCCCAATGATTAGCACTGTACCTAGCGACTCAGGCTGCTGAAAGCTTTTACCTGGCCACGCCACCATGGGAGTAGACACCTTGCGAGGCTTAACCCATTTGTCTAAATGCTTAAGGGTGTGATCGATATCGGATAACAAAAAACCTTGTTCGGCAATCATGGCCTCGGTTTCACATTTGCCCAAATCCGCTTTAAGAGCCTCTAACAACGCCTCTTGATTGTCTTCTAACATGCGCTTTAATGCCAACAACTGATTTTTCCGCCAGTCGAGAGACTGTGTCTTTCCGGTGCGATAGCTAGCGTTTAGCTTTTTAACATTGTCGATAAAACAAATACCCGGTTCGATAGCATGAAGAGTAGGTCTAGTTGGCATATGAAGGCTCCGCTGGCGTTGTCAGCTCGAAAAAAGTCGACTTTCTATACTCTATTAATAGGTATGTTCTGCTGCAACGCAACTAAATTGTTTATTAATATTCGCTCGTTGCCGTATTTTATTAGCGCGTGATTAGCGCTTATTGCCCTTTGCAGCGCATTTTTATAGCGGTTTTAGGGCTGCTTAGACAACTATGTCAATGTTGTCTACTTTGTTTCGCGCATAAAAAAACCTAGCACAGGCTAGGTTTTTTTGGTGTATCGGCTTAAGTATACAGCGGCTGCTGCATACTTAAGCTAACGTTTCGTTGCATTAGGCATCATAAGGATGACGTAGCACGATAGTCTCGTTTCTGTCTGGGCCTGTTGATACGATATCGATTGGCACACCTGTTAACGCTTCTAAGCGTTTGATGTAGTTTTTCGCGGCTTGTGGCAAGCCTTCAAACTCTGTCACACCATAGGTGTTGTCAGACCAACCCGGCATTTCTTCGTATACCGGTGTTATCTTATCGTAGCCATCAGCTGCCATAGGCGGTACGTCTTTCACATTACCGTCAGCGTCTTTGTAGCCTACACAAATTTGAAGCGACTCCAAACCGTCAAGTACATCAAGCTTGGTCAGGCAGAAACCTGTGATAGAGTTAATCTGCACTGCGCGTTTCATGGCCACAGCGTCAAACCAACCTGTGCGACGCTTACGACCTGTCGTTGCACCGAACTCATGACCTTTAACACCTAAGTGCTGACCTACTTCACAATCAAGCTCTGTAGGGAATGGGCCAGAACCAACTCGTGTCGTGTAGGCTTTTACAATACCTAGCACGTAATCAAGCTTCAACGGACCAAAGCCTGCACCTGTTGCCACACCGCCTACGGTAGTGTTCGACGAGGTAACGTAAGGATAGGTACCGTGGTCGATATCAAGCAGCGTACCTTGAGCTCCTTCAAACATGATTGGCAAACCGTTTTTGTCGGCTTTATCAAGTTCATCGGTAACATCAATAACCATTGCTTTAAGAATATCGGCAACTTCCATCGCGCCTTTCAACGTTTCGTCGAAATCGACAGCTTCTTCACCGTAATATTGAGTCAGCGTAAAGTTATGCACATCAAGCACTTCTTTTAGCTTGGCTGCAAAGTCTTCAGCATTAAACAAATCGCCCACGCGAAGACCGCGACGAGCCACTTTGTCTTCATAGGCTGGACCAATGCCGCGACCGGTTGTACCGATGGCTTTAGCGCCTCGCGCCTTTTCACGAGCAACATCGAGTGCTACGTGATAAGGAAGGATCAGAGGACAAGCTTCACTAATTTTCAAACGCTCACGCACAGGTACACCACGCTCTTCTAGCATAGTGACTTCTTTCATAAGTGCGTCTGGGCTTAATACAACACCATTACCAATTATGCAGGTAACGTTGTCACGTAAGATGCCTGATGGGATTAAGTGAAGAACGGTTTTTTCACCGTCGATTACTAGAGTGTGACCTGCGTTGTGCCCGCCTTGGTAGCGAACAACATATTTTGCGCGATCAGTGAGTAGGTCTACGACCTTTCCTTTACCCTCGTCACCCCATTGAGTGCCGAGTACCACAACGTTCTTTGCCATGAATCATATGTGTTAAAAAATTAGGCGGGGATTCTACAAAATTCTACGCAAAGGATCATCTATTTTTCGAACAAAAATGCGCCACAGAACGCCCTTTGGTGTGAAGATATTTTGTCAACGCACTCATAAAGCAAGGAGCAAAACCCACTAACCCTATATTTTATAAAGGGTTAACGGGTAACGTTTTTTATTCATAAGCGGGATAAACTGAACAAACGGTCAATAGAATTAAAACCGTCTTTCTTATGCTTTTATTAGAGTGCTCATTCATCTACGAAAAAAACAGGAGTAACAGTGTACCAAAAATAACCAACACACCACCTATTTGACGAAGTTGATTACTGGGCTGCTGGCTTATTTGCAGCAAGTAATTGCGCCATTTGTTGGGAAATAGCAATGGCCCTATTCCCTCAATAATAAGCACCATCGCCAGTGCAGGTAAAAACCATGACATTTCCCTCTCCTTTCTTTAGCGAATTCAGCTAGCAGCCTTCGTTGACAAACTTTGGATAAGTTTATAAGGGTAACCGTTGAGGGAAAAGGGCGCTATCAAATAGTGCGTTACACCCTGCCAAGGGCGCTCAAATCTACATAGTCTGGCGTATGGTATAGGCCAAATCCAAAGCGCAATCGATTACCTCGGTAATCGGTGAGTATGTTCTGCGCTTTTAAAGCATTCGCTAACTGCTGGGTTTCATCAGCACTATCAAATTCAAAGGTCAGAAAATGCCCCCGTGCTTTGTCATCTTTAACCACTAACGCCTGTCGGTTAATCTGCGTGTGGCCGCTTGCATCTAGCTGAGCTAAAAAGTGACGCTGCATGCCCATAACGTGCTCGTCAATTTTCTCGACACTGAGGTGATGCGCTTCAAACAACTCTAGTACTGCACGCAGACGGTACAGCGCAGTAAAGTCCATCGTGGCGCCGGCAAACCGCATGCCGTCGGTGCTGTACTGAACCTCCCCCGAACGAGGCTTATCTAACGTACCAAATTCGGCAAACCACCCGGTGTAGACTGGGCGCAACGTACAGCCTGTAGGAATGTGAGCAAAACACGCCCCCTCTCCTGCCTGCGCGTATTTGTAGCTTCCTGATAGATAAAAAACTCTGTCTTCTATATGTTTAAGGTTTGTAGGCTTTGCCATAAAGCCATGATAACCGTCTACCACGATTAACGTATCGTCATTAGTGACACTAGCAACGATACTGTCTACGTCATCTACCACGTAGCCTGAATTAAAAAACACATGACTAAAGAACACCAAATCTGGCTGATGCTTACTAATAGCAGCTTTAAAACGCGCGCTAAAGGTATCGAAGGGCTGCGTGGGCACGCTGATAAGATTAATATTGGCTTGTTCATTCATGCGGGTGACTTGTCGCTGAAAGCTATGAAATTCGCTATCTGTGGATACAATGGTCACTTCGCGAGAGTAATCTAAGCAGCTCATTATGCGATAGAGTAACTCATGGGTATTAGATGCAAACACCAGCTGTTCTGGTGCGCTAGTACCGATGATTTCACTTATCTTGCTTTGTAATTCGGGAACGAGTGTTTCAAAAAAATAGCCCCATTTTGCATCAACGTAGCGGGCGCTATCATCCCAGTATTGAAGCATGGCATCGCGAGTGCAGTCTGGCCAAAAGTAATGACTGTGGCACGCGTAATGTTGCTTGCCCTCATTTGCTTCAAGGAATCTGGTATAAAAATGCTGATAGGACATGATGAAATACTCTTATTTTGACGCGACTTAATTTACCAAAACCTATCAGCGCTGACATGCAAACAGCAAACTAAACTCTCCCTAAGTGTAAAAAGTTTAATCCACCGTATGGATATTTATACCTATGTAAGTTTTAAAACCCATAATATATGCTATAAAATTAAGTAACAGTATAAAAAATCATACGCGTCACACTGGTTCTCGTGAAGCACAGACTTTTAAAAATCACGGCGGTAGTAAAAAAGAAATGCAGTTCCCTCCTTACGGCAATTACTCTGTAGACATTTCTGGCAATGTGCTTGAAGTGTTTGCCTTGGGCGCATGGAATTTAAAGACCACCCAGCTATTTGTTGAAGAGATGCATTCGTTGATTAAGCGCTTTGACGGTGAACCGTGGGCAGCGTTGATGGATGGTAGGCGCTGGGTACTGGCTACACCAGATTGTCAGGCGTACCTGTCAGAAGCGATTAAGACTAACATTGCTATGGGGCTGTGCCGCTCGGCTTACGTACTAGACAGTGGCATGGTTAAAAAGGCACACCTCGAACGAACTCACCCGTCTAAACAAAGGGATTTAGAGTTTCCTCACTACGAACGACAGTATTTTAAAAAGTATTTTGAAGCGCTTAACTGGCTTAATCAGGAGGGATTTTCACCCATTCTAACAAAACCTTGAAGGCCAACGTCTTAAAGACTTGGTATTGGAAAGCATAGCCTTAACAACCGCGGTTAAGACTATGCCTTGTGCAGTTTAGTAAAGCAGGCTGTATACCTTTCTGCGGTATTCAGATTTAAGCGGATCGCCATCTGGCAGCGCGTTCATCATATCCATCATCAGTTTGCGAGCATTGCCGAAACCAAGCTCTTTCTTTAACACCGCATAGAGCAGTGCAAGTGCATCTTGCGCTTTATTGGCCTGCTGTAACTGAACGGCCAAATCCACCTTTGCTTGTAAATCATCTGGGTTCGATTCAACCACCGACTGCAGCTGTCGTATTTCAGGGGTATCGGCCGCTTGCTCCGCCAGCTCTATCTTGCCATTTAAGGTTTGGTAGCGGGAGTCTTGATCCACTAGCTTAATTTCTGACAATAGCTGCTTGGCCACATCGATTGAACCTGTTTCTATAAAACAGTCGATAAGCATGTATTTAGCATTCACATTGCTTTCGTTAAGTGCCAGCGCCTCTTTTGCAGCAGGTAATGCTGCGGCATAATCGCCCTGCTGAATTGCTTTACCCGCAGTGGCAAGCAGTTCGTCTTCAGGATTAGGCAGGTATTTACCCAACATTTCGCGTATTTGCGGCTCGCCCTGCACACCGGCAAAACCATCTACAGGCTGACCGTTTTGCACTACCATCACCGTGGGCAGATTGCGAATTCCAAACTGGGCAGCCACCTCTTGTTGTGCTTCACAATCAACCTTCGCCAGTATCATGTGCTCACTGTATTCACCGGCAAGTTTCTCTAAAATTGGCTGTAAGTCTTTGCATGGCTCGCACCAAGGAGCCCAAAAATCGATAAGCACCACTTTCTCTTGCGACGCTTCAACGATAATTTGTTGAAAGTTCTCGACGGTAATATCAACAATGGTTGCCTGAGTATTAGCAATCATATTTTCCATAACGGGTGCCTTTTGTTTAATCATTATATGCAAAGGAATATGGGGTAGTTAGACACAAAATACAAGGCTAAGCGCATATCCTATTTATAGGTAGTAATGGCAGACAAAATAGAAAAAACATTGTCGTATTTATGACATTATTTGACAAAGCCCCATGTTAAATTAGTGTAAATAGTAAGAACAAGCGCTTCGCCTAAGTAAGCGATGACGTGTATAAATAAGGCAACAAGTTATGAGCAATGAAATATCGTCTGATTCCCGCTTTAGCTCTTTTGCAGAGTTTTATCCGTTTTACTTAAAAGAACACAGCGACGCCACCTGCCGCACGCTGCACTTTATTGGCTCATGGCTTGTTCTGGGTATTATCGCCACAGCCATATTCACTAACGTGTTGGTTTACCTTTGGTTGATTCCTCTAGTGGGATATGGATTTGCCTGGGTGGGTCACTTTTTCTTTGAAAAAAACAAACCCGCTACCTTTAAATACCCCCTCTACAGCTTTATAGGCGACTGGGTAATGTTTAAAGATATTTTGGTAGGCCGGATTAGTCTTAGAAACTAGCCTTAACAATTAGCCTCAATAAGTAGTTTCTGCGCGCGACCTAACACAAAGGCAGTGCGCTGTTTGTCACACTAAAGGGTAAGTTTGCCGCACAGGCTTTACACAATTTAAAGCAACAGGCTATGGTAGGAGAAATGATCGTTACCGAATCATTCTCTGCATTAAAAATAAAAAGGAAAACCTATGTCTGCTTACCGCTTGGTAAATCGCAAACGTAACTTCGCGTTATGTGCTGCGATGACGGCTATATGCGCTGCCCTAACGCCAGCATCTGCTGCTGATAGCGGTGGTGTTGCCAGCTCGACTGATAACGCACCCAACGTGCTAACCTACAACGACACATTCAATTTAGAGTTTGTTTCTAATCCGCAGTTCATCAATGATGACACCGTTATTTATAGCCGTCAAAGCCTAGACATTATGTCTGACAGCAGGCAAAGCAGGCTATGGCAGGTTGATATAAGCTCAGGTAAACATCGTCCATTCATTGCGCAAGATGAAAATATTTCTCAAGCCACACTGTCCCCCGACGGCACTGCTATCGCCTATACCAAAGCCGTTGATGGACGCGCTCAACTGCACTTGTATTACCTTGATTCAAAGCAATCTGTACGCCTTACCAACAGCGACGAAGCGCCATCTAACTTAACGTGGTCTCCTGATGGCAAGTCGCTTGCCTTTAGCCTTTTTACCGAAGAAAAAAACGCCCCAATATTTACCGGAATGCCGGCAAAGCCAGAGGGAGCCAAATGGGCAGAACAAGCCACCTATATTGATACCACGCAATACCGCGGCGACGGACGAGGTTATTTACGGGAAGGGTATAACCAAATCTATGTTCTTCCTGTTGAAGGCGGCACGCCGAGACAATTAACGGATGGAAAGTTTCCCAGCGGTGGTTCGCTTTCATTTTCGCGGGATGGAGATTGGATATACTTTGCCACGCCTCATCGAGAGGACTATGCCCTGCATCCTTACTTTAGTGATATCTACAGAGTCAACGTCGCTACCGCTGAAAGTGAGCAAGTGACCAGCATGGAAGGACCTGAGGGCTCACCCGCCCTAAGCCCAGATGGTAAATATCTCGCGTTTACCCATGTTAACGATAGAAAATTGTCTTATCAAAACAACGACCTGCTTGTAATGAAGCTAAGTGACGGCGAAATAACCCGTCTCACCTCTTCCCTTGACCGTGCTATCGGCGACTTTACTTGGCGTAAGAATAGTCGAGGGCTTCTTTTTTCATACCTTGATGAAGGTGACAATAAGCTAGCAGCAGTTAACCTCAAAGGCGACGTGAAGCCATTGGACGTTGCCATAGGTGGTCAATCGCTAGGTAGACCATATACATCGGGGGCCTTCGCCATGAGCGATGAAGGTACCATTGTGTATACCAGCGCAGCTCGAAACATGCCGGGGGATCTTACGTTGTATCGCACCCGCGATGACGATAGAGCCTTAACACACCTCAACGACGATACACTGGGTCATAAGGCACTCGCAGAGGTGATCGATTTATCGGTAACCTCTAGCGTTGATGAGCGAAACATCGATGCTTGGATAGCACTGCCACCAGGTTTTGATAGCAGTAAAAAATACCCGTTTATCTTAGAAATCCACGGTGGTCCGCACGCTGCCTACGGCCCTCATTTCGCCATGGAAATACAGTTAATGGCAGCGCAAGGTTATGTAGTGGCTTGGTCGAACCCAAGAGGCAGTAGCTCTTATGGCGAAGATTTTGGCAACCTTATTCACCATAACTACCCTTCTGAGGATTATAATGACCTTATGGATGTCGTCGATGCTGTCATCGACAAGGGTTATGTTGATACCGACAACCTATTTATTACAGGCGGCTCAGGAGGTGGTGTGCTCACTGCTTGGTCAATCGGAAAGACCGACCGCTTTGCTGCGGCCGTGGTTGCTAAGCCCGTGATTAACTGGATGAGCTTTGCTTTGACCGCCGATGCATATCCGTTTTTCAGTCAATATTGGATGTCTGATATGCCGTGGAATATTGCCGACAAGCTGTGGAAACGCAGCCCACTTTCATTAGTTGGCAACGTGACGACGCCCACTATGCTGTTAACCGGTGAGTCTGATTACCGCACACCGATTAGTGAGTCTGAGCAGTATTACCAGGCGCTAAAGCTTCAGGATATTGATGCAGCCATGGTGAGAATACCTGGCGCTTCACACGGGATAGCCAGCAAGCCATCTCGCCTTATTCAAAAGGTGGGGAATATTCTTGCGTGGTTCGAGCGCTACAAAACCACATCCGAAGGTGAAGATAAATAAGCTACGCGCTTCAAATAAAAAGCCGAGCTAGCGCAATTCGCTAGCTCGGCTTTTTTGCTTGCCTTTTTTGCCAAGCCCTGTCTTACCGTTGATGATAAGAGCGTCGACTGACCTATTGCGTCACTCGTATTGACATTGGCACTGGCGTTGGCATTAGCGTTGACACTATTTGGTCAGCTTTAGCACCTTGCCATTTGGCGCATCCGTTAACAGATAAATTGCACCTGCTTCGTCAACCTCAACATCTCTGATGCGAGCGCCGTTATCTCGTAGGTACTCGTACTGCTCTGCGGGTTTTCCATCTACCACATCGATACGACGAAGATGAGTAAACTTCAACGACCCCACAAGAATGTCGCCCTGCCATTCTTTAAACATGTCACCGCTATAAAATACGAGTCCACTAGGAGCGATAGAAGGGTCCCAATAGAGCCACGGTTGCTCCATGCCGTCCATGTGCGTTTTATCGCTGATGATCTCGCCACTGTAATCAATGCCATAGGTAATTTCAGGCCAGCCATAGTTAGCGCCATTTTTGATAAGGTTTATTTCATCACCGCCTTTAGGCCCATGCTCCATTGCCCACACTGCACCAGTATCGGGGTGAACCGTTACGCCCTGAACGTTTCGATGACCAAAACTGAATACTTCCGGCGCATCACCGTCAGTGAAAGAATTACTTTCAGGTACGCTGCCATCGCGATTTATGCGCACTATAGTACCGAAGTGATTATCCGTATTTTGTGCTTCTTTCATGTATTTGTAGCGATCGCCAAGGGTGATATACAGTGACTTTTCAGCATCAAATACCAAACGACACCCAAAGTGAAAACCATTGTCGATAATAGGCGAAGCGCTGAATATTACTTCTACATTCTCGAGCCCATTGTCTATCAGTGTCGCCTTCGCCACACTACTGCTGCTGCCAGGCTTGCCATCATCAGAGGGTTTGCTGTAGCAAAAATACACCGTATTGTTTTCGCTGAAATCAGGATCGATAGTAATATCTAGCATTCCGCCTTGGTTGTTTGCAACAACCTCTGGCACGTTTGCTAGCCTGTCTGATAGCTCGCCGCTTTGTGACAACCTACGAATACCACCAGAGCGTTCAGTTACTAGCATATCTCCGTTAGGTAGAAACGCCATTCCCCACGGATGCTCAAGCCCTTGTGCTAGTGTCGTTACTTTTATCCCGTCATTTTTAGTGCTAATGACCTTGTCTGAGTCGTTGTGACTATTTGCCATCACGCCTTGGCTCACTGCCAAACTGATACTACAAAGGCCAAGTAACCCCGCTGTAAATTTTTTCATCTGTGCCTCAATGTCCGCTATTGCTCTTATCGATGTCGCTTTTTGAATGCCGCATTTTTTAATGCGCTATCGTAGATACATCTTTTGCTGTGTATAGAATCTTTTGTATCTAGTTATCTGTAATTAGTGCTCTGTATCTAGTCTTCTGTATCCGGCTTTATGTATTTAGCTTTATGTATTTAGCTTTATGTATTTAGCCTTCTATATCCAGCTTTCTATATCCGGCTTTCTATATCCGGCTTTCTATATCCAAATAAGGCGAATATAACTAAGTGAAATAACAATTATACAAAAAAGGGTACAGCATAGCTGTACCCTTTACTTTATTCGTCCCGAGATATCGGACAGAGACCTCTTTTTACAGAGCTCTCTTTTTAAAAAGCTTTCTTAAACGCTGCCTTTTGACGTCTACTTCGGTAACGTCGCGCGAAGCATCCAAGCGTTTTTTTCATGAACGCGCATTCTGTCGCCAATAAGTGCAGCAGACGATTCATCATCCGCACCTTGCGCTAATTTCAAAGACTCTCTGCACGTTTTTACCACCTGCTCGTGGCCATGGGTAAGTAAACGTACCATTTC
This sequence comes from Alteromonas sp. 4NS20-0143, assembly GCF_057542855.1. Classification (NCBI taxonomy): domain Bacteria; kingdom Pseudomonadati; phylum Pseudomonadota; class Gammaproteobacteria; order Alteromonadales; family Alteromonadaceae; genus Alteromonas; species Alteromonas sp. 4NS20-0143. Next base: position 40,753 of record NZ_BAAJLR010000007.1, read on the forward strand.
GGTAGCCTCTGGCACACCATCCACTTCTTCAATTGCACTTAGCTCTGCAAATGCTTTGTACGTTCCTGGAGCCGCCACGCCTAACGTACGAATACGCTCTGCGATTTCATCTACCGCTAATGCCAGTTCGGTGTAGTGCTCTTCAAACATTAGGTGTAGTTCGCGAAACTGTGGGCCTTCAACATTCCAGTGAAAATTATGAGTTTGAAGGTATAACGTGTACGAGTCTGCCAATAGTTTCTTTAAACCATGGGCCACTTCATTACGATCGCTTTCTGAAATTCCAATATCAATTTTACTCATGTTCCGCTCCTCAACATAATGTTAAAACTAATTAGCAGTAACGCTAACGAATCTAAATACTATATATCAACCTAACGCAGATAGAACTCGCATTAAGTTGATTGCAGCCATCTATTTTATAGATGCTAGCCCCTTAAGTTTCAACGTGAAAGATACGGGTATTGTCCGCCATCATAAACACGTCACAGTGCTTAATGCCCGTGCTTGTGCACAGCTTGTTTATCGGCTTTTACAGGTAGAACCGTATGCAATGGCTCTTGCCCATCAAAGTGAAGAGTGAGCTGCACTTCTTCTCCCTCGCTTAAACCATTTTTTAAACCTAAAAGCATTACGTGGTAACCACCCGATGTGAAAGTGACATGTTCGTGAGCGCCTATAGTCACACCATCAGTTAAGTGACGCATACGCATAACGTCGCCTTCCATTTTCGTGGTGTGAATTTGCGCCTCGTCTGCCACTTTGGCGTCAACAGTAACACCACTTAGTTGAAGGTCGTCTTCGCTATGATTGTGCAGTGTAAAATAAGCGGCTGCAGTTTTAGCCATTGGGAAGGTTGCGCGGGCATAGCCATCGTTAAGAACAACGGGCGATTGGGAGTCTGTCATGTGCCCATGGTTTTTATGATGCTCATGGCTTTTGTCGTGCTCATGGCTTTTGCCGTGCTCATTCTCATGGCTGTGCTCACCGTGAGCAAAAACAGTAGCCGAAGTAAAACAAGACAGGGCTAGCAGACAGCTAAACGCTTTGCCATGAAATTGGCGAACATAGGAAGATAATGACATTGAGAAATTGCTCCGTTGTGGTTAACGGAACTATATTACGTAAGAAATGCGTAATAACAAAGATAAATGGTGCCGACTGCCGGAATCGAACTGGCGACCTACTGATTACAAGTCAGTTGCTCTACCAACTGAGCTAAGTCGGCACACTATTTAAAACCGCTGCCTAGACAGCGGATGCGTATTCTAGCGATTAAATGGTTACTGTCAACCTTTTAATCGCGTTGCCTCAGCAACTAATTTGGGGAAGTACTCAAGGGGAAGATATTGACTAAGGGCCATCAGCTTTTCACCAAGCTGATGGTAGCTATCAGTCGTCACATTAATGTGGCCCATCTTGCGCTTGTCTCTTACCGATTTACCGTACCAATGCAAATGACTGCCATCAATACTCAAAAGCTCTCGAGAGAAACTGCTGCACCCAATAATATTCACCATGGCACTGGGTCCCAACGCTGATGTATCGCCTAATGGCAGTCCACACACCGCTCTGAGATGATTCTCGAACTGACTGGTTACCGCGCCAGATTGACTCCAGTGACCTGAATTGTGAACCCGGGGCGCTAACTCATTCACCAATAAGGTATCGTTAACTTGGAATAGCTCCACCGCAAGTACACCCACATAGTCCATACCGTCGGCCAAGGTGGTAAAGATATCGTGTGCTTGTTGCTGTAGCGCCTCATCGACGTTTGTTGCAGGCGCAACAGACACATGTAGCTGGCCCTGATGGTGCAAGTTTTCCGCAAGTGGATAAGTGCGAATATCACCTTTGGCATTTCTCACACCAATGAGTGAAAGCTCGCGGTCGAAGGCAACCATTTTCTCAACAACTAAAGGCACATTTTCTAAATCTAGGCCCTGAAGAGACTGCTTTAACTCTGGTAATTCGGCGTCGTCTGACAAACGCCATTGGCCGTAACCATCGTAACCATCGCGACTGGCTTTTAAAATTAACTTGCTGCCAAGCGCATCAACACATTCATCTAACTGGTCTAAGTGCGTAACAATTTTGTGCTCGCAATTTGCCACACCCATAGTCTGCAACAAGTGCTTTTCACGAACACGATCTGCACCCACCAAAATACTTTGAATATTCGGCATTAACTTATTGGTTTGCGCGGCAACTTCAAGCAGGCGCTCTGGAACGTGCTCAAATTCAACGGTTAGCGCATCAGCACCGACTAACGCTTCATCAAGAGGGATATCTAGAGGGGTTTTACTTACCGGATGAACAACCGTGTCGTTATTTACGTCAACGGCCTGTACATCAATACCTAACGGGCTACCCGCAAGGTACATCATTTGTGCTAATTGACCTGCACCGTAAACGACGACTCTCATTCATCTAGCTCCAATGTGTTACTTGACGCTAGCACTGTCTCGGTTTGAGTTTTTCTAAAGGCAATAATCGCGTCTCGCACTGTCTCGTCTTGCAACGCAACAACTTGAGCGGCCAATAGCCCAGCATTGGCTGCGCCAGCTTCGCCAATGGCGAGCGTACCAACGGCAACGCCCTTGGGCATTTGCACAATTGATAACAATGAGTCTAAACCGCTAAGTGCTTTTGATTTTACCGGACACCCAAATACTGGCAAATGAGTATGCGCCGCAATCATGCCAGGCAAATGAGCAGCACCGCCGGCACCTGCAATAATGGCGCTAAAGCCTTCATCTGCAGCGCTCTCTGCGAACTCCACTAGTAAGTTTGGTGTTCTGTGCGCCGACACGACTTTCGCGTCAAATTCGACGTTGAACGACTTCAGCATTTTTGCAGCCTGCTGCATGGTAGGCCAGTCTGAAGTTGAACCCATTACAATCGCGACTTTCGCCATCTAATGATCCTCGGAGTAGGTAACCTGAATCCTGTTTAAGAAAAGGCGCTCAGCACCACTAGAAACACGAATTACTGCGTTGCAAAAGTAAGTAATAGAACAACTGTTACGTGACTTTTGCGCCTTGCACTTATCATTTCTAGCAGTACTGAGTTTGAAATTTTAATTTATATTTTATAGAACAAATGCTTGCACCATTCTTTAAACAGGATTCAGGTTAGGTAAAATAGACAAGTTTGGAAAGCACGCGATTGTAGCGTAACTTGCGCAAAATTCCCACTTCAATTGCCCGTAGAAAGGCGTTTCAAATTGCGCGTTAAATGACTTGTGACAAGATATCTAGACAGCGGCGAGTTCGTTGGCAATACAGTTAAATAGAACACGCTTTCGAATAGGCTTACTTAAGTACGCATCCATACCCGCGTTGAGACACGCTATTCTGTCTTCCTCAAAAGCATTCGCCGTTAGCGCAATAATACGCACGGTGTCTTTGTTTATGCCGTGCTTGCGAATTTGCGATGCGGCAGTCAGGCCATCCATTACCGGCATTTGGCAATCCATGAGAATGACATCAAACGGGTATTTCTTCGCTGCCTCTAACGTATCTTGTCCATTTTTAGCACGTATACAGCGGACGTTAGCGCTAGACAACATATCCATGACGATTTCGGCGTTAATATCGTTATCTTCTGCTAATAGAATATGGGTGTTACTGGGGATAGTTGCGATGCTATGCTTAGCATCGGTTCCTTTAGCCACTACTGCATGCTTACTTTCTTTACAGGGAACATAAAATGTAAACGTAGAGCCATTATCCAGCACGCTCTCTACACTCATTTCACCACCGAGAAGCTCCACAAGACCTTTACTTATTGGCAAACCTAATCCCGTGCCTCCATAGTCGCGAGTGGTGGAGGCATCGGCCTGCTCAAACTTCTCAAAAATAGTATGTAACTTATCTTTTGAAATGCCAATTCCGGTGTCGGTGATCTTAATATTAAGGGAATTGTCGGCATAACTTGCCGTTATTGTAACGGTGCCGCCATTAGTAAATTTAATCGCATTGCTCAGTAAGTTATTCACCACTTGACCAACTTTGCCAGCATCAAGGGCTAGTACGCTAGGAACTGAGTCATCTACATCAAGGTCAATCTCCACTTCCTTTACATTGGCCGTGTAGGCGTAAAGTTCCTTGGCACCTAACAACAGTTCGCGTACCTGCGTATCTTGGTAATCCACTGCCATCTTGCCAGACTCGATTTTAGACCAGTCGAGGATACTGTCTAATATATGCAGCAAATTTGTGGCCGAGCGCGAAATGGTATTGGCTCGTGACGCTATATGACCTGGCAGCTCGTACTCTGACATGAGTTCACACGAACCAATAATGCCATTCATTGGGGTGCGAATTTCGTGGCTCATGTTGGCAAGAAACTGGGTTTTCGAAATATTCGCCGCTTCTGCAGATTTTAATGCGCTCTCTAAATGATGCGTTTTTTCTTCTATGCGCGCTTCCAGTGACTGATTAAGCTCACCTAACTCTACGTTCAACTGCTTCTCGTTTGCCCTTGCCTTGTCTAGTTCATCAAAGGCTGTTAGTAAGCGCTGCTCTAAACTTATAAACTCATTGTTTAATGCAGTGAGCTCTTGAATGTGAAATGCACGACTGGGGAGATTATTTCCCTGCGTACTTTTTGGGTCAAATTTGGCAATATAACGAATGAGTCGTCTAAGAGGCATGCTGATCATCCGAGCGACTAAATAGCCAGTTAATGTACCAAGGACGGATAACAACAATAGTAAGAGCAAGTCCTTCATCAGGTAGCTGCCCATAGAGGCTTGCAGGTATTCCCGGTTGAAGTAATAGCTTAACGTCCAGTTAACCTTTGGTATATCACCCTTAAACCGCAGCCAGTTTTTTCCGCCTACGCCATTATCTATTTCAACATCACACTTTGGCTCGCACTCATAAAACGGCGCTTTGCTTAACGGCTCTAAGTTAAGCGCGCTTGATGCAAATATCACATCCCCTTTTCTGTCCTCTATTAATAAGGAAAAGCCTTGTAAACTGAGCTCATCGAAGGCAGTAAAGCTTTTAAGAGACAGTGAGCCTTCAACAATACCAACGGTGTTGTCGCTGCTTGTTTTAATAGGAGCGGAAATGGCGATGATAGGGTCGTTCCCAAAGCCACGCCCTTGAAATACATCGGATAAATAAGGCTCGCCAGATTCCATTACTTCAGAAAAATAGGGGCGATAAGCGACATTTGAGCGCACGCCATCTTTTACTTTATCAATTAAATTGGTGGGGTAAGTGTGGGTAATGTCACCATCTTCATCAGCGATAAGAAACGTAATGAAGTTAGGGTAATACGCGGCCATTATCGACAGCTGTTTTGAGGATGCAGTGTCTAATGCTTTTTGAGCCATGTTGCCTGAAAGCGTTTTTGCCGTGGCCGATACAACGCTTTGGTGCTGTTCAATGAAATCGGATAGCTGTTGCTGCATTACCGCAACCCGTTGAACCATATATTGTTGAATTTGGCGCTCCTGCTGTTGCTGAAACAGCGCGACCGACAAGTAAATTACGGCCATGGAGCCGACAAAGAAACAGCCAGAAAAGAAGTAGCTAAAAAGAAAATTAAGCTTAACCTTCTCCGGCTCATAAGCAATATTTCGCCTTAAACCATGAGTGGCCAGATAAACGAAATGGCCTGTGACCAACCCAAAAGCACCGCTTATCCAGGTAACCAGCACCCCAGACATTATTATATTGAGGCTTTCGCTGTTATCGGCGCCGTTATTGAAATAATGCTCTAGTACCAAAATAGGCACAAAAACAACAGACCAAAAGCCCGCACCTATCTTAATCACCTGTTTCAGTGACTTGTGATACCCAAACAGACTTATAACGATAGGAAGAAGAGTGAGGCTTTCTTTTCCTACGATACTTCCATCGCCAAACCACACAGGTGCACTGATAAGTAGCGCAATGGGTATCGACAGGTATGGAGTAAAGCGAAGTGCTGCGTATACCGCTGCGCCGTAGCCAAACACGGCAATACCTGAACTATCAAAAGGGGCTGGCAATACATTAATACCCACCCCCACTAAGCACACTAAAAAAGCTTCAAGCGCTAGAGACCAGCTAAAAACAAAACGAGTTTTACCCAAAGAAAATCCCCAGCGCCATGTTTAGTTTTGCTCCATGTAGTCGAGTGTAAAGTTAGTCAGTAATTTAACGCCCAACTTCATGCCTTCATCGTCCACATAAAATTCTGGGGTATGATGAGCGGGGCTATCTTCTTCAGACACATCTAGAGGCTTTCCGCCAACCCACACGTAAAGGCCAGGCACTTGCTCCTGAAAGAAAGAGAAATCTTCCGCACCTGTGACAGGATTTGATAACAAGGTGTTTTCAACACCTGCCGTACGCTGCATTGTCGGCAACATGGCCTGCGTTAATGCGGGGTCGTTATACGTAATAGGGTAAGAATAATCTAACGGTAACGTTAGCTCTGCTTTGGCTCCCATACTTTCAGCGATGGCGTTTACCTTGCGAGGCAGTGCCTCATAAATATGCTCACGGGCTGCCTTGTTCAACGTTCTAATAGTACCAACAAGCTCAACTTCATTAGGAATAATGTTAGACCTGTTACCACCGTGTATTGAACCGATTGAAACAACAGCAGCGTCGTCAATCAGCTTTAATTCTCTGCTCACAATGGTTTGAATAGACATGATCATTTGTGCAGCGGTGACCACGGGATCGACACTTTTCCACGGATAAGCGCCATGCGCCTGTTTACCGTGAATAATGATTTTAAACGGATCTACGGCAGCCATGGTGCCACCAGGTTTATAGCGCACTTTGCCCACATCAGTGTTGGCATTAATGTGCAAACCAAAAATCACATCCACATCAGGGTTTTTAAGTACCCCTTCCTTTACCATTACTTCGGCACCACCGGTTTCTCCCGCGGGTGCGCCCTCTTCTGCTGGCTGAAAGATGAACTTTACTTTGCCAGTAAGTTCGCTTTTTATACCGGTTAAGATTTTAGCTGCGCCCATCAGCATGGCCATATGAGTGTCGTGACCGCATGCGTGCATAACGGGCACGTCATTTCCATTGTATTCGCCCATTTGTTCAGAGCGATAGGATAATTGGTTTTCCTCTTTAACAGGCAGACCATCCATATCGGCGCGAAGCGCTACCACAGGACCAGGCTTTCCAGAGTCGAGAATGGCCACTACGCCGGTTTTTGCGACGCCGGTTTGTACCTCTAAGCCTAGGGAGGTGAGGTAATTCGCAATATAGTCTGCGGTTTTGAATTCGCGGTTAGAAAGCTCGGGGAACTGGTGAAAGTGGTGACGCCATTTAATGACATCTGGCTCTACATTGGTAGCCAAACTGTCAACATCGACAGATGCCGCAAATACGCTGGTTGACACTGCTAAACTTGCGAAGGTTAACGTTGCTAACTTCCTAATCATCATGTTTTTCCTTTGTTGTTTTAGCCAGAATAGATCATCTGGTAAAAGAACACACCACCAAACAGAATCGAGGAGGAAAAATAACGCATAGCTAAATACAAAAACATTATACGGAAGTCTAATACCCTCAATATATGAGCCTGTAGACATAAACAGATACAAAAAAGGCGCCTTCAAAGGCGCCTTTATCAGATTCTTAGCGAGTGCTAGCTTCTTTGTCTTCGCATTGCATCGAAGAATTCATCGTTCGTCTTCGTCATAGAGAGCTTACTAATTAAGAACTCCATCGCGTCGATTTCTGACATTTCATGAACAATTTTACGCAAGATCCACATTTTCTGTAGTTCATCTTGTTTTGTAAGTAGCTCTTCACGACGTGTGCCAGAACGATTAAAGTCGATAGCTGGGAATACACGCTTCTCCGCAATTTTGCGATTAAGGTGAAGTTCCATGTTACCCGTACCTTTAAACTCTTCGTAGATAACTTCATCCATTTTAGAGCCGGTATCGATAAGTGCTGTAGCGATAATAGTTAAACTACCACCCTCTTCAACGTTACGGGCAGCACCAAAGAAACGCTTTGGCTTATGAAGTGCGTTTGCATCTACACCACCGGTTAGTACTTTACCTGATGATGGAATAACCGTGTTATAGGCACGAGCAAGACGAGTGATTGAATCGAGAAGAATAACCACATCTTTTTTGTGCTCTACTAAGCGTTTCGCTTTCTCGATAACCATCTCTGCCACTTGTACGTGACGGCTTGCTGGCTCGTCGAACGTAGAGGCAACCACTTCACCTTGTACTAGGCGATGCATTTCAGTTACTTCTTCTGGACGTTCGTCGATAAGTAGTACCATCAATTCACATTCTGGGTGATTGGCAGCAATAGACTGTGCAATATTCTGTAGAAGCAACGTTTTACCGGCTTTAGGCGGCGCAACTATGAGTCCGCGCTGACCGCGACCAATAGGCGATGCTAAATCGAGAACACGCGCAGTAATATCTTCTGTTGAACCATTACCACGTTCCATGCGCAAACGATCGGCAGCATGCAATGGAGTCAGGTTTTCAAACAAGATTTTGTTTCGCGAGTTTTCAGGCTTGTCGAAGTTTACTTCGCGAATTTTTAATAGCGCAAAGTAACGTTCGCTGTCTTTAGGAGGACGAATTTTTCCTGCAATGGTGTCACCAGTGCGCAAATTAAAGCGACGAATCTGGCTAGGCGATACATAAATATCATCTGGACCTGCAAGGTAAGAAGAATCAGCTGAGCGTAAGAAGCCGAAACCGTCCTGTAAAATTTCTAAAACTCCATCTCCGAAGATATCTTCGCCACTTTTAGCGTGCGTCTTCAAGATAGAGAATATGATGTCTTGTTTTCTGGCGCGAGCCATATTCTCAAGGCCCATTTTCTCGGCCATGTTAACCAATTCGCTAATTGGTTTATTCTTTAATTCGGTTAAATTCATACTGGTGGGTCTTTGTGCTTGAGCTTCGCTTACAGGACTTTTGGTCACTCTGTTCTCGTTTAGATTTGGTATCGCCCGGATTTGGACAGTTGCAGAATGCTGCTCGGATGAGCGCTGAGGGAAAAGTTAGCACTATATTTAACCAACGTCCAGCGATTTGGTCACTAAATGTTAATTAAATTGGGCTCACTATCCTAAAGTGTAATGCTGCCTAGTGTAATGAAAAAAGCCGATGTAGGAGTTAGCTACACCGGCTTTTCTGTATCAATTACAGGTTTTCGTTGAGAAATTCTGTTAACTGAGTTTTTGATAACGCACCCACTTTTGTCGCTGCAACGTTACCGTTTTTGAAAAGTAACAACGTTGGGATGCCACGGATACCGTATTTAGGCGGAGTTTCGTTATTTTCATCGACATTCAACTTGCCAACTGTTAACTTGCCATCAAACTCGGTCGCAACTTCTTCTAAGATAGGTGCGATCATTTTACAGGGGCCACACCACTCGGCCCAAAAGTCAACTAGTACAGGACTGTCAGCATTGATAACATCTGCTTCGAATTTATCGTCAGATAACTGGATAATTTTGTCGCTCATTCTTTTCTCCATTGTTGGTCTGTCGCTGAGTCTTCTCAGCCTTACCATAAGTGTTATATAGAAACTGTTTTTTAATGCAAGCACTGATAAGCTATAAGCTATGCCTACTCATTTAACTGAAACTCATTTTTCTGACCTGCCGATCAACAGCAAAGTCGTTGACGCCTTGACGGCAGAGAATTTTTCGCATTGTACACCAATTCAGGCACTTGCACTGCCTCCGTTATTAGAAGGCCTCGATATTGCTGGCCAAGCTCAAACGGGCACGGGAAAAACCATTGCGTTTTTGGTCGCTACATTCCATTACCTGCTAAGCAAAGCAGAAAACTCAAGTAACAGCAAATTAGACGGTCCTCGTGCCATCATTATGGCACCTACACGAGAACTTGCTGTGCAAATTTATAACGATGCCAAATTGCTCAGTGAGCACACTGGAATATCGTTAGGGTTGATCTATGGGGGCGAAGGTTACCAAAGTCAACGTGAAACCCTAGAAGAAGGGGTGGATATAATTATTGGCACGACAGGACGCATACTGGATTACTATAAACAGGATGTATTCTCGCTGAAAAATATTCAGGTTGCCGTGCTTGATGAAGCCGATCGTATGTTCGATTTGGGCTTTATTAAAGACATCCGCTTTTTATTCCGTCGTATGCCACCTGCAAACGAGAGACTTAGCATGCTGTTTTCAGCTACGTTGAGTTATCGCGTACAGGAGCTGGCCTATGAACACATGAATAACCCTACTCATGTGCAAGTTGCCCCTGAACAAACGACTGCAAGCCGCGTAAGCCAAGAACTCTTTTATCCGTCAGATGACGATAAAATGTTGCTGCTTCTCACGCTCTTAGAAGAAGAGTGGCCAGAAAAGGCCATTGTGTTTGCCAACACCAAGCACAGCTGTGAGAAAGTCACAGATTGGCTAACCGCAGACGGACACCGCGTTGGTTTATTAAGTGGCGATGTTCCGCAAAAGAAACGTCTTGGTATTTTAGAAGACTTTACCAAGGGCGCATTAGACATATTAGTTGCGACTGACGTGGCGGCTCGTGGTTTACATATCGATGCGGTAACGCACGTATTTAACTACGACTTGCCAGACGATGCCGAAGATTATGTGCACCGTATTGGTCGTACCGGTCGAGCGGGAAGAAGCGGTATTGCAATAAGTTTTGCGTGCGAAAAATACGCGCTTAACCTACCGGCAATTGAAAAGTACATTCATACAACTATTCCGGTTACAGACTACGATAGAACCGCATTATTAGACGAGGTAACACCTCCTAAGCCACGCAGAAAGCGTGTGCCTAATAATCGAAACTCTTCTCGTAGAGGCAATAGCCGTGGGCGCGGCAAGCCTCAGCAGCGAAATAATAGTAAATAGAACACGAGACACTATGCAGGCAGAACTCCAGCACGATGCCCAGACCTACGGCGAGTATTATGCCGCCGTTGACCTAGGCTCTAATAGTTTTCACATGGTGATTGTCCATGTAGTAAATGGAAGCGTTCAAATTATTGGTAAAATTAAGCAGAAGGTGCGATTAGCGGCCGGGCTTGATGAACAATTATTGCTTGATGACACAAGCATGGAGCGCGGTTGGAAATGCCTGCAAGTATTCTCTGAAAGATTACAAGATATCCCCCCTTCAAATATCAAGGTGGTTGCAACCGCGACACTGCGCCTTGCCACCAATGCACACGTTTTTGTGCGCAAAGCCGAAGAAATTCTTAATCATAAGCTTAATGTTATCAGCGGCGAAGAAGAGGCCAGACAGATATACCTCGGCGTAGCCTATACATCGGCCAATCAAGGCAACAGCCTTGTTATTGATATTGGTGGTGCTAGCACTGAAATCATTATTGGTAATGATATGCAGCCCATTCATTTGAAAAGTTTAGACATGGGTTGTGTCACCTTTATGGAACGCTATTTCCAAGGAGGAAGCATAACCGATGAGAACTTTGATAAGGCAAAAAAAGCTGCACACGCACTTATTAGTGAAGTGTCTAACGCCTTTTTATGCTTTGACTGGGAAAACTGTCTTGGTGCTTCAGGCACGCCACAGGCAATAACTGAAATATTAGTGGCTCAAGGGATCAGCGATGCTATTCGACTCGATTACCTCTACCACTTGCAAAAGCAGTGTATTGAATGCGGCTCTATCGACCAACTCACTATTGAAGGGTTAGAAGAAAACCGCAAAGCAATATTTCCATCGGGACTGGCCATTCTCATTAGCTTATTTGAAGCTCTCGATATTAAGCACATGAACATTTCTGGTGGCGCCCTACGAGAGGGTTTAATCTATGGCATGTTGGACAATGTCACCGATAACGACCGCCGCCAGCAGACGCTAAACCAAGCCAAACAGCGTTACCACATCGACACGGCTCATGCAGCTACGGTAAAACAAGTGGCGCTGTCGCTATGCTATCAACTGTGTGGTCAACAGAATATTTGTCACCTCGATACCGAGACAATTTTAGGCGCAGCCGCAGAGCTTCACGAAATTGGCCTGCATATTGAGTACAAACGCCATCATGAACACGGTGCATATATACTCAGTTATATCGATTTGCCAGGCTTTACTCGTTTGCAGCGCTCAGCAATTAGAGAGCTTGTGTCTCAGCATCGGTTAAATGTTGCCAGTAATATATTTGATAATTATCACCAAGATTATCGCCCTATGCTTAAAGGGTTACTTCGGGTTTTACGCATTGCCGTGGTGCTGTGTTTACGCAGACAAAACAAGCATATTCCCGATGTAAAACTGTTGTGTGAAGATGATAAGTGGACGCTTACCTTTCCAGAAGGTTGGTTAAAGTCTCACCCTTTAATTAATGCCGAACTAGCCAATGAATGCTGGCTGCAGCACAAAGCAGGATGTGAGCTGGTTTGTTTGTAATAGGCGCTTTTAGGTAAGGCCGCTACATAAGAAAAAAATCATTTCATAAAAAAAGAGCTGCTTTGAAGCAGCTCTTTTTGTTTGTACTCATGCCCAACGTGTTATTTATTGCTATTGCGCAATAGCTCTGCTGCTTTGGGGGCGAAGTAAGTCAAAATACCATCGGCACCGGCACGCTTAAATGCCAATAACGATTCCAGTACCACCTCATCTTCGTTTAACCAACCGTTGGCAAAAGCTGCTTGGTGCATGGCGTACTCGCCGCTTACCTGATAAGCAAACGTAGGCACTTTGCATTCATCTTTACAGCGACGCACAATATCTAAATATGGCATGCCTGGCTTCACCATTACCATGTCTGCACCTTCTTCGATATCTAGGGCAATTTCATGAATGGCTTCATCGGAATTTGCAGGGTCCATTTGATACGTTTTTTTATTGCCGCCTTTAATATTGGCAGCTGAGCCGACGGCATCTCTAAAGGGCCCGTAGTAAGAAGAAGCGTACTTGGCTGAGTAGGCCATAATACACGTGTTTACATATCCGTTGCTTTCTAGCGCCTGGCGAATTTGACCTATGCGTCCATCCATCATATCCGATGGCGCAACAATATCAGCACCTGCTTCAGCATGGGATAAGGCCTGCTTTACTAACACCTCAACCGTCTCATCGTTAACCACATAGCCCATGGCATCAATAAGGCCATCTTGGCCGTGGGACGTAAATGGGTCGAGAGCAACATCAGACATTAGCATGATGTCTGGGTACGCTTTTTTAATCGCACAAAGTGCCGTTTGCGTTAAGCCATCAGGGTTAAACGCTTCTTTTGCACAGTCTGTTTTTAAGGTCATTGGCGTGACGGGAAAAAGCGCAAATGTGCGAATACCCAGCGCAACCCACTTTTTCATTTCTACCAATAAAAGGTCGAGAGAAAGACGCTCTACGCCTGGCATTGAGGGGACGGCCTCTCGTGAGTCTTGCCCAGGCAATACGAATACGGGGTAAATTAAATCATCTACGCAAAGTGCGTTCTCAGCAACGAGTCCACGCAGAGCATCTTTAGCTCGAAGTCTGCGCATTCGGCGATTTGGAAACGAAGTGGTCATAGTTGGTCCTGCAATTGTTGAGATATTACTTTGTTTCGCCCACCCTGCTTTGCTTTATACAACAGTGAGTCGGCAAGTCTGAATAAATGTTGAGCCTGATCTTCATCATGCATAATAGCAGTTGCTACGCCGGCACTGGCAGTAAGGTTTATTTCATCGCCCTCATAACTCAGTGGTTCAGATGCCAACGCGGTTAGCAGAGTTTCGGCAATGAATTCACCGCCTCGAAGATCGGTATTAGGTAAGATAACAGCAAACTCTTCGCCCCCAATTCGACATAAATCATCGCTAGGGCGATGAATATGTTTTTGAAAGAGGTGTGTCATATGCTTTAAACACTCGTCACCGGCATCATGACCAAACTTATCGTTAATTTGCTTAAAGTGATCAATATCGAGAATGATCAACGAGAGCGGTATTTGCTCTCTGCGACTTCGTCGCCCCTGTGCGCGCAGGCTTTTATCAAAGTGACGGCGGTTGTGAGCGCCTGTAAGCGGGTCTACTGCGTTGAGTCGCTCTAGCTCTTGGTTCACTTCAGAGAGCTCTCGCAACGTAACCTCAAGCTCTAGGGTACGCTCTTCAACTTTGTACTCCAAATCTTCTTGATGTCGTTGTTGCATGGTTAACAAGTGTTCTTTGGCAATATTAGCCTGCTTCTCTTGCTCTAATGCAAATTGCTTAGCGTTTATCAGTGTATCTCTGCTGTGGCTAAAATTAATAGCCAAGATTAACGCCAGGATAAGCGTTTCAACCGCACCACCAATAATGAGTAACGTATTAGACGTTAATGGCAAGTGGAATAGGTTTAAATTGTCAAAACTTGCCGCTAAGGCGCTTATCAGTAAAAAGCCCCAAGCAATAGTAAAGTATCGAGCAATCACCTCGCCTTTAGTGGCCATCCACGCGCCTAATAGCAACGTGAAAGAGACGATTATGCTCAAGGCCACTAAGAAAATTTTGATCATAATTGAATAAGGCAGTAACACACTGGCAACGATGCTTGCCCCACATAGCCAACCAATACCGCGCATTATTTTGTCCAACAGAATACTGTGTTTCTTTATGGGCAATAAGCTACGAGTAAACATGCTGCCAAACATAATGGTGGCACTGGCAAAAATAACGGCGGCTTTACCTTGAAACCATGGGCTACTCGACCAAAGATAAGTAAAACCATAACCTTGAAGTGTGGCAATGGTGAGGGCTAAGCAAAAAACGTAGCCGGAGTAGAGAAAAAATGACTTACTCCCTGTAGTGACAGTGAGGAATAAATTGCTTATTCCCATCGCAATCAGTATTCCAAAGAAGACACCTAGTGCAGCATTTCGATTGGCTGTGAACTGAATGAACTCACTTTCTTTCCAAATACGAATGGGTAATCGGATGGTTCCCGACGTTTTTACTTTAATAAAAACCTGCTGTGAAAACTGGCTAGACGGCAATGGAAAAAGTGGCTTTACGTGCTTAAACGGACGGTTTTCTGCCGTTTGTGTATCTCCAGCAGAGTAAGTAACAAGGGGCGCCGAACTAATATTCTCATATATGCCTACGTCGAGTTCATCTAATAAGGCATAGTCGATATGCAGCAAATATTTGCTATCTGGGCTTTGAGTGGGCTCAATGACCATTGAAAACCACACAGTTTTGTCACTCATTCCCAAATTGACGGGTGATGTAGCGGGCATCCATTGGTTGGATGGTACTTGGTCCACATTCTCAAAATTTAGCTCGTCAGATGAGGCAAAACGATATTTTAATTGTGAGTAATGCGGGGGCTGCGACGAGTTGGGGGATATATTTAAAAACAGCGATATAAAAAGCACAACAGCAACGATGGCAGTTACCAACAAACCTACATCATAATTACGTAGCTTGTCTGTGTGAATTTGCATCAATCGTTCTCAGCCTATGGAAAACAAAGTGCAGCTGTTAGCAAAACTGTATTCGCTTAGCTGCTCTTCAGATAGTGCTAGCATCTCGCTAACCTGCTTTACAATGTGAGGCAAAAAGGCTGGCTCGTTATTTCGCTTTCTTGGTCTTAATGTTTTTGGGAAAAGATAGGGAGCGTCAGTTTCAAAAATAAGCCTGTCTTTAGGAATATTTTTTACCGCGTCTCTTAGCGCTTCGCCCCGCTTTTCATCACAGACCCACCCCGTGATCCCAATGTACAAACCGAGAGACAAATAGGTATTAACCTGTTCCACCGTGCCAGTAAAACAGTGAGCAATGCCACCTGGCAACTGAGGAATATAGTGAGTTAACAGCCCCATCTGTGGTTCAAACGCATCGCGCTCGTGCAGATAAACGGGCTTTTGCAGTTTAACTGCGATAGCAAGCTGTGCCTCAAACACCGATAACTGAGTGTCTTGTGCAGAAAAGTTGCGATTAAAGTCTAAGCCGCACTCGCCTATGGCTACACAGCCTTCGCGCTGCGCTAACTGCTCAAGTTGAATTAATGATTGGTCAGTAACGTCCTTTGCATGGTGCGGATGAACGCCGATGGTGTAACACAGAATATCAGGATACTTGAGATACAGTTGATAAGCAGGCTCCCATTCATCTGGGTGAGTGGTAATTACACATAACTTCTCAACGCCTGCCTCAACGGCACGTTGAATGACTTCGCTGGCATCGAAGCGCCTGTCTAGCAGATTGACACCAGCATCAAATAGAGTCATTTACTTAAGTCGTTTTACTTTTAAACGCTTATTTATACCGTCAACGCCTAAAAAGAATGCGCCGAATAGGCCCTTTTCGATAGTAACGCCCTGCCCTGTTTCTAATTTCAAATAGGTATTATCTACTTGTTGCCACTGTGAGCCGTCGTTAAATGTGATCACTTGCTTTCCACGGGCGCCTTTTGACACCTCAGCAATCGTTAGTGCAACTTCAGATACGTCGTCGGCTGGAGTGCGCTTTTTATCTAAGCCGAAAGACGCTTCAGGGTCTTGCTCTTCCATTTGTTGAGGCGCAGCAGCAACGGTAGGACGAACCGCCGGTACTTTGGTGACGGCTGGCTTTGGAGTTGCCCTAGGAATAGCCGGTACGTCACTTATTTGCATATCAACGTCGTCGTACTGGCTGATAGATTTTGCCATACGGTCGTAGCACATAAGGCGCTTTAAGCTGTTTTCAGTGCCGCGACATTTTTCGATTGCTTTGCTAATACTTTCAGCCTGCACAGAAAATGTGCCTAACGCTGCTAGCAGTGAGATCAAAGTAATGGCTCGTGATTTCATTTTTATCCCTTTTGTTATTAATGAATTAAACGTCGTCTGAAATTTTGTTTTCTGCTTCGTCTTGCTCGGGTTCATCTGCGTCCTTGGCCTTTCCAGCGTATAGCCCGCCTATGATCACGCCCACTTCAAACAGAAACCACATAGGGATTGCCAATAAAGTTTGCGAGATAATGTCTGGCGGGGTAAGCAGCATGCCGACAACAAACGCACCAACCACCACAAATGGGCGTTTAGCACGTAGTGATTTGGCGTCTGTAACGCCGGTCCAACACAATAAAATAATAGCGATGGGTATTTCAAAAGACACGCCAAAAGCGAAAAACAGCTTTAACACGAAGTTCAGGTAGCTTGAAATATCAGTGCTTACCGTAACGCCCTCGGGGGCTACACTCGTGAAAAAGGCAAAGGCAATGGGGAAAACCACAAAATACGCAAACGCCATACCCGCATAAAAGAGTAATGTGCTTGATAGCAGCAGTGGCGCCACCAAACGCTTTTCATTGCGATAAAGACCTGGCGCCACGAAGCCCCACACTTGATAAAGCACGTAAGGAATGGCGATAAAAAAGGATAGCACCAAGGTAAGTTTAAACGGCGCGAAAAACGGTGAGGCAACGTCAGTGGCAATCATTGTGGCATTTTCTGGCATTGCATTTAAAAGCGGCATAGCCAAAAGCTGATACAAATCTTGCGCAAACGCAGCCAAGCACAGGAAAACCACCAGCACGCTCAATAGCGCCTTAAGAATTCTGCTGCGTAATTCAATTAAATGAGATAGTAAGTTGTTAGCGTCAGACATCTACTGCTTTTTATATGGTTCTTGAACCGACTCAGCCGCTTTTTTCAACTCATCAACACTTTGTTCAAGTTCTGGTGAGAGATCTTTAAGCCCCTGCTGTTCCGCTTTCTTAAGATTTTCATGCAATTCGTGCACGCGCAATTGATGCTCAACTTCTTGCTTAAAGCCAGTTGCCATATTACGCACGCCGCGAATAGTATTAATAGTAGAACGCATGGCACCGGGCAACCGTTCTGGACCTAACACTAGTAGGGCCAGAACGCCAATGACCAATAACTCCCAAAAGCCAATATCAAACATTAGGACTTATCTTTAACGTCGCTTTCTGTTTTTGTGGATACTGAGTCAGTCGAGGGCTGCTCTTCAACCTGTTTTTTTTGGTCGAAGTCTGCATCTTTATCGTCTTCAGTGATTTCTTTTTTGAAACCTTTGATGGCACTACCTAAGTCGGTGCCGATACCTTTAAGGCGCTTTGTACCAAAAAGTAACACAACAATAACCAGTATTATCAGCAACTGCCAAATACTAATTCCACCCATAAAATTTATCTCCCCAACGTCAATGGCACCAGTATGCCACCGCGAGCCGTTCCTTTCACCTGAATATTTATCTTATCGAATAATCATTGACGTTTTGTACTTCCCGTTTCATTCTTTGTATTACAAAGGATTGCTAATTTAAGCACCTAACATCACGATTGCTAACAAGGGGTTAGTCATTAATGACCTGTGCGGTAACTGTGTTATGTCACTTTATGCTTGTCAACTTTTCGCCGCTACAAACCAACATAGAGACGGCCAAACGTGATGTAGATGCGGTCAGTAACCATGAGCAATCACAAAGCAGCGCCAGCCTGCAAACTCATCAGTCCAATGATCCCAACAATGTTCATGAACATCATTTTGACGAGCAGTGGTTTGATATTTGGCAGCGCAGTTTTACTGACTCCATGGATTTTACTGTAAAGCAGTTTGATGGTTGGTTTCACAGTAACGACTCGGGTGCAAAACAACTCGGTGAACAAGCGCGTGCAGAGGGGCGTATTCAGCTTGCTTGGGAACCTCGTTCTGGGGATTTTGCTGACACAGATTTGCGTTTTAGGATCCGCGTAAAGCTTCCGGCACTTGAAGAGCGCGTTGACCTTTTGTTAAGTGATAATGAAGATGAAACCCAAGACTCATCGATTCGAGCCGCCAGAGATACCGCCAATAACAATCGCGACCAGACCACCATTGCTCTGCGCTTTCGCCCAGATCAGAATTCACACTACTCTTTTAGAGTGGGAGCCGGACGACGTGACCAACTGTATACCCGAGCAAGGTATCGGGATGCCCTAGCTTTCACTAATAAATTGGCCATGCTGTATGATGCTGAGTTGTATTACTTTACCAGAGACAGACTTGGTGCGGAGATAGGCGCTGCCTTTCAGTACGATATTAGTCCACGACACCTTGTGAGACAAAACAATCGCTTTTTCTATCGCGATGAAACCAACGACTGGTTTTGGCGACATGAAATTCAGCACCTTTACTCCATAAACAGCCACAATGCGTTAATTCCTCACTTTATGGTGGAAGGACTGAGTCAGCCAAATTATCGCGTAGAGGAGGTGTATGGCGGCTTGAGATGGCGCTCTAACACGATTAGAGACTGGTTGTATTTCGATGTAGAGCCCTTCGTGCTGTTACTTCGCGAAGAAAACTTTTCAGCGTCTTTAGGTGTGGCCCTTAGAGTAGAAGCTTACTACGGCGGCAACTCAGGCAATTAATGAGGTAGGACTTTTTTGATTGGCAAATAAAAAGGCCAGTCTTTATCAACTGGCCTTCTTTCTTTTATCGTTGCTGTGCTGCCGGTAATTAGCAGCGAGAGCCAATGAATACTAAGGACGAAGTGCTCTATCACCTCGGGCCAAACCGCACACGCCGGTTCTAGAAGATTCAATTACCTCAGCACATTGCCCCATTGTAGCGGCAAACGCGTCGAGCTTGTCGGTAGTACCGGTAATCTCAATGGTGTAGTTGTTGGCATTCACATCGAGAATGCGGCCACGAAATATATCCGAGTTACGCTTCACTTCCGCGCGCACTGACTCTGTGCGAGTAGCAACCTTGATTAACATCAATTCACGCTCAATGTGCGTATTTTCCGTTAAATCGGCCACTTTAAGTACATCGATAAGCTTGTTCACCTGCTTGGTGATCTGTTCTATCACCTTATCATCCCCGTGGGTGATAATCGTTAAGCGAGACAAGCTGGAATCGTCTGTAGGCGCTACACATAACGAATCAACGTTATATCCACGCTGTGAGAAGACACCAACAATACGTGATAGTGCGCCAGGGGCGTTTTCCATTAATACTGAAATAATGCGTTTCATCAGGTTCGCTCCGTCTTGCTCAAGCGCATGTCATCCATGGCGCCGTACTTAATTTGCATTGGATATACGTGTTCGTTTTGATCGATGGCAATGTCCATAAATACAAGTCTATCTGTATAGCTAAAGCATTTCTCCATCGCTGCATCTAGGTCTTCTAACTTGTCGACCTTAATACCAACATGCCCATAGGCCTCAGCAAGCTTAACGAAGTCGGGCATAGAATCCATGTAGGAATGCGAGTGGCGACCTTTATAAATCATGTCTTGCCATTGGCGAACCATTCCAAGAGCACGGTTGTTCAACGAAATAATCTTAATAGGTAGGTTGTACTGCAAGCAGGTAGACAACTCTTGAATATTCATTTGAATACTACCGTCACCTGTAACTACAACCGATGTGGCTTTAGGGTGAGCAAACTGAACGCCCATGGCCGCTGGCAAGCCAAAGCCCATGGTGCCAAGGCCACCTGAATTTATCCACTGACGAGGTTTGTCGTATTGATAGTAAAGTGCCGCAAACATTTGATGCTGGCCAACATCTGAACTCACAAACGCTTTTCCATCGGTATGTTTGTACAAGGTCTCGATAACGCGCTGAGGCTTTATGACTTCCTCGCCTTGCTCGTAATTCAAACACGTCTTTGCACGCCATGTTGCAATTTGTTCCCACCAATCGGCAAGCTTCTCTGGCTGATGTGATAAGTCTTTCTTATCTACTTGGCTAAGAATTTGATCTAATACTTTATCTACCGAGCCCACTACAGGAATGTGTGCGTTTACGGTTTTTGAGATTGACGCTGGGTCAATATCTACATGAATAATGTCAGCATGGGGACAGAACTTGTCCACATTGTTTGTCACGCGGTCATCAAATCGCGCGCCCAATGCAATAATACAATCAGCATTGTGCATCGACTTGTTGGCTTCAAGGGTGCCATGCATGCCCAGCATACCGATAAACTGCTTGTGCGTACCCGGCATTGCACCTAAACCCATAAGCGTGCAAGTTACAGGGGCATTTAGCTTTTCCGCCAATTCAATCACTTTACTTGATGCATCGCATGCTACTGCACCGCCGCCAACATAAAGTATAGGACGCTCGGCCTTAAGTAGTGACTCTACCGCTTTTTTAACCTGCTTTGGGTGGCCTTTTTCAGTGGGGTTATATGAACGCATAGTGACATCGCTTGGGAATACATAAGGATGTTCATCTGCAACACTCACCAAGTCTTTTGGTAAATCAACCACAACAGGGCCAGGACGGCCAGTGTTTGCAATATAATAAGCCTTAGCAATCGCCTCTGGGATATCCACCGAACGCTTTACAAGAAAACTGTGCTTAACGATAGGGCGCGAGCACCCTACCATGTCAGTCTCTTGGAATGCGTCTTCACCAATGTGCATAGACGGCACTTGCCCTGACAGCACAACCATAGGGATTGAATCCATATAAGCTGTAGCTATACCGGTGATCGTGTTTGTTGCCCCTGGACCTGAGGTGACGAGAACGGTGCCGGTTTTGCCAGTTGAACGTGCATACCCATCCGCCATATGTGCGGCTGCCTGTTCATGACGCACGAGGACATGTTTGACATCTTCTTGCGCATATAACGCATCGTAAATGTCTAGTACGGCTCCACCTGGGTAGCCGAACACATGAGTCACTCCTACATCTTTTAGCGCTTCAACCACCATGGCTGCGCCCGACATCATTTTCACTGTTGTATCTCCCATAAAAGGTTGTGTATTGTCAGCTTTCGTTGACCATGTCCGGACTATATCGAAGCTATTAGGAAGATAAAACACCAAATTGAGGAAAAGTGAGATATATATCCCAATAATGGAGATTATTAGGATGAATATTTCGAATTAAGCTAGCTAGCAACGTAAATTAGGATAAAGTTTTACATTGATTTAACATTTATTAGGATCAATACATTTCGTGCACTTATATAGAGCAAAGGTAGACACCTCTCAATCTGAAATGTCTACATCAAGGTCGCTATTATCACTTATGGTTGTATCACTACCATCATCGCCATCCTCAAGAATGGGTTTTTGAGAACCGTAAATACTCGCTGCTTTTGGTCGATTTATGCGTCGTTGGTATTTTAACCACACCCTCTCTTGAGGCGTTGCTGGCTCGCGATGGCCTAGTGCTGATTCGAGATAGGATTGTTCTTCATCATTTTCAGGCGTAATGTGGCCATCGACAAGGGCTGCAAATAACCCCCCTGTAGACTGCAGAAGCTTGCTCTCTGAAATAGAGAAATCACCAGAACGGGCAAAGCCATATGGGTAATTTTTTTTATCCACAAACAGTTTACCCACTACCTGCGCTTTCGTCATAACCGCCATATTCACCCCGTTCAACACATGTTAGCTTGGTGGTAGCTGGCACATGTACCAGCTATGCAATAGACTTTTTACCCGACATCTATCGATAGGTTTAGTTTGGTTTATAGCGGCTGTCAAACCGAAAATACACGGTAGTAAAAACTTAATATATTAACGTGGTTTAAAGACAGAAAAGGCCGCAAATGCGGCCCCTTAAATTACGATTGAGGAAATGTTTTTTATCGCTTTTCACTTACCCACACGGTAATAGTTCCATCAACCACTACTGTGCCTTCTTTATTATATGCTTTTACTGAAATAGGCAGGTTACCGGGCTTCCATGCATCTTCTGGCACTTCGGCAACACAACGTATATCGGAGTCCGCTTTTGCTGGGTACTTCACTTCCATACCTTTAGGTATCCACCGCAAATGTTTTGGAATAGATGCCTCGCACATAAACCCCATTGCCATTTCTAGCCCGTTACAAATTGCAATAACATGCACCGTGCCGATATGGTTTTCTATTGCTTTGCGCTTCTTAAGATAGACTTCACAATAGTTCGGTCTGACGTCGGTAATTAAAGGCGACACGGTAGAGAAATAAGGCGCTCTACGCGCAGAGTACCAACTGAACAGCTTTTTACCGAAAGGCAGTTTTAGAAATTTATTGTAGGTGTTTAGTACGTAGTTATTGGACATAGTATTCAGTGTTCCACAGCAACGGTATACGCGTATGTTAAAAATTGAGCTGGCATCTTGTAACAGCAAGCACTTATCTGGTTAGACCAGTAAGAGTAGCGTTTGATTCGGTTAAAAGCAATGAGACAAAAAAAAGCCCCGCGCACTTTCGTGGCGGGGCTGTTATTCATCTCACCTAGATTACATGTTGTAATTCAAACCAAGGAAGAAGAAACGTCCTCGAGGGCCTGCTGGACGAGAAAGCGTACCTAAATACGGGTCTTCTTCGAACGCATTATTCACACCACCATACACTTCTAGTGAATCGTCGAAGGTATAAGATACAGAAAAGTCGTGAACTAGCGCAGAACCTGTTGATGTAATGCTGACGAAGTCAGGGTTGTTTTCAATATCTTGGTTCTCTAACCCCGGAAGTAGTTGCGAACTTTCATAACGTCCTTGCCATCCGATAACAAAATCGCCAATTAAATAATCGACGTTCATGTTCACAATCCACTCTGGACGGCTAAATGTGCCGAGCACATCAGTCACTTCATCCGGTGCCGATACGTCGCGAACTTCATCATTTTTAAGGAAGTTTGTGCCGTTAAGGGTAAAGTTTAAACGAGAGTCTGTGTCGGTTAATTCTGCTAAATCAAAACCATAATCAACACGGAAATCGATTCCCGAGGTTTCCACTGCTGCCAGGTTGATAAACCCTGAGCGGAAGTTAGAAATAGAACCGTTTGTTGCATTTCGGTCTACCGCATCACAGAACTGGTTGTTGATCGTTGGTGCATCAACACAGTTAGACGCAATATCAAAACCACTTAGGCTATCGATAAGCCCGTCAATCTGGATGTTGTAATAATCTAGCGTAAATACTAGGCCATCAAACAAACCGTCCAGCTCGCCAGCGGGCATCCACACTGTACCTATCGTAATGGTTTCCGCTTCTTCTGGTTCTAGGTCTGGATTACCACCTGTGGTTCCAGCGACGAAGGCCGACAAGAAGTTAGTTGAATCATATGAGCCATCGGCGACGCTATCACCGATTAATGCAATACAGTTTGCTTCGCGGAATTCAGAACCTGCTTCAATAAAGTTTTGGTTACATGGGTCGTCGCCTGCACCCAATGTTGCAGCAAACGTTGGCGCAAATGCTTCGTTTATATTTGGAACACGAACCGCTTCAGAGTAAGTAGTACGCACACTGAAGGTTTCTACAGGAGACCATACTGAACCCACTGTCCACGCATCATGAGTGCCGTATGGGTCGTAGTCTGAACTACGATATGCGGTACGAAGTTCAAGACGCTCGGCGAAATCCATTCCCTCTAATAGTGGAATAGTGGCTTCTACAAAATATTCTGAAACATCGTATTGACCATTTGATGCGTTCGTTGGTCCACTGCGTGAATCTAGTGTGCCAAATGTCAGGCCAGATGCTGAATAAGGGTCTGGTGTAAAATTACTTGTTTCACGACGCCATTCGTAACCTAACGCAAACGATACTGGACCGGCTGGTAGTTCAAATAAATCAGACGAGTTACCTGAAATTACAGCAAGGAAGTTCTCTTGTTCAATTTCGTTTTCCGACGTCGCCGGCTGGAATATAAAAGCCGCAGCCTCGGCGCTTACTGAATCTTTTCCAAACAAGTTAACGGGAACGCACGATCCGTCGCCAGGTTGGAAAGTATTAAAACCAAAGTTGCCATTAACCGTAGGGAATGGTGACGTTGGTGGCAGAGCAGAACCGTCTAAATCTGAACGACACACGGCTTCACCAGTTGTTGGGTCTGTTACCGCATCAATAGCTGCGAAGTAGCGGTCTTCTAAACGAACTCTGGATGTAATATCAGCATCCGTACGACCGTAGTTATAAAATACTTCGTATTCTAATTCGGTATTGGGGATGTAACCGTCGAAGCCAGTGACTATACGGAACGTTTTGCGCTCGGCTTCAGGGTTTGAGGTTGCATTGAAATCTAGAACGTCGCGAGACATTACCAAACTTACGCTTTCTCCCTCGCCATTAAGCTGGTTGATTTGAGCAAGTAGCGCACTAGGTACAAATGGGTTGTCTAAAGAGATTGGAATATCATCGTTAAAGCCGTTTACTTGGTTGGTTTCTTTGGTTTCACTTGAAACAAACTTAGCATCAACAAAAAAGTTTATAAAATCATTTACTTCATAGTTAGACACCGCTTGAACTAACAAACGCTTAGATTCAGGCAGAATTAATTCGCTATCAGGGGAAGCTGGAACGCCGTCACCGCCGCTTGCATCAAAGGCACCTATATACACATCACCTGGGTTATAAGCACGTAAATTACCGTCTTCACCAATTACCTGACAGGTTGGGATCATTTGTGAGCCGATAGTGGCACAACCTGCAGCACCGCCGGAATCAAGTACGTCAACAAATGCACTGCCAGTGAGTGAGATTACACCGCGATCACTTGAGATAGGCAGGCGATAATTAGGCACCCATGTGTTGTCAAAGCGAGCATCTACACCAAAAGCTTCCTGAGTAGCCGCTGAGTTAGCGACTTGAGAGAATAAACCTGAACCAGCAAAGTCTCTGTCGCGAGCAAATACGGGGCTGGTTTCTTGATATTCAATGGCAAAAACAAGGTCACCGCGATCGCTGGTAAAGCCGTTTGCTAATGATAAGAAGAATTCATTGGCATCGCCATCATCAGTAACACCGGTTTGTGTACGAACTTCTAAGCCATCAAACGACGCGCCGTCGCGCATATTGAAGTTAACAACACCGGTAACCGCATCGGCGCCGTATACCGCTGACGCACCACCCGTTAATACCTCTACATTGCGAAGCAGTGCAGTAGAAAGAGCATTAACGTCAACTGAGCCTGTTCCTTCAATACCGGAAACGTGGCGGCGGCCATTTTCCATGACTAGAGTTCTTTCACTACCTAGGTTACGTAAGTCTAATAAACTTGCACCTAGTGGCGTACCGCTGAACGCTGAAAATGAGCCAGGAAGTGAAGCCTGTAGCTGTGGAGACTCACGCAACATGGCACCAAGGTCGATTTGACCTGAGGTTTTAATGTCGCCCGCGTTAATTGCAAGGACTGGACTTGCGGCACTTAATGATGAATCTTGCGCAACACGAGAACCGGTTACCACTACTTTTTCGACTTCCCGTTCTTTAACTTCAGTCTCTTCCTGAGCCTGAACTGCTCCTGCACTTACGGCCAATGCCGACGATACGGCAAATGCTAGTACAGAAATGTTATTGCGCTTTGATAAATCAAAAGCCATGTGTGTTTCTCCGAATATTTTCTTGTCTGTTTAAGCCACTATTCTTAGTGATAGCTACCGGCAGTAAGACTGATTATGCGTACCTCTACAATGAGCAACATTAAGGTGCTCACGTGGGGTACTATTTTTTTGGTATTTTTTGTCTGGTATTTTTTTCTGGTTTTACCCAGAAATTTATATTTATAGACTTTTAACATTTATGTTTTAGCAAGCACTGTGCCCAGTATATGTTCACTTTTGCACTGCGACAGCTCATAAAGGCTGGGGATTATGCATACTTATTTATAAAAATCTATTTAATATGCAAATGATCAAGCAAGAAAACCATCGACCGCACTATTTTTGTGCAATTAAGTGCGTTTAAGCTATTTTAAATCGGCATTAAGTAGAGATGGAGTGCAGAGAAAACGCGAAGAATAGCGAACACCGTATTTTTAGCGCACCAATAAAAGACAAGTCACGATGCATATTGATGCAATCAGTATGAATGCACTAATCATTAACTTATGAAAATGTGGCAAACAGGCTGGTGCGGGAAACAGATTTGAACTCGTTGCGAAACAATGGCCGACGCTCGGTCGCGGGTCCACAAGGGTCGCATAGAATAGGATTGCAAATATAAAAATATGATTTGAGGTGTAAAAATTGGAGCGGGAAACGAGATTCGAACTCGCGACCCCGACCTTGGCAAGGTCGTGCTCTACCAACTGAGCTATTCCCGCATAGAGTCGATGCTGATGCATCTTTTGGTACTTACTAAAAGTAAGTTAGATTTGAATTTGGAGCGGGAAACGAGATTTGCCAACTGGCCGACACTCGGTCGCGGGCCCACAAGGGGTCGCGCTTTTCGCACTCACTAACTGCCGTTTTAATTCGTTAGTTAGATTTGAATTTGGAGCGGGAAACGAGATTTGCCAACTGGCCGACACTCGGTCGCGGGCCCACAAGGGGTCGCGCTTTTCGCACTCACTAACTGCCGTTTTAATTCGTTAGTTAGATTTGAATTTGGAGCGGGAAACGAGATTCGAACTCGCGACCCCGACCTTGGCAAGGTCGTGCTCTACCAACTGAGCTATTCCCGCAACAAAGGGCACTTCGTTTGAAGTGGTGCGCATTTTACAAAAATTTTGGGGTAACGCAACCTTTTATTCCACTTTTTTAGTACCTTTGCCCTTGAGTGCTTAAATCGTAAACACTTTCTCTCTGTAATAGCGCATCTCTTCGATAGACTCGCGAATATCGTCGAGTGCAAGGTGAACGCCTTTTTTGTCAAAACCAGATAATATTTCAGGCTTCCAACGACGAGTTAGCTCTTTAATTGTACTTACATCAATACTGCGGTAGTGAAAGTAGTCTTCGAGTTCTGGCATATATTTCACCATAAAGCGTCTGTCTTGCCCTATAGTGTTTCCGCATAGTGGCGATTTGCCAGCATCAACCCACTGCTGCAAAAACGCGATAGTTTGCTCAGCAGCTTCGCTCTCGCTCACTGTACTTTCCCGACAACGCTTTGTTAAGCCGCTTTCGCCGTGCACTCGCGTGCACCACTCGTCCATGGTATCTAACACGCTATCACTTTGATGAACGGCAATAACAGGTCCTTCGGCAAGGATGTTTAACTGTGCGTCAGTCACAATGGTAGCAATCTCCATTACCACACACGTTTCGGGATCTAACCCTGTCATCTCCATGTCTATCCAAACAAGGTTACTGTTATCTTTACTCATATCATTCCTCTATGCGTTACAGACATGGCAACCATGCCCTACAAACGTTATTATTGTATTAGTATACGTGAAACTAGAAAATAATCGTGGCGAAAAAACCAAAACTTACTCAAAGACAAAAGCGTCAAGTTGCAACTAACCGTAGCAAACGCTTACAAGAAAAACACGCGAACTCATCATCCTCAACACCGGATGAGAGCGCACTGCTGAGCGGCACCGTCGTGGGTCGATTTGGCAAGCATGCTGATGTAGAGGACACTAGCGGCACTATTTCACGTTGTCACATTCGCCGCACGGTGGAATCTGTGGTGTGTGGAGACAAAGTCTTTTTTAGTAAAGGTGATACCACTGACACCGGCGTAAACGGTGTTATTGAAATTGTCAAAGACAGACACTCTGTACTTACCCGTCCCGACTTTTATGACGGCGTAAAACCCATCGCCGCGAACATAGATAGAATCATCGTAGTGAGTGCTATTCTGCCCTCGCTTTCAACCAATATCATTGACCGCTATCTTGTTGCCTGTGAAGACATAGGCATAACACCGCTGATAGTGATTAATAAGGTTGAGCTACTTAGCGACGAAGAACGAACTGCGGTAGCAAATCAGCTTACCACCTATGAAAAACTGGGTTATGAAGTGCTCTACACCAGCTGTGCAACTGGCGAAGGCATCGAAGCGCTTAACGACTACTTGAATAATAGTATAAGCGTATTTGTTGGCCAGTCTGGCGTGGGCAAGTCGAGCCTAATTAATCAGGTATTGCCTGACGCGGATGAACTCACGGGCGAAATTTCAAATAACTCTGGGTTAGGTCAGCACACCACCACAACAGCAAAACTGCTACACCTTCCTGCGGGAGGAGACTTAATAGACTCTCCCGGCGTGCGAGAGTTTGGGCTTTGGCATATTCCCAGCGAGCGTATCACTTGGGGTTTTATTGAATTTAGAGATTACCTTGGCGGATGTAAGTTTAGAGACTGTAAGCATCTTAACGACCCTGGGTGTTTAATTAAAAAAGCGGTCGAAGAAAACGAAATTAGCAAAGAACGCTTTGATAGTTATCATCGAATTTTAGTCTCGATGGAAGAAAATAGGCCGAGCCACAGTCAGCCTCCGGGGGCTTAAAAAGCCCTAGCGTAAAAACCTTTAGTCGCGTACTTATATCGACTTGGAAGCATCCATAATCTTTAAGTAGTTTGTCGTTGCGCAACATAAGGTACAATCTCACCCGTTGAAAGGGCCTTGTTAGAAAAATGGAGAATTTTTAGTGTTAGATTGGCTTAAAGTTAATTTACAGTACGTAACCCCAAAGCACCTCATATCACGCTTAGTGGGAAAGCTTGCTGAAGCAGAAATGGGCAGCGTAACCACATCGTTAATCAAGCTTTTTATAAAGCAGTACAACGTGGATATGTCAGAAGCCTTACACGAAGACCCTTCTCATTATCGAAGCTTTAATGCTTTTTTCACGCGCCCTTTAAAACCTGAGGCTCGCACCATCGACGACAACGACGATGTGCTAATCCATGCTGTAGATGGAACCGTCAGTCAGTTTGGCGATATTGAAAGCGACAGTATCTTTCAAGCTAAAGGACACGACTTTAGCTTAACCACGTTACTAGGTGGCAAGCCGGATATCGCCGCGCCTTACAAAAACGGCAAGTTTGCAACTATCTACTTAGCGCCGCGCGACTACCATCGTATTCATATGCCTGTTGAAGGCACCCTAACAGATATGATTTATGTTCCTGGCGAACTGTTTTCAGTTAATCCACTGACCGCAGAAAACATACCTGGATTATTCGCTCGCAACGAGCGGGTCGTCGCTATTTTTGATACGCCTGTAGGCAAAATGGCAATGGTACTTGTTGGTGCCACCATTGTGGCCAGTATTGAGACGGTCTGGGCGGGCACGGTTACACCACCAGCGGGGCAAAATGTGCAGCACTGGACTTACGAGCAAGACAGTGAGGCTGCCGTTAAGTTAGAAAAAGGTGCCGAATTAGGCCGCTTCAAACTGGGTTCTACTATTGTGGTGTGTTTCGAGAAAGACACCATAGATTTTGAAGATCTTGTGCCGGGTATGGTCACCCGTCTCGGTGAGCCAATGGCAGCAAAACGCAGTGCCGATACCACTGACACTTAATTTATGGATGCTGTTAAAAAAAGCCTGATATCGCTGCATTTTACTGTTGTTCTGCTTGGTGGTACGGCGCTTTTTTCTCGTCTTATCCCGTTAAGTGCTAGCGATATCACGCTTATACGCTCTGTTTTTGCATGTATCGCCCTATTTGCATTTCTAACCTTAACGAAAGACAAACTATCACTTCGTTCTCGCCGTGATTACCTTATTGCTATCGGACTAGGCGTGCTTATGGCACTGCATTGGATTTCATATTTTGCGGCCATGCAGTACGCTGGCGTATCGGTAGGAATGATTGCCCTTTTTACTTTTCCTGTTATCACCGTGCTCATTGAGCCATTTTTCGAAAAAACAGGATTGGTATGGCAAGACATTGTGTCGGCCCTCACTGTTATTGTAGGCGTTTATCTTATTGTGCCCGAGTCTTCGCTGGAAAATGAAGTCACGCTTGGCGTATTGATCGGCATTGGCTCGGCTATTTTGTACGCGTTTAGAAATATTATTCATCGCAAGCATTTCAAGCAGTATAGCGGTGCAAAAGCCATGGCCTGGCAAACACTAGTGATCATTGCGGTGCTGCTGCCAACCATAAGTAGCAGCATTGGCGAAGCAACAACCCGCGATTGGCTCATGCTATTGCTATTAGGTACTGTTTTTACTGCGCTGCCACACGCCCTTATTGCTGCAACTTTACGCCATTTGCGCGCAAAAACCTTTTCTCTCATCGCTTGCATGCAGCCCCTATACGGCGTCGCACTTGCTATCATTGTGCTTGATGAAAGCCCAACGTTTCGCACCCTCATTGGCGGTATTCTTATTACATCGGCATCGGTTTACGAAACGCTAAATACACACAAACTCCATCAATCAAACGTACAAGATGAGTAGGAATAGCCATGCGTATTTTTGCCCACAGAGGTGCCAGTAAAGCCGCTCCCGAAAATACACTCAAAGCCTTTCATTTGGCTTTTGAGCAGGGTACTGATGGCATTGAGTTTGATACTTATCAACACGACAGCGGCATTATTGTTTTTCACGACAGACTGCTGCTTCGACGAGCCCGTACTCCTGGTTATTTATTAGATACGCCGTGGTCTACCTTGCGCCACTTAGATATTGGTGAAGGTGAGTGCATTCCTACGTTGGACAGCACCCTAGCTACGGTACCTAAAGGGCGCTGGTGCAATATTGAAATAAAGCATCTTCAGTGTATCGACACCTGGGTAACTCAAACTAAACAGGCCATCGCACAAAGTGCGGTTGCAGAAGAGCAGGTGCTTATATCGTCATTTAACCACCATTGGCTTGCTGGTATTGTCGCTCGGTGGCCCGAGGTAAAAATAGGTGCATTAACCGCAAGCTACGAACTGGACTGCACAGCAAGTGCAAGAGCACTTAACGCTTACTCTGTGAACATTGCATTAGATGCAGTAGAAAAAGACTTTGTGGAAGAAGTACGCTCTAAAGGCTTTGAAGTGTATGTGTACACGGTGGATGAACCAAGAGATATGCAGCAATTAGCCGCGTGGGGAGTAACAGGTATATTTACCAACGTACCGAATAAAGCCATAGAGGTTTTAAGGTAAGTTGGAGATACTGAAGTAGACTAGAAAGCTTGAGGTAGATTCAAAATTTGCGAAATCTGACTACTTTGCCTCTGTCGATAAGTGATTCGACAATACAGAGTTTTTGCAGCACTTACATTGACGGCAAAGACGCATGTTTACCCAATGCCCCGCTACAATCAAAAATGCCCCCGTCGCTATAGTGAAGGGCTCGTAGGACTCGCCAAATATATCTTTATTCCAATAAATTACGCCGCCGGTTAACAGCAACGCAAGTGGATAATACCGACCGTGATAACGGGTTGCACCGCTAATGAGGGCTACTGCGCCAACCAATAAAGAAAATGACAAGATGGTGCGCTCGAACCACACCTGGGCAAAAAAGGTTGAGCCAATTAATGGCAGCAGAGGAATAAGTACTGGCAGCGCAAGGCAATGCAGCGCACATAGACCAGACACCCAAATGCCTAATTTGTCTAATTTCGCTGGATTGTCATCAAGAGGAGCCATGGATACCTTACATTAAAACGTGTCAGAGACGTTATAATATAACAAATTGGGAGAAATGAAAAATTTCTTCGCATTAAACTTTATATCGAATTCGCGCAGTTTATGTCCGATTGCACTCTATCGTGCTACTCGTTTGGAGAGGATGCGCCGCTATCGGTGGAATAAGTGGCGAGCAACGGGTCGCTTTGCTCGTCTTCTGCGAAATAATCTGCAATGGATAACAGGTTGAATCCCTCAGATTCTAAAGAAGGTAACTGCTGCTTTAAAAAGGCGATGGTTTCAGGGTGGGGATGACCGATAACAACCACATAGCCTTTGGCTTTTGCTATATCTTTCATTCTCTTAAATTGGTGTTCGAAAAATGCCGTGTTGCGCTGATGATCTAAAAAAATCTGGCGGCTGGCATTTGGCACCCCCACCCGTTCAGCAACTTCTTGAGCTTTGGTTAAGACGGTTGTCCTGCTGTCTACAAAAAACAAACCTTGGCGCTTAATTTCTTCCATAAGCGCTTTCATTGAGTCTTCTTGCCCGGTAAAGGCGCTCCCCATGTGGTTATTTACCCCAATTGCATTAGGAACACTTTTGATGGCTTTTCGCAATGTGTGGGTAATGGCACCAGGAAACATATCTGTACTCAAACCTAGGGGCCCCATGGACTTGTGATTTGTGGCTTGCATCGGCATATGCAACATCACAGGGCGACCTTCATTTTCAGCGCGTTGGGCAATGCTTTTTGACAGCGGCGTTTGCGGAAGAATAGAAAACGCCACCTCTTTAGGAAGTGAAAATGCGGCCACGTCAGTAGGTCTGTAGCCAAGGTCATCGAGAATAACAATGATATTAGGCTTTGCAAAAGCAGATAAGCTTGTGAGGCTACTAACAGCAGCACTCATCGCTATAGTTACGCTAATTAAAAAACGACGCACGTGCACCTAACAATATCCATTTATTTATTATTATTTGTTCCTGGTATTTACCAGCGCTTATTTTTAACACCAAGTCAGCTAATCAAAGTGCTAAGAGGTGTTGACCTAGCATACCAAGTAATGAA
The DNA here is from genome assembly GCF_057542855.1 of Alteromonas sp. 4NS20-0143. NCBI lineage: Bacteria > Pseudomonadati > Pseudomonadota > Gammaproteobacteria > Alteromonadales > Alteromonadaceae > Alteromonas > Alteromonas sp. 4NS20-0143. The sequence continues at coordinate 73,969 of NZ_BAAJLR010000007.1, forward strand.
TTTGACACAACACGCCGTGCAGCCTAGCTACTCGATACATGGGCACTCAATACACGGCCTTGATAAATAGCTACTTAATACACGGTCACTTAATACACAGCCACTCAATACCTGGCTATTTAATACACGGCCACTCAATACAAACCCTAGCTAGTTTATAAAAATCGTCGGGTTAACCGCTTTGCCTTTATGACGAATTTCAAAGTAGAGGTTCGGAAACTCTTGCCCCCCGCTTCGCCCTACCAAAGCGATACGCTCTCCCCTTCGCACCTCATCACCCGCCTGCTTTAAAAGCGCTTGATTGTGCCCATACACACTCATGTAGCCGTCACCGTGGTCGACAATAGAGACCAACCCAAAACCGCGTAGCCAGTCAGCATACAGCACCTTACCCTGTGCAATACTATTTACCGGGTCGCCCTCTGCGCCATCAATGACAATGCCTTTCCATCGTACCTGCCCCTGTCTTCTGTTTCCAAACAGCTTGCGTATGCGACCTTTCACTGGCGAATCGAGCTGACCTTTTAGCTTGGCTAATCCGTCTAGCGTAATTGTCGCTTCTCTTGCCGCTCGCTCTGCCGCAATGCGCGCTTTTTCGATAGCATCCACTAAGGCTTTTTCGTTTGCTTGCAGGGAAGCAATTCGTTGGCTTTCTGACGCAATCGTTTGATTGAGCTTATTCAATGTGGCTTTGCGATCGTTCTGGCGAGTCAGCAAGATAGCCCGCTGATTTTCTTGCTCATCTTGAAGGCGCGCTAACGATTCTGCTTTTTCAATCAATTCCGCGTTAACTGCTTCTAAGCGAGCCACATTATCTCTAAACGTTTCTATCTCTTTTTGACGTGCTTTCGCAACATACTTGTAATAGGTAATGACGCGTTCGAAGGACTTTGCGTCTTCTTGATAAAACAGCATTTTTGCATAGTCGTAGTGCCCTGCCATAAAGGCGCTTTTAAGCTGACTGGCAAGTAACGACTGTTGCTGACGAATCGCAGTTTTCAATTCGCTCTGCTCTTTTTGGAGTGCCTGTTGCTCGTCTTTTATCTTATCTAAAGACTGCTTGGTGCTACTCAATGCTTTTGCGACCTTGGCGATTTCAAGCTCAGACTGCTTAAGCACACCCTCAAGCTCCTCTGCACTTGCTTTATTATTTTTAAGCACTTGCTGCCTAGCGACTAATTCGGCCTGTAGTTGTGCCAACTGCTCTTTTTGTTGTGCTTGTCCAGATTTTTGGTCAGAGTCCTGACTGCACGCAAGGGGCGAAACAAGCATTAGCAAGCAAAAAGACAGCAGAGAAAGCGCGGTTCTTAAAAACATAAAAGCGGTGAAGATATCCTGTTAACAAGCATGGCAGTGTATAAATTTGAAATAATGAACGCATCGAGCATCTAAAATAACGAACCTTAACTAAAATAGCGCGCATTTAACGACAAAGCGCGGGTATTCGTTCCAAAATCAGTGTATCTGAGGCTTTGCCATAATCCCAGTTCAATTTCGCCGTAATATCAACCATCTGAAGCAAATGGGAATGCTGATGCGAGCTACTGCTAACGGCAGGCTGGTTTCTCGCCGATTTTTCTATATACTTTGCACTCTTTTCAAGGTCTGTAGACAGGGTTAGCAGTAATGGATCAACTAATTGAATTTGCCAGCAACAATATTGTTCTTGCTGGTGTGTGGGTGGCGTTAGTGGCAATGTTGATATTTAGTTATGTCAGCGGGCTCACCTCGTCGGTAAAAGAATTAAGCACCCATGAAGCAACGCTTTTAATCAATAAAGAAGACGCGGTGATATTTGATACTCGTCCCGCAAAAGACTTTAAAACCGGACACATACTCGGTGCTAGACAAATAAAACCAGAAGAGCTTCGCGAGAAAAACTTCAAGAAGCTTGAAAACAGCAAAGACAAACCCATTATCGTAGTATGCGCTATGGGTAATCAGGCTCGTGGTACAGCAAGTGCGATGCAAAAAGACGGCTTCGCAAATGTGAATGTATTGAAAGGCGGTATGAATGCATGGCAAAGCGCCAGCCTTCCCGTTTCAAAATAATAGGTAACCTTTTATGAGCAACGTTGAACTTTACACCAAGGGCCACTGCCCATATTGCCATCGTGCAAAAGCACTACTCACGCAAAAAGGTGTGGAATTTACTGAATATCCCATCGACGTGCAGCCTGAATTGCGCGACGTTATGATTGAGCGTGCCAACGGTGGCTGGACAGTACCGCAGATTTTTATCAATGATCAGCACGTTGGCGGCTGTGACGAGATGATGGCTTTAGAAGCCGCGAGTAAACTCGACCCAATGCTGGGTTTAGCATAAAGCGTCAGCACGACAGCAACGCTCTAAATTTAAAATAAAACAACAAATAAATAGGAACTATCATGGCTGACGAAAATCAGACAAATAACGGCGAGGCTGCAGGCGAACAGGCTCAGCAGGGACCACAGTTTAATATTCAACGCATTTACACCAAAGATATTTCTTTTGAATCACCCAATGCGCCGGCTATCTACACAAAAGAGTGGAAGCCTGAAATTAAGCTGGATATCGACACTAGCACAAACAAGCTAGAAGAGAACGTATACGAAGTGGTACTTTCGGTTACCGTTACTGCGTCTCTTGGCGAAGAAACAGCGTTCCTTTGTGAAGTTCAGCAAGCAGGTATCTTTGCTATTGGCGAAATGCCAGATCAGAACAAAGCACATACTCTTGGTTCGTTCTGCCCGAATATGCTTTTCCCTTATGCGCGTGAAACCATCTCTAACTTGGTTAACCGCGGGACTTTCCCTCCGCTTAACCTTGCACCTGTAAACTTTGATGCAATTTTTGCAGCTTATGTGCAAAAACGTGCGCAACAAGCACAGGGCCAAGCGCCTAAGATGGACGCGTAAATAACGTGAACACTAAGACGGCTTGTGAACCTTCGGTTTCTACTGCGTCTACCTCGGTACCTTCTACCTCGGTACCATCTACCTCGGTGTTGGGAGCAGGGTCTTACGGCACTGCTCTTGCTTTTTGTCTTGCCAGAAATGGTAATCCAACACTGTTGTGGGGGCGGGACGAAAAGCATATACAAGCACTCGCAGAGTCTCGAGAAAATGCTCGATACTTACCAGGAGCAACGTTTCCTGATGCGCTGCAGGTAGATGCTGATTTAGAAAACGTTTTGGCAGCGAGCGCAGACATATTAGTCGTGGTTCCAAGCCATGCTTTTGCGGCTATGCTGACAAGCTTAAAGCCCTTGCTAAAACCTCATCACAGAGTTATTTGGGCGACAAAAGGTCTTGAACCAAAAACAGGGCGTTTGTTGCGAGAAGTAGCAGAAGAGATTTTAGGTCTTGATTACCCTCTAGCGGTACTATCCGGCCCAACCTTCGCCAAAGAAATGGTAGCGGGGTTGCCCACTGCTATATCGCTGTCTTCTACTGACGATACTTTCGCTGATGAATTTTCGGCAAAGCTTCACTGTGCAAAATCATTCAGAGTGTATAAAAACTCAGATTTTACCGGCGTACAGCTTGGTGGTGCAGTGAAAAACGTTATCGCGATTGGTGCGGGATTGGCCGACGGTTTAGGCTTTGGTGCAAATGCTCGTACTGCGCTGATAACCCGTGGTCTTGCCGAACTAACCCGCTTAGGCGTAAAGCTTGGCTCCAACCCTGAAACCTTTATGGGCATGGCTGGACTTGGCGACTTAGTGCTTACTTGCACAGATAATCAGTCTCGAAACCGCCGCTTTGGCTTGGCACTAGGTCAAGGTAAATCCGTTGACGTTGCCATAGAAGAAATTGGGCAAGTGGTTGAAGGTTACAGAAATACCGAAGAAGTGCATATATTGTCGAACAAGGTGGGTGTAGAAATGCCGATTTGTGAGCAAATTTATGCCGTTCTGTATCACGATAAAAACCCTAAAGAGGCCGCTTTAGCGCTCTTAGGACGCGACCTTCGAACTGAAGGCTAGTCGCTTTCAGTGACTGAAACTTCGTTTGCCCAAGCATTGTAAAAGCGCAAATGTAACACTAAAAAAAGCGCAGCGTTTTATCACGCTGCGCTTTTTTTTATGCTTTAAGAAGGTAGTCAGCGTGAGGGAGTCTCAACGCGAAATGGCCTCAACGCAAAATGATCTCTACGCGAAACGGTTTCAATGCGAAAGGCTTTTAGTGCTAAAGGCTATCTTGCTCCTTCGTATCCCATTTGACGCCAGCTCTCATAAACAAACACAGACACGGCATTAGATAGGTTCATACTGCGACTGTCTGGCAGCATAGGAATTCTTACTCGCTGCCCTTCAGGAAGAGACTGAATAAATTCATCAGGTAGTCCTCTCGTCTCAGGGCCAAATATTAACGCATCACCTTTTTTATAGCTGACATCGCTATGAAAGGCTTTTCCTTTTGTGGTGCATGCAAAAATTCGCGTGGGTTTTGCATCTTCAATGTAGGCGTCCAAATTTGCATGTCGTGTCACATGGGCAAACTCGTGATAATCGAGGCCAGCCCGTCGTACTCGTTTATCGTCCCATTCAAAGCCAAGCGGCTCAATGAGGTGTAGCGCGAAACCACTATTGGCGCATAAACGAATAATGTTACCTGTATTAGGTGGAATTTCAGGTTGGTAAAGTACAATATCAAACATGCTGTGAGTTCTACTTACTGCTATAAAGTTAAGGGCATTAGAATGAGTTGCAACACTTTCATTGCGTTTAGCTAGAAAGGTAATCACATAGTCGATTTAGCACGGGCTCGCGTATGGAGTCCGACTCGGTAAATAACTCGTGATAGGCCCTGGGTATGACTTCTAACTCTGCATTTGGCATTTTCTTTGCCACTCGGCGCTGACGAGTATTATCAATAATGCTGTCACCATCGGCACTAAAAATTATCATAGGTGTAGTGACGGCCCTAGCACTATCTTCTATTCGGTGCATAGCTTCATGTGCAGCAGCTAGCCATTCTGTGGTCACGCCGCCCAGTTGTATTTCTTGCTCTTCATCATACAGCGAACGAAATAGCGCATAGCGGGATTTGCTGTGAGTGAGTTTATTCAATGAATAGGGAAATGCGATGTAAGGCGTTTGGCCAAAAAAGTACCCCGACTGCTGCTTTCTCATTCTATTTACAGCAAGGCCAGTACGAATGAGTCCGTTGGCCACCCAGTCAGGCAAGGCTGGCTTGATACCAAACATAGGCGAAGCCAATACGGCTTTGTCAAATAAAGTAGGCACCCGTAGCAGAGTAAGGGCACCAATTGCTCCACCCATAGAGTGACACACAAGCTGTAACTCGCCACACTGTTTTGGCTTTACTATTTCTTTAACGAAGGTGATCAGGTCGTCCACATAATCATCGAAGCTGCTTACATAGCCATGCTGAGGGTCGTGAGTCAGCCTATCGGACAGCCCTTGCCCTCTATGATCAAGAATGAAGACAGCAAACCCATTTTGGTATAGGTCAAAAATAAGCTCTTTATACTTTAAGTAAGACTCAATTCTGCCAGAACTGATCACCACCGTGGAACGCGGACTCTTTGGAATACAAAACGCGTACCGAACACTGAAACCTTCTTGGCCTTTAAAAGCCCCTTCAGTGACGTGCTCTTGCCAGAATGGGTTTATTGCCGTAGCAAACGTCGTCGCCAGATCATTTTCAGACGTGAACGTCCATTCCATGTGTTTTGCCTTGTTATAAAGTTGTTATATCGAAATGATACCTAAAAACCTAGGTACTTTACCAACATACTCACAAAGTTTTATTTATTTAATAGCAGATCAACACCCCCTAGGGTAACTCCATGAACTACCGGGGAAAGGATAAAGTCACCTTTAACCCTTTATCACTTTGAGGTTCAGCGCAGATAACTCCGTTATGTAACTCTACAGCGGCCTTGGCAATAGAGAGTCCAAGCCCAACTCCGCCAGACTCACGCTCTCGGGCTAGAGATGCTCGATAGAACGGAGAAAATATTTGCTCGCACTCTTTTTGTGACAAACCATCACCATCATCTGAAATAGAGATATGCCACTGTGTATCGTCATGCTCAAAAGCAACCGAAGTAAGTGCTTTACTGTGGCGAATAGCATTTCGTATCACGTTTTCCACCGCCCTGCAGAGCATGTTGCTATCAACCTCAACGGTTATTTGTGGTACTTGTGCAATACGCAGCTGCTTATTTTTATTTTGTGCCTCAAAGTTAGCGTCAGTAAATACATCGTTGAGCACTTCGGTTAGGGACTGCTTAGTAAGCGACACATGACCAGCCTCAACACGACTTAGCGTAAGTAGCTGTGCCACCAAGGCTTCCATGCGTTCAGCTTCTCGCTCAACTCGGCTTAACGTGTCAGGGTCTACGTTTTGTTGATACGCCAGTCCTAATGCCATTTGTAGCCTAGCCAGTGGCGACCTCAACTCATGAGATACATCAGCTAAGAGGCGCTTCTGTGAGCCCCACATGGCTTGTAATCGTGCTGCCATTGTATTGAAGTCTCGGGCTAGCTCACCTAATTCATCATGGCGATTCGATGCAAAGCCTACTCGCGTATCCCACTGCCCGCTGGCAAGCTTCTTGGCAGAACTTTGTATATCAAGAATGGGGGAAGTTAACGAGCGTGCAAACAACCAACTCAGTATGGTAGTGGTAAGGATGGCGATAAAAAACAGCAATAAAAACGATGGCTTATTTTCCTGAGCCCGATCAAACTTTGCTGAGAAGAGCGCATAACGCTCTTCATCATGGTTAAAAAACACAGGCCCAGAAAACTTTACGGCTCCGCGTTTAATTGCAATGGCAGACTCTTGCCCAATTAAATTTTGCAGCGCCCGAACATCAACATCTCGAAGGGGCGGCCCGGAAGGCGCAATGACTTGTTTGCTGTTGGTATTCACAGCGATTAAACGCCACCGTCTTTCTCGCTCGAAGCGGTTAAGCAGTTTAACGAGAGGCACTTGCTGCGCATTGTTACGCTGAATTCGCGAGACAGAAACGGACAGTGCGCGCACATCCTGGGGTTTAATATCAACAACTTCTAACTCTTCGAAGAAAAACCGTGTCCCCACAACGGCCAGCGCTGCTGTCACAAGAAATGTAGCCCAAAACCACAAAAAAATGCGCCCCATAATTTTGCGTGTGGGATTTAACTTTTTAAACATCTGCATTACTCCGGCAGCAGCATATAACCCACACCGCGCAGGGTTTTTATCTTATCACCAGGCGCCACTGCAGAAATTTTCTTGCGTAAATTACTCACATGCATATCGATACTTCTATCAAAAGCTTGTAAGGGCTTGCCCAGTACTTTTAGGCTAATTTGCTCTTTTGTAACCCGTTGTGCGGCATTCAGCATTAGAAGCCTGAGCACCATAAACTCCGTGGTTGTCAGCTCTAGCGCTATATCGCTCACCTTAACCTGCTGACTACTAGGGCTAAGAAAGATGTCATTAATAAGAAGGTCTTGCTCTGTGCCGCCGCCACCGGCAGACAAGGTGTAGCGCCGCACTATGGCTTTAATTCGCGCTACTAGCTCTCTGTGGTTAAAGGGCTTTGGCAAATAATCATCGGCTCCCAATTCAAGACCTAAGATCCTGTCGTAGTCATCACCGCGAGCCGTCAACATAAGCACTGGTGTAGTATGGCTAGCGCGAAGTTTTTGGAGCACGTCGAAACCGTCCATTTTTGGCATCATTACATCGAGAAGAATAAGGTCGTAATGATGGCCGGATATTGCTTCAGACAATCCGGCTTCACCGTCGTTTTTCACGTTAACGCTATATCCCATACCAGAGAGATAAGTCGACAACATATCTGTTAGTTCAATGTCATCATCGATGACTAATACAGACTGTAGATGGAACTCCTTGTTCATGAAAACACACTCACCTTTCTATGATTTATTCCCATACCCGCTGTGCCCATTGGTTGAAACTGCACGCTGCTAAGCAATGCTATTACTGGACTGCACAGCGTCTATATAACTTCTATATAATTTCTATATAGCTACTATATCGCTTCCACTCTTTCTAGTCTTGATATCGTATCGCCTTTACACAAGCTTTACAGTTTGCTGACTGTATAGCTAGACGATTGGTACTAATCTATCAGTGTCAATTAAAAGGAGACGAAAATGAAACGATTACTTATTACCACCGCAATTGTAGCGACTGTAGGTATCAGTGGTTTTGCTTATGCCAAGCATCACGACACAGAAATGCGTCACCATCAATCAGCGAAATTTTCAGTTAAACAGATGGTTAAACAGCTTCGCGGCCTTTCTCTTAGTGAAGTACAAAAAAGTGAAATTAAAGCGCTAGTCACTCAATTTAAAGAAGCCAACTCTAATGAAACCAAGGGCTATTCAAGAGAAGAGCGCAGGAATGCTGACTCAACGCCAAGAGTAGACTTGGCCACAGCGACGGACGCTGAAATTACTGAGATGGTGACACAGCGTGTTGCAAAGCAATCGTCGAAGCAGCTTGTTTTTGCAACATTACGCCATGATGTGTTTGCCGTGTTAACCACAGAGCAGCAAGCAGAACTCGATGAGCGCCACTCTAAGTTTGAAGAGAAGCGTGAACGCAAACATGAACGCAGAGAGCAGGCAATGCAGTCGCACAAAGATAGCAGAGGCGACAAACAGCAGCGTGGAAAAAGAGAGATGAAACAGTTTGCTGGCCTGTCTTTGTCTGATGAACAAAAGGCCGAGATTGCGCAATTGATTGATTCACAGAAAGAGAGTGCACTATCTCATCGCGAAACAGTGAAAACATTCAAACAGGCACAGCGCGATTTAGTGAGAAGTGATGCGTTCTCTGAGGATGCTTTTATCGCCCTTAGCGCGAAGTATGAAGATGACCTTATCGCTGCTGGCGTTGAAAAGGTTAAATTCAGAAGTACATTAATGGCCGTGCTTACCGACGAGCAACAAGAAGAGCTTAAAAGCAGGAAAAGAGAAATGCGAGGGTTGATGGATCTAATTAAGTAGGGCTCTTACCTAGTTAGCACTTAATCTTAATAGCCCTTAATTTTAATAGCATCGATACCATTTATCGTTGATTCAAAGCCGAGACATTACTCTCGGCTTTTTGTTTTGGCCCGCGTTCTTTTGGGTTTGATGCTCTGGGCCAGTAAGAATTAGGGCAATGATTCTACGCCAATTCGTCTCAACGTTTAAAAGTGGGGCTTAACTGGCTTATATTCTGGCGACAAAAATAGCGGTGACGTCACAACTAAATCGGCGGTTGCCGGTGTGCACGCCACAGGTACGTTCCATACAGAACACAAGCGCAGCAGCGCTTTAACATCGGGGTCGTGAGGAGCGGCATTTAACGGGTCCCAGAAAAAGAATAAGGCATCTAACTTATTTTCAGCAATCAGTGCCCCAATTTGCTGGTCACCACCTAACGGGCCGCTTTTAAAGCGCTGTACCGGAAGTCCAATTTCATCAGCAACCAGCCCCCCTGTTGTTCCAGTGGCGACAAGATTGCACTGTTCTAATATCTTTTTATGCTGATTCGCCCACGCTAACAACTCAGGTTTTTTGTGGTCGTGGGCAACTAGGGCCAAAGTAAGCTTGCTCATTGCTGAATGTGCCTTTTTATGTGTAAACCAATAAATACGATTATGACAACCAATAATAATAACCAATTATGACAACAGGGAAAGTGTACAACGTCTTACGCTGTTTACATAGCCATCCTCGCCAAAACGGCATGTATAAATATTCAATATCAGCGAAGTCCGTGTCAAATTTATGTAACAGATACTAATGTACTATATTAGTTAACGAATATATCACAGCAAAAAGCGATAAAGACCACTCAATTTAAAATATTTATACATTAATATTGCATATAAATTCAGAATTGATAGACTTATCCACGGTCAAAACAGTCGTCCATTGTGAGGATGACACGATACAGGAACGCATAATGACAACATCGATTTACGCTGCTGAATTTAATAGCAACGTAACCATGTTTACCACTCCCCTGGCTAGCTACACTTTGCATAGTGTGCGACGACGCTCGCGTTCATCTATGCTGTTGCAGTAGCACACTTTTTACCTTTGTAATGTGGTAGCGGTTAGGCAATAGAGTCCAATCAGTTTACAAAGGTAAAAAGTGATTTTTTTTCTTTATTCAAAATAGACTTATTATGTATAACGTATCAATTATTGGTGCCAGTGGTTACACCGGGGCACAGCTTGTAGAGTTAGTTCAACAGCATCCTGCATTGACGCTGTCTGGAACCTATGTGTCATCGAACAGCGCCGATGCCAATAAACCCATTGGCGAGCTTCACGGAAAGTTAGCTCACGTTGATGCAACACTTATCCCCATTAGCGACAGCATTTTAGAGTCGTTAGCGCATGACGTTGACTTTATATTCTTAGCAACGCCTCATGAAGCAAGCCACGACTGGATGCCAGTGCTTACCTCAGGCTCAGCAAAAGTACTCGATCTGTCTGGCGCATTTAGGCTAAAAGACACTGAGGTATTCGAGGCGTTTTATGGTTTTCCTCACATGCAGCAAGAAAGTTTAGACAATGCGGTTTATGGACTGGCTGAGTGGTATTCCTCGTCTATTGAGCAAGCCAAAATTATTGCTGTACCGGGCTGCTACCCCACCGCCAGCCTAAGTGCACTTAAGCCGCTAGGTGAAAACAACTTGTTAGATAACGCTGTTCGCCCCGTCATTAATGCGGTGTCCGGTGTCTCTGGAGCCGGTAGAAAAGCAAGCCTTACCACCAGCTTTTTCGAAGTTAGCCTGCATGCCTATGGTGTTTTAGGCCACCGCCATACGCCGGAAATTGAGGCATACCTAGGCACCCCCGTTATCTTCACCCCTCATCTAGGTAATTTTAAACGCGGGATCTTAGCTACGGTAACGGTGAAATTAAAATCAGGTGTCACTCAAGAGCAACTTGATGAAGCCTATAAAGCTGCCTATGCTGATAAGCCTATTGTTCGTTTGCGCAGCAGCTTCCCTAAAATAGATGATGTAGCGCACACGCCATTTATTGACCTTTACTGGAAGCTTGATGAGTCATCAGGTTATGCCGTTGTCACATCAGCAATTGATAACGTTATGAAAGGCGCAGCATCGCAGGCCATTCAATGCGTAAACATTATGACTAAACAGCCAATAGAAACAGGGTTAGTACTATGAGCCGTTCCCCCATTGTCATAAAGGTAGGTGGCGCGTTACTCGATGACGCCGCTGCGATGACCCGGTTATTTTTAAGCGTTAAAGAAGTACAAAAAAGCCGTCCTGTAGTGGTTGTGCATGGTGGTGGGCCATTGGTAGAAACCTTAATGGCGAGCTTAGGACTTAAGAGTACTAAGATAGATGGGCTAAGGGTAACCCCAGATGAACATATGCCTTACATTTGTGGTGCGCTAGCGGGCTCGGCAAACAAACAGCTTTGTGCTGCGGCAATAGCGTCGGGATTAACGCCCGTGGGCTTATCACTACTTGATGGAAACATGGTAGTTTGTGAACCACTGGCAGACAAATACGGTGCCGTTGGTACGCCTGCCACTGCCGACGCTAGCTTTTTAAAAAGCGTATTAGCCCAGTCAGTGCTGCCGGTTATCAGCTCTATTGGCTCAAGCGCACAAGGCAGATTGCTCAACATCAACGCCGACCAAGCAGCAACGGTAATTGCTGAATTACTGGATGCCGAACTATTGCTGCTTTCCAACGTTGATGGCGTGCTCGATGGCAACAAAGCGCTTATTGGCGAGTTAGACGCAACGCGCATAGAAGAATACTCTGCTGCGGGCGTTATTATTGATGGCATGAAGGTAAAGGTCGACGCAGCTCTTCAGTCAGCAAACACTCTATCGCGTGCGGTCTATATTGCCAGCTGGACTGCAGATATCACTGACATACTTAATAAAAACACGGGTACACAAATTATACCCTGCGAGACCTCGTCACTAAATGGCGTCTTGGGAGACAACGAATGAAACAGGATTTATTAACATTTGCCAACTGGACCCCAGAGGCAATGGAAGCATTACTTAAACTTGCGGTTGAAATAAAGCAAGCACCGGCAAGTTATAGCAATGTGCTAAAAGGAAAGTCGATTGTTGCGCTATTTGAAAAACCGTCTCTGCGCACACGCGTGAGCTTTGATATTGGTATTAACAAGCTTGGCGGCCACATGGTGTATCTTGATGTACAATCGGGCAAGCTGGCCGGTCGTGAAGACTCGGTAGATACCGCAGCAAACCTTTCGTGCTGGGCGGATGCCATTGTTGCTCGCGTATTTTCTCACTCGACATTAGAGACCTATGCTGAAGCGGCAAATGTACCTGTGGTTAACGCATTGTGCGATAAATACCACCCGTGCCAAGGCTTGGCCGACTACCTCACCATGTTCGAGCGTTTTGGTAAAACCACAGGTTTGACTATGACCTATATCGGCGATGGCAACAACGTAACCCATTCGCTATTGATTGTTGGTGCCCTGTTAGGTTGCAACCAAGTTGTGATTACCCCGAAAGGTCACGAAGCAGATGCCAACATTGTCGCTCATGCAAAAGCGTTAGCTGAGAAGACCGGCGCAACCATTGTTGAAAGTAACGAGTTAGAAGCCGCAAATGGTACCGATGTCATCTATACCGACACTTGGCTTTCAATGGGTGATGACACTCCGCTTGAAACTATTAAGGCAACGTTTATGCCGTATCAAGTGAACGAAGCGCTAATGGAGGCATCGGGTGCAAGCTGTGTAATGCACTGCCAGCCGGCCCATCGTGACTTAGAAATTACTGGCTCACTGATTGATAGTGACAAGTCGCTATTAATGCAGCAAGCCGAAAACAGAATGCATGGCCAAAACGCCATCCTTACTCAATTACTCAGTGCCTAAGAGGAACTACTTAGATGCAAAACGTTAAAAAAATCGTGTTGGCCTACTCCGGCGGGCTTGATACCTCAGCTATCATTCCATGGCTTAAAGAAAACTATGACTGTGAAGTAGTGGCGTTTGCCGCTGATGTAGGTCAAGGGGATGAAGAGCTTGAAGGCCTTCATGAAAAAGCGATCGCTTCAGGTGCTAGCGAGTGCCACATCATCGATTTGAAAGAAGAGTTCGTTAACGACTACATCTTTCCAACAATTACCACAGGCGCTGTATATGAAGGCGAGTATCTATTAGGTACTTCAATGGCCCGCCCGGTTATCGCAAAAGCGCAAGTAGAAGTGGCAAGAAAAGTAGGTGCTGATGCACTGTGTCACGGCTGTACCGGTAAAGGTAATGACCAAGTACGCTTTGAAAGTACCTTTGCGGCACTAGCACCAGATTTAACGGTTATCGCACCATGGCGTGAGTGGGATATGGTAAGCCGTGAAGACTTATTGGCCTATTTGGCCGAGCGCAACATTGCCACTACGGCCTCAGCAACAAAGATATACAGCCGTGACGCCAACGCATGGCATATTTCTCACGAAGGCGGTGAGCTTGAAGATCCATGGCAAGAGCCGACGAAAGAAGTCTGGACTATGACGGTAGACCCAGAAGATGCGCCAAACACACCAGAGCGCATAAATTTGTCATTTAACGAAGGTAGACTCACTCACATTGACGGCGAAGCATTATCGCCATATCAAGCGTTAGTGAAGCTAAACACGGTTGCGGCGGCACACGGCGTGGGTCGTATCGATATTGTTGAAAACCGTTTAGTGGGCATGAAGTCTCGTGGCTGTTATGAAACTCCTGGCGGCACAGTGCTGCTAAAAGCATACAAAGCACTTGAGACAATGGTACTTGATAAAGCAGCGCTTAAATACCGCGAGCAAATTGGCTTAGAGTTTTCCCACGTTATGTATGACGGACGTTGGTTTACTGCGCTAAACGATTCACTGCTTGCTGGTGCGGCATCCTTCGCGAAAAAAGTGACGGGTGATATCGTGGTTAAACTTTATAAAGGTCAGGCAACTGTAACCCAGCGTCGCTCGCCTAACAGCTTGTATTCTGAAGACTTCGCCACATTTGGCGCCGATGATGTATACGACCAAAAACACGCTGAAGGATTTATCCGTTTATTCAGCCTGTCTAGTCGTATTGAAGCATTAAAAAACCAAGGCTAATCACAAAGGTTAAAGGAGTATCACATGGCGTTGTGGGGTGGCCGGTTTGAATCCGGTGCAAGTAGTATGTTTAAGCAGGTTAACGACTCTTTACCGTTTGACCGTGTTATGGCGAGCCAAGATATACAAGGCTCAATAAGTTGGTCGCGCGCGCTGCAAAAAGCGGGCGTGCTCACTGTTGACGAACAGCAGCAGCTAGAAGCAGCACTGAGCGAGCTTAAAGCGCAAGCTGATGCCGGCGAGTTAGATTTTGATGCCTCTAGCGAAGAAGATATTCACAGCTTTGTAGAAGCTGCGCTTATCGAAAAGCTGGGTGATATTGGCAGAAAACTACACACGGGTAGAAGTCGCAATGACCAAGTTGCCACTGATTTCAGGCTATGGGTTCGCGAACATATTGCTTCACTTCGCAGCGACGTTCTTGGCGTCATTAAATCGCTGCTAAACGCTGCAAGTCGCCATCAGGAAGCTATCATTCCTGGTTATACCCACTTACAGCGCGCTCAACCTATTCACTTTGCACATTGGTGCTTGGCATACGTTGAAATGCTAAAGCGCGATCTGAGTCGACTTGATGACCTAAAAGCAAGAATGAACCAGTGTCCACTGGGCTCTGGTGCATTAGCTGGTACAACATTCCCTGTTGACCGCCATGCCATTGCCGATGAGTTAGGGTTTGATTCTCCTTGCCTAAACAGCTTAGATGCAGTTTCAGATCGCGACTTCGTGCTTGAGCTTTTATTCACCGCAAGCACAAGCATGATGCACTTATCTCGCCTGGCTGAAGATATGATTTTTTACAACTCTGGCGAAGCTGGCTTTCTTCAGCTAGGTGATAGCGTGACATCGGGCTCTTCACTTATGCCTCAGAAGAAAAACCCGGATGCACTAGAGTTAATGCGCGGGAAATGCGGCCGAGTCTTCGGTTCACTACAAGCTCTGCTAGTCACCATGAAAGGGCTGCCTCTTGCGTACAACAAAGATATGCAGGAAGACAAAGAAGGTGCTATTGACGCTGTCAATCAATGGCATATTTGTTTGTGCATCGCCAGTGAAGTGCTCGACTCGTTGCAACTAAACGAGGAGCGCTGCCGCGTTGCTGCAGCGCAAGGGTATTCCAATGCCACTGAACTTGCTGACTACTTGGTGGGCAAAGGCATTCCGTTTAGAACCGGTCACGATATTGCAGGTCGCGTGGTGCTGCAGGCTATTGATAGTGGCTGTGCCATTGAAGATTTGCCCCTTAGCCAGCTGCAGTCTATTTGCGACAAGATTGAAGACGATGTGTATCCGGTGCTGCAGCTTGAGTTTGGCGTTAATCAACGAAATATACTTGGCGGAACCAGTAAAGAAACAGTGACTAAAGCGCTGTATCAAGAACTGGAAAGCTTGGATCAAGAGCTGGAAAGCTTAGATAAACAAGGGTAGCGGTAGGGACATACTCGCATGGTATTAGCGCATCACGATGGCATCAAATTATTTCGCAGCTCGCTGCCTTATATTAATGCCCACCAGGGAAAGACCTTTGTATTGATGTTCGGTGGCGAAGCCATTGAACATCCCAATTTCCCTAATATTATTCACGATATCGCATTGCTGAATACGCTTGGCGTGCGCGTAGTTATTGTGCACGGTGCGAGGCCGCAAATAGACTCAAGAGTGGCCCTTCGCAATATTGAAGGACGCTTTGAAGACGGCGTAAGAATTACCGACAAGCAAACTCTTGAGTGCGTAAAAGACGCCGCTGGCTCGGTGCGTTCTCAAGTAGAAGCCTTGTTAACCATGGGCCTTCCAAACTCTCCAATGCACGGCGCACAAATTCGCGTTTGTTCTGGAAATTTAGTTGTGGCAAAACCCATGGGAGTGCGCAACGGTATTGATTTTGAAAATACCGGTTTAGTGAGACGCATTGATATAACGGGCATTAACGATCATTTAAATGACGGTTCAATCGTTTTGCTTTCGCCCATGGGGTATTCAGCGACAGGAGAGGTGTTCAACCTGTCTCATGAAGATGTGGCCACCCAAGCTGCAATTACACTTAAAGCCGACAAGCTCATTGTATTTTCAAATTACGATGGCGTGTATAACAGCGATGGAAAACTGCTTCGCACCATCGAGCGCCCTCAGTTAGAGAAAATGATAATGGGCGGCAGCATTACCACGGAACACACTGTACTGCGTGCTCTCACCACCAGCGTATCTGCTGGCGTGCCGCGAGCACACTGCATTAGTTATGAAAACGACGGTGCACTGCTTCAAGAGCTGTTCACTCGCGATGGCACAGGCTCATTAGTGATGGAACATCATTACGAGCAATTGCGAGCTGCTACCATTGACGATGTGGGCGGCATACTGAATCTTATTAAGCCTTTAGAGGACAGTGGCGTATTGGTCAAACGCTCTCGCGAACGCCTTGAGAGTGAAATTAATCAATTTATTATTATTGTACGTGATGGAATGATCATCGCTTGCGCAGCACTTTATCTGTATCCCGAGGATGACTGTGCCGAGCTTGCGTGTGTGGCAACACATCAAGATTACCGCGGCAAAAACCGCGGGGAACGTATACTAGAAGAAGTATGCAGGCGTGCTAAAGAAGCGTGTATCAATCGTATATTTGTACTGACCACAGTGACGGCTCACTGGTTTTTAGAGCAGGGATTTCAGCCTGCAGATATCAGCGCTTTGCCAGAAGTGAAAAAAGAGCTTTACAACTTCCAGCGTAATTCGAAGGTGTTTACACTAAACGTAGAGTAGCCTTTTCTCCTATGCCAAACGGCTCTAAAGGCCGCTTTGGCATAGGCATTTATCATCAAAATAAATACCCTCTTTGTTGCAAATTAACAGCAAACTCGCTTTACTGGTTAGACCAGAAACTGCGAGCGGGCCTATTTGTGACAGACATAAAAACCGACGATATCTTTGTAACCTGCGAAGACAAAACTCAGCTAAAAGCCACTTTATTTACACCGATTCCCCCAGCGAAAGCAGCTATCATGGTGGGCCCTGCTACGGGCATAAAACGTCAATTTTATCGCGCCTTCGCAACGTATTTGTGCGAACAGGGCTACGGTGTTATCACATTCGATAATCGTGGTATTGGAGAATCGTCTAACGTTCCGTTAAAGCACAGTAATGCGTCGCTGGTAAGCTGGGGCGAGCAAGACATGCCTGCCATATTATCAACGCTCAAATCTCACTTTTCACACTGTCACTATTTTTTAGTGGGCCATAGCGCAGGTGGGCAATTGCTAGGTCTCATGCACAATGTTCACGACCTGAGTGCGTTTTGTAACTTTGGAAGCTCATCAGGTAGCTTACGTAATATGCGTAAGGGATATTTAATCAAAGCGCATTTTTTTATGAATGGTTTTATTCCCTTAAGTAACTTTTTGTTTGGCTTTACGAACTCACAATGGGTTGGTATGGGTGAGCCATTGCCAAAAAAGGTTGCTCGCCAGTGGCAACAATGGTGTAACGGCAGTGGATACATAAAAACGGCTTTTGGGAAGGAAGTAAAAAACCATTATTTTGACGATATCCGTATTCCCTCAAAATGGTTACTTGCCACTGATGATGACATAGCTAACATAAAAAATGTGCATGACATGATAAGTGTGTTCCCCAATATGCAGGCTGAAGTGGAGCAGCTTGACCCTGCTGAGTACAACGTGAAAGACATTGGTCACATGAAATTCTTCTCACGCAAGTGCCAACACCTTTGGCCTAAAGTAACTGAGTACTTTAATAGTGTTGCTTAGCGCAGAGTAAAAAGCCGTGACTTTCGCCACGGCTTTTATCGTTTTTCTCCCCTAAGGTTTAACTAGCTGAGCGAGATAGCACAATCTCTCTTACTTGAGCGCCGTAGTTTTTGTCGGCTAAGTCATACTGAGCAAACACCCAACCCTGATACATTAAATTCCGGTTAATTGGATGAGATAAACAAACGTTTACCACTTTATCTACGTATATTTATGTAATCGTACTATCACTCATTTTTCTTTATGGTTATGGCGCTGCATACATCACGACTACTCACTGTTGCTATTGTCTTTGTGCTTCTCACCATAGGCGCGGGCGCCCTTTTTTCATATAAAAGTATGAGTAAACACGCCTTGAAACGAGAAGAACTTAATTTTATGGGCAGCAAAGGTTGGTCATGGTTTGACGAAAAGCGGCGTGTTCAAATAAAGAGAGTTGAAGGGGATTTACCTGCTTTGCGTAAGGTATACGTAGATGAAAATTATGCAGCCCTTTTAACCATTAGCGATAATGGCCGTTATCGAGGTTTTGTATTCTTTGACGAACCCTGCGAAGAAGGTTCCGCTATTACAGAAACTAAATACTATGGTGCCGACGGTGAGCAAAATATTGATGTGCTGCACTGTATTCAAGGAAAATTGGTGTTTATGAAGTCGTGGGCAACACCTCCAGAAACACGGTGGGAAGGAAACGTTGGCGACTTTCGTTTTTCAGTATCACTTGAAGATTGGGATCTGAAACCGTTGCAAAAAGCCTACTATAAAAGCCGAGCCGTGCTTATTTAGCTGTGCTTGTTTAACTGTGCTTAATTAACTGTGCCTAGTTAACTGCGCTTAGTTAACTGTGCTTAGTTAACTGCGTTGGTTAACTGCAATAATTAACTGCATTAGTTAATGTCACTAGCATCACGAAAAACAGCTGTGTCGCCACCACCGACAACGTCAATGATGGCGCTTTACACAGTCATCTTCCTCTTGTTTCAAACGTCTTTAGCTATTCGCTAGGGCGTTATCAATATCAGCAGCGCTGTGTCGGTTCTCCAACTGTCCGTCTTCGCCCCACGTTTTATTAACGATACGGCCGCGCTGCACACCTTTGCGCTTTTCAACACGCTGGGCCCATTCAAGCAGATGGGTATAATCTTCTACTTGTAAAAACGTAGCGGCGTCATACAAATTACCTAGCACGAGGTTGCCGTACCATGGCCATATGGCGATATCCGCTATGCTGTACTCATCGCCCGCCATGAATGTATTCTTCGCCAAATGCTTATCTAAAACATCTAATTGACGTTTCGTTTCCATAGTAAAGCGGTTAATGGGGTACTCCATTGGGTATGGCGCGTAACTGTAAAAATGGCCAAAACCACCACCGAGATAAGGCGCACTGCCCACCTGCCAGAATAACCAGTTCATGCATTCTGCTTTAGCATGAGCATCTTTGGGAATAAATTTATCGAACTTTTCAGCTAAGTACATCAGGATGGAGCCCGACTCAAACAGCTTTGTTTCCGGCGTGGTTGTAGTATCCACCATCGCGGGTATTTTACTATTTGGGTTTACATCCACAAAGCCTGAAGAAAATTGATCGCCCTCTCCGATATTCACCAACCAAGCGTCATATTCAGCCTCATCCACGCCTGCGGCCAACAACTCTTCTAGCATGATGGTGACTTTTTGCCCGTTTGGTGTGGCTAAAGAATGAAGCTGAAATCCATGCTCACCTTGTTCACGGGCCTTTTCATGGGTCGCACCAGACACAGGGCGATTAATGCTAGCCCACTTATTACCGTCGTCTTTGTCCTGCGCCCATATTTTAGGAGGGGTGTAATTATCAGATACTGACATTGCTTTTCCTTTTTGTCGCTGCTTGTAAAATGTATCTATTAACTAAGAACAACTTTTAAAGAGATAGAGCTCACCGGTGTCGACCAATAAACAAGGTTATAGGCTCACCAACATAAAAAAAGCCGAGCGGTGAAATTTACCAGCTCGGCCTACAATAAAAGGCGCACACTCCATTGCACGCAAAGCGGTAGTGTACGGATAGCGTTAGCGAGTTGAGCTAGCGAATTACACTAGCGCTCATCTACCCGTACATATCAATTAACTGCATTAGCACCGCGCTTATTCGTCACGCGTGCTTGCACAACTGTGCATATCAATATCTAGTTATCAATAATTAAGCCAACTTCAAAAAAACTATTATTTTCATCGTGTTATAAAATTTAAAGCGAAAAAATCAAGAAGAAATAGAGGAAAATGTTGCACATTGGTGACAATGTTTTACCGAGGGAGGTAGAAAGGCGATTGCTAGGATATGTTTCACCTTAAAGTACATACAAAAAAGCAGGCGTTGCGCCTGCTTTTTTAATAGTTAACCTGAACCCTGTTTAAAGAATGGTGCAAGCATTTGTTCTATAAGATATAAATTAAAATTTCAAACTCAGTACTGCTAGAAATGCGAAGTGCAAGGCGCAAAAGTCACGTAATAGTTGTTCTATTACTTACTTTTGCAACGCAGTAATTCGCGTTTCTAGTGGTGCTGAGCGCCGTTTCTTAAACAGGATTCAGGTTAGTTAAATACTCACTCGTTTGTAGGGTCGATATTCGGCTTTCCAGAAATTCCTTTCAATGCTTGCACGAAGTGCTTCCTCAGACATTTCTAAGGCCAAGCCTTGCTGCATCGCTACTTTGCCAACTTCAAAAGCAATATCTCGACTAAGCTCTGCAATTTGTACCAAGGATGGCAACAGCGAGCCTTCACCAGTGTTGACTAATGGCGACGCTTTAGCGAGAGCGTTGCTGGCAGCCATTAACATTTCATCGCTGATTAGTTTCGCTTTTGCAGCAACAACACCTAAACCGATACCGGGAAAGATATAAGAGTTATTGCACTGGGCGATAGGGAACACCTTGCCATTGTACTCAACCGGCTTAAATGGGCTTCCGGTGGCAATGATCACCTCTCCATCCGTCCATTCAATCACCTGCTCCGGCCGCGCTTCTACTTGGCGTGAAGGGTTACTCAGCGGAAAGATAATAGGCAATTCGCAGTTTTGCTTCATGGCGCGAATGACTTGTTCAGTGAATAAACCTGGCTGGCCAGACACCCCAATGAGTACATCGGGCTGTGCACAATGCATAACATCAAGAAGCGACGCATAGTCACCACTGAAGGTCCAGTCGGCAAGGTCTTCTTGTTTTTGCTGAAGCTTTTCTTGGAAGTCACGTAGCCCTTCCATACCTTCGGTTAAGAGGCCAAAGCGATCGATCATGAATACTTGCTTTCGCGCTTCCTCGTCACTTAACCCTTCAAATACCATTTGCTGAATTAGCATTTCAGCAATACCGCAACCGGCCGAGCCAGAGCCCACAAAAACAACCTTCATCTCACTGAGCTTTTGTTGCTTTGTTCTGCAGGCGGCTAATATTGTGCCTAGAGTAACTGCCGCGGTGCCCTGAATATCATCATTGAAACAACAGATCTCATTGCGATAGCGATTAAGTAACGGCATGGCGTTTGGCTGAGCAAAGTCTTCAAATTGAATAAGTACGTCAGGCCAGCGTCGTTTAACTGCTTGTACAAACAAGTCGACAAACTCGTCATACTCTTTTTGCTCAATACGAGGGTGTCGAGCTCCCATGTACATAGGGTCGTTAAGCAGCTTTTCATTATTGGTGCCCACATCGAGCATCACCGGCAATGTATAGGCTGGGCTAATACCGCCACAGGCGGTATACAGCGACAGTTTCCCAATAGGGATACCCATGCCACCAATACCTTGGTCACCTAAACCTAAGATACGCTCGCCGTCTGTTACAACGATGACCTTTACTTTGCGTTTTGTGGCGTTGCGAACAATGTCATCTATCTGGTGACGCTCTTCATAAGACACAAATAAACCACGAGAACTGCGGTAAATATCAGAAAACTGCTCACAGGCATCCCCAACAGTAGGGGTGTAGATGAGCGGCATCATTTCATCAATGTATTTCTGAATGAGACGATAGAATAAAGTTTCGTTATTATCTTGAATTGCACGCAAGTAAATGTGCTTGTTCAATGCTTCGTCAAAGCTGCTGTACTGCATGTAAGCGCGTTCAACCTGCTCTTCTATGCTTTCATACCGCGGAGGCACTAATCCCGTTAGATTGAATGCAGCTCTTTCTCGGGCAGTAAAGGCACTGCCCTTGTTAAGTAGCGGAGTTTCCAGCAATGAAGGGCCGGAATGTGGGATATAGAGATAGCGCTGTGAATCTTCTGACATGTTTTTTCCGGTTATGGGTTCAGGCAAATGGAGCGCCAAAGCCTGAAAGGACGTGGTTTTGCACGCCCTTCCCTTTTTTAAAATATTTCTTCTGACTCTGGCGTTGTTGTTTCATCCTGCTCGGCTGGGTCTACCACATCGTTGTCACGAACGTATACGGTAGGCTCTGTACCTTGAAGGAAGTATTCGAATAGTGTCGTATGGTCTGTGCGATTGGTCAACTTTCCACTGGTACGATCAATGCGCACGCGAACGATATCTTCAGGCACAGGTAACGGAGAATAAGGTTTGTCGGCCAGTGCATATTCCATAAAGCGGATCCAGGCAGGGCCTGCGGCTTTAGCTCCATCTTCTGTTCCGATAAGCGCATTACCAATCCAATTAAACTTCTCAGGTTTTTTATTAATTAAGTTTTGATTGCGTGTGGCGCGTCCAAGCTGGCGGCTCATATTGTCAAACCCTACCCAAGCAGTGGCCACGATGTCTTTGTGGAACCCGCTGAACCAAGTATCTCTCGAGTCGTTAGTTGTACCGGTTTTACCGGCAATATCCGTGCGCTGCAATATATTTCTAGCTCGCCAGCCGGTTCCTAGCCAGTAGGTTTTCTTGTTCCAATCACCGTTGGCCCTTACGCCCGTTCGCATCATTTCAGCGACGAGGAATGCATTTTGTGCACTGATAACCTGAGGCGCTATGGTCTTTTCTTCAACGTCATTAGTCAAATCTACTGTACCGGCATCTTCATTAAGCTGAGCAGCAAGCAATGCCTCAATATCATCTTCATCTAAGGGCTGTGACGTTGAAGACTGGTCTTCCTCTTCACAGCGATGGCATGCCCATACCGGGTTTGCCTGCCATAGCTGTTCACCATTCTCATCGAGCACTTCACTAATAAAGTGAGGGTTAACCAAATAACCGCCATTGGCAATGACCGACATGCCCCGTACCACTTCAAGAGGAGTATGAGAGCTTGAACCTAACGATACGGTTTCATCGAGAGGAATATCCTCCTTGTTAAAACCAAAACGAGTAAGGTAATTCGCTGTTTCGCGCAAACCTACGCCGCGAAGCAGTCGAACTGACACCACGTTTTTCGATTTACCCAATGCTTTTCGCATGCGGATAGGACCATCGTATTCAGCAGGTGAATTTTGCGGCCGCCATGCCACACCCGTTGCAGCGTTCCACTGGTTTATCGGGGCATCGTTGATAATAGACGCTAATGTGTAACCGCTGTTGATTGCGGCTGAATAGACAAATGGCTTTATGTTAGAGCCAACTTGACGCTTAGCTTGCGTGGCGCGATTAAACTGACTTTGGTAGAAGCTGTAGCCGCCCACGACCGCTTCCACGGCACCGTTTTTAGGGTTAAGTGCGATAAACGCACCGCTTACCTCAGGAATCTGCGCAATTCGCCACTCACTGTCTTGCTCACGGATATAAATTACCGCACCCTCGCGCGTCACATCGGCAGCTGTGTCAGGGTCGTTTCCTTGCCTGAAGTCAGTAATGTATTGACGAGCCCAATCTAGGCCGTCCCACTCTATGGTGCGAGTTTCGCCATTGACAGTAAGTACCTCTATGGACTTTTCGTTTACCACTTTCACCACTGATGGCACTAGCGGTTTAATATAGGGAACTTCTTCTAATACAGTTATTAACGACGGGTCATCCCACATCGCTCGCTCTGTGCGATTGCTCACGTCGAAACTCAATGACAGAAGCGGGATTTTCTCATCCTTTGACTCTGCCTTTGGAATGTCCCACAGATAGCCTAATGCCCCTTTATAGCCATGGCGCTCGTCATAATCATGTAGATTTCTTACCACTGCCCTTTGGGCCGCAAGCTGTAGCTCAGATGTGGCCGTTGCATACACTTGATACCCACCAGTTTCTGCTTCTTCTTTCCCGTAGGTTTCTACCATTTCGGAATAAATAACGTCTGCTAGGTATGGCGCATCAACTTCAATTTCAGCGCCGTGTTTACGTGCAGTAACAGGAGCGCTAGCGGCTTCATCAAACTGCGCTCTGGTAATGTAGTTTTCATCGAGCATTCTTAGAAGAACCACTCGTCGCCTTTCAACAGAGCGCTCTGGCCCGCTAATGGGGTTAAGCACTGAGGGCGCTTTGGGAAGACCCGCAATAGTGGCAATTTGTGCTAAAGACAGCTCGGTAAGTGGCTTTCCGTAGTACACCTGTGAAGCAGCGCCAAAACCAAAAGAACGGTGTCCCAATTCGATTTTGTTTAAATACAATTCCAAAATTTCCTGCTTCGAGAGCTCTTGCTCCATATGAAGGGCAATAAATATTTCCTTCACCTTACGTATGTACGTCTTCTCCCGAGATAGAAAGAAACCTCTTGCCAACTGCATGGTAAGTGTACTGGCCCCCTGTCGCTTTTCACCCGTCAGTACTAAGCTTACTGCTGCGCGAACTATACCAATGGGATCTATACCGTGATGCTCGTAGAAGCGGCTATCCTCAGTGGCAATTATCGCATCGACTAATTGCTTAGGAACTTCCTCAAGTTTTACCGGTATCCGCCGTTTAACTCCATACTGGGAAATAAGTTTTCCATCTTTGGTATATATCTGCATTGGGGTTTGCAGGCGAACATCCTTAAGGACAGTGACACTAGGCAGGTCAGGTTTGATATAAAAGTAAATACCAACCAGCGCAGCAAAGCCAAGAAGACCGGATAAGAAACTGAAAAGGATTAGCGGTTTAATGTACTTCACTGTAACGGGTACCAAGGAAATTTATGATGAAATGACGTATATTCTATACGTATGTGTTATCAATAGAACCATACATATGAATTATTTAGAGTAATATTGTACTTTAGAGCAACTACCTTTGGAACTAGGCACGAATAAATGAAATCGCTACTGAAAAAAAAGCTGCCGCCCATTGTGGGCTTAGACATAGGTACGCGTCAAATAAAAGCGGTATGGATAGAGCAGACAAAAGACGGGTTTGTACTTCAAGGGTATGCCTGCGAACCCATCAGTAAAATTGCTTTTTCAGAGCGCGACATAAAAGACTATGAATCGGTCAGTATTGCACTAAAAAAAATCAGAAAAGCGCTTAAGACCAAAATTAAGTTAGCCAACGTGGCTGTTGCGGGCACGTCTGTTATCAGTAAAGTCGTTTATATGGACCCAGAGCAAAGCGATTTCGATTTAGAAAACCAAATTGAAATAGAAGCTGACAGTCTCATTCCTTACCCGTTAGAAGAAGTCTACTTAGACTTTGAAGAAATCGGCCCAAGCACTACGCATACAGGCAAAGTAAATGTTCTGCTAACGGCTGCACATAAAGATTTGGTAGATAGCAGACTGCTGCTAGCAAGAGAAGCCAATTTCGAGCCTAAAATTGTCGATATGGAAAGCTATGCTATTGGCAATGCCATCGACTTTTTTCACGCCAATCCGGTAACCGACGAGTCCTTGTGTTGTGTGAATGTGGGTGCCTCACTGCTCCAGGTCTGTGTGGTAAAAAACGGTAACGTTGTCTATACCAAAGAGCACGCCTTTGGACTGAATAACCTCATTAGCGATATTAGCGCCATTCATATGATTGAGCGAGAAACCGCAGAACGCCAGTTGCTAGACGGCACGTTATCGGGAAATTGGGTTGAAGACACCCTACCCATTTTTGCCGCTAACCTTCAACAAAGCATCAATCGCGCATTGCAAATGTACATGAGTACCACCCACGCCGAACGTCCTCAGAAAATTTTACTTACCGGAGGCGCAGCAACCATTGAGCCTTTGGTTGATATTTTAAACCAAGACTTAGGTCTTGATGTCGCTCGCTTTAACCCTTTTGCTGGCATGACAATAAATCCAAAATTGGATGCGGCAAAACTACAAAAATTAGCGCCTCAACTTGTCATAGCAGCAGGCCTAGCGAGTAGGAGTTTTACCCCGTGGCACATGTAAACCTGCTCCCCTGGCGCGAAAAACAGCGCCAGCATCAAAAGCAACAGTATCTCGCAGCACTCGTGGCCGTAGCGGCGATTGTTGGGCTAATATTTTGGTTTGTTGGACAAGCAATTGATCAGCAAATTAGCCATCAAAACTCGCGAAACCAATTTCTAGAACGTGAAATTGCCGCCTTAGACAATCAAATTGGCGATATAAAGAAAGTAAAAGAAAATAAAAGCGCCATTGAACAACGGATGACCCTGATTGAACAACTTCAGGCAAGTCGCAATATCTCGCCTATTGTGTTTGATGAGCTAGCCAAGCTTGTACCCTCAGGCGTAGCGTTTAACACTATGGCTCGCACTGGAAACAGCATAAAAATTGAGGGTACGAGTGATTCAAACAACAGACTATCGGATTTCATGCGCGCATTAGACAGCTCTGACACCTTTGTGTCTGCTGAGCTATCTACCATTAAATCGGATAGCAGCGCCGCGCGTGCAGTGAGTGACTTTACTCTTACATTCTCTATCGCACCCAATCTAGCGCCAGTGACAGATGCAGAAAGTGAGGTTCAGTAGATGAAATTTGATGTCTCAAAACTAAAAGAACTCAACGAACTCGATTTCGAACAAATTGCCATTTGGCCCAATGAAGTACGCATTGTTGTTGCTGCCTTTGTGGCTATTGCCATCGGCGCATTAAGTTACTACCTGCTGATAAGTCCAAAGCTTCCTATATTAGATACAGCGAAACTAAAAGAAGACGAATTAAAGCTTCAATTTGAAGCTAAATATAGAATTGCTGCAAACCTCGATGCTTACCAAGCCCAGTTAGAGCAAATCAAAAAAGACTTCTCTTCTATGCTGAAAAGTTTACCTACCAGTAATGAGACACCGGGACTACTTGACGATATTACCTACGTGGGCACCTCGGCAGGATTAACCTTTAAACTGCTCAACTGGCAGCAAGAAGTGCCAAAAGAATTCTACACAGAACTGCCAATAGAGATGGAAGTAAGCGGCGGTTATCACAACTTTGGCGAATTTGTCTCTAACGTGGCAGATCTACCTCGTATTGTCACTTTGCACGACTTTGATATTGCCCGCGATGAAGGTGGCTTAACCCTTAGATTACAGGCAAGAACCTACCGTTCTGACAATCCCTCACTCTTAGAGGGAGAAGAAGACTAATGCGATATCTTTTATCTTTGTGTATTTTTGTTATGATTTCTGGATGCACCCCTGAAATCAACGATTTACAGGCTTACACAGAAAGCGTTAAAAGCCGAGCTCAGCCGAGCGTAGAGCCATACACTAAATTTGAAACTCAACCGCCTTTTGCATACAGCGCAAGTTCGTTACGAAGCCCTTTTGAACAGCCAAGAGGGATACCTGCGGTAGTGAGCCAAACTCGGGTTGAAAATTGCTTACAACCTGATTTTCAACGCCCCAAACAGGCGTTAGAAAGTTATGGCTTAGACGCTCTCGCACTCACTGGAAGTTTTACCGTTCAGGGCGAAAAATGGGCGCTCATAAAAAGTAACGACGGCGTGCTGCACAAAGCAAAAGCCAAAAGCCGAATTGGGCTATTTTACGGTAGCATTACGCAAATTGGCACAGAATCAATTATTATAGAACAGTTATTACCAGATGGTGCTGGCTGCTGGCAAAGGAAAACAACAACAATGACAACAGCATCACAGGCGGGAGAGTAAACATGGCCGAGCGATACATATTTAATAAGTCTCTAAATCGTAGCGGGCCTAGATGGTATTGGTTAGCGGGTACTATTGCCGCGTTTCTCTCTTTTACTTTGTTTGTTGCTCCCTCAAAAGCACAAGAGCCAGTTTTAGTCGACCCGCAGTCTATGGGCGATGCTCAGCGCGTGACCACTACCATCACTGATGTGGACTTTACGCAAAACGCCAACAACACCGCGATTACTGTGGTGACGTTTGAAGGCCAAGTACCTAAGACCCAGCTTATTGAATCTCAGGGCAAAGTATCAGTAACTTTAATGGCCACTAAACTGGGTGAAAATCAGTTTGTAGAGCTGGATGTGGCTGATTTCGGCACCGTGGTTTCTACAATCGAAACTTTTGAAGACGACATATCTGCTCGTATTGAAGTCAATTATGAAGGCGCGGTTACCGTTAGAAACACGGTAAAAGGGAAGCAGCTTCACATTGAAATAGTACCTATGGGTAAAGAACAGCAAGAAGCCCTTAGCAGCGAGAAAAAGTATACTGGCGAACCCATATCTCTCGACTTCCAGGACGTTCCGGTACGTCAGGTTCTGCAGATTATTGCTCAAGTTAATGGATTCAACCTCGTTACAACCGATTCGGTGACAGGCAATGTCACCATTAGCCTTTCTGGGGTTCCGTGGGATCAAGCCCTCGATATGATCATGCGAGTAAAAGGCTTAGACAAGCGTTTAGAAGGTAATATTTTACTTATTGCACCGGCAGAAGAATTATCCGCAAGAGAAACCCAAGCGCTCCAGTCTCGTCAGCAGGTGGCCGATTTAGCCCCATTGCAAACAGTGGATATTGCGATTAACTACGCAAAAGCAACAGAACTGGCCGCAATTTTAAAATCATCGGAAGGCGGTATTCTTTCAGATAGAGGCGGAGTGACCGTTGATGAGCGCACCAATACGCTATTGATAAGAGACACCTTGGAGTCTATCGATGAAGCGAGAAAGACCATTGAAGTACTTGATATTCCCGTTAAGCAGGTGCTTATTGAAAGCCGTATGGTAACCGTACTGGATAACGTAGATGAACAACTTGGCGTTCGTTGGGGCTTCAGTGACAGACAAGATGACAACGGTGTATCTGGCTCTCTTGAAGGTGCAGATACCATTGCAGGTGGCATTGTTCCCTCAATCAACAACCGATTAAACGTTAACTTACCGGTGAGCAGTGCTGCGGGCACCATAGGCTTTCAAGTGGCAAGCTTAATTGATGGCACCATATTAGATTTAGAGCTGTCGGCACTGGAGTCTGAAAGCAAGGGGGAAATCATTGCCAGCCCGCGCATCACGGTGGCCAATCAACACGAAGCGTATATTGAGCAAGGTACTGAGATCCCGTTTGTGCAAGCCACCTCAAGCGGCGCCACAGCGGTTGAATTTAAGAAGGCGGTATTATCACTCAAAGTAACGCCGCATATCACACCGGACAACCGAATTATTTTAGATTTAGTGGTAACACAAGATACCCGAGGTGAAACAGTATCCACATCAACTGGGGATGCAGTAGCAATCGATACACAAGAAATACAGACGCAGGTGCTGGTTGAGAATGGTGAAACAATTGTTCTAGGCGGCATCTTCCAGCAAACAAGTAGTGACGGTGTAAATAAAGTACCACTTTTTGGCGACCTACCCGTGCTAGGTGCATTGTTCAGAAATACTACTGAGCTACAGCAAAAGCGCGAGTTATTAATTTTTGTAACGCCGAAAATAATTACTGAAAAACCGTAACACCCTCCCTGAGTTACCAAGAAAACGTGCATAACCTTGCACGTTTTTTGTTTTAACCCTGTTTTTTTAAGTGAAATTACAGGTATATGCATATTGTTGGTAACAAAACTTGCAACGCCTTGTAGGAAACTGAGATAATCGCCGCCTCGAAATATTAACGAGGTTTAAGGAGTGGTGCTTATTGGACATTAAATAGGCACGAGTCAATGGGTAGGCTGGTAAGGCAACAGTGCACTGCCCCTAACATGATTAAGTTGTGATATAAGCAAATATGGCTGAAAAACGTAATATCTTTTTAGTTGGCCCGATGGGTGCTGGCAAGAGCACTATCGGTAGACATCTAGCAGACGAACTTCACTTGGATTTTTTTGATTCGGATCAGGAAATTGAGCGCCGCACTGGGGCTGATATCGCCTGGATCTTTGACTTAGAAGGTGAAGATGGTTTTAGAGCACGCGAAGAAAACGTCATCAACGATTTAACCGACAAGCAAGGCATTGTGCTTGCTACTGGCGGTGGCTCTATCGTGACTAAAGCAGTACGTAACCGTTTATCTGCCCGCGGTATCGTTGTTTACTTGCAAACCACTATCGATAAGCAAGTAGCTCGTACACAACGTGACAAGCGTCGTCCTCTTCTTCAAAACGAAGATCCTGAGAAGGTACTTCGCGACCTAGCTGACTCACGCAACCCTTTGTACGAAGAGGTAGCCGACTACGTAGTTGATACCGACGACCAGTCTGCACGTGCAGTAGCAAACCAAATCATCAGTAAAATCGGTCTTTAAATAGCATAATGTATTAGGAGGTGCTGCGCCCATGTCAACCTTAACTGTGGAACTTGGAGACCGTAGCTATCCAATACAGATAGAAGCAGGTTTGCTCTCGCAGCCTGCTCTATTTAGCCCTTACATAAAAGGGCCTCTCGCTGTTATCGTTACCAACGAAACCGTTGCGCCCTTGTACCTAGAGACAGCAAAAGCTGCCTGTGGTGACGTTAACGTAGAAACCATTATCCTGCCCGACGGCGAACAGTATAAAAACCTCGAACAATTCGAAGTCGTTATGACTCGTTTGTTAGAGCTAAATGCCGCTCGCGATACCACATTAATCGCATTGGGCGGTGGGGTAATTGGTGATCTGACTGGCTTTGTAGCAGCAACCTATCAGCGCGGCATCCCTTTTATTCAGGTTCCTACTACATTACTTTCCCAAGTTGATTCATCAGTGGGTGGAAAGACTGCAGTCAATCATCCTCTTGGGAAAAACATGATTGGTGCTTTTTACCAACCTGTTTTTGTAGCAATAGACACACTTTCATTATCCACCCTTCCAAAGCGAGAATTCGCGGCTGGGATGGCTGAAGTCGTGAAGTATGGCATTATTTACGACGCACCTTTCTTCACTTGGCTTGAGTCTGCAGTGGAATCGCTGAAAGCACTCGACAATGACGTGTTAAGCCAAACTATTCACCGCTGCTGTGAAATAAAAGCCGATGTGGTAGCAAAAGACGAACGAGAAGGCGGACTTCGCGCCATTCTAAATTTGGGCCATACGTTTGGTCACGCTATTGAAGCAGAGCAAGGCTATGGCAACTGGTTGCATGGTGAAGCCGTGGCAGCTGGTACTATAATTGCTTGTTTAGCTGCACAAGAGCTAGATTGGTTTGAAACGTCAGAAACTCGTCGTGTTATCGCGCTGTTTAAAGCCTTCGACCTTCCCGTTGAAGGCCCTAAGAGTATGATCAAAGCTGACTACGTCAAGCATATGAAGCGAGACAAGAAAGTAGAAGCCGGTAGCATACGATTTGTGCTTCCTAAAGGCATTGGCAACGCGGTGGTTACAAAAGCAGTGACCGACGACATACTTTCTAACGTACTTCCCTAGCCTTTAAGATTCGACACTGCAAATAAACACATTTGTTTGCGGTGTTACTATTTTCTACTCACCGCAAGGTTTTTATAGGGGCAAACACATGCAAAATGAACTGCATGAACGTTTGGAGTATTTAGTCAACTACTCGTCGCAACTGATTTTTGTCAGTGGAGACTCTATTGCTCAGCAACAAAAAACCCTAGAAGCCTTTGTCTTTCAGCAGCATGATGATACTGAAATAGCCTATTTGACTGCACAAGAAACGATGGATGTGTCTGACTACCGTCGCCAACTCTGTCGCCAGCTGTTAGGGCAAGTGATAGGCAGTTTTGTCAGACCGTTAAACGAGCTACTTGTTGATTTGAATAATCACGAAGGGCCTATACTCGTTGCCATTACTCAATCTCATCATCTACCGGATAGCTTTTTACAAGAGCTGTGGGACCTTGTTCTTCAAAGTCGATTTGCCGGTAATAAGCAGCATTTAAACGTATTACTGTTTGCCGATAGCCAGTGGGCAGAACGAGCAAAGCAGTGGCTACCCGCAAAAAACACGGAAACACCCTTAATTATTAGCAGTCAATCTGTCATCGACGAGCAACCTAACTTTGCATCTGATTTAGATAAAATGATTGCAACACGTCGAGAGGCCTTTCAAGCGCATCTTGAAAACCGACAGCAGCAAAGCGCACTGACCTTTTCCAACCCGTTAAAGTCGAGATGGCTCTATGTATTGTTGCTTTGCGTTTTCGTTAGCACATTTTCAGGTTTAGTTTATTGGCAATACGGCGACGACATCGCTTCTTTGTTCGCGCCAATAGACAACGCAGATGGGGCTAACGGTAACCTTGTCGCGCCTGGTTCTGCCTATGATCAGATTGCAGCAGAAACTAACGGTAATGAAGCGGGAGTGAATGCTGAAGGCTCTCTTTTATACGCTGAAGGCTCTCTTTTATACGCTGAAGGCTCTACCCTAATCGGTGGGGCTGCCACAATAAAAGGCGCTGATGATATCAATAATAATCGCGCCCCCTCTGATGACACAGTAAACGCGAGCGGGAACACGCAAAGCAATGAGGCCGCACAAAATCAACCGGAGGCGTTAATTACCAGTTGGCAAAATGCTATATCAAAAGATACTGGTGATTTATCGAAAAAAGGCAGTGCCTTACCTCAGGATAAAGGGGATGACAGCGGTACAAGCGAAAACGCCATTGCGGCTAACACAACGAATTTAGCTGAACCTAAATCTACACCTAGTCTAAATACTGAATCATCTGCCTCCGGGGCTGAGTTAGATGTCACTCGCAGTACAGAAACTCCGTTCATTGCTCCTAATGAGTACGCGTTACAAATGCTAGCAATGAAAAACGAACAAGTGCTCAACGACTTTATCGAAGAAAATAACTTGGCACAGCAAACCCGAGTTTATAAAACACGGCGCTATGGCGGCGATTGGTATGTCGTGCTATATGCCCAAACGTTTTCATCTGCTACGCAGGCTCAGCAAGCTAAACAAGCGCTGCCTGATTACCCAGGCAATGGGTCAGCGTTTGTAAAAAATGGACAACAAATATTGCAGGAAATAGCACTATCTGAAAGTCAGTAAATGGGCGTTAGCTGCAGGCTTTTTAGTCGATTTGAAAAAGATATCAAATGGCCGGCACTTGCCGGTTGTCCGTTTAAACGATGAAAGATACAATTACCGATTAGTGTGGTGACGCCGAGAGGCTCCCTTCCCCAGCAATACGCCTAGAACGGCGACGTTAGGAACAACCACCGTCTTCATTCCGTGTAGGTAGTAACGTTTACGCATGATGCAAAAAAAGAACCGTGCTTTTTTGAAGTGGGCCGGTGGCAAATACAGCTTGGTTGAGCATATTCAAGCCAGATTACCGCAAGCAAATAAGCTTATTGAGCCTTTTGTCGGCGCCGGATCTGTGTTTTTGAATACGCAATACAAACGTTATCTCTTAAACGACATCAATCCAGATTTAATTAATCTTTATAACTTTCTCAAAGCGCAGCCTGACGCACTTATCAATGATGCCCGTGATTTTTTTAGTACTGCTCGTAACAATGAGCCCATGTACTACGCGTTACGAGAAGAGTTTAATAAAACTGAAGACGAGTATTACCGCGCCATTTTATTTCTTTACTTGAACAGACATGGCTACAATGGATTGTGTCGTTACAGCCTTCAAGGCCGGTTTAATGTGCCATTCGGGCGCTATAAAAAACCCTATTTTCCAGAACATGAAATGTTTGTTTTTTCGGAAAAGTCACAAAAAGCGACCTTTACCTGCTTACCCTTTGAAAAAGTATTTACTAGGGCGAGACAGGGTAATGTCATTTATTGCGACCCGCCCTACGCACCAATAAGTAAAACCGCCGCGTTTACCAGTTACGCCAGTCATAGTTTTGGGCAAGAAGCGCAGGAAAAATTGGCGAAGCTTGCAGCTAAAACCTCGCAAAAAAGAGGGATCCCAGTGCTTGTCTCAAATCACGACCTGCCACTAACCAGAGACTTGTATCAAGGGGCAGATTTCAGCATGTTGTCTGTAAAACGCTCCATCAGTCAAAATGGCGCAAAGCGCAATCCTGTCGATGAAATACTCGCGTTTTTCCCCCCGGTGATGCCGTCAGCGAAAAAGGCGAAGGGAGTGAGAAAAGCAAAGAAGCCTGCGTTAAATTTATCAGCAGTGCAGACAAGTAAAAGCAAGACATCATAGGCTTGACGTAATGAAGAGATTGGGCAGGAGAGTTCGACGTTATGAAGAGATTAGACAGGCGTTATTTAGGCTAATCTACCTGCAACAGCGTTAGGTACACTTTGCTAGCCTACGTACCATTTCACAAAAGTAAACAAGCTCACCACAAACAATACCACCATGACCACGCCAATTACCGCATAGGTAATAAAGGTACCCTGCGTAAAATCCCGTTCGTAATTTTTGTGACTTTGTACGCCAAATAAGCTAGCTAAAACGCTGCCAACTATCGCCCATAAGCCAGAGTCGGACTTGTGACTCATTACTGAGCGTCTTTAGGAGACGAAGAAAAGTCTTGGTGAGAATTGTCGCTGTGTAACAGCTCCAATAAATCGAGGAAGTGAAACTGGAATGACGATGATTTACCTGCAACCCACGAGAGCCAGCTGACTTCCTCAACGCCTTCTTGATAACGAGCACATTGATTCATGACATGACTAGCGGGTAGCTTGGGATTGAACTCTGTCACAGGCTGAAAGTCACAGACAGACGAGCGAGCGTTGGGTGCTGACACCATTGTCGCACTAGCAAGCGCAACGACACCACACAAGGCAAAAAATGGGAGAACCTTCATCCTGAACACTCCTATCACTCGGTTGAAATTCCATCTTAGTATAATCTAAATAGGTTAATGGACAAGCTAATTATTTTAACCTGCTGTTAACCCACGTATTCATTGAGAAAGCCCAGCGTAATGATGCTGGGCTTTTTATCAATTAACAGAAAAGTCTTTACTAAACAGACTTTTCAAAACACTTATAGCTCGAAGTCCATACCGTAGCTAACAGTGAATTTTACTGCATCGTTATCGTATGCATCTGCGCCAGTATCGTCTAAATCGGTGCCCGTAACCGCAAAGCTAAAACCGTCTTTAGATAATGAAATACCGTAATCTGCGTAACCATCTGGTACACCGTTGAACGCTTCAGCGAAGTCGCCTTGATGATAACCAACGTGGAAACCAAGTTCAGCACCGTCTAGTACTGGCATGCCGTAATCTAATGAAACATAGGTTGCTTTACCAAAACCAAAATCCTGTCCTTCGCCTTCATCTGCTTCTGTGTGCGCAAGCAATGAAACCGTAAGGCTAACACCACCCATGCCTACTGAGCCGTAAACCTCTGCGAAATCAAATTCAGCTTCTGAATCATAGTTGTAGTACAAGTAACCCACATCATAAGCGATACCTTGGTCAGACTCACCAGAGAAACCGAAATAGAGGTCGTGCTCATACGAATAAATATCGTCTGCACCGTAGTTTACATTTGACGCCCATGTACCTGCGTAAAAACCGCTTTCGTGTGCATAGTCAATACCGCCTTGAACAGCTGCATCATTCGTTGTTTGAGTAAGACCACGCCA
This sequence comes from Alteromonas sp. 4NS20-0143, assembly GCF_057542855.1. Taxonomy (NCBI): domain Bacteria; kingdom Pseudomonadati; phylum Pseudomonadota; class Gammaproteobacteria; order Alteromonadales; family Alteromonadaceae; genus Alteromonas; species Alteromonas sp. 4NS20-0143. The sequence goes on from NZ_BAAJLR010000007.1 coordinate 109,530, forward strand.
GATGTAGTTACTTGTGAAACTTGCGTTTGCAGTAACTTCTGCATAAGTAGGCATTGCAGTGAAAAGGCACGCTGTTGATATAGCAGCGGCAAGTAGAGTTCTTTTTGTAGACGTTTTCATGTGTGTTCTCCAGTCAAATTCCAATTTGTTTTAATTAGTTTTTCTGTCTGTATTTTTATATTTGCACTAGCTAACGCAAAACTGATGCCCGTTTATGGCACGAGTAAAAAAGAGTTAAAATTAATTCCAATACATTGATTTTAATCATTTTATTCTCAACCCAAAAGAATTGAATGAAAATAACCATGCAGCTTAAATGAATAAAAATGCACCAGATTAACGCGCACTCCCCAAAACTGGGCAGGCTTTGTTGCATTTCTCACTCTTCGAAAAAGGGGGGTATTTTAATTTGTCTGGAGGAAATACAGAGTTCGTAGTAAAGCACGACGGATTTCGTTAAACTTTCATCAAGTATGCATCTATGCACATTGCATATATGTACATTGCGTATATGTTCACTGCAGCATCAATCGCTGTGTATGCATTAATGACTAAGGATGAAAAATGAAACCATTTTTAATTGCGCCCTCTATTCTTTCCGCAGATTTTGCTCGACTTGGTGCGGACGTCGAGAAAGTGATCAGCGCGGGCGCGGATATCGTTCATTTTGATGTGATGGACAACCACTATGTCCCAAACCTTACTTTTGGGCCTATGATTTGCGATGCATTGAGAAACTACGGCATTACCGCACCCATTGATGTGCATTTAATGGTGAAGCCTGTAGACGATCTAATAGAAAAGTTTGCCAATGCGGGTGCATCATATATCAGCTTTCACCCTGAGGCTTCTGAGCATATCGATAGGTCTTTGCAGCTCATTATCGATTCGGGATGTAAGCCAGGATTGGTCTTTAATCCAGCGACACCGCTACATTACTTAGATCATGTGATGGATAAACTTCACCACATTCTTATAATGTCGGTGAACCCAGGCTTTGGCGGACAGGCCTTTATCCCGTCGACATTGGATAAAGTACGTGCAGTTAAGCAGCGCGTTGCAGAAAGTGGTTACGATATAAGAATAGAAATTGACGGTGGCGTAAAAGTAGATAACATTCGCGACATCGCAGAAGCGGGCGCAGACATGTTCGTAGCTGGCTCCGCCATTTTCTCTCAAGACGATTACACAAAAGTCATCAGCGAAATGCGACAAGAGCTTGCATCGCTGTCTAAAGCATAATTTATTAAACACAATTACAGGTAAAAATAATGAGTAATAAACCCGTTGTATTAAGTGGCTGTCAGCCTTCTGGACAACTCACCCTAGGTAACTATATGGGTGCGCTTAAGCAATGGGTTTCCATGCAAGCAGATTACGACTGTCTTTATATGATTGTCGATTTGCATGCGATTACGGTGCGCCAAGATCCCAAGCAGTTATTTGAAGCCTGCTTAGATGGCCTAGCGCTCTACCTTGCTTGTGGTATCGACCCGCAAAAAAGCACTATCTTTATGCAGTCTCACGTGCCTGAGCATGCGCAGCTATCTTGGGTGCTAAACTGTTACGCTCAAATGGGCGAACTCAACCGAATGACTCAGTTTAAAGATAAGTCTGCCAAAAACGAAAACAATATCAACGTGGGCTTATATAGCTATCCGGTATTGCAGGCCGCAGATATATTGGCCTATCAAGCAGACAAAGTGCCCGTTGGTGAAGATCAGAAACAGCACTTAGAGCTAACTCGCGATATCGCTACTCGGGTGAATAATCTTTACGGCGATGTTTTTAAACTACCTGACCCGTATATTCCAGATTTTGGTGCTCGAATCATGAGCTTACAAGAGCCTGAAAAGAAAATGTCTAAGTCGGATACAAACCCGAATAACTTTCTTGGTTTGCTTGAAGAACCTAAAAAGCTGACGAAGAAAATAAAGCGCGCGGTTACCGACTCAGACGAGCAGGCTAATATCTATTTTGACCCTAAGGAGAAGCCGGGCGTATCTAACCTACTTACCTTGCTCTCTTTATCTACAGGAAAGTCGATAAAAGAGCTTGAGCCTGAGTACACTGACAAAATGTATGGACACCTCAAAGGTGATGTTGCTGAGGCAGTTGTGTCACTGATTACACCGATTCAAGAAGAATACGCAAAAATTCGTGCCGACAGAGCTTTCCTTAACGAGGTAATGCAAAGTGGTGCCAATAAGGCCTCAGAACGAGCAAGTGTGACATTGAAGAAAGTGTATGATGCGGTGGGTTTCATTCCTAAACCATAGGGTCGCTTTTACCGTAAAGTAACCCACTCACGTGTTGAACATGGTACTTACTGTTTATGGTAGCTACTGTTCATACTTCGTGTTTCATGCTCGTTTTTATAAAATACATAGCTTTAATATCACACAGAGGTATAGCACTACCGTGTTATTGTTGATTGATAACTTTGATTCGTTTACGCACAACTTAGCTCGCTATTTTTTAGAGTTAGGCGTAAACGTAAAAGTAGTGCGAAATAATGCCATCACGCTGGATGAGATTGCTCATCTAGCGCCCTCCCAGCTCGTTATATCACCAGGCCCCTGCACACCTAATGAAGCAGGGATTAGTTTACAGGCAATAGAGCGATTTGCCGGTACTATTCCTATTTTAGGTGTGTGTCTAGGACATCAAGCTATAGGTCAGGTTTTTGGGGCTAGTGTGGTTGGTGCTCAAGAAATAAAACACGGAAAGGTATCAGAACTACACCATAGCGATACCGGCCTACTAAACGGACTTCCAAGGGCGTTTAACGTTACTCGTTACCATTCTTTGGTATTAAAACCTGAAAGCCTGCCTACATGCCTCAATGCTGATGCGTGGTGCAACACCAATGTTGGTCAAAAAGAAATCATGGCTATCTCTCATCAAAGTATGCCTATTTGGGGAGTTCAATATCACCCTGAATCGCTTTTGACTGAATATGGTCACGATGTACTAGCGAAATTTATTTCCCTGTCTAAGGCACGCCCTAATCAAATCACAGCTTAAGTAACTGTATCTCTTGCCGATATGTCCTTAATACGGACAGAAAAAAGTCCATTTTTTATAGTGTTTAAATACATTGCTTACCTAAAATGCAAAGTTGATGTGCTTGGCCAAGTCTTGAGCTAGAGACCTGTTTAGCTAGAGTTCTGACTAGCTAGAGTTCTGACTAGCTAGAGTTCTGACTAGCTAGAGGCCTTGTCGGCTCAAAGCCAGGTAGCAGGCTATTAAGCTACTTTTTGGTGAAAGAGCGGTATAGCGATAATCGAAAGTGGGAAACTGGCATAAAATGTACGACAATACAGCAACGTACGAAACTATTAAGCATCGGAGTCGTCTGCACGTGCCCACAGCCCCTACAGAACACACAGAGCAACCCACTGTTAACGACTGTTTTGAGAATTTTATTATCTCAACAGAACGTGTGTTCGAGATCTTGGGAAAATCGCCAACGGGCAAAGTTACCTTTGAAGAATCAGAGCAAGGTGATGCTCGCAGGCAGTTGCTGCACGTAGAAAAAGTGGCCATTGAGAACAAGCGGCTACAAAGAACCTCTGAAGCTTCCTACATTGAATCAATCAGCTATCAACTCCACGATATTATCGTTGAAGAAATGTCGGTGTATCTCAAAGATACGCCAGGGGTGATAAGCAGCCTGCTAAATCTACCGTCAAATATTGGTATGTTACTTGATGCACTAACGGTAAGAGCTTGCTCTGTATCAAAACTTGAACCTATCGTTGCCACTATGCCGTGGCTTGTTGACGATCTTACGAGCATTGTGAATACACCTCGCTTTAGAAGAAAAGATTCTAGAGGTCGCATCATCATTGTTGAGACACTGCGAACGGCGCTTAGCTTTTTAGGAATTGAAAACTTAAGACTGCTTATCCCGTCACTCATTGTAAAACGCGCCACGCCGCAAATTACCGACCCTTATCCGATCATTAAACAAAAGTTGTCTAGTTACTCAACGGGTGTAGCAATAACGGCGCAGCACATCGCCATCGCGCAGGGAATAAACAAGAGCGATGCCTATATGCTTGGCATGTTAGGCAATTTAGGCAGATGCGCTGTTATTCGCCTCTACTTTAGAATGTTCGACAAAGTGCAGTTGCACCTTTTACAAGAATGCCAGAAAGACAAGGAGCACAAGCGCCACGATGCTTTGATTAAAATAGTGCCATCGGCTAATCACCTTATAGCGCTGCAGCAAACCTTTGCCGATGCGTTAACTGCAGATGTGTTAGACGAACTGGCCTTGAAACGACTGTTTATCACGCCTGCTATGCGGGCAGTTGCAGGTTCATCACACGCAGAACCCTCAGTATTAAGCGATGTGGTGTTACAAGCGCGATTATATGCTCAAATTCGAGCGCTGCATCAAACCAAGCTCACCGACGCAAGAACAGCAAAAAGCGCGTTGTCAGCATTAAAATACCCACAGGGCATGTTAGCAAAGTTGAAAAATATCGATATTTTCACACTTCCTCTCGTAAAAAGTGATGCCGAAGATTAATTTTTAGTGGATATTCATGCAGCCCGCCAGTACAAGAGATAATCGTTTAAGCAAAAACTAGTCACTCATTTTAAGTCGCAGCGCCACCGTTGCTGCATGCCTCAGCCTAAAATCAACTACCAAAAATCTCTATTACCAAATGATATTGCTTAGCAGTTAATAGTTATTCACTTTTCTTGCAAATTAAGCCACAGTCCTTGTAAACAAAGGGCTAGAGCATCCCTAAGACAAGACAAATGTTAAAAAAAATGGCATACTGCGCTCCAGTATAGTTTTATTTTTTGCGCTTTTTCGCACCAGATTTGGTGTAGGGCGCTCAATGCAGAGGTAGTGATAATGAAGGTAACTCGCGCGACGTTTGACGATGTAATGGTTCCTAACTATAACCCGGCTCATATGGTACCGGTTCGCGGCGAAGGCTCGCGCGTCTGGGATCAAGAAGGTGCTGAGTACGTCGACTTTGCAGGCGGCATTGCAGTAAATGTTTTAGGTCACTGCCACCCTGAACTTGTTAAAGCCCTCAATGAACAAGGCTCAAAGCTTTGGCATTTAAGCAACGTTTTTACTAACGAGCCATCATTACGCTTAGCGAAAAAGCTGGCTGATGCAACGTTCGCCGATAAGGTATATTTCGCAAATTCCGGTGCAGAAGCTAACGAAGCAGCTCTTAAGCTTGCACGCCGTTGGGCTCTTGATAAACACGGCGAAGATAAAAATCAAATCATCGCGTTTAACAAAGGGTTTCACGGCCGTACATTCTTTACTGTAACCGTAGGTGGACAAGCAGCTTACTCTGATGGTTTTGGACCTAAGCCAGGCGCCGTTGACCACTGTGACTTTAACGATCTTGCCGCTTTTGAAGCCATGATTTCTGACAAAACCTGTGCGGTTATGATGGAGCCGTTGCAAGGTGAAGGCGGTATCATTACGCCAGACATTGAGTTCGTTAAAGGCGTACGCGAGTTATGTGACAAGCACAATGCACTACTCATTCTAGATGAAGTTCAATCTGGTGTTGGCCGTACGGGTCACCTTTACGCTTACATGGGTTTAGGCGTAACCCCTGACATTCTAACTACCGCAAAATCGCTGGGCGGCGGATTCCCAATTGGCGCCATGTTGACGACTACAGACATCGCGGCACATCTCAAGCCAGGTACTCACGGCAGTACATACGGTGGTAACCCGCTGGCCTGCGCCGTAGCAGAAAAAGCGCTAGATATTGTAAACCAACCTGAAGTGCTAGAAGGCGTGCTGAAGAAAGAAGCGCTGTTCCGCAAAATTCTTGGCGAAATAAACGATAAATATCACGTTTTCGAAGAAATTCGTGGCCAAGGTATGCTTCTTGGATGCGCACTGAATGAAAAATATCAGGGCCGTGCGAAAGATTTTATGACCGCAGCGACTAAAGAGCACTTAATGTGTCTAGTTGCTGGTATGAATGTCATTCGTTTTGCACCATCACTTGTCATTCCTGACGAGGATATCGTAGAAGGTCTTGCACGTTTCGAGCGCGCAGTTGCCGCTATTGTAAACGCCTAATTACCTCTACCAGAGTAGTGAATATGAATATCATTCGCCCTATTACAAAAGCGGATTACAGTGCGCTTAAGGATATCGCTGTCGAATCGGGCATTGGCTTTACGTCTTTGCCCGTTAACGATGAGCTTTTACAGCGCAAGATAGACCGCGCCGACAGTACGTTTAACAAAACGAATGTGACTGAACCAGGCGATGAGTCTTATTTATTTGTTATGGAAGACACTGCAACCGGCGAAGTCGTTGGCACGACTGGCATTGAAGCCGCAGTAGGTATAGATGATGCTTTTTATCATTATCACTTGAGCAAAGTGGTGCACGCTTCTCGTGAGTTGAATATTCACAACACCGTGGACATTCTTACTTTTTGTAACGACTACACTGGCGTGACAGAAATTTGCACGCTGTTTTTACGAGAGCAAGCGAGAGGCGGAATTAACGGTCGCTTCCTATCGAAAGTACGATTTTTATTCATGATGGAACATCGCGAGCGCTTTTCTGAAACCGTCATTGCAGAAATGCGTGGTGTCAGTGATGAAGAAGGCCGCTCTCCGTTTTGGGAGTGGTTAGAAACCCACTTTTTCTCAATGGACTTCCCGACTGCTGACTACCTCACAGGGATTGGCAATAAGGTGTTTATTGCCGAGCTTATGCCGAAATACCCTATTTACGTGAACTTGCTCAGTCAAGCGGCACAGGATGTCATTGGCAAGGTTCACGACAAAACTCGCCCGGCACTACAACTTCTTGAAGAGGAAGGGTTCTCGTGCAGAGGCTATGTGGATATTTTCGATGCAGGCCCTACGGTAGAAGCGAATCTTAGTCATATTCGAACCGCTCAGTCTAGCCTTAAGCTACCTGTTGTAATTGACGACATGGCTGCGGCTCAGGGGCAAACCCACTACATCATCAACACATCTATCAGCGAGTTTCGCGCAGTTGCCGCAGAGATGACCGTAAGTGAAGAACAACGTGTTGCGGTGCTGTCTCGTCAAGCTGCTGCTGCCTTAAATGTTAATGAAGGCGACTCGGTGCGCTTTGCGCCCGTTACGTTTCGCGACTAATAAAGGACATCCCTATGCTACACACACATTATATCAACGGTGAGTGGATTGCCGGAGAAGGTCACGACCTGACCTCAATAGATCCAGCTAAAAACGACGTTATTTGGGAAGGAAAATCTGCGACTGCATCACAGATAGATACGGCGATTAAATCAGCCAGAGCAGCCCTTGTTGAATGGAGCTTAAAAACCGTAGAGCAACGCCTAGACATCATCAAAGCCTACGGCAGTAAGCTTGAAGAAGCGAAAGAGCACCTCGCTAAAGTAATGGCGAAAGAAACGGGCAAGCCAGAGTGGGAAACGGCCACCGAAGTTGGCGCCATGATGGGTAAAATTGGCATTTCTGAAAAAGCATTCTTTGAGCGTACCGGCGATGTGGAAAACCCTATGCCGGTGGGTAAGGCGTTTATACGTCATAAGCCTCACGGTGTCGTGGCTGTATTCGGGCCTTACAACTTCCCAGGCCACTTACCAAATGGTCACATTGTGCCTGCACTCATTGCGGGAAACACCGTTGTGTTTAAGCCAAGCGACCTTACCCCTATGGTAGCGCAAGAAATGGTGAAACTGTGGGATGCTGCAGGCTTGCCTAAAGGCGTGTTAAACCTTGTACAAGGTGAAGTGGAAACCGGTAAAGCACTTGCCGCTCATAACGATATTGACGGGTTGTTTTTTACCGGTAGTTCACGCACCGGTCGAGTGCTGCACGAACAGTTTGCAGGTCATCCTGGCAAAATTCTTGCCCTTGAAATGGGTGGTAACAACCCTCTCATCGTTAAAGATGTCAGTGACATAGATGCCGCGACTCATGACATCGTGCAATCGGCATTCATTACATCTGGACAACGCTGCACCTGTGCACGTCGCTTATTTTTGCCAGCAAACGCGCAAGGTGATGCAATCCTCGAGCGCTTAATTGCCATGACTAAGAATATCAAAGTGGGCGATTATGATGCACAAGAGCAACCCTTTATGGGCGCGATGATTTCAAGCAAGGCGGCAGCTTCTATGGTTGCAGCGCAAAGCGAGCTTGAAGCATTAGGCGGTAAAGTGCTCGTTCGATTAGAACAAACCGACCCGCAAAAAGGGTTTGCCACGCCAGGTATTATCGACGTAACAGACATGCTTGACGCATTGCCTGATGAAGAGCATTTCGGTCCACTACTGAAAGTGATTCGATACACCGACTTTGACGATGCCATAGCAGAAGCCAACAACACGAGCTTTGGTTTATCGGCTGGTTTACTCGGTGATAGCGAAGAAGACTATCGCTATTTCTTTGCTCGCATTCGTGCGGGTATCGTTAACTGGAATAGGCCAATTACTGGCGCAAGCAGCGCTGCACCATTTGGTGGAATTGGCGATAGCGGTAACCACCGTGCCAGTGCGTTTTATGCCGCCGACTATTGCGCCTACCCAGTGGCCTCGGTTGAGCTCGATAAAGTTACGCTACCGGGCAAATTAAGCCCTGGCTTATCACTATAAAAATGCAAGGACCCTACTTAAATGCATAGTAATATCGATACTTTATTTGCCAACATGTGGGAAGACTACGTAAAGATAACGCCGTCTGCGCACAAGATTCATACTCTGCTTGCCGGTGAAGAAAACAATAGCAATATTGTTAACGATCACGTTGCGTTTAGAACCTTTGCCTTAGATAAGACACGACTTGATAAGTTAGCAGCTCACTTCCTAGCACTGGGCTATGAAGCAAAAGGCGACTACGACTTTGAAGCGAAAAAGCTAACGGCTAAACATTTTGAGCACCCAGACGATACAAAGCCTAAAGTGTTTATTAGCGAACTTCGCGTTGATGAACTGTCTAGCGACGTTCAAGCAATTATTAAAAAGCTAGTGGCACAAATGCCAAGTGATATTACTGATGCAGACAATTTCCTGTACTCGGGTAAGCACTGGGATGTGAGTAAAGCCGAATACGATACGCTCATCAATGAATCTGAATACGCTGCTTGGATGGCTGCGTGGGGCTTCAGAGCGAATCATTTTACGGTAAGTGTCAACCACTTGAGTCGCACTAATGAACTGAGTGATGTAAACACCCTTCTGAAAGAAGCAGGGTTTGTTTTAAATACATCCGGCGGCGAAATAAAAGGTGGTCCTGAGGTTTTCCTAGCCCAGTCATCGACAATGGCCGACCGTAGCGACGTTTCATTTAGCGAAGAAACGCTGTCTATTCCAAGCTGCTTTTATGAATTTGCTCAGCGCTACGACATGCCAAACGGCGAGCGCTATCAGGGTTTTGTTGCAGCCTCTGCAGACAAGATTTTCGAAAGCACGAACGCCAAATAACTCGGCTAAGCACGGATGGTATTACGCTATCTCATGCTCACGCCTTGGCTTGTTAAGCCATTGACGTAACAAAATGATCGCATCAATACTAAAAGCCCAGCGTCGCGAGACGCTGGGCTTTTTTATTAAGCGGAGATAAGATTATTGACGATAAAGAGTGTTGTCGGTCAAAAATTGCTGGCGTTCCAAGATTGCTGGCGAGCGCCGCCTACCCACAGGCGAATATTATTAGCGCTTAGTCTCTGATGTATGTCGTGCTAAAAATTGATCATACGGCATTGGCTTATCAAAATAGAACCCCTGCATAAGCTGCACGTCAGCCTGTTCCATAAAAGGTAAGTAAGTTTCTAGCTCTATACCCTCTGCAACAACCTCAATTTCTAAGCTTCGAAGCATGGTTATTATGCCGCTAAATAGCGCATAAGCCTTACTATCTTGATGTACCCCATTCACTAAACTTCTATCCACTTTGACCACCTGAAACTGGAACATACGCAAATAGCTTAATGATGAGAAACCGCTGCCAAAATCATCAAGGGATAGTCTAAAACCAAGCTCGCGCAATGCATTTAATGAACGCAATGCGGTTTTTTCATCGCGTATAAACACCGATTCAGTAAGCTCTAATTCAATGTATTCAGGCGAGACGTGATTTGTACGGCAGATGTCTAAGGCTTTTTCTGGAAACGTTTCATCGAGCATTTGATTCGCACTAATGTTCACCGATAGGGGAATCGCTTCTCCCTGCTGCGATTCCATTATAGAGATATAGTCGCACGCAGCTTCTATTGCATATAAACCGATGGCGCTATCGAGATTGTGCTCCTCGGCAATAGGAATGAACACGGTAGGCGATACCACACCGTGAAGACCAGAAATCCAGCGGCACAGCACTTCTCCACCCTTTAAATTGCCGTGAAGATCGTATTTTCCTTGTATGTAAAAGTCGAGCAAATGATTTTCTACCGCTTTGCGCAGATCATTCACCATGCTTACCTGCTGCGTCATGCTCTCGTATAGGCCAGGTTCGTAAACAAATACCTGCCCTTTTCCCAACTCTTTCGCTCTGTACATTGCTGCATCAGCGCATTGAATTAGGCTTTTTATTCCGTCACTGTGCTCTGGATAAGCGGCAATCCCGATACTTGAAGACAATCGCAACTCAGTGCCCTTAGCATAAATCACGTCCTCTTCTATTTGCTCTATTAGCCTCTCGCATTTTTCTTTGACACTGCCAGACGCTTCTTCTTTAAGCACCACGAGGAATTCATCCCCTCCCCATCGTCCAACCTCGCCGATAGGCCCAAACATGGCGGTTAAAAGTGCTGCAACTCGCTGAAGTTCCGCATCGCCTTTATCGTGACCTGCAGTATCGTTAATGGCTTTAAAGCCGTCTAAATCAAGGAAAACAAGTAGAAAGGGCTCACCGCTTGCCACATATGAGTCTATAGACTCCCGAAGCCAATTTCTGTTAGACAGACCCGTTAAGTCATCATGCTGTGCTAACTGTCTTAATCGGGCTTCATTGCGCTTTCTGTCGCTAACATCACGCAGCGTAGCGATTAAATAAGAGGAGGTTTGCCGATATGCCTCAAACACGGCTATAGAAATATCGACGACGCGTGTTTTACCAGACAGCGAATCTATTTTTGACTCAAAGCGCAGCTGCTTGTCGAGCACAAGCTGCTCTTCATTCACCCGAGTGGCCGCCAATAGCTCGTTAAAGTTTTCGCCAATGCATTTTTCTTTTACTGGGGCCTCTAACAAACGAATAAACGCGTCGTTGCATTCTGTGATTACAAGGTCGGGAGTTAACACCAGCATGGGCTCTCGCGAGCTTGCAAACGCAGATGCCATTAAATCAAAGGATTGCTCAGCTTTACGCTGTTGAGTGATATCTTTCGTAGTGCCAACAATATTGAGCGCTTCGGCTGTGCTTCCCCGTTCAAGCACTCGCCCTCGCAGGCGTATCCATTGGTAATCGTCTTTAAAGCGCAAACGAAACGACACTTCAATGCGGTCTCGGTTACCGTGTATCGCCATAGACCAATGAAACTGCAGGTTTTCCATATCATCTTGGTGCACACGAGCCATTAGCTCTATGACAGTGCCAGACCAAGTAGAGCGGTTACCGCTGTAAAGCGAGAAGGAGCGGATCTCCATAATGTCGGTATCAGCGCGCCAGCTCCAAAAAGACTCCTGAGACGCCCATAACGCGAGCTCTAAGTCAGCTTGAGATTGCTGACTTTTCATTAACGCATCGTATAAAAGCTGTGACTTTTCTCTTAGTAACGCTTCCGCTTGCTCCCGGGCATTTTTCTCCCGTTTGAAACGACGCTCTAAGAGTGTGTAGCGCTTGTCACTTTCAGTGAAGTCTTGCGACATACATTAACCTATGAAATCACAGATATACTGAATTCGTAAGTGTGTGGTGTACTAAGCTGATGGGTTTCCCGCTCTAATTTACAGTTAAAATAGCCGGCAGCACCATCCATAAGGCCTTCTGCAAGGGCAAATAGATTGCGTTCAGAGTAATACTGCAATCGCATTGTCGTGTCAGTTCTCGACAATACCTTGAAGCGTGGTAAGTCGGCGTCAGGATAGAGCTTTTTCACCTGTACATGAATATCGTCGTCAAGATGGCCCAACATATCCAGCATATTATCGGTATTTGCTAGCACATCACCATGAGCAGCGCCCAATTTTCCAAAAAGATAATAACCAAAATCGTATAGCAGCTCGTTGGCAGACTTTCCGGTTTTTTCCACCAACACACTTAACATTCGCTCCATATCTTCATAAGGGTAATAGCCTACAGCTGTGTAAGCGCCCTCGTTTTCCAATTCTGCTTCCATAATGACGTCATCGGCAAACTCAGGCGACACGTTTTCTTCTAACATGTCGATCAATGACGTAAAAACAATACCCAACATATGCGGTTTCCTTCACTGTTTAAGGAAAGTGTAGTCCACACCACACGATAACAACAAAATTTATAGTAGGTTTTCGTCTTGGTTATCATTCTTTTCGAATACAACCTCTACGTTATCTACACGCTGTAACCCTCTTGGCAACTTATTTCCTCTTCGTCCTCGTTCGCCTTGGTAGTGGGTTAAATCTTCAGCCGATAGGGTCATATTGCGTTTACCGGCAGCCACTTTAATTGACGCGCCTTCAGGCACAACGGTAAGTACTTTTACATACTCTTCTCTTGCCTGAGACTTGGCTGAAGGGATATTAATGAGCTTATTGCCTTTGCCTTTGCCTAAACTCGGCAAGTCTCGAAGCGGGAACATCAACATACGGCCTTCATTAGAAATACTTAAGCAAAGGTCAGAATCTGGGTTACTAACCGGCATGGGTGTCATGACCTTCGCTGCCTTTGGCAACGACAGGTAAGCTTTACCCGCTTTGTTTTTACTCACCATGTCCTTGAACGTTCCCAAGAAGCCGTAGCCGGCGTCAGACCCCACTAAAAACTTACTTTCATCTGAAGCCATGATGACGTGTTCAAATGACTCGCCACCTACAATACTAAATCGTCCGGTTAATGGCTCGCCCTGACTCCGTGCAGAAGGCAGACCGTGGGCATCACAAGAAAAGGTACGCCCAGATGAGTCCATGAAGACCGCAGGTTGATTACTCTTACCCTCTGCACTACCAAGGTATCCGTCTCCCGCTTTATAACTTAGCCCTTCAGCATCGATATCATGGCCTTTAGCACAGCGGGCCCAACCTTTTTCGGACAATACCACTGTTACTGATTCGGCAGGTATTAGCTCTTTTTCAGACAATGCTTTTGCTTCGCCGCGCTCAATGATTGGCGAACGTCTATCGTCGCCGTACTTTTCTGCATCGGCTAAGATTTCTTTTTTAATCAGCGTTTTTAAGCGTCGCTCAGAGCCTAATAAGGTTTGTAGCTTATCTCTCTCTGCCGCCAGTTCTTCTTGCTCACCTTTAATTTTGAATTCTTCAAGCTTGGCAAGATGGCGAAGTTTGAGCTCTAAAATAGCTTCAGCTTGCGTGTCACTTAAACCAAAACGCGATATCAACTCTGGCTTTGGCTTATCATAGGTGCGAATAATATCGATAACTTCATCAATATTTAAAAAGGCAATAAGTAAGCCTTCTAGAATGTGCAGTCTGGCTAGTACTTTGTCTAATCGATACTGTATCCGACGAGTTACCGTGTCTTTTCGATACTGTAACCATTCAGCCAAAATAGTGCGTAAATCTTTTACTTGAGGGCGACCATCTAACCCAATCATGTTGAGGTTTACGCGATAGTTCTTTTCTAAGTCGGTGGTGGCGAATAGATGCTGCATAAGCTGCAGTACATCAATGCGATTAGAACGAGGTGTGACCACAAGGCGTGTGGGGTTTTCATGGTCAGACTCATCCCGCAAGTCGCTCACCATAGGCAGCTTTTTCGCCTGCATTTGCGACGCAATTTGTTCTAAGATCTTGGCGCCAGATGCCTGGTGAGGCAATGCCGTAATGACGATATCACCATTTTCTTCGTGGTACACCGCTCGCATTTTTATTGAGCCGCGCCCTGTTTCATAAAGCTTGCGAATATCTGCTTTCGGCGTGATCACTTCTGCGTCTGTGGGATAGTCTGGCCCTTGAACATGCTCGAGCACGTCGTTTAAATCTGCTTTGCTGTTATCGAGCAGCATGGCGCAGGCCGTTGCCAGCTCTCTCACATTATGAGGGGGGATATCTGTCGCCATTCCTACTGCAATACCCGTTACACCGTTAAGGAGTATGTGGGGCAGTCTCGCAGGTAGCGTACTAGGCTCGTTTAGGGTACCGTCAAAATTTGGTACCCAATCAACGGTGCCCTGGCCTATCTCATTTAATAGTACTTCGGCAAAACGAGATAGCTTAGCTTCGGTATAACGCATAGCCGCGAAAGATTTAGGATCATCAGGTGCTCCCCAGTTCCCTTGCCCATCCACCAGCGGATAACGGTAAGAAAACGGCTGTGCCATTAGTACCATGGCTTCATAGCAAGCCGAATCGCCGTGAGGATGGAATTTACCAAGTACGTCACCTACGGTTCTCGCAGACTTTTTATACTTCGCGTTGGCACTGAGTCCAAGATCGGACATTGCATAAATAATACGGCGCTGTACTGGCTTTAAACCGTCAGAAATATGGGGAAGCGCCCTATCCATGATTACGTACATAGAATAGTTAAGATAAGCATCTTCCGTGAAACGTCTCATCGGGAGCTGTTCCACACCGTCGTTACTAATAATGATCTCGTCACTCATGATAATTTTTTCGTTTTGTTATTAATACCAATGCGCTTGTTTTTGCGAGGTCGCAGTAAAAGTGAGATAGCACGCCTTTTTGGGTTAGTACAAGAGCGTATAACTTCATTGTGGGGTAAACCGCTTGTCGGTGCAAATAATACGAATAAATGAACTAATAAAAAAGACGGAGGCTTATCATTACTGGCGATTCTTTGTTATACAAAGAAAACAGTGGTTTAATAGGGCGTGTTAATCTTTGCTGTACATTTTTGCAGGGTCTGTGAGCTATTTAGACAAGGCGAATGGTTGAAGGTCTAGCGGGCTAAATCGAAACCATTCAAGGCAGTGTAAATAGCTCACAGGCCCTGCCCGAAGGGGGCGTTATGGAAGCATTTTACTCTTTGGCACAGCCCTTTGACTTAGCCCACTAAGCCTACAGGACTGTTTCGCGATTAAAATACTTCCATTTAGCCCAAAACTCGTACAGCAAAGATCAACACGCCCTTATATAAAATTAAAAGAAGAATAGTTGGTCATGCCTTTTTTTCGCACTTTGCTTTTGACTTTTTGTATTGTGACTGCCGCACTTTGCTGTTCATTCAGTTCTGGTGCCCGTGCCCAGCATATTGAACAGTTATATGACGAGAATAGTACGCTCGATCTCTCTGATTCTTTATACTATTTATACGAAACTAACTATCAGCTAAGTATCAGCGATATTGCTCGGCGTAAGAACGATTTTTTAGCCCATTCAGGCAAAAACCCCAACTTTGGATTTCAAGACAACGCAGTTTGGCTTCTCAAATCGGTAACCAATGTATCGAACGAATCTGACTGGGTGTTCTCCATTAATTTCAGCCAGCTGGATAAAGTTGATTTTTATCTTATTCAAAACGGTAATATTATTGCGCAAAGCCATCAAGGCAAATTACAAAAAGAGCAGCGCTTTCGCATACCTACATTGCAAACTCAGATAGATTCCGCGAGCCCTGTCGACATCTACATTCGCGTTGAAAGTCAGTCTTCCAGTATTATTGTTCCACTGCGCGCGCAGTCTGCCGAAAAGCACGGCCGCTATTTTCAGATTGATAGTCTGTTATGGGGTGTATTTTATGGTGGCTTGTTAATTCTCGCTATTTATAACTTGGTACTCTATTTCGGAGTAAAAGAAAAAAGTGTTATTGCCTACGTTGGCTATATCTGCACCGTTATTCTCTGGCAGGTAGTCTGGGGAGGGCACACACACTTTATTTTTGCATACGGTATTCCTGCGTGGTTGGTAGGGCATACAGAGCTTATTTTTGTCTTCATTGGCATTACCTCTGGCCTATTTACCATTACGTTTTTAGAAAGCGAAAGGCACGCTCCAACATTACACCCCATATTGCAGCTAATGCTTGCTACTCAAACCATCATCGGCGTTGTTTGCTTTGCTGACCTATTGCCATCGATGTGGAAGAACAACTTAGTTTATGGTGTGGGACTGGTCTCAATATTAAGCTATGTGTCTGCGGGTTTTGAAGCTTACTTTAATAAGTTTAGACCTGCGAGGTACTTTATTTTTGCTTGGGGGTTATTAGCGACTGGGGCCGTTGTGGGCATGTTGAGTTTACTGGGTGTGGCGCCTGTGAACGATTTCACAACCTACTGCTTTCAAATTGGTGTTTTCCTTGAGGCTAGCTTGTTCTCTATTGCTCTAATGGAGAAAAGTCGTGGGCAGCTAGAATATGATGTAGAGCAGGCCACCAACGATTTGCACAATAATATGGAGTTAATTGAAGAGCAAAACGTACGGTTAGACATTGCTCGAAAAGACGCCATTAAGGCCAGCCACGTTAAATCTCAGTTTTTGGCAAATATGAGCCATGAAATTAGAACCCCACTCAATGCCATTTTAGGGTTTAGTAAAGAGCTAAATAACGCCTCCCTTCCTCCGGATCAGCAAGAGCAGGTGCGAATTGTTAATACCGCTGCCGATAATCTACTTACCATTGTTAACGATGTGCTCGATTTTTCAAAAATTGAAGCCGGCAAGTTAAGCTTAAATAGCCAACCGTTTTCGCCCAATAAGCTGTTTGAAGAAATGGTGGCAATAATGGCTAAGTCATCGCATACCAAACGTATAGAGTTTGTTTTTGAACTTGCTCCCCTACCGGAAAAGCTTTTAGGTGATGTCTTTAGAATAAAGCAAATACTCAATAATCTGCTGAGCAATGCCCTTAAATTTACGTCCTCAGGAAGCATTACTTTGTCGGTAAGCGGTCGCGCACTCGACCACGGCATTCACGAGGTTAATATTGTTATTCGCGATACAGGAATTGGTATAAGCCGACAGGATCAGAAAAAGCTGTTTAGTGCATTTTCCCAAGTAGACGATGCGTTAAACCGGAATTATCAAGGCACGGGTCTTGGTCTTGTTATTAGTCGTGAGTTAGTCAATATGATGAACGGTACGCTCACTCTTAAAAGTACCCTTGGGCAGGGGTCTATATTCAATGTATCGTTAAGAATGAATCAACTTAGCCAGAAGTATGGACTCTCTTCCAATCCTGACTGGCAGGGTAAAAAAGTGGTTATTTTCGATCCTATCCCCGCCACCAGACAAGCGAGTGCCAAAATCCTCAAATCGATGGGTGCAGAAATCACCTGCGCTGAGTCTATCGAGTATCTCAGCAGCCTCAATGGTCAATACGATTACATAATGGCTACCACACCAGTCAGTCATATAGACTCAAGGCTGCAGCACTTGCGTAAGTTCGTCGAGTTTCCTGCTAAAAATAGGGTGCTGTGGTATTCGGGTCCAGATCCATTTATGAAATATCCCAATTTATACCAGCACTTTTACACCCAAATTCGAATGCCTATGACGATCACCAAACTAGACAGTTTGATGAGAGAGCAAATTATTTCTGGGGTTAATCCGCTTAAAGAAAAAATAAATGCATTGCCAAGAGCAAGGTTGCTCGCGGTGGACGATATAGAAATGAACTTAAAGCTTCTTCATACCTGGCTTGACGATTCGGCTATAGAATTAACTACCACCATTAGCGGGCAAGATGCCGTTAACAAATGTCAAACCCAAGAGTTTGACCTGATTTTGATGGATATACAGATGCCCGGTATGGACGGTGTTCATGCGACTCGCGAAATTCGTAAATCGCCCATGAATATGGGAACACCGATTGTGGCTGTTACTGCTCATGCACTAAAAGAAGAACAGGAAAAACTGCTTGCCTCGGGGATGGACGACTACTTAGCTAAGCCTATTGGAATTGACTCGTTACTCACTTTAATCAAGTCGTGGTGTCATGACATAGAGCCAGGCGAACTTACCTTCCCTTCGGTAGATTGGCAGCTGGCCCTAAAGCGTGCAAATCAAAACCAAGCCGCGGCAAAAGAGTTATTAAATGACTTCATTGCAATGCTGCCAGATACCCTACATGCCCTAGAGTCGCAAATGGAAAGGCTTGCATTTGACGAACTCTCTGCTGAAGTGCATAAACTTCATGGAGCCTGCTGCTATACCGGTTTACCACGGCTACAAAACCTAGCCAAAGAACTGGAAATAGCCCTTAAACTAAAACATACAGATTTGGTTGAAGAGTTTTTGCTGGCATTAGTTAAAGAGGCGCAAAAAATCATTGAAGAAAACAACGTTAACGCCCTGCATTAACCCTAGGGCGCTTTATCAGGGCAGAGACTTTTGCTTTTCTCTACAGGAGCCTCAGCTCTTTTCAGTGAAAGCCTCAGCTTTCTTCAACAGGAGCAGAGCGTGCGTGCTGACACTGAACAATTAATGCAGCGAAATCTACGGCTTCTCTATCAAGTTCAGAGCTTGCTATGAAGATATCGTAGCCCAAACGTTTTCTAAGCTCTACCATACGGTGAGCCAACATTGCTTTGATACCGGTGATAGGCGTGCCATCTTCTAAGACAAAGTGCTTGTCGTCGAACATAGATTGTTCGTAACAGCTTCCCGTCGCACAATTACTGTCCGAATTATGCAGCAGCAAAGGACGTTGCTCCATGAGCAAGTGAGTGGCAAGGCGCGGTGAAATGGTTTTTAAAAAGTCGGTATAACTTTTCACCTTAAAACCCACGGTTTCAAGCGCCACCTGATCAAGCCCGTGGCGAATACGTGGACAATCAGCTCGCTGTAAATTATCCCAATGAATACGCCAGCTGCCTAACCGGTGTCGGTAGGTGATGTAGTCTTTAGCAATTTCTAAGCTGTAGTTAGGTTCACGTATTTTAAAGTAACCGATTAGCAAGCACACCAGTGCTGCGCTGGTCATGAAGATACCCGCCAAAAACAGCCATTCGGGAAGAAAGCTAAGCCACAGGGCAGACACAACTAACCCCACGCAGCCGATCACAATGCTCGTTAAACCATTGCTTTTAGAAGCGGCTCTAATATAAATGGGTTCTGCACTACTGCCAGACATAAAAATACACTACCAACATAATAACGGCCCAAAGAAGGTATAAGCGTAAACGCTTGCACTTAGCACAATCGGTCTTCCACCAGCGGGAAAAAAGAAAAGGCTTTTTTTGCATATGTGCCGACGCTTCCTATGACAAAATTTACAATCGCATCGCGTCTCACGTGCTGACGTTGAGATAGTTTCTATATACGCGATTTAAAAACAGATAGTTTACCTAAGCTCATTACTACTTAAACACATTACTTTTAAACACATTATTACTCAAATCCGTTGCTATCTAAACCAATCAGCCTGTGGCGTTGTATTATTCACTCACTAACCTTTTGTGCTGATTGCGCTTAAATGCGGCCACAATGGTTGGGGTAAATACCAAAGATAGAATGACCGAGAAACCCACGCCGCCCGCAATAACAACAGCCAGTGGAGGCCAGAAACTTCCCTCACTGAATAACAATAGCGGTATGAGTCCACCCACCGTTGTAAATGTAGTCGATAATATGTGTCGGCTACAGCTCATTGTTTCTTCCACTATGGCTTTCGTATCACCTTGCTTCGCTTGCGGGTTAGCATTAATTGCCGCTATCACCACGATAGAACCATTGATAGCAACCCCGATAAGTCCGGCGCAGCCAAGCAGCGGATTAAAGCCTAGGGGGAGTCCTGAAAGCCACAAACTGAACATACCAAGACCAACGGATAACATTGCGACTAGCACAATCACCCCTGCCATTCTTAAGCTTGAGAAAGTGAGAATAAGCGTTGTAATCATTAATACCAACAATACAGGCGCGTAGGTCCCAAGCTGACCTAACGCTTGTTGCTGTTCATCGGCATCCCCTGCTAAATGAATTCGATAGCCTTGGGGTAACACCAAATGCTCATTGAGCTTCTCTCTCAACGTATTGCTCGCATCTATTGCCGGTACATCGGGTAATAAAAATGCTTGAATACGATTAAGGCGCTCGCCGTTAACACGGGTAATACTGCTAGTAGCCGGCTTTAGCGAAAGCGATGTCACCGCCGCCAAAGGTGACCATGAGAGGGCGCTATCATTAGCCACAGGTATGGGCATAGCGTCGACACCGGAGACATCTTGTCTAAATGACTCTGCCAACCTCACTCTGACGGGGACTTCCTCAGTACTTTCTAATACTGATCCACCGGTGATCCCAGAGAAGTTGATTTGCATCTGCGCAGCAAGATCGGCCAAAGATATCCCTAAATACGACAAGCTATCGCTATCTGTAACAACGTTAAGTTCTGGCTCGCCCATAGAAATGCTGGCTATTGATTGAGAAATGCCGTCAACCTCTGACATCAGCGCTCTTACCTGCTCCCCTAACTCGTTCAATACGTTTAGGTCGGGCCCAAATATCTCGACTTCCACCGGCGCAGCAATGGGCGGCCCCTGCCCAAACCCTTTCACCACAATTTGAATTTCTGGGTATGCGCTATCTAAATCTTGCTGCAGCTTGCCGACGAGCGATGAGGCCCCTTCAACAGTGTTGGTGGTTATCACCGCATTGGCAAAGTACGGCATGTTATCTCGTGTCATGGTTTGATTGTAATATACCGAGGGCGCCGAACCGCCCACTAGCCAGGTGACTTGATTCACGCCTTCGTACTGGCGAATTTTAGCGTCAACATCTAACGCATAGTCGGTAGTATTGTTAATACTGCTGCCTTCTTTCGTCCACAGATACACTTCAAACTGGTCTCTGTCGGCACTGGGGAAAAACACATTCGCTAAGCGTGTAGACAAGGCAAACCCTGATAAGCAAAGTATGCAAATAACTGAAATAACGAGCTTCGGCTGTTTTATCCAGCGTCCTAGCTGGCGGCTGAAAGCTAACGTTAGCGCCGGTGCCTGAATGCCCACCTGCCACCACGAGGAGCCGGCAGCTTTCGTGGTATCCAATGAAACGCCGTCGTTTTTCGGTAAAAAGCGGGCTGCCAGCGCAGCAATAATGGTAAGAGAGATAAACAAGGAGCCAATTAGGGCCATTACCACGCTAATAGCGATAGGCCCAATAAAGTCGCCAATGTTCCCATTTAGCAAAAATATTGGCATGAAACCCAACACCGTTGTTAACGTTGAGGCGAGTAGCGGCGCGAATAAATGCGCCACACTTTTCGCCATTGCCCCTACTCGGGTAAGCTGAGGGTCTTGTAAATTGAGTCGAATTTCATCTGTTATTACGATGGCATTATCAATGAGAAGACCGATGGCGATGATCATGCCAAAAATGGACATCTGGTGAATTTGTTCGTTATAAAAACTCAGCGAAAACAACGTGAAGGATGCACATAGCGGAAGCGCTAAACCCACAATCCATGCAGCTCTAAAGCCCATGAATAGTAAAATAACCAACATCACCACCGCACAACCCATCAACAAATTCATTGATAAATCGGCTAAACGGGTGGCCGTGTATTCGTTTTGCTCAAAAGCGACTGACGCGGTAAGCGTGCCGCCAAAATCGCGATTAAACTGCTCGACTTCTGCAAGGGCATTTTGAGTCCACACATCAGAGCGTAATGAGGGCTGCATTCTAGCCGCAACAAAAATAGATTCTTCGCCATCTAAAAATGCAATTTCACTGCGTGGCGTACTGTAACTGCGAGTGACGCTGGCAATGTCTTCAACGCGCAAGTAGCGACCGTCGCGATTGACTAATGGGACCGATGCAATCATATCAACGCCGGTGAGCCCCTCGCCCACACTAAAGCGTAAGTTGCTCTGTTGCGTGTTTAACATGCCTGCGGGCAGCTTGGGGTCGGCATTGCGAATAATAGTGCTAACCTGCTGCAGCGTTAAGCCTGTAGCCGCTAACTTAATGGGGTCTACGCTAACGCTCACTTCTTCGTTAGGCTCACCATATACCCTAACTAATTCAGTGCCGTTAACGTTTCTAAGACGATCGGTAAGCTCTTCAGCAAGGCGAGACATGACTGTAATAGGCGTTGTGTCTGGATATTCGGCACGAAGGGAAAGTAGCAACGTAAAGGCGGTTGCCCCGCGCTTTTCATCAAAGACAGGGTCTAAGGCACCCTCAGGGAAAAGCGCTGACGCAGCCCCAATCGCATCTCGAATCTCGCTAAATAGCTCTTCGTTAGTGCTGTTATCAACCCAATCTTGGGTTTCTATTAATATGACTGAAATCCCCGCCCGAGATGTAGACTTTACCTCTTTGATTTCAAATATTTCTCGCAGCCTGTCCTCTAAAACATCACTGACAAGCGCTTCTACACGCTCTGCCGACGCCCCTGGATACTGGGTGATAATTAGCGCATTGCGCGTATCAATCCTAGGGTCTTCAATACGTGGTAACGAGCCTAGCGCTGATAGCCCGGCGACAATGATGATCACCAAACTTAATACCAGAAGATGTCCCCGACGATAAAAAAGCGTATACCACGGGTAGTCTTTACTTACACCAACGTGAGGCGTTTTCATTACTGTACTCCAGCGTATTGCGCGCTGCTTTGACCGCCGCTTTGAACACCACTTTCTAGCGCACTGCGCTCAGAGTAAGGTTGACGCTCTGTTTGTGTCTGCGTTTGAGTTGACGCACTGGCTGCGGATACCCGCTGTCCAGGGGAAAGTTTGTGTGTGCCGTCTACGATATAGCGGTCGCCGTCTTTTAACGCCCCACGGACGAAGGCGTTTTTCCCATCGGTGTAAACCACCTCGACCACTCTTGCTTCAAGCGCTGTGCCGCTCTCACTTTGCGCTGCATCACTTAATACAAATACCCGCCATAGGCCACGCAGCCCGTTACTTAATGCTGTCACAGGTAGCCAGCTACCTTGTTCATCGTGCGAGCGCGCACCAAACAAAATAGCCATATCACCAGGTCGTACTTTGTCATTGCTGTTCAGGGTTACCAGAATATCAACCGTTCTGGTTTGTATATTTCTCACAGCAAGGCGTTGGGTGACCAAGCCCGCTGCATTTTGCTCACCAATTTGAATGATGACAGGCTCACCAATATCAAACTGGTCGATAATATCCGCCGGCACTGCAAAGCGAGCTTGAAATTGCTCGTTGCTCGTAATACCAATGACCGCGGTCCCGGCGTTTACAACACTTCCCTCATCAAAGAAGCGTCGGTTAACTTGACCGTCAAACGGTGCGTAAAGCACGGCTCTATCAAGTGCCACATTCATTGAGTTAAGGGATGCTTCAATCTCGTCTACCCTCGCATTGGCCACACTAAGAGAGGCGTTTGTTTCATCAAGACGCTGTGCAGATTCTAGTTTTCTGTCAACGAGAGATTGAGTGCGATCGTTGTTGATTTTAGCTAAGTTTAAATCTGCCTTTACTCGCACTAAGGAGGCATTAAGCTCTTCTTGCTGTGCTCTTAAGCGCTGAGTGTCTAACCGAGCAACAACATCCCCTTTGGACACAGCATCACCCTCTTCAACCAACACTTCCTCTATTTGACCCCCAGTGTCAAATGACAGCGAGGTCGCTTTTGGCGATTCAACTAAGCCGAAGACATTAATTGGCGTTTCAAACTGCTGTTGCACCTTTACTGTACCGGTAGCGACAGACATGGGCGCTCTCGCCTGAGGTGTCTGCGCGGCATTACCTATTCCAGCTGCTACCAACAACAGCACCAGCGCGGCAGTGAAAACAACGATTGCAACGTATAGGGATGCTTTACTTGCTGTTGACGAGGTGTCAGCAGAATTCATATTCATGTTTTTACACTCAGTGATGATGGTTGCAAATGCATAATGCGATGCTAGTATATAAATACTAGACCGTCCAGTATGATATTATTTATTCGTTATATTCTTTTATTTCGCAAGCGAGGATCATGGTGTCGCAAATAAAAAAACAAGGTAGGCCAAAAAGTGAAGAGAAATCTCGGCTTATCTTACAGGCTGCATCACGACTTTTCTTGAAAGATGGCTTTGCTAAGACGTCTATGGACGGCATTGCTAAAGCCTCTGGCGTTTCAAAGCAAACGGTTTACTCTCACTTTGATGGTAAAGACGTCCTTTTTCAATCGGCCATATCCTCTAAGTGCAGAGCATATCAGCTCGATACTCCTGAAGCTTTTGAGTCAGCGCCACACGAGTCAAACATTACAGAGTGTCTTCATAAAATTGGCAGGCAATATATACGTCTTATTCAAGACCCCGAGACCGTGGGTATATTTAGGGTGATCATTGCCGAGGCTGTTAATAACGCTCACGTGGCGTCACTATTTTATCAAGCCGGCCCGAAACGCTCGCTAGACGCTCTTGGCCATACAATTTGGCAGTTGGGCAAAGGTGACATTTCTCAAGAGAAAGCCAATCAACTTGCCATTGATTACTGCGCACTATTGAAAGGCGAATTTCACACCATGCTGTTATGCGGCATTCACCCTGCAATGAACGATAAACACATACACGAACACGTAGGCCAAGCAGCAGAAAAAATAGCAGTATTGTTTACGCATTATCGCAATAAGTAGTCACAACGATTCACGCAAAAAATGCGCGAATTACGCTTAGAGTTTGCCGCTGAAAGATTACTTATACCGCGGTTTGTTATACACTAGCGGCGTTTTCGTTAATGATTGAGTGGCTCATGTCTGACTTTACTGGTAACCATATTCTTTCGGTTAATCAATTCGATCGGGAGGCCATTGAGAAGGTGTTCTCAGTAGCCGATTCCATGCAACCTTATGCAAGACGAGAAAAACGCACGACGGTACTAGAAGGCGCCATTCTTGGTAACCTTTTTTTTGAACCCAGTACCCGAACTCGCGTGAGTTTTGGTACCGCCTTCAACTTGTTAGGTGGTGAAGTGCGAGAAACGACCGGAATGTCGAGTTCAGCGCTGGCAAAGGGCGAGTCTCTATACGATACCGCAAGAGTATTAAGCGGGTATTCAGATATTATCGCCATGCGACATCCCGCAGCAGGCTCAGTGGCCGAATTTGCTGAAGGAAGCCGAGTCCCCGTAATTAATGGCGGCGATGGTGCAAATGAACATCCTACCCAAGCCCTGTTAGACCTATTTACCATTAAACGTGAGTTAGAATACAACGGCCAGGGTATTGATGGGCTTCATATCGCTATGATAGGCGACTTGCGCTACGGCCGCACCGTGCATTCATTATCCCGTTTATTGTGTTTATTTAATAATGTGCGTTTTACCTTAATATCGCCTCAAGAATTAGCCATGCCGCAACCTGTCATTGATGCTATAGAGCAAGCGGGTCATCAACTTACTATCACCGATACCCTAGAAGGCAGCATGGATGCGGACATTTGCTATCAAACTCGTATTCAAGAAGAGCGATTCCCTTCACAAGATGAAGCCAATAAATACCGCGGAAAGTTTCGGTTAAATCAATCGATTTACACACGACACTTTCAGTCTAAGACCGTCATTATGCATCCACTTCCGCGAGATTCTCGTATGGAAGCCAACGAGCTAGACAACGATTTAAACCTTAATCCAAACCTAGCCATTTTCCGACAAACCGATAATGGTGTGTTGGTAAGAATGGCCTTATTTGCCCTCACTCTTGGTGTGGAGCACTTGGTCACAAAATACGAACGTGACGTCGTTTGGTACAGCAATAAGAGTAAGTAATTACATGACAAAATCTGAAACACTATTTGCCCGAGCTCAAATCACCATTCCAGGTGGTGTAAATTCACCTGTGCGCGCTTTTAAAGCGGTAGGTGGAACGCCTCGCTTTATTACGAAAGCAGATGGCGCATACATGTGGGACGTAGACGGTAAACAGTACATTGACTACATTCAGTCATGGGGACCAATGGTATTAGGGCACAACAACCCCAAAATAAGAGAGGCCGTTATAGAGGCTTCTTACAGCGGGTTATCTTTTGGCGCGCCAACCGAAGCCGAGGTCATTATGGCTGAAACGGTGAGCAAAATGGTGCCGTCAATGGAGATGGTGCGCATGGTAAATTCAGGCACCGAGGCGACAATGTCAGCAATACGACTTGCACGTGGCTATACAGGCCGCAACAAAATTGTAAAATTTGAAGGCTGCTATCATGGGCATGCCGACTCGTTGTTAGTAAAAGCGGGGTCAGGTGCACTGACACTGGGTGTACCAAGCTCTCCTGGCGTACCTGATAATGTGGCGGAACATACGCTTACCGTTGAATATAACAATATTGAATCGGTTAAAGAGATCTTCAAAGCTCATGGCGACGACATTGCCTGTATTATCGTAGAGCCAGTGGCTGGCAACATGAACTGTATTCCGCCTGTAGAGGGTTTTCTTGAAGGCCTTCGTGCGGTATGCGATGAGTATTCAAGCGTACTTATTTTTGACGAAGTCATGACAGGCTTCCGTGTATCTCGCGGCGGAGCTCAAGAACGCTATGGTGTTAAGCCAGATCTTACCTGCCTTGGGAAAGTGATTGGCGGCGGTATGCCGGTAGGTTGTTTTGGTGGCAGAAAAGATATTATCACGCACATAGCCCCAACAGGGCCTGTCTATCAGGCGGGAACACTGTCGGGTAACCCAGTAGCGATGGCCGCTGGCCTTGCAGCTATGGAACAGCTGCAGCAAGAAGACCTCTATGACTCAATTTTTGAGAATACGCAGGCATTGGTAGATGGCATGCAGGCACTGGCCGACAAGCACAATATTAGTCTAACTACTAACGTTGCGGGCAGTATGTTTGGGATATTCTTCACCGACGTTGAGAAGGTGACGAACTATAAACAGGCTATTAATTGCAACACCGAGCAATTTAATAAGTTTTATCACGGCATGCTGAACGAGGGTGTATACCTAGCCCCGGCCTCCTACGAGGCAGGATTTGTATCCAAAGCCCACGATGCCAGTGTTATAGAAAAAACACTAGCGGCTGCAGATAAGGTATTTGCTACGCTTTAAGGCATTTGTGTAGTAGCCCTGATTGTATTTATGCACAGAGCAGCTATACCTAGAGAGCACATAAATGTTGTGCTCTCTAGTCATCATTTATCGGCCCTTAAATAGCTAATCTCTTTATTATTAAATACTTTTTTTTGACCAATCTCTTTCCTCAACTAATGTTCACTTGAATTACACTACAGTATACGTTTACTTTAGTGATACGAAGGCACTCACAAGATTTCGAAATTTCTGTACTACATTTCTGAGCTACATTTCCGTACTTCATTTTTGTATTGTATTTTTAGTATTTAAATTTTCACACTATCTTGTATTGATGTCTTCATTCTCATTATAAAGTCACTTTGAATAAGAATAGCGAATGTCTTCTATGGAATGGTTTTTAGGAATAGGGATAGTTCTACTCCTCATTTATAGCGCCGTCATCACGATACTGCTTATTAAGCGCAGTCGAAGATTTGCACGACGAGTTACGCAGTTCAAAAAGAACAGGCGCAATACCGACTTAAGTATTGAAAAAGAGCTTCGGTTTCAAGAAGCGGCTGATGAGGCCCTGCGATTAAATCAAACATTTCAAAAATTTGTGCCCAAGCAGTTTGTAGAGCACATGGCCAATACCGATGTAGACAACCTTGGTTTAGGCTACGCCTCAGAGAATGAAGTCGCTATTATGTTTTGCGACATTAGAGGGTTTACTGGCTTTTCTGAACGCATAACACCTCAAGAGTTAATGAATTTCCTTAATTCATACTTTACCCGCATGAACGACCCTATTCATCAAAACAGTGGCTTTATCGACAAGTTCATGGGTGATGGTATTATGGCCTTATTCGACCATCCAGGTGGCACAGCGAGAGATAAAGCCATCGACTCTCTAAACGCTGCATTAGATTTAAGAAAAGCACTGACCATATATAACGGACATAGAAAGAACAGCAACTACGCTGCGGTCAACATGGGTATTGGGATACACTTTGGAAATGTGATCATGGGCACGGTAGGTTCAGACGATCGCATGGACACCACAGTAATTGGCGACAGTGTTAATATTGCATCGCGTCTTGAAGCACTGACGCCGAAATACCAAGCCGATATTATTGTGAGTGCTCAAGTACTGCAAACCTTAGGGGCAGGCTATCCCATTAAGACCCGTTTACTCGATTGGGTACGGGTAAAAGGCCGACAGGCGCCGATTGAAATTTATGAGGTACTAAGTCATCTCAGCGACGTTGAACAAGCGGCGCGAATTTCTGTGCAAGCCAAAATTGCAGCGGGCTTGGCATGTCGTATCAACAAGCAGTGGGATGAAGCGATTGCCTACTTTGAAACCGCATTGGCAGTTAATCCAAATGATACCCTAGCCCATCACCATATTGACGTATGTCGTATTTATCGAAATATAGATTTAGATGACGACTGGGATGGCGCCCTAGTGCTTCAGTAAAAGTGGTGCAATAGAGAGGTGTCAGTTCGATAGGGTAGCCTGCGCTTTTATAAAGTTAACAGAGGGAGCAAAGAACGCAGCACCGGTCTCTGCACTTGTAAAATCTAACCACCGGTCGTAATCCCCTTCTCCATTGCCGTATATCTGACTTTGTAACATATGCTTAAAGGGTCGCGCGCTTGCGCTACAGCAGACAGAAAACAAGCCTTGAGATGCCATATCGCCATAGGGCATACCTTGCTTCATAAGTTTAGATGTTTCATCATCAGCAGATGCGCTTACGGCGCGAACGCAGTGTGACGACTGAGACTGCTCCACACTTGGCAGGTTGTGTTGCTGAGTGGTTCCCATGGCCTGTTCTTTTTGCCTATCAGACAAACTATTCCAGCGCCTAAGATCATGTCGATATCGCTGCACATGCAAGTAACTTCCCCCTTGAAAATCGGGGTCGTCCTCTTCGCTAATAATAGCGACCTTTCTGCGAGCCATCCCTCTAGGGTTGTCAGTAGCATAAAGAAAGCCATTGAGGTCGCGACCGTCGAGATAGCGAAAACCCCGTACCTGCTCTACCAACTCAACGTGAATGCGCAGTAAGTCCATCACCTCTATACCAACGGCGTGGCAAATATCTAGCCGGTCTGCTCGAATTTGAATAAACAAATCGCAAGGTGTGGTTGGCGCGCTTCTGTCTTCACATTGCATATCGGGGAAAGGAGCAAGCTCAACGGGGATTAGCCCGGGATAAACATCGGCCCAATAGCTGGTTCCCACCGCAATAACACCGGTAACCATGGCTTCGTAATGCTCATTTTCAAAGTGCTCGAAAATATCGAGCACTCTCGCTAATTTTGCTCTTACGGCTTCGCTGTCCTCATCGACAACATTGAGCATCAAATATTGCGCATGCAAATTTGGCTCTGCGCATATGCCTTTTTGTGGTTGTGTCATTGCAGCTCTTGTTATTATTTGAAGTTTTCTTAAAGCACTTATAAAAACTACTCATTCAAACAGCGCTTATTAACCGTTATTACAGATGTTATACGAATCCTGTTACAGGCGGTTAAATCCCTTGCTGTGACGAGTATTGTCAGTGTGCTTAATACCCTGCAGCTTGTCCATCTTTTCTGCTTTCAGAAGCGCCAAAATACACGCCTTTTTTGGCATCCCAAGCAATGGCTTGATAGCCGCCAAATGCACCCACCACACGCTGGAGTTTATGGCCTCTCTCCATAAGCTCGCGCTGCACCACCTCATCGAATCCTGACTCTAAGCTTACATAGCCGCCGTCTAACATTAATTCACCCGTAGGACTGCTTGAGCCACTGTGGAGAATCCGTGGTGCATCACCTGCTTCTTGCAAGTTCATACCAAAATCCAGAATATTAACGATGATTTGTGCGTGCATTTGTGGCTGTGTGCCACCACCCATTACCCCAAAGCTCATCACGGGGCGACCGTTTCGGGTAACAAATGCGGGAATAATGGTATGAAAGGGACGTTTGCCTGGGCGATACTCGTTGTAGTGTCCCTCTTCTAGCGTAAACATCTCACCTCTATTTTGCAGTACAAAGCCTAAGCCGGGCGGCGTCATACCCGACCCCATTCCGCGATAATTACTTTGAATTAGCGAAACCATATTGCCGTCTTTGTCTGCCACAGTTAGATAAATAGTATCGCCCTCATAAATACCTGCATCTACCCGGGACGCTGCTTTTTCCATATCAATGAGCGCCTGTCGTTTTTTGGCATACTCTTTAGAGATTAACCAATCTACAGGAATATCATTAAAGTCAGGATCAGCGTAAAACTTTGCTCTATCTTCGAATGCGAGCTTTTTGGCTTCTACAAAGGTGTGAATATAATCGGCAGAGTTAAACCCCATGCCTTCTATATCGTAGCGCTCGAGCACATTGAGGATTTGCAGTGCGGCAATACCTTGTCCGTTTGGAGGTAGTTCCCACACATCGTAACCACGGTAATTTGCCGATACTGGCTCAACCCATTGTGATGTATGAGACGCTAAATCTTGATAAGAAAGAAATCCGCCCTGAGCTTCCATATACGCATCAATGGCGCGAGCAATATCTCCTTTGTAAAACGCATCACGGCCGCCGGTAGCTATCTTTTCATAGGTAACCGCAAGCCCAGGATTTTTGAATATGTCGCCTTTTTTGGGCACATTGCCGTTGATGAGGTAGGTCTCAGCGAAGCCATCGTAGTGGCCTATTCTGTCTTTATTCATTTGCCAGTAATACGCGATTAGCTCGGAAACTGGGAAGCCATTTTTTGCGTATTCGATGGCAGGAGTCAAAAGAGTAGACATGGGCAACTTGCCGAACTTTTCATGTAACTCAAACCAGCCGTCTACCGCACCAGGAACCGATACAGGTAAGGGACCAAACTTAGGGATTTTGTTCAATCCGCGCTCTGCAAACACCGCTTTAGTCAGTGAACGGGGAGAACGACCTGATGCATTTAAGCCAACTAGCTTTTGTTCACTGGCATCCCATACAATGGCGAATAAGTCTCCTCCTATACCACTACCTGTAGGCTCTACTAAGCCAAGCATAGCATTTGCTGCAATAGCAGCATCGACAGCACTTCCACCTTGCTTAAGCACATCCAGAGCGACCTGCGTTGCTAAGGGTTGACTGGTTGCCGCCATGCCGTGCTGCGCTATAACCTCCGACCGGCTGGCAAATGGCTTGCCCGTTACTCTGTCATATGCGTGTGAAGACGATATACAAAGCGTACTGCATAGTGTAATTGCGAACGTCATCGTGAAAAGTGAGTGTGATATTTTAGCTATCATCACCGTAGTCCCGTCGTTTCCCTTTTAATCCAAAGCACGTTTTTTATAAACAATGTTGGTGTGCTTACGTTTTTAACTGGCAGCTTCGTGTCGAAACCTCTTTGAATTTCCATTTCTAGTGTAGCGTTTAAGGCGCAATACGCCTAGGTTTATCGCAGAACGAAAAAAGCCTCGCAAATGCGAGGCTTAAGTGATGATAATTAGGCATTATTATGTTTTTGTCGCTGCCTACATCAATGTAAATTGGTCCGTGTGTTTATGAACGACCGCTGGTGAAATCTGGGTATGCTTCCAAACCACATTCACTCATGTCTACACCGTCAAACTCTTCTTCTTCAGTAACACGGATGCCCATCGTTGCTTTAAGCGCTAACCACACTACTAGGCTGGCTACGAATACCCAAACAAAGATAGTTGCCGCACCAATAAGCTGACCAGAGAAGCTTGAACCGTCGTTAGTAATTGGAACAAGTAGAAGACCAAGTAAACCAACAACACCGTGAACTGAGATAGCACCTACTGGATCATCAATCTTAAGCTTATCAAGACCAACAATGCTAAGTACTACCAAGATACCACCAAGACCACCGAATAAGGTTGCCTCTAATGGGCTAGGCGTAGAAGGCTCTGCAGTAATAGCAACCAAACCGGCTAATGCACCGTTTAGTGCCATTGTTAAGTCAGCTTTACCGAATAAGATACGCGCTACGATAAGCGCAGCAATAGTACCACCGGCTGCGGCTGCGTTAGTGTTCATAAATACGATAGCAACAGAGTTTGCGCTTTCAACCGTTGCAGTAGCAAGTACCGAACCTCCGTTGAACCCAAACCATCCCATCCACAAGATAAATGTACCTAGGGTTGCTAGAGGCAGGTTAGCACCTGGAATAGCATTGACTTTTCCATCTGCGGTGTACTTACCTTTACGAGCACCAAGAATTAACACACCCGCCAGTGCAGCTGCTGCACCTGCCATGTGAACAATACCCGAGCCTGCAAAATCTGAGAAGCCTAAATCGCCAAGTGTGTACAGACCGAATACAGCTTCACCGCCCCATGTCCATGCACCTTCCATTGGGTAAATGAAACCAGTCATTACCACAGTGAAGGCTAAGAAAGCCCATAGCTTCATACGCTCAGCAACCGCACCAGACACGATAGACATAGCAGTGGCAACGAAGACGACTTGGAAGAAGAAGTCTGCAGAAGGCGCATAGGTTGCTGGGTCTTCTGAAACACCTGTTGCGCCGTCGCTTAAGATGCCGCTAAGGAAAGGACCCCAATCGCCACCGCCGTACATGATTCCGTAGCCGCAAACCATATACATGGTGCAGGCTATGGCAAATAACGAGATGTTTTTAGTCAAAATTTCAGTGGTGTTTTTGGCTCTAACTAAGCCAGCTTCAAGCATTGCAAAACCTGCAGCCATCCACATAACTAGCGCGCCGCAAATTAAGAAGTAAAAGGTATCTAGCGCATACCCAAGTTCAAAAGTGATTTCCATTATGGTTTTCTCCGCAAAAATATCGTTGTGGCTTACAGCGCGTCGGTATCCGACTCACCAGTTCGAATACGAACGGCATGTTCTAGGTCGTACACAAAGACCTTACCGTCACCAATTTTGCCTGTTTTAGCAGCACCAACGATGGCCTCGACCAAACGCTCTACCTGATCGTCCTGTACGGCAATTTCTAATTTTACTTTCGGTAAAAAATCTACCTGGTATTCCGCGCCGCGATAGAGTTCGGTGTGACCTTTTTGACGTCCAAAGCCTTTTACTTCGGTAACGGTTAAACCGTCAATCCCGATTTCTGAAATGGCTTCACGAACATCATCTAGCTTGAACGGCTTGATGATAGCAGTGACTAATTTCATGTGATGCTCCCAGTTTATTGTGATTATTCTGCAAAAATGCGTACTTGACGATTACTATACCAAGAGCCATGCCACAAATAATTATTCATTAAAATCAGATAGATAATCGAAATCAGAGGAAGATAAATCAAAAACAACGCACCAATAAGGTGCAGCGCGGAAAGAATGCCCAACAATGACGCGCACAAGGTCAATTCACCATAAATTAAGACGAATAGGAGCGCGTATTGACCTTTTCATATCCCGTTATCAGCGCTTACGGGCTTTTCAGGTAAAGCGAATTGTTTAATGTTGATGCACAAAACCGGGTCTGTTTATCGAAGGAGAAAAAGAGCATAACGTCGCAGCTTACAAAAGCTCGCGAAAGCGGAACTATCATTAGGTTACTGGGTCTGTTAGTTCTAATGAGCACAAATACAGCGATGTTTTTCGCGCCCGAGCGCCCCTTACAAGACCATGCACGCAAACAGCGTTATGCATGGCGTACCGCATTGGCGTCACTGCTTATTCATGCTGGGGCAATCATCACAGTTGTTGTAGTAAGCCAATATGGTATTGAAAAAAAGAAAGCGGCTATTACTGAGCTTTCCCCTGCCCCCACAATTCAGGCCGTGCTGTTTCAGCCACCCGCCAAAAAAACTGTTGAGCCCAGTAATTTATTAAACAAAGACGCAGTCGACAAGGAAGTGGTAGACAGGGAAGTGGTAGACAAGCGAACGTCAGAGGTAGTCAATGAAGGTGCAAGCGAGGAGGAATCAGCAGACAGCGAAATACAGACTTCTAGCACGGCTGACATTCCGGACAAGCCAAACGCTGAGCCCAAGCAGCCTTCAGAAACCAAGCTTTTGCCAGACGCTCACCCACCACAGCTAAAAGAGGCACTTTCAAAAGAAGCATCTTTTGAAGAACCTTCTCCTCAAGTTTCGAAGCCCCTCATCAACCGTGAAGCCGGTCGTTTAAATGTGTCTAGCGCACAGGCAGCAGCCGACTATTTAGACAGCTATAATGAAGCCCGTATTGGCGAGGAATCAGCTAATGCTGCCTCTTCATATGCAGCAAAAAAAAGAAGCCCAAACATTATCGACCCTAGAAAAGGCGAGGATAGAGATGAGAAGCTATATAATCAGCGTCCAGTTAAAATAGTCAATTGCACAAGCACAACTAATAAACTTTTTACTGCGCTTAGCACAATGGCTGGAGGCACCTTAAGATGCTCGAAAAGAAATGAGCACAAACGGTTTATCGATGCCCGAATTAACAAAACACCTGAAAACGATGAGCAAACTCACTAGCGTCTTTCGCAGTAATTCAACTGACATTATTTAGCCTGTGACTCATATAGCCATGACTTACATAGCCATTACTCACAAAATCATGGCTCACACAGCAAAAGCCAAAGCCCGCGCAGCATGCATCTTTGCCCAACCCTTCTTGATTATACTTGGCTTTTCTTTATTTTACTTGGCTTGGCTTAACGCGCAGCCTTGTCTAAAGGGAACCGGTAAACACATTGCTACCGTAATGTTGTGTTGCCAAACATTGGCATTACGGCGTATTCTGCCTATCAAGGGCGTGTTAATCTTTGCTGTACGATTTTTGGGCTAAATGGAAGCATTTTAATCGCGGAACAGTCCTGTAGGCCTAGTGGGCTAAGTCAAAGGGCTGTGACAAAGAGTAAAATGCTTCCATAACGCCCCCTTAGGGCAGCGCCTGTGAGCTATTTATCCTGCGTTGAATGGTTTCGATTTAGCCCGCTAGACCTTCAACCATTCGCCTTGTCTAAATAGCTCACAGACCGCTGCAAAAATGTACAACAAAGATCAACACGCCCTATTTAATAACTCTCTCATTAAAAAGGAATAATCTGTGGCTGGAGCTAATCTACTTGCCTTACTCGACGATATTGCCACCTTAATGGACGACATTGCCACCATGTCAAAAGTAGCGGCCCAAAAAACTGCTGGCGTTTTGGGTGACGACTTGGCGGTAAACGCAGACCAAGTGCAAGGTATAAAAGCAGACAGAGAACTGCCTGTTGTGTGGGCTGTGGCAAAAGGGTCGCTGCTGAATAAAGCCATATTGGTGCCTGCGGCCCTAGCCATTAGTGCCTTTGTCCCTTCGCTCATTACCGTACTGTTAGTGTTAGGCGGGTTGTACTTATGCTTTGAAGGGGCTGAAAAACTGTTGCACAAATATCTTCCTCACGATGATCAACTTCAAGAACGGGAAGCGCGAATAGAAGCCATTGCTCA
The DNA here is from genome assembly GCF_057542855.1 of Alteromonas sp. 4NS20-0143. NCBI lineage: Bacteria > Pseudomonadati > Pseudomonadota > Gammaproteobacteria > Alteromonadales > Alteromonadaceae > Alteromonas > Alteromonas sp. 4NS20-0143. The sequence continues at coordinate 144,960 of NZ_BAAJLR010000007.1, forward strand.
TGAAGATGTTGATATGGTGGCCTTCGAACAAAAAAAGATAAAGGGCGCAATACGCACCGATTTTATCCTGTCAGCTGAAATTATAGTGATTGCCTTAGGCACCGTTAGCGACGCAACATTAATAACCCAAGTGGGCGTTCTAATTGCATTGAGCTTAGCCATAACGGTTGGTGTGTATGGACTGGTAGCAGGCTTGGTAAAAATGGACGATGTAGGTCTTTATATGCTGCGCAAGTCGCTAACCGGCACTATGAACACCATGCAGCGCTTAATTGGACGAACTCTTCTTGTAGCAGCTCCGGCTATTATGAAAACCCTTGCGGTGGTAGGCACCATAGCCATGTTCCTCGTTGGCGGCGGTATCCTCACTCACAGTATTGGTTTTTTGCATCACGTAACCCAGTGGGCAACAGAGCTAGTGCCCAGTGCTGACTTTGCTATGTCTATTTTAGCCGATGGAGCAGTTGGCGTGGTGGCGGGAGCTATTATTGCTTTTGCGGTAGCAGCCATTTCTAAGCTTAAAGCTTCATCGTAGCTTTTACTGCAACCGAATTTATAAGCGTGCTGATCGTTAGCCTTGTGGCAAGGAAGGCTAACCTTCTCTCGTACCTCGTTGTGGTATTCCGTCCCTACCTTACTTCTTACCTTACTTCTTACCTTATTGTAGTAGAGTCAATCCAATAGAATAAATCCAAAAGGCAAATCTGGTAGGCCATATTTGGTAGGCATAGACCGCATTTCATTGAGTAGATTCAATTGACCAAATTAAGGTTGGCGAATTTCACCAAGTCAGTTTCAAAAACACTACTTTTTAGTCTTCCACTATTCCTCTCTCGTTCCCCCCCTTTTATGCCAAACCAAACTAAATCAATAAAATCATACAGTTAAATGAGATAATAAAAGTGGCACAACACTCGCAATACGTTAATGGTAATGAGAAAGAAACGTGCTCTACGTTAAGAATTACGAGTTTTAACAATATCGAAAGCTGCCACGCAGTATGTATCAGTGCAGTGTTCAACTTTTATTAATAGGAAAATATTATGTTTACGCGTCGCAACCTTATCACTGCATTACTACTGACTTCTGGTACTTTCAGCGCATCATCAATGGCTAACGACAATGTGTCTGCGCTGCAGTCGCATACCGATTATTTAGTGGCAAGCGCCATTAACGAAGTGAGACAAGAAACTTCAACACGTATTACGTTTGACGTTATGACGGCAAGCCACACCTTCGAGCCTGACGCAGACGAGTCAACGACATTGATTGCGGATATACAAGTTGTGGATATGTTGATAGCGCCTGCGGTTTCAGAGGATTCACCTGAAGCTTCTGACGATAACGATGCGTAAGGAGATAGTCATGATTGCTGCCAGTACCTTACTGATGTTAGTACTTGGTCCTTTCATTGCTTTCGCAGTTAGCGCTATCGCTTTTTCGACCGCGCGCCTGTTTTTTCAAAAAGGACATTAACCATTTTTGTTCCCCAAGCCTCCCTGGGCTTTTAGCTCCGGTAGAAGATAGACATTACGCAACAGGTATTAGCCCTCCTTAGGGAATAAAGAACCCTAGTGTAAATATTTGCTTTCTATCTTCTTACTGGAGCATTTTTTTATCCAAATATACGTTCCCACCAGCTTTTCTTTTTACCGTCTTTGGCATCGTCTACTGGACGCCCGCTGCAGTCTTGCTCAGGTTCAGGAAGTACATCTAGTATGGCCGGAACGCTCAAACTACCAGCACAACCTGCAACAACCACTGCCCCCGTTTTTGCATCAAAGTGGGCAATGCCTAATCCTCTTGGAAATCTTCTGGAAAGTGATTTGGGCGCTTGTGACTTCATATAGTTAACAAACACCGGCAGTGCACCGCCAGCGCCGGTTAAATTAACCGATTTATTGTCATCATTACCCACCCAAACTGTCACCACATGATTTCTATCGAAACCGCTAAACCAACTGTCGCGATAGTCGTCCGTCGTACCCGTTTTACCGGCCATATTAACGCTGCCAAAGGTGGCCCCAACTCGCTTTGCCGTGCCTTCTGTGGTTACTTTATAAAGCGCGTAATTTAACAGGTAGGTGGCCGCCTCATCTACTCGTTGAGAGTAAAACTCCGCTTTTTTCCACAGCAGCGCGTTTTCCGATGTCACTACCGAAGTCACTGTGTGAAGTGGAATATAGCGTCCATCATTAGACAGGGTTTGATACATTTGATTGGTAGCAAATGGGGTTAACTCAAACGCCCCAAGTGTCATTGAAGGCACTTTTTCTAGCGGTGTACTCACCCCAAGGCGCTCTATGGTATCGGCCAGTGTATTTAAGCCCACCTGCATTCCTAAGTTTACGGTCGGAATGTTGAGTGACTCAGTTAGTCCCTGCAATAATGGCACTTGCCCTCTAAATTCCTTGTCGTAGTTTTTGGGCGACCACGGCTTACCGTTTTTACTTTCAAGGGTAATGGGCTTATCTTCAAGCGGCGTTGCCAAATTAAACTGAGTGGGGTCTTCAAGGGCAGTAAGGTATACCGCAGGTTTCACTAACGATCCTATGGGACGCTTGGCATCTAACGCTCGATTAAAACCTTTATACGCGACGTTTCTATCACCGATGATCGCTCTTACTTCACCAGTTGCGCTATCGGTGACCACCATTGCGCCCTGTAGTGCAGCCTTTCTGTCTTTTTGAAGTCCATCTAAGGTAGTGGACAGTGCCCGCTCCGCACGACGCTGTGCAACAATATCAAGGGTAGTAAATACTTTAACCCCTGAATCTCTTAAACTGGGCTCTGCTAATATTTCGTTCAGCTCTCTACGCACTTGCTCCATAAACGCAGGGTGCTTTCCACTGGCTAAACTCGCGCCGCTCGCTAAGCCAAGAGGCCTATTCACGTAACGTTCGTATTCATCGCGATTAATTTCATTCTCGTCAAACAACATGCGCAAAACCAAGTCTCTTCGCTCTTTAGTGCGCTCTGCATATTTTCGAGGGTTGTAATAAGACGGCCCTTTGATAATAGCCACTAAGGTCGCAATTTCAGGAACACTTAATTCATTGGCAGGTCTGTCAAAGTAGAAGTAGCTTGCCAAGCCGAAACCATGCACGGCCATGTTGCCGTTTTGGCCTAAAAAGACCTCGTTTAAATAGGCTTCAATTATCTCAGATTTGCTATATCGAGCGTCGATAATCACCGCCATTATCGCTTCTTTCGCTTTTCTAACTAGCGATCGCTCTCGGGTTAAAAACATATTTTTAACCAGCTGTTGGGTTAGCGTGCTGCCGCCTTGTACGGTTCTTCCGGCAGCGATATTCGCCACCAAGGCACGCACAATTGAAAGCGGGGCTACCCCGTGATGATTATAAAAATTACGGTCTTCTACCAACGTCAGGGCTTTTGGCAATAATTCTGGAATAGTATCGAGTGACACCAACATGCGATCTTCACTAGAACCACTTGTCATGCGAGTTACCAGCCATGGCTCAAGTCTGATTGTGCCAAACGGTCGCTCTTCCGTTTTATCGTAAATTTCAGACACCCTCGCGCCATCCCAAGTGACAATCAGATGTCTTAAAGGCTCTGCTCCCTCTGGGAACTGAAACGCTCGGCGCTGAACAGTTAGCACTCTATTTTGATAGCTGTACTCACCACTATTGTTGGCAAATGCCACTTTTCGATAGCCTAAAAGGTCTAACTCATCAATGACCTCTGAAGGTGTGATTTCTTCACCTTTACTTAGGCTTAGCGGGCGCGCAAAAATTTGTGCAGGCACTTCCCACTTATTGCCTGAAAAGCCTTTTTTGATTTGTGCATCAAGATAGAATGCGTATGCACCAAGTACCACAAGCGCAACTAATGATAGTCGCCAGAATGCACCGAATAACCAACTACCTTTGGTTTTTTGCTTTGTGTTTGAATTGCTTTTTCTTGCTGTCTTTTTTGCTGTTGAGCTGTTACTTGATTGTCTTTTTGCCACGAGGAAGCGCCATAAAAAGGTAAGCGCGTACCGCTCACCGTCCCTTAAATTTATGCAGTGAACATTACCACTGCGCCCTTGATGCAACAACAGCTAACCACCATCTAAACAACAGCAGCTGCACGAAACCCTGACCTACAATGGAATTTAGCTCGCACTTTGCAGTCACAATGCGATAGCATGCAAGCAAGTAACAAAGGAAATTTACTATGCGTTCAGCTTTTTCATCATCAATTTTTCATTCGACAATGCCATTTGTGGCGAGTCGCTCTGCGTTTTCAGCAACACGGATAATTGCATCTGTCTCTTTAGCCGTGTTGTTTACCAGCTTCTCTATTTCATCTGCCAGCGCGAACGAAAACTTCGCGTCTTGCACAGCGGCGCTTGAAAAAGAGGCGATGCAACAAGGCGTTAGCCAACAAACCATAGATGCCATTTTTCCTTCATTGGTACATCAAGATAACGTGATTAAGTACGACAGAAGTCAGCCCGAGTTCGTGCAGACCTTTCCGGGTTACTTCAGTAAACGAGTCACCGAGTGGCGTACAAATAAAGGCAAAGAAATGTACGCGAAGCACAAAACCTTACTGCACAAATTAAGTGACGAGTATGGCGTGCCGCCACATTATCTGCTGGCATTCTGGGGGTTAGAGACAAACTTTGGCAACTACAAAGGCAAGATGCCGGTACTCGATTCACTGGCCACATTAGCCTGCGATAAGCGCCGCAGCACGTATTTTACAAAAGAGTTTTTAGTAGCGGTTAAACTGTTTGAAAGAGAAAAGCTAGAAAGGGAAGAAATGGTAGGCTCTTGGGCAGGCGCCATGGGGCACACTCAGTTTATGCCTTCGGCATATACCCATTACGCCATAGATGGTGATGGCGACGGACAGATTAACCTATGGGCCAGTGAAGAAGATGCACTGTCTTCTGCTGCTAACTTTCTTGCAAGCTTAGGATGGGACGCCGGTTTTCGATGGGGGCGGGAAATTACGCTACCTGAGAACTTTGACTATCGACTTTCTGGCTACAAAAACCGCCAGCCTCTTAGCGAATGGAACGCACTTGGGGTAATGCGAGCAGACGGCAGCGAACTGGGTAATGCAGATACCTCTGCCTATGTCATCGTACCTGCCGGTCACGAAGGGCCTGCATTTATCGCCTATAAAAACTTTAGAGTGATCATGCGTTGGAACAATTCTGAGTTTTACGCCATCGCAGTCGGTGTTTTAGCTGATAAGATCACCGGAGCCTCAGGTATAAAAGCCACATTGCCAGACCTTCCTGCTTACAGCCGAAAGGACATCATTGCGCTACAAAGCAAGCTCAATACTCTGGGCTTCGATGTAGGTAAGCCCGACGGAATTATAGGGCCCGCCACCCGCGAAGGTATTCGCAATTATCAAATAGCGAATAGTATGATTGCTGATGGGTTTCCAGGGCTAGACGTAATGAGCGCTCTTGATGTTACGCTAGATAAACACTCTTGATACCAGTTTGCACAGATAATTGCTCACTCAGAAGGCGCTGACAGCCATCGGTACTAGTTTGAAATAACCAGTATTTCGGGTTAACCAATACCTCGGATTAACCCGTATTTTGAATGTACCATGGCTGCTCAGTTCTGTGTGTGATGGGTGTCATCTCAGCCTCACCTCAACACGATAGGCTCAATTATCAGTGATTACTGAGGCGCAGCTAAGTTAATGTCTTCAGGCGGGTTTTCTTTAAGCGCATTAAGTGCTGGGTACCATTGGGCAAAATCTCCCATATTTAGTACATCCGTCAGCGCCTCATCAAAATCTTCGCACGCCAAGCGGCGGGCGAGATAAAAGACTTGAGATGCTATTAGCCCTTCTGCTTCTTTTGCCTCTTCTGAATCGTCTAGCTCTTCCGACTTTTCTGCCACCTCACATGACGCCGAAAGAATATCTTCCACCAATCGCTCCTCTATGCCCCATACGGTAAGAAGATAGTAGGTGATAAGTGCACTAATGGGCTTCGTTGATGACTGCAGCCCCACATCATTTGCCGTTTCAGGCGCATCCACCAAATACAGTTCGCCAATAGAAGCAAGTAAACACATCGAAAATGAATACTCTGCCTGCTCTCGCGAAAAGCCTCGCAACTGCATCAGTCGAGTTGCAATATAGGCAGACGAAAGTGCACGTACCACGACATCTCGGTGCATTTTGCTGTCAATGCTATAGGTTTGACTCAAGCTAGAGGCAACCGCTATAGATGCAATAGTATTCAGACCCAGTCGTTTCACTGCCTTATCTACAGAGGAGACCTGCCCGCGAAACCCAAGAAAAGGAGAGTTTGCGGCTTGAAGTACATTTGCCACCAGCGTTGGATCTTTTCCTACTACCCTGGCCACTTCATCAAGTTCGGCGTCCTCACACTTAAGAAGCTTGTCTAACTTCTGATAGGTTTCATTAAGTACCGGCAACCCTTTTAACCTTCCAAGGGCCTGCCTTACTGAATGTGTTAAGGGGAGTGCTTTTATACGCATCACTCGATTGAGTACGTCGCTAATATCGCCGTGCTCAAAGGGTTTCGAAATGAAAATATGCACGTTTGAAGCAACTATCTCCTTCATATCAACCCGAGTATCACCGGTCATTAATAGACGAATAGCCTCTGGGTTGTGAGTTCTGCACTCAAGCAAAACGTCGTCACCTCGTGTTCCTGGCATAAGTCTGTCGCACATGACGAGGTCTGGTTTTATTTCACCCTGCTGTAGTTTATCAAGGGCTTCTTTTGGGGAATCAAAGAGGTGGACTGACCATGAGGGCGCTAATCGTCTCAGCGCTCTTTTCAACGATTTAAGGATCAGCTCTTCATCATCAACAATGACAACCTGATTACTCGACATCCTATCTCCTCAGATTAAATAAGGCTGTTGTGCCAGCACTTTCAACAAGGGCTCTTCTGCGAGCGGCTTACTATAAAGATAGCCCTGCAACTCTTCACACCCCATATCCCGTAAACACAACGCGTGCTGAGATACTTCTATACCTTCGGCAACCACTTTCATGCCAATTGACTGGGCCATTGACACTAAATTTTTTACCACGTTGTAGCACTTTTCTTCACTATCTACACCGGCAATTAAACTCCGATCTATCTTAACCACTTGAGCCGGCAAATTAAGAAGATAGTTGATAGCAGTATGTCCGGTACCAAAATCGTCAATGGCAACGTCAATACCTAACTTTTCTAACCTCTTAAGCTGTTTACAGCAGCCATCGAAGTCTTCGATAGCGGCCGACTCCGTTATTTCCACACACAAATTTTCTGGAACTAGGTTTCCCTCAGCTATTAAGTCCTTTACAACATCGACAAATTTGTCATCGTGTAACTGCTTTGGCGATACATTGAAAGCAAGCTTAAACCCATCTAGCAAAGTAAATGCTTGCCATCGTATTTGAAACCGTGCCGTTTCTCTTAACACCCATTCGCCGATCTCTTGAATAAAATCTCCCTCTTCGGCGACTGGAATAAAAATCTCTGGTGATACTGAGCCGTAACCCGCACTCGTCCAGCGCAGTAAACTTTCTAACCCGACAATTCTTCCCGTTTTTGCGCATACTTTCGGCTGGTAAACCAAACTAAATTCATCTTCAAAAATGGCAGACTTTAGTCGTTCTAGTAGCTCGTTATTTTGACTGGAGTGAGCCTGTGAACCGTTAGCAGTAGACGAGGTTATTACAGAAAGATCCTTTGACTCATTGGGGTGCTGCTTTTGCAGTTGATTGTTCATCATCACACTAAGAAGGTGGTTTTTATGCCGCTTTTCAACACCGATACTCACTTCATCGAGCAGACGTTTATTGTCCCACGGCTTGCGCAAGAAGCGCTCTGCCACATCATCGTTCATGCACTCTATAACGTCATCAATGTCGGCATCACCGCTTAATATAAAATGACAGGCAAAAGGTTGATGGGGGCGGGACTTGCGTAAAAAAGCGACACCGTTCATTTCTGGCATACGGTAGTCAGCAATAATGACATCGAAAGATTGAGCTTTAACCATAGCTAAGGCATCTTTCGGGCAAGAGGACGTAATGACCTGGTAACCCGCATACGTTAGTACGCGACTTAATGCGCGAAGCACGCTGGTTTCATCGTCTACGAGCAAAATCTTTGAATGCAGCTCAGGCTTCATTGTCTACTCATCGCCTTACTGTTGCCCCTTAACAATGCCAACTAACCAAATGAATGTTGATTCACACAACGTGGATAGCGTTTAGGCTATTCACATTGACTCAACACGCTTTCAATACGCGTTACGTATAAAATGCCATGTATCGCAAAAAACGCGCTATATTTATTCCACTGCTTATTTTATCACCCAAAAAAGCAAGCGCGCCATAAATTAATATAGTACATTTATGACACTTGCGACACAAAACGAAAAAATACGCTCAGAAAATTGATTTCAAAGAGTGAATATTCAAGTAACAACGTGAAAAAGAACAGATAACAATCAGATTACAGGTTCACACGGAGTGCTTAGGGTGAATGCTAACCTTAAAAGGTATGCAATAACATACAACTTTCGTAGGTGAAAGTTTCGTCGGTGAAAATTTCGTCGATGAAAGAATTGTGCAAAGAACAGCACGACCTCTCTATAAATGCTTTTTAGTTTTTGTTGTCGGCTTTGATACAGCGGGGTTGTCTGGCCAAAAATGTTTAGGGTAGCGTCCCTTCATCTCTTTTTGAATTTCCTTATAACTTCCCTCCCAAAATGTACCGAGATCACTGGTGGTTTGAAGCGGCCGTCCGGCAGGAGAAAGTAATTCGCACACCACTGTTATGCGGCCATTGCCAATAACAATAGGGGCAGACTGAGAATACATTTCCGTTAACTTAACGGACAGCACTACATCGCCGCTCTCTCGATAGTCTAGGGCAGCTTCTCGCCCGGTGGGAATGCGTATCGTCACAGGCAAGAGTGTTGCAAGAGCATCTTGCTGGGGCCAGGTTAGTCCATTATTGAGCGCCGTTTTCCAAGGCAGTTTATGCAACATCTTTAATGATGAGCATCGCGCTAAATGACCGGTAAGCCCCTCTTTGGCTTGGTGCACAACATCATTTAACGATTTAGGCCACGGTGCGTCTTCACCAAAGGACTGCGGCTGAGGTAACTCGTACTGTGCAGCTAATTTAACTCGACGCCACCACTGCCAGTCAGCTTCAGACAAGGGCCATTCTTTAAGCACAAGGGATTCAAGGTAGCCTAACCATGCCTCAACAGTAGCCTGCTCCCAATATGCACTATCTTTTGAGCGCGTATCTTTTGAGACCGGCGTAGTGTCTAAATCAATATCATAAAACCCGGTTATGGTTCGCGCTTCCATTAAACCGCTGACACGATTTAATCTGATGCGCTGCTGCTGATTGAACGCATGTGGAAATATGCCTCGTAGCAGTGACTCTGAAATAGGCTGAGCCTGACGAATTTTCACTGTATTTTCAATATGCTGCCCATGTAGCACAGCCAACCACTGAGGCGGAGATTTCGATGACAAGCCGCTAACTTGCGCCCCCTTTCCACTTGCTAGCTTATAGTCTTGAATAATATGGCCGGACCCATCTGCTTTTCTTGTACTTTGGTGCGATGCAGTTTTCGCTTCTCGTAAAAATGCCACCTGCAGTGGATACGCAATGGCTATACACAAACCAATAGCGTCATCGTCTAGTGCAGAGATGGATAAACTATTACCTTCAATGCCAACAAAGCGCGCATAACGCTTTGCTTGCGAGGTTATTTGTGTCCGTTCTGCTGCACTCAATGTACGAAGCAGTTCACTCACCAGCGGTGTATTTTGCCCGAGAGTTCTGCTCTCACTCAATGCCACTACAAAAGGAGCGGCTGCCTGCATTGCCGTCTTTAGTGAGCGAGTTGCTGCATTTTTGAATAAGCCCTGCATAGATTTATCAAGAGACGGATTTGTGTTCTGACAAACCAAAAGGAGATTGGCAAGGTGTGGCTGGCAAGGAAACTCTGCGACCTTTTTTCCGTAAGCTGTAATCGACAGGCCCTCGTCAATACAGTGAATGCGCTGCAGTTTTTTCTGAGCAATAGCTTCTTGAGTGGCAGTGGGCGGCGTAAGTAACGCTAACTCATTCGGCTTACTTCCCCATGCGTAGGTGTCAAGCAAAAAGCTGCTAATATCTTCTCTTTCAATTTGTGCTGCACTGTGATGCGCAAGGCGTTCAAAACTTTCTTGACTGCACAGCCGATAACACACTCCCTCACTGACTCTCCCCGCTCGTCCTGCTCTTTGTATGGCTGAGGCTTGTGAAATTCTCTGCATTGTAATTTGTGTCATATCACTTGCCGGGTGGTACTGTGCACTATTTTCCCAAAGACTATCTATTACCACTTTAACCCCTTCAATGGTTAAACTGGTTTCAGCAATATTGGTCGCCAAAATAACTTTTCTTCGGCCCTCATTATCTGCTACTAACGCTTGCTGCTGTGCACTTTTCCCCAACGCGCCATATAACGGGCACACCGCTATATCTTGACTTTGACTGAACGAATTAAGCTCTCGCTCAACAGCATTTATCGTTGCGCGACTTGGCAAAAATACCAGCACATCACCGTCGTGACGTGTTACGGCATTTTTAACCACCTGCGTGGTATTCACCACAATGTCTTTTGCAAAGGTGTCTTTGTAATAGAAAACCTCAACGGGGTAGGCCCGCCCTTGAGTATTCAGGTGACTGATAGGCAATGCACTGTGCTTTTCAAGTAAGCGACTAAGGGGCTCTAAGGCAAGAGTAGCCGACATAACAAGAATACGTAAATCATCGCGAAGCCCCGCTTGCACTTCTAGCGCAAGTGCCAAGCCGAAGTCGCTGTGAATACTGCGCTCGTGAAACTCATCGAAGACAATTGCGCTGACGCCTGTTAACTCAGGATCGTTTTGAATTATTCGTGTCAGTATGCCCTCAGTAATTAATTCAATACGAGTTTGTGCACTAACCTTACTTTCACCCCGTATTCTATAGCCTATGGTTTGCCCCACCGACTCACCAAGCTGCTTGGCTAAATAGTCTGCTAAATTCCTTACCACCACTCTTCTTGGCTGCATCAACAATATTTTGCCATCAAGATCTGTATTTAACAGTGACAGAGGCAGTACCGTAGATTTACCTGCACCAGGGGGCGCACCAATCACGACATTATTGGTAGCAATTTCTTTGGCTAACCCGTCAACTAGAGAAAAGGCGGGTAAATGAGATAAGTTATCTAACATAAGGACGTTCAATCAAGGTAATGAATTAAGCTACTGAATTAAGGTAATGACCTAAGGCGATTTATGAGAGCAAATCGTTGAGGGCATATTACAGCATTCATCGCTATCTGCTAGCCTCGTATACTGTCTCAAATACTGATCTGGATTTATCCTAATTGCATAGCGATTAGGGTATGTTGAATATAAAAGCTCAAAGGATAAAGAATGCGTTGTTTTATAGGTTTAGATTTAAGTGCGTCAGAAAAGCTCGCTTTAGATAGCTGGCGGCAGCAGGCAATGCCCGAAGTATTGCCTCGGCACATGACGAAAAGCATGATAAGAAGCAACGACGCAGGCACAGATACCGGTATACGCAATAAAAATAAAGGCAAGACACGGGGTAAAAAAACAAAAAGCGCCGTTAACAAAGGCATTAACAATAATGAGCCGGGGGTGCCTTACGCTGTTCCTGCAGCCAATTATCATATGACACTTTGCTTTTTGGGCGACATCGATCATCGCCAACATGAAGCCCTTATGGCTGAGTTAGATGCGCTAACCGCTGAACCCTTTACGGTTACACTTGATGAGACTGGTATATGGAACGGCCCTAAAATATTGTTTAGCGCCCCAAGTTCGCCGCCCAATGAGCTTATGAACTTAGCAAAGCTGACCCGAAAGAGTGCGAGAAGCGCTGGTATTGAAGTAGAGGGAAAAGAGTATAAGCCGCACATTACGATGGTGAGAAAAGCAACATCTACATTGCCTCTGCCACTTTTTGCTCCAAGTATTGATGTACAGGCCAGCGCGTTTCATTTGTTCGAGTCTGTATCTACGCCTCAAGGTGTGGCCTACCCCATTCGTGACTCTTGGTCACTCGAGCACAATATTTCAATTAGAGAAAAACTGAGAAGGGGCATCACAGATTGACGCCATAAAGCTACCTTGGCGATGTCTGCACACCGTGTAGTATAAAGAGACAGCGCTAATCCCTTTACATCCCTACCATTGACAGGTAAAAAGGTGTGACGTTTTTCGAACCTGCCTATATTCATGCAACAAACTTATAAATTAGTTATTGATTGCCCAGACCAAGTTGGTCTGGTCGCAAATGTGTCTCAGTTTTTAGCCGACCACAATGCCACCATTGTGGAAGCAAGCCATCATACCGACCTACAAACCGGTCGCTTTTTTATGCGCCACGAAATAGGCGCGAGCTCTTTAACGCTGAATGCAGAAAGCTTCGTTGAAGAATTTACGCCCTTAGCAAATGAATACCAGATGAATTGGAAGTTTACCGATTCATCGAAAAAGCAACGAGTAGCGCTACTAGGCAGTTTGGAATCTCACTGTTTAGTTGACTTACTGCACCGCTGGCATACGGGTGAACTGCATTGTGACATTCCGGTTATTATTGGTAATCACCCGCAAATGAAACAATTTGCCGACTGGTACAAAGTCCCTTTTCATTGGGTTGATTTTAAAGCGCTTGGCAAAGAGGCTGCGTTTGCTCAAATATCCACGCTGCTTAACGAATACGCCATCGATTTGACTGTGCTTGCGCGCTTTATGCAAATTCTGCCAGATAGCCTGTGTCAGCAGTTACAAGGCAAGGCGATAAATATTCACCATAGCTTTTTGCCTAGCTTTGCTGGGGCAAAACCCTATCAGCAGGCCTACGATCGCGGCGTAAAGCTGATTGGTGCCACCTGCCACTATGTGACGAAAGACCTTGACGAAGGCCCTATTATTGAGCAAAGCGTGAAACGCATCAGTCACAGCGACAGCGCTACTGACATGGTACGCAAAGGAAAGGACTGCGAGGTAACGGCATTAGCCCACGGGGTTCGATATCACCTAGAAGACAGGGTTATTATTCACCGTAATAAAACAGTGGTTTTTGCGTAAACCAATGTAGTTCAGAAACAGTCGCGTGAAAGGCGTTCGCTTAATCCCTAGCACTGCAAATAAGCACTGCCAATAAACAGCGCCGACAAAGAATCACTCGTAGAAAGGGCTTTTAAATAAGCCCTTTTTTATACCGGGCTTACGCGCATGGCCCGTCTAAGCTTCATGTAATACCACAGGTTCGATACCGCAAAGAGTGCTTCTGTGATTGCGAGTCCCCATGTTTGGGTGATAATGCCGTACAAGGTGAAGTTAATAGACCCCACTATCATACATATTCTCAGACCTGCTTCTTTACAATGTAGTTCACCAAACCGGTATGCCATAAACGTAAACACAGGCATGGTTTCAATAAAGGACGTTTTACCCGTTAGGTTATTTACGGTAAGCACGAGGCACATCATGCCTATCAATGTTACGTAAGTAGCAATGGGAGACAGTAACTTTTGCTTGATCAATCGATAACTGGTGCTCAGTCCCGCCACCGTAATAACTATTGCACCTCCCCACGCCTGCTCAAATACCAATAAAGAGCCAATAGCCACACACAACCCTAGATTTAATAGGAGCAATTTACGCTCGGTATTAGACCAGAAAGACCCCAGTGCGAAAGCCACTGGAAAAGCATGCAGTAAAAATTCAAACATCGCGCTTCACTTAAAAAAACAGGGGGTAAAAAGGCGCTATAAACGATAGCGATATGGAACGAGCGCAGTGTAATTTTTAAGGTTAAAAATGCAATCAAAATTTAATCAATTTCGATGAATTGCATACGAGTTAGACGCGTTGGTTTACACGCCCTCCACTGGCAAGGGTAAATCACAACAGTGAAGGTCTGTTAACCTACTATTACGGTAAAGAGCATTTAACTTATATTTACATTGCCTTAGTATGTTACTACGTCAAAATACCTCGCCAATAAAGAGGTATAAAATCATAACAAAAGACAGGAAACCTCATGAGAAACTTTAAGTCGTCACTCACCGCAATGGCTGTTGTCGTTGCGCTAAGTGCATGTTCAGAACAAAAAGTTGCTGAAACCTCGGTTGCGCCAGTACCTGAAACAGCGGGGATGGATTCATCAAGTACCGCACAGTTCGACAACGTATTGCTGCAAGAATTTAAAGGACCGTACGGCGGCGTGCCGGCCTTCGACAAGATGTCACTAGAAGATTTAAAACCAGCTCTTGAAAAAGCGATGGCGTTAAATTTAGAAGAAATAGATGCTATTGCCAATAATGACGCACCGCCAACATTCGACAATGTTATTGTGGAAATGGAACGTGCTGGCGCAGAACTCGGCCGCGTATTTACCTACTACGGCATTTGGAGCGCGAACAAATCAAGCCCTGAATTCCGCGAAATTCAGGCAGAAATGTCTCCTATCTTGTCTTCATTTTTTACCAAAATTACGCAGAACGAAAAACTGTTTGCTCGTGTAAAAGCGGTTTACGAATCTGACGAGTTATCATCGCTTACTGCTGAAGAACAGCGTATTGCGTGGATGACTTACAACAGCTTTGCACGCAACGGTGCAACACTAGATAGCGAAAGCAAAAAGCGTTATGCGGAAATTAATAAAGAGCTAGCGACACTGCACACCAACTTCTCTAGCAACGTACTTGCTGATGAAGAAAATTATGTGACTTACATCACAGAAGAGCAGTTAGATGGCCTGCCGGCATCATTTGTGAAAGCAGCAAAAGCCGCTGCCTCGTCTCGAGGCGAAGAAGGTAAGTACGCCATTACTAATAGCCGCTCTTCTATGGATCCGTTCCTCACCTATTCTACAAACCGCGAGCTACGCGAACAGGTATGGCGTACGTATTATAATCGCGGCGATAACGCAGATGATTTCGATAACAATAAAATCATCAAGCGAATATTAACGCTGCGTGACGAACGTGTTGAACTACTTGGTTATGAAAACTATGCTCAGTGGCGTTTAGAAGATCGCATGGCGAAAAACCCAGAAAATGCGATGGAGCTAATGATGAAAGTATGGCCCGCTGCTATTGCTCGGGTTGAAGAAGAAGTTGCCGATATGCAGGCAGTTGCAGAAGCTGAAGGCGCAGATATTACTATTAAGCCTTGGGACTACCGTTTTTATGCCGAAAAAGTACGCAAAGATAAGTACGACTTAGATTCAAACGAAGTGAAGCAGTACCTGCAGCTTGATAAGCTTCGCGAAGCGATGTTTTACGTCGCCGGTCGTTTATTTAACTTTAACTTCACTCCGGTAGAAGAAGGAAAAGTTTCTGTATTCCACGAAGACGTCAAAGTTTGGGAAGTAACAGATAAAGACAGCGGTGAACACATCGGTCTTTGGTACCTTGACCCATTCTCTCGCAAAGGTAAGCGTTCGGGTGCATGGGCAACAACGTATCGCTCGTATACCACGTTTGACGGTAAGAAGACGGTGTTATCTTCAAACAACTCTAACTTTGTAAAGGGTGCTGAAGGCGAAGCGACGCTAATCTCTTGGGATGATGCAGAAACGTATTTCCACGAGTTTGGTCATGCCCTTCACTTCCTATCTGCTGACGTTAAGTATCCGTCTTCGCACTCTGGCGTTCGCGATTACACCGAGTTTCAATCTCAGCTACTCGAGCGCTGGTTAACAACCGATGAGGTGATTAACCAGTTCTTAGTACACCACGAGACAGGCGAACCAATTCCCGCGTCTCTTGTTGAGAAGATTAAAAAGGCATCAACATTCAATGAAGGCTTTAAGACGACAGAGTATATGGCGTCAGCCATCATGGACTTGAAATACCACACCACCAACCCTGAAGATATCGACCCAGATGCGTTTGAGCGTGAAGAGCTAACTAAGCTCGATATGCCTGAAGAGATTGTTATGCGTCACCGTTCTCCGCACTTTGGTCATGTATTCTCAGGTGAAGGTTACGCCGCTGCATACTACGGTTATATGTGGGCAGAAGTACTGACTGCCGATGCAGCCGAAGCCTTTATGGAAGCCCCTGGCGGTTTTTACGATAAGGAAGTTGGCGATCGTTTGGTGAAATACCTATTCTCTGTTCGCAATGCGATGGACCCAGCAGAAGCGTATCGCAAATTCCGTGGACGTGATGCAGAAGTAGATGCACTAATGCGCGATAGAGGATTCCCAATCCCGAAATCAAACGACGAGTAAACACCCTGTTTACATCAGTCACTTTTTAGTAACAAAGCCGCAATAAATTGGCGGCTTTTTTCATTGACCCTTCAGTCAGTTATGCCGCACAATCTTAAATGAACTGCTGTTTATCAATACCATTAACTTTGACACACATTGGCCGATACACTTTATTCTGGCGCTATGTATTTCAAGACTATGCATTTTAAGACTATGTATTTTAAGACCATGCATTTTAAGACCATGCATTTTAGCATTATGACGTGTAGCCCTAAAACTAGGTGTTAAGTACTAGATACTAGGTATCAAGTTCTAGGTATTGAATATTCAGCACCTTCAAACTCTGTGTAATAAAAATATCTGTAAAATAAAAAGAATAATGACACAGAGTGTAATTAGCCAAATAGCGCTGTATTAATTCGGACGTTGCGGTGCTTGCTGTATTGCTTGCCGTGCTATGTTCCTATTTGCAGCATTAACTTACGTGTATCAGCATTAACTTACGTGGTCGAAAGCTATGACTTTCAGTATTAAGCAAAAACTCATTATTTCACTTATTGTTGCTGTACTAGCGGCATCTATTTTGGTTGGGTCTATTAGTCAGTGGATTGCTCGTGACCTCGTTAAAGAAAACATGGAAACGCTGCAACTTCCCGCCCTGTTAAAGCAAATTGGAAACCGCGTGGATAGCGAAGCAAACGTAATGCTTACCGTTGCCCACAGCATTGCCTCGAACCCGGATATTTTAGCGTGGTCGGCCAGTGGTGCAGATAAAGCGGGTGAACACAGATTGCTTAACTATCTCAACGACATTGTGAGTTTTAACGATCTTACCGTCGCTTCTTTTGTCGATAGAAATACCTACAAGTATTGGAATCAAGATGGTTTCTTACGCACCTTAAAAAATGACGAGTTCGACGGGTGGTTCTTCGCCTATAAGGACAGCGGTGAGCCAATTTCACTCAGTTTGTACAATGAACCTGGTCAAGGGTATCGACTGTTTGCAAATTATCAGCAAATTAACGGCAGTGGCATGTCAGGAGTTGCAAAATCCGTTGATGAGCTGCTTACCATCATCAATGCCGTTAAAATAGCGCAAACTGGCTTTGTCTATCTTGTTGACGGGTCGGGAACGATTATCGCTCACCCCGATACAAACCTGTTAGGTAAAGCTAAGTTAGCCTCTGTCAGTGACAATCAAACTGCATCGGCTTTGCTAACTAAACAAGACTTCGCTATGGCTACCAGCGATCAAGACAATGGCAAAATGCTGTATGCGAGCACTTATGTAAAGAAAGCCGGTTGGTATGTTGTCGCTCAGGTTCCTGAAAGCGAACTTTACGCGTCTTTGAATGCAGGAAGCCAGCAAATCATTATTTGGTCATTGATCATCGCTGGCGGCTTCGCGCTCATCGGTATTTGGCTTGCAGGCACATTAACCAAGCCCCTTGAATCACTTGCAGATATTTTCCAACAGTTAGGAAAAGGTGAAGGCGACCTTCGTGCACGTATACCGGTTCCAGAGCAAAAAGAAATTGCCCGCCTCGTTGAAGGTTTCAATCAGTTCATCGACCATTTACACGCCACCATTTCTAAGGTGGCAAAAACCAGTGAAGAATTGAAATTATCTGCGGCTGACGTTACCCGTCAGTCACAACAAACCGAGTACTCAACAAAGAGTCAGCGCGACCAAACGTTGCAAGCCGCTGCGGCATTAACTGAAATGGGCAGTACAGTGAGTGAAGTAGCTCAATCGGCAACTCACGCGGCGCAAAACGCTAATCAAGCAAATACAAACTCAGAACAAGGTCGACAAGTTACGCAAAAGGCCGTAGTTGCTATTCAAGACTTAAGCGGGCAGATACAAACGGTATCTGGGGTAATTCAGTCTCTCGATGAGCACACCAGCGCTATCGGTGGCATTCTTGATACTATTCGAGGTATTTCAGAACAAACCAACCTACTTGCGTTAAATGCGGCTATTGAAGCAGCTCGGGCTGGCGATCATGGTCGCGGGTTTTCAGTGGTAGCAGATGAAGTACGAACGTTGGCTCAGCGAGCAGCCCAAGCCACTGATGAAATTCAGGTGAAGATTGATAAATTTCAGCAAGACTCTAAATCTGCGGTAGATCAAATGGAAACAAGCCGCACAAAAACCGATGACGTGGTGACAGCCACTAACGAGATTGACGCCTTGCTTCAAAAGATTACTCACGAAATTTCAACCATCAATGACGTGAACACCCAAGTAGCCACAGCCACTGAGCAGCAAGCCGTCGTGGTAGAGGATATCAGCCGTAATATCAACGATATTAGTGCTTCTAGTGAAGAAACCTTAAACGCGACTCAAGTTTTAGTGAGTGTAAGCGACAGACTAGATGAACTTGCTAAGGCACTGTCGATTGAAGTTAACAGGTTTAAAATTTAAACCTGCATAGCGCACTTGGTAGAACGCATGTGGTTTAACTAGTGCATGTGTTTTAAATAGTGCACGTGTTTTTAATTAGCGCTTGTTTTAGATAGCGTACTGGTTACAACCAGTGCGCTACTTCGCTAGGTCTCTAAAGACGTACCACCGGCTATTGAAAAGATGCTTTCGTAAGAGATGCCGCGCGAGTCTCGGTTTTTTCTTCGGTAAACCAATAGTTACCGCCTTTATCCACACACACTCCCTCAACCTGCTTATAACCCTCTAACGGCCAAATAGAGGTTAATGTGAAGTCTTGCGACACTTCAGCGATAAAGGCTGCGAAATTACCAAAAGGGTCTGATTTGTAACCTACGACCACGTATTGTTGTTTACCCGAATCATAGTCCACTCCTGTGACGACGCCTGGCAAACCAGATAGGGCAGCGAATGGCGTAAGCACTTGCAGACTTTCGCCTTCATTTATTCGATAAACATGAGTAATACCCGAGCTCCAACTCTTGGAGAAAAGCAGTAATTCATTGCCTTTTTTCACCATGGCTTCGGCGTCGTAATCATGGGCATAGGGAATGTTGCTATTCACGTTATTAGCAGCGTATTTGATTGACAGCGTTTCGATGTCTTTCACATTTTGCTGATTCACTTTATAAACTGCAACCTGCTCTCTCTGCCCTTTGTTGTTGCCAATATCGGCGACATAAAAGTAATCACTGTCTGCACTTACTGCTTCCCAGTCATTGTTAATAATGGGCAGAGTAATTGTTTGTTTCAGTTTGCCGCTATAACTTACTTTAAATACAGCGGGCGCATTCCCTGAATCGTTGATTGACAGCACATGGTCATCTGCGCAAAAAAGCCCTGATGTTTCTGACAGCATTGGAGGTAAGGTTATCGTCTCTTCTATGTGTAGGCCTTTTGATGAGGAAGGGATCGGGGCCATGCAACCGCTCACTGCGCAGAGTATTGATACTGCGTAAGCCAAACGCAATGAAGGTATGAAAGAATATGTCACAGACTATCTCTATGGAACTGTTCATAAGGAGTGAAAAGAATAGCAAATATTCAGGGGCGTGTTGATCTTTACCGTGTATTATTGAAGCGTTTATTTGTACATTGAAGAGAGCGCAGAGAGTGCACCGCTGAGTGCCTACAAGAATAACGTGTAAGCAAGACCGTCTTTGGTCTAAACACTATCAATACCCGTATGTGTATTAACGAAAATTAATAAAATAGTAGCGGCGCGTGATGTTAGCTACGGAACTACACCGATGTTAATAAGGAAATAATCGTGTCTGATCCCTTACTCTCTCTTGTTGCGGTAGGTTTACTCTCTATCGGCTGTCAATACTTGGCATACCGGGTTCGGCTTCCCGCCATACTGCCTCTTCTTATTGTTGGTATTGTGGTAGGCCCAGTGTTTGGCATACTCGATGCCGATGCGTTATTTGGCGACTTACTGTTTCCGGTGGTTTCACTTTCCGTTGCTATCATTTTGTTTGAAGGCTCGCTTACGCTGAAGTTTAAAGACATAGCCGGGCATGGCAACATGGTACGCAACCTATGTACCGTAGGCGTTCTAATAACAGGGATTATCTCTGCCGCAGCCGCGCACTATTGTTTGGATCTCACCTGGCAACTGTCCTGTCTATTCGGCGCTATCGTGACGGTGACCGGCCCCACTGTTATAGTGCCTATGCTCAGAACAGTGCGCCCCCATACTAACCTAGCTAACATACTCAGATGGGAAGGGATTATTATCGATCCTATTGGGGCATTACTGGCAGTGTTAGTATTTGAGTTTATTGTGGCATCGCAGGAAACCGCCATTACTCAAACCTTTATCGCCTTTAGCAAGACCATAGGCATTGGCTCTTTTCTTGGGCTTGCCTCAGGCTATTTCCTTGGCATGTGTGTACGTAAAGACTGGATCCCCCACTATCTCCTCAATACCGCAGTGCTAACCATTATTTTAGGTGTCTTTGCCGCGTCTAACTATGTCGCTCACGAATCAGGGCTATTGGCGGTGACTATTACTGGCATGGTAATGGCCAACATGAAAGATGTGGATGTAGAGGATATTTTAGAGTTTAAAGAAACACTCAGCGTGCTGCTTATCTCAGGTCTCTTTATTTTACTGGCCACACGATTAAACCTAGACTCCGTGGTTGCCGTTGGCTGGGGTACGCTGGTGGTGCTTGCCATAATTATGTTTATTGCACGCCCAATATCTGTGTTGGTCTCAAGTATTGGTACAGGCTTGAAGCTTAACGAAATTGCGCTTCTCAGCTGGATAGCACCACGTGGAATTGTTGCCGCAGCAGTATCTGCACTTTTCTCATTAAAATTAGAGGAGATTGGCTACGAGGGCGCAGGCATAATAGTGCCTATTGTGTTTATGGTTATCATTGCAACCGTTGTTGTGCAAAGCATTACCGCTCGCTCTGTCGCTACGCTACTTAAGGTTCGGGCGCCAGCACCTACTGGCTACCTGTTCTTCGGCGGCAGTAAGTTCAATCGTATGTTGGCAACAGAAATGTTAAACCAGAAGCTCGATGTCGTTGTGACCGACACCAACTGGGATGCCATTAGAGAAGCTAGAATGATGGACATTCCAGTTTATTTTGGTAACCCTATGTCAGATCACGCGGCTCGCCATTTGGAACTATCCACTATTGGCACTGTGCTTATTATGTCTCCCTATAAGCAGTTGAATCCACCTATTGCCTATCACTTCGAGAATACGCTGGGCAAAGACAAGGTATGGGCGCTAACCAATAATGAGCAATCTACACGTCCTAGTCATCAAGTGAGCAACCAATACGCGAAAAAACTGATGTTGTTTGATGAGGGTGTAACTTATGGTTATTTGGCTTCTGCGGTTGCAAAGGGGTCTACGATTAAAACCACACCACTCTCAGAAGAGTTTGATTATGAGCAATACATTCATAAGTATGGTGATAGAGCCACACCGCTTATTGCCATTGATAGTGATGGAAAAAGCTTTACCTTTATTAACGGGAACAGTATTGAACCTAAGGCAGGATGGCGCTTAATTAGCTTGGTAGAGCCAGAGCCGGAACCTGTATCACAAGATGGCTCTGAGTAGAAAGTAAGAAAACCTCCTGCCATCGGCAGGAGGCCTCTCCCTGGAAAACGCGTAACGCAGTGTACGTTTAGAACGAACTTTATTGTTTGAATTTTACTACTGCTACATCGTCGACGTAATTGTTTGCAAAAGCTAAACCAGATTTTCAAAATCTTTTAGTTACAATAAGTTAGGCTAATTCCGAGTAAAATCAACACGGTCGCCGTTAACACCTCGTTTCAACATGGTGCACCCAGCGCACTGTACTGGGGTTCACATATTAACCAAAAGTCTAAGATGAACACATGATTTACTGACATCATCTATTCTGATGCGCTTCTCTTTTTTGCTTTGTCTTGCTTTGTCTCGCCTTAGCTTACCCTATTTTAGATACATGTCTTTTTCGTTAAGGCGGGTTATCTCACCTCTTATCGCTACTTAACAATATCACTACCAATATTAGATAGACTGGGCTAGGCAAAATAAGGTTTTATGAAGTGCACCACTGTTTTCACTTAGTACCAGACTTCCAGCGTTTCCTGCTTTTTGTCGAGTCTCATGTGATGAAAGCCATGTGCCACAGGTTTGTGCAATTTCTTGTGCATTACTTACAATTTCTAGTGCGCCGCGGTCAATTAAGTGTTGGCAGATGACCGGATTATTGTACGTGTTGGGCCCCATTAAAATAGGCAGTGAAAAAGCAGCGGGTTCGAGTGCGTTATGTCCGCCTCTATCTGCTATAGAGCCCCCAACAAAGGCAATGGTGCCAACCGAATACGCGTGATTCAAGCGTCCCATTTCATCAAGCAAAATTACTGGTTTGTTTATGTCAAAGGTGGTCGCTAAGGAGCTTCTTGTAAACGCTATATCATGTGATACCAGTAATTCAGCAACCGTATCGAAACGTTCCGGATGGCGAGGCACGATAATGACCACAAGAGTAGGGTGAGATTTCCACAGACGTTTTGCCGCCTCTATCATCGCTTCTTCCTCTGGGGCATGAGTACTGCCAGCAACTAAAATTGGCCCGTTGTGACTTTCCAGCCCCATAAAACGAGCAGAGGCTGTAGACACTGAAGCAGCTTGATCAAACTTTATATTATTGGTGAGGGTCAGTTTCTGCTCTGGTAGCCCTAAAGCCAAATAATTGCGGTAATCTCCTTCACCTTGAGCGCATACGTGGCTCACTTTATTAAGCATAGGCTGGAAAACCCTGCTTATTTTTTGATATCGACGTGCAGACCTATCTGTCATTCTTGCATTGATTACCACAACGGGTACCTTACGCTTCCAGCACATATGAACCATGTTTGGCCATAGTTCCACTTCGGTGACCAGCACTGCTTTCGGCTGAATACGTTTGAGCATCATTGCCATACATAGTGAAACGTCAAATGGCAGGTAACAATGGTTAACCTTATCGCCAAAGATGTCTCTTACTCTCGCTGAGCCTGTAGAGGTCGTTGTGGTAACTGTAATGCTTGTATGGGGTTCATCAATGAGTAACTGCTTAATGACACAGGAAGCAGCAACCACCTCACCCACAGATACACAATGTATTAAATAACCATTATGACTAGGTGGCGTAGGTACAATGCCAAATCTCTCAAACTTTCCGTGTGAGTACAGTGAGTGTTGGTCCCGTTTTTTACCGGCAAGTTTTGCTATTGCTAAGGGAATTAAAAGAAGGAGTAAAAATGAATACAACCAGCGGCAAAGTTCATCGACGAGTGTGGGCTTGCCACAGTCTCGCTTTTCAGCAGACATATATCTTCCTTAACACTCAGTAGAAAAATCTAACATGTAGAAGGTAACAATAAGGGGTGTATGGGGCTAAGTATACTTATTTGCAGAATTTCTATCAGTAATAGAAAACAAAAAAGCCGCTCGAAAGCGGCTTTTTTAAGACTTTAAAAAAGTAAGCGATTATACGCCTGCTTTTTCAAGAACGTCTACAAGCATCCAAGTTTTGTTCTTAGATAGCGGACGACATTCACTTATAGTTACTAAGTCGCCTTTGTTGCATACGTTACTTTCGTCGTGGGCGTGAAGCTTAGTAGAGCGCTTGATGAACTTCCCGTAGATAGGGTGTTTAACAAAACGTTCAACAACAACAGTAATGGTTTTATCCATCTTGTTGCTAACCACACGACCTTGCACTGTACGAATTTTTTGCTCAGTCATTACGCATCAGCCTTTTGAGTCAGAATGGTTTTAACACGCGCGATGTTACGACGTACTTTTCTCAACTGGTCAGTTTTTTCAAGCTGGCCTGTTGTGTGCTGCATGCGCAGGTTGAACTGTTCGCGTAGCAGGTTAATCAACTCTGCGTTCAGCTCTTCTACGCTTTTTTCTTTCAGTTCAGTCGCTTTCATTACATCACCGTCCGAGTTACAAAGGTTGTTTTAAATGGCAGTTTAGCCGCTGCCAATTCAAACGCTTCGCGTGCAAGATTTTCAGGAACACCTTCCATCTCATAAAGAACACGACCAGGCTGAATTTGGCATACCCAGTACTCAACGTTACCTTTACCTTTACCTTGACGCACTTCTAAAGGCTTCTCAGTAATTGGCTTGTCAGGGAAAACTCGAATCCAAATTTTACCTTGACGCTTAACGTGACGAGTCATAGCACGACGCGCTGCTTCGATTTGACGCGCAGTCATTCGACCGCGGCCAGTCGCTTTAAGGCCGTAAGTACCAAAGGCTACAGTGCTTCCTGCAGCCATGCCGCGGTTGCGGCCTTTGTGCATCTTACGGAACTTCATGCGTTTTGGTTGTAACATGATTAGCCCTCTCGCTTAGCGTTGCGGCCTTTCTTCTTAGGTTGAGAAGCCGGTGGCTGCTCTTGAGTTGTAGGTAATCCACCTAGAACTTCACCCTTGAAGATCCAAACCTTAACGCCGATGATGCCGTAAGTTGTTGATGCTTCTGAGGTTGCGTAATCGATATCTGCACGGAAAGTGTGCAGTGGAACGCGACCTTCACGATACCATTCAGAACGTGCAATTTCTGCTCCGCCTAAACGACCGCTAACTTCAACTTTAATACCTTTAGCGCCCAAGCGCATTGCATTTTGTACCGCACGCTTCATAGCACGACGGAACATAACGCGACGCTCTAGCTGGCTAGAAATGCTGTCAGCTACTAACTGACCATCTAGCTCTGGCTTACGTACTTCAGCGATGTTGATCTGAGCTGGCACACCGGCTAGCTTAGATACATAGTTACGCAACTTCTCTACGTCTTCACCTTTCTTACCGATTACAACGCCTGGACGAGCTGTGTGAATAGTCACACGGATGCTCTTAGCAGGACGCTCGATCACGATTTTAGAAAGTGAAGCGTTCTTTAGTTGCTTAGTCAGATACTGACGTACCTGATGATCGTTATACAGGTTGTCCGCATAGTCTGCAGTATTAGCGTACCAGGTAGAAGTCCATGGTTTACTGATACCCAGGCGTATACCTGTAGGATGTACCTTCTGTCCCATTATCTACTCCTAGTTATCCGCTACAACCACAGTAATGTGACTGCTGCGCTTAAAGATGCGATCAGCACGGCCTTTGGCGCGTGTTTTGATTCGCTTCATAGTTGGACCTTCGTCAACAAAGATTTTGGCTACGACGAGCTCGTCGATATCCGCGCCCTCGTTGTGCTCTGCGTTAGCAATCGCAGACTCCAAAACTTTCTTTACTAGCGCTGCGCTTTTCTTCGGGCTGTACGTAAGAACTTCTAGTGCTTTCTCTACGTGTAAACCGCGAACCTGATCCGCAACCAAGCGTGCCTTTTGAGCCGACGTGCGGGCAAAACGGTGTTTAGCTAATGCTTCCATCTTCCTACCCCTTAACGTTTAGCTTTCTTATCCGCGACATGGCCGCGGTAAGTACGCGTTGGCGCAAATTCGCCCAACTTGTGGCCGACCATTTCGTCACTAATAATGACAGGTACATGTTGTCGACCGTTATGGACCGCAATGGTCAACCCAATCATATCTGGGATGATCATGGAACGACGAGACCAAGTCTTAATTGGTTTACGTTCGTTCTTTTCCACTGCAGCCTCTACCTTCTTCAGCAAGTGAAGGTCGATAAATGGACCTTTCTTGAGAGAACGTGGCATGGTGAATCCTCGCTGTTACTTGTTACGACGACGTACGATAAGTTTATCGGTACGCTTGTTGCTTCGGGTTTTCTTACCTTTGGTAGGAACACCCCAAGGAGATACTGGATGACGACCACCAGACGTGCGCCCTTCACCACCACCGTGTGGGTGATCAACCGGGTTCATGGCAACACCACGAACGGTAGGACGGATACCACGCCAGCGCGTTGCACCAGCTTTACCCAATGAACGAAGCATGTGTTCTGCATTACCAACTTCACCGATGGTGGCGCGGCAATCAGATAATACTTTACGCATTTCGCCAGAGCGTAGACGTAAAGTAACGTAGTTAGTGTCACGTGCTAAGATCTGAGCGTAAGCGCCAGCAGAGCGTGCAATTTGTGCACCCTTACCAGGCTTCATTTCAATTGCGTGTACAACACTACCAACAGGAATGTTACGCATAGGCAATGTGTTACCAGACTTGATCGGAGCATCCGAACCAGACTGGATTGCATCACCAGCTTTCATACCTTTTGGAGCCAGAATGTAACGACGTTCACCATCTGCATACAATACTAGTGCAATGTTAGCAGAACGGTTTGGATCGTATTCTAAACGCTCAACTTTGGCTGGAATGCCATCTTTGTTGCGTTTAAAGTCGATCACACGATAGTGTTGCTTATGACCACCACCAATGTGACGCGTAGTAATACGACCATTGTTGTTACGACCGCCAGATTTGCTGTTCTTTTCAAGCAAAGGTGCGTACGGTGCACCTTTGTGCAGGTCAGGGTTAGTAACCTGAACAACGTGACGACGACCGGCAGAAGTTGGCTTAGCTTTCAATAATGGCATTTCTAATCCCCTTCTTACTCAGCGCCACCGACAAAGTCGATGTCCTGACCTTCTTTAAGAACCACGTAGGCCTTTTTCCAGTCGCTGCGTTTACCGAAAGACATACCGTGACGTTTAGTCTTACCTTTAACGTTCACTGTGCGAACACCTTCAACTTCAACTTCAAACAGTTTTTCAACTGCAGCTTTAATTTCGGCTTTGTTCGCGTCTTTGGCTACTTTAAATACAACTGTGTTGTTCGCTTCAGCAGCCATTGTAGACTTTTCTGAAACGTGAGGTGCTACTAGCACCTTCAGTAGACGTTCTTCTTTCATGCTAACGCCTCCTCAAGTTGTTTAACCGCATCAGCAGTAATTAGCACTTTTTCGAATGCAATCAAGCTCACTGGGTCAATGCCTGCTACGTCGCGAACGTCAACTTTATACAAGTTGCGAGCCGCTAGGAACAAGTTTTCATCTACTTCAGGAGTAACGATAAGAACATCTTTCAGTTCATATTCGTTAAGTGCAGCAATAAGTTCTTTTGTCTTAGGTGCTTCAACACCGAACTTCTCAACCACGATCAAACGATCTTGGCGAATTAGTTCTGACAAAATGCTCTTAATCGCACCGCGATACATTTTCTTGTTAACTTTTTGTTCGAAGTCACGAGGCTTAGCTGCGAAAGCACGGCCACCGCCAACCCAAATTGGGCTACGGATTGTACCAGCACGAGCTCGGCCAGTACCTTTTTGACGCCATGGCTTCTTACCGCCACCACGAACTTCAGCGCGAGTTTTCTGCGCTTTTGTACCCTGACGCGCGCCTGCACCGTAAGCTACAACGACTTGGTGTACCAAGGCTTCGTTGAATTCACGTCCAAAGGTCGCTTCGGATACTTCAAGAGCGCTTTGCGCGTCTTTCAATGTTAATTCCATCAGTTCACTCCCCAGACGTTACGCTTTAACAGCTGGCTTGACGATAACGTCATTGCCAGTTGCGCCAGGTACGGCACCTTTAACAAGGATAAGGCCGTTCTCTACGTCAACACGTACAACTTCCAAAGACTGCGTAGTCACTTGCTTGTTACCAAGCTGACCAGCCATTTTCTTGCCTTTGAAAACTTTACCTGGTGATTGGTTTTGGCCAATTGAACCAGGAGCACGGTGAGACAAAGAGTTACCGTGAGTCATACGCTGAGAACTAAAGTTCCAACGTTTGATCGCGCCAGCAAAACCTTTACCTTTTGATGTACCAGTGACATCAATCTTTTTGGTATCGTTAAAGATTTCAACAGTGATTTCACCGCCTACTTCAATATCGTTACCTTCGTTATCTTCTAGGCGGAATTCTGCTAGAGTGCGACCAGCTTCAACACCAGCTTTAGCAAAGTGACCTGCTTCGGCTTTGTTGACGCGGTTAGCTTTCTTAGTTCCAGCAGTAACCTGAAGAGCGCGATAACCGTCAGTTTCTTCAGTGCGTAACTGAGTAACACGGTTTGGGGTCGCTTCAATAACAGTCACAGGGATTGACGTGCCATCTTCAGTGAAGATGCGAGTCATACCCACTTTACGACCGATTAGACCAATCGCCATTGTTATAACCCTCTCTTGTTAGCCCAGGCTGATTTGAACATCAACACCAGCAGCCAAGTCCAAACGCATCAACGCGTCAACTGTTTTATCAGTTGGTTCGATGATGTCTACCAAACGCTTGTGAGTACGAATCTCATATTGGTCACGTGCATCTTTATTTACGTGAGGAGATGTCAATACCGTATAGCGTTCTTTGCGAGTAGGCAGTGGAATAGGACCGCTGACCTGAGCACCAGTACGTTTCGCCGTTTCAACGATTTCAGCCGTAGACTGATCGATCAACTTGTGATCAAACGCTTTCAAACGAATACGAATTCTTTGATTTGGCATCGATTAAGCTCCAATCGAAAGAACAAAAAAATTCACCCCTTCTTCTCTATTTCGTTCAGAGAGAAAGGATGTGCGTAAACCGATGGTTCCCAATTGGAACCCTGTTCTTATTTCTAGCACGCTTGTAATAGCTTGGTCGGTAAAGACAAATCTCTTACGTCGGCAGCCACCCTAAAAGCAGTGTGGTTGCGGCTAAAAACTCATTGCCCAAATAGGACAGTGGGCGCGAATTATACAGATGCTAACCGTCAATGCAACTACTAGTTTGCTTTTTGTACCGTATATATGACAGAAAAATGAATTTACCCCGACACAATCGAATTAGTACAATCGAATTAGCACAATCGAAATAGTGTATTCGATTTGATCCAAGCGATTGAGTACAGACCATCTAGCGAAGCTACCTGTAACCTAGCGCATGTAATGCCCTCAGCCTGAAACGGGTAGCCTAGCGCTTATTACACGTCCATTGTTGCTCCAGTTTACGTAAACCTATATCGTTACCGTTGTTGTAGGTATATAGTAGCTATTTAGCAGCGTGTTCGCCGCATGATAGCAACGTGCAAACATTTTCGTAAGAAAGGGATGAAGCACAAGGTTTCACACCGTTAAGTAGTGGGAATATGGAAGTAGTTAATAATCAACAAACATTTTCGCAAATCAAGCGCATATTAAACAATCACTCTACGTTACTTGATGCCTATGGTTTGCTCGAACCAATTATTCTAGAGTTGTTTGGTGCTCAGCGGATGAGTATTTTCCAGCGTCGCCGCCAGCATCAAGATCTTGTTGCAAGATTTAAGACAGGTAAGGAAACGCTGGAGATAAAGGTACCCATCAATGCGATGTCGATAGCCGGGTACGTTGCGCTGTCGCAAAAACCGGTTGTGATTGACGATCCCTACAACGCGACAATGCTTCAAAGTATTCATCCAAGATTACGCTTTGAAGGCAAGTTCGACAAAGACAACGACTTCAAAACCCAAAATATTCTATGCGTTCCTATAATGAATGCAGGGGTGTTGATGGGTGTTATTCAAATCATCAACAAGACCGATAGCGCCTTTTCTCAAGATGATCTCAAATTGGGTAACGCACTTGCACTTATATTAGGGGACAAATTTCGCTTTGAGCTAGGTGGAACGAATAACCCATTCGACTTACTCGTGCACAAAAGCCTGTTAGATGAGCACACATTAGAAGAGCTTAATTTATCGACACCAGATATTCGAGCTTTTGTACAACGGCTTATTTCGGAACATCGTATTCCCGAAGAAGAAATTGGTAACTCTCTCTCTATTCATTACCAAGTGCCCTTTATTCCTTACTTGCCCGACAAATATCATCGCTTTGAAAATGAAAGTAAACTCAATGTGTCGTATCTAAAACGCAACTATGTTGCTGTTATTGCTGATGCGCACGATAAGCCCATCGTATTAATGGCAGAACCCAATAACGCAGCGCTTCTCATGGAAATTGAGACTGCAATGGGTATAGAGAGCTATGAAATTGCGGTTAGCCTACCAAGTTTAATACTCCAATATCTTGGTGAGAACAGCGGTGGCGGCGGCCCCGGTGAAATGAGTGATATCCTAGATGAAATCGGTACCTCTAGTGATGAAAAAGAAGACCAATTCGATGAGCTTTCAGATGACGCCCCGGCGGTTGTTCGTTTGGTAAGCCGCGTGTTACATGATGCGAAGCGACTCAATGCGTCAGATATTCACATAGATCCTGAGAAGAACGCCCCTACCCGCGTACGTATGCGTGTAGACGGTGTGTGTCGAGACATGAACCAAGTGCCCCACTCTCACCATAATGCGGTGATAGCCCGTATTAAAATAATGTCGAATTTGAACATAGCCGAAAAACGCGTTCCTCAAGACGGTAAGCTAGCCTTTAGAATGAACGGTCAGCTTGTTGAAGTTCGTGTAGCGACTATTCCCACTGTTGCAGGTGAAGGCGTAGTAATGCGGATATTGGCCTCGGGCGGCGCTATGCCAATAGATAAAATGAATTTGGCGCCCAACAATCGTGCCCGCCTTGAAGATATGATTAAAAAGCCCCACGGTATTCTTCTTGTGGTAGGGCCCACAGGTTCAGGTAAAACAACGACACTGCATGCCATTCTTGGGTACTTAAACACCCCTGAGAAAAAGATATGGACTGCTGAAGATCCGGTGGAAATTACACAGCCTGGTTTACAGCAAGTTCAAGTAAGCCCCAAAATTGGTTTCACCTTTGCCAATGCATTGCGTGCGTTCTTACGTGCTGATCCAGATATTATTCTTATCGGTGAGATGCGAGACAAAGAAACGGCTCATGCGGGTATTGAAGCGTCACTGACAGGTCACTTGGTATTATCTACCCTGCATACAAACTCGGCGCCGGAAACAATTACTCGCTTGCTCGATTTAGGGTTAGACCCGGTTAACTTTTCAGATGCCTGTGTAGGTATACTTGCCCAGCGTCTTATTCGAACGCTGTGCGGGAAGTGTAAAGAAAAATACGTAGCATCAGATACCGATATGGCGTTTATTGAGCGCCAGTATGGTAAAGACCAAATGCATGAGCTCAACCTCTCTGGGATTCCGGAGCTTTATAAAGCAAAAGGTTGCTCAGAATGTGGTAACACGGGTTATAAAGGCAGAACGGGTGTTCATGAATTACTTGGTATGACACCCGAACTTCGCTCGCTAGTATACAAAGAATCGAGTGTAGCGCAGATGAAAAAGCAAGCCACCGATGATGGCATGCGTACTCTGGTACAAGACGCCATCTTTAAAGTACTTAAAGGCGATACTGATTTAGCACAAGTGCAAATAGTCAGTGGCGATTAATAGAAGAGACTTAAAAAAACTAATAAAAAAGGCCTTCGTAATAACGAAGGCCTTTTTCTTTGTGAGCGCTTATATCGAAAAGACCCATTTTTATATTAAGACCTTATCGAAGCATCTCTTTATTTACGGAGATATTCACGGATAACGTAATGAAGGATCCCGCCATTCTCAAAGTAAGTAAACTCATTAGACGTATCTACTCTAATGTCCATGCTAAATACTTTCGACTCTCCGTCATCGGTTTCCATTGTTACGCTAACCTCTTTCTGGCCTCGCTCTACAGGCTCAATTGAGAAAGATTCATTGCCTTTTATGTCTAAAGAAGATGCAGAGTCGCCTTCTTTAAACTGTAGCGGTAGTATTCCCATGCCAATCAAGTTAGAACGGTGAATACGCTCGTAACTTTCTGCTAGCACAGCCTTCACACCCATTAGCGAGGGTCCTTTGGCAGCCCAGTCTCTGCTTGAGCCGGTACCATATTCTTTTCCGCCGATTACTACAGCTGGTACGCCATCGTCTTTGTAGCGCATAGCAGCATGAAATATAGACATGCTATCGCCGCTTGGATAATGGGTTGTAGCGCTTCCTTTCGTGCCCGGTGCTAATTGGTTTTGCAAGCGCACATTGGCAAATGTACCTCGCATCATGACTTCATGATTACCCCTACGTGAGCCATAAGAGTTGAAGTCTTTTGGATCGACGCCCTGAGCTTGGAGATATTCACCTGCAGGGCTATCTGGCGCAATGGCCCCCGCCGGTGAAATATGGTCGGTAGTGATTGAATCGCCCACTTTTACCAAACACCGTGCATTTTCGATAGATTGAAGCGCAGCCGGTTCTTTCTCCATCACCTCGAAGAACGGAGGATGCTTGATGTACGTTGAATCAGGCCAATCGTAGACCGACGTTTCACTAACACTCAGCTCGTTCCACTCACCGCTGCCCTTAAACACATCGGCATACTTTTCTTTAAAGAGTGCACCGGTTACGTTTTCAGTAATGTACTTTTGAATTTCTTCTTCTGAAGGCCATATATCTTTGAGATATACAGGCTCGCCATCTTTAGATTTACCTAAAGGCTCCTTAGTAATATCCGCGTTCATGTTGCCTGCTAATGCATAAGCCACGACAAGCGGCGGTGAAGCTAAATAGTTTGCAGCAACATCTGGGTGAATACGCCCCTCGAAGTTTCGGTTGCCCGACAGAACAGAGGTAACAGTGAGTTTAGCTTTTCTTATGGCATCGGTAATAGGGTCGGGTAGCGGCCCCGAGTTACCAATACATGTTGTACACCCATATCCTACCAAGTTAAAACCAAGCGCTTCTAATGGCGCCATCAAATTGGCATCTTCCAAGTACTGGGTTACTACTTGCGAACCTGGTGCAAGAGAAGTTTTTACCCACGGCTTACTGGTTAACCCTTTCTCTGCTGCTTTTTGTGCTAATAATCCTGCGGCCACAAGTACAGAGGGGTTAGAGGTGTTTGTACAACTCGTGATGGCCGCAATTACTATTGCCCCATCTTCTAAATTGAATTTGCTATTTCTGAAATTCACATAGGAATCATGTTCTTCGTCAACATCACTGCCGCCGACTAGACCGCCCTCGGCCACAAATTCTGTTTCTTCATCAAGTACCTTCACATCAATCTGTGAGCGATGCCATTCGTTAAATGCTTCAGCCGCTTTATCGAGCGCAATTTTATCTTGCGGACGTTTAGGCCCTGCAATAGAGGGAACTACGTCATTTAAGTTAAGCTCAAGTGTTTCGTGATATTCAGCGTCTTTTGAGTAGTCGTCATGCCATAGCGAACTGTACTTAGCGTACTTCTCAACAAGCTCAATTTGCGCCTCATCTCGGCCAGTTAAGCGAAGATAATCAAGAGCTACATCGTCAATGGGGAAAATTCCGCACGTAGCACCGTATTCTGGTGCCATATTGGCAATAGTGGCTCGGTCGGCTGTAGTAAGATGCTTCAAGCCTGGACCAAAGAACTCAACAAATTTACCCACAACACCGTGCGACCTAAGCTGTTGAGTGATGGTAAGTACCATATCAGTGGCAGTCACTCCAGCAGGAAGCTTACCCTCTAATTTAAAGCCCACAACATTAGGTAATAGCATGGTTACAGGCTGACCCAGCATGGCGGCTTCAGCTTCGATACCGCCCACACCCCAACCTAGTACGCCTAAGCCATTAATCATTGTGGTGTGAGAATCTGTACCGACTAAGGTATCTGGATAAACGAAGTTGCCTTCATCCGTTTCTTTAGTGAACGCACAACGCGCTAGGTATTCAAGGTTGACTTGGTGGACGATACCACGACCTGGAGGCACCACTTTGAAATTGTCGAAACTAGACTGTCCCCACTTCAGGAACTGATAACGTTCGCGGTTTCTCTCAATTTCTATATCAGTGTTTTTCTGTAGGGCATTTTCTTCTGCGAAATGGTCGACCATTACGGAGTGGTCAATGACGAGCTCTACTGGGTTTAACGGATTAATAGCTTGAGCGTCTCCGCCAAGACGGTCTACTGCATCGCGCATAGCCGCTAAATCGACAATAGCCGGAACACCGGTAAAATCTTGCAGAATAACTCGTGCAGGGACGAAAGAAACTTCGAGTTCTTCGTTGTTTGATGTATCCCACTTAGCAACATGTTCAATATCTTCGCTAGAGACAAATTCTTTGTCCTCATGGCGAACCAGATTTTCTAAAAGTACCTTGATGCAAAAGGGAAGGCGATCGAGTGCGTACTTTTCATTGATGCTGTCGAGATTGATAGCCTTGAAAGTTTTACCCTTTACTTCAAGGTCTGAAAAAGACTTATAGGTCATATGGTCACTATCCTTATTTGCCTGTTCGAATTCTATAATGTTCGCTGAACGAGAAGACTTTAGGAAAGACCTAGAGTGCAGCGTGTACACCTAAACGTTCAGCTGCTAATTCTTATACGCATTAGACATGAAAAAAAGTTCATGTAATGTGGTATTTTTCAACTCATCTATTTAGTTAGCGTACTATTGCCTTATATTTATCATTGTAGGTTACCAAGTAAGGGTCTGCTTTGTTGCCGAGCTTCTCGTTTTAGTTTTTACTGTTCGTGTGTCATAGGTATAGAATTGGAGTTACCAAACCTATACCAACCCACTGACAAAAAGAATAAAGCGTATGCACCCACTTATTCAAAAATATGATTTAGCCCCACATCCAGAAGGCGGATATTTCAAACAAGTCTATAAATCAGCAAGTACAACTATGTCTCATGCACATGGACAACCCCGAACTGCGCTCACCCATATTTACTTTCTTTTACTGAAAGGTGAAATGAGCCGCTTTCATCGCGTGCTTCATGATGAGGTGTGGAATCATTATGAAGGTGCACCGTTACAATTAATTCAATTACACGATAAAACGCTTACGCAGAAAACAATAGGTAGCCAAGAAGAGGATTATGTCGATATTGTGCCTGCTGGCAATTATCAAGCGGCGTTCAGTACTGGAGATTATAGCTTAGTGGGTTGTACAGTAGCGCCGGGGTTCGATTTTGAGGATTTTAGCTTTATCGACGATCCGTCAATTGCGCTCTGGTTGGACACATATCATCCGAGTATGAGCAAATTTATATAGCGCCCACATGCGCAACACTTCTTTATTATAGTTTGGTCTTACCTCAGATTTTATAGGGGTTGACGCTGGATTTTTTATCGCCGATCAAGGATGATATTACACAAATCTTGAATATACGTCTGCACGTCTAAATTTTATAGGCTGTTAGGCAATTTTACTCAACCCCCGCAGGTAGCCCAACTATGTATAAATTGGTACTTATTCGTCACGGAGAGAGTCAGTGGAACTTAGAAAATCGTTTCACTGGGTGGCATGACGTTGAATTGACCGATACTGGTATTGCGCAAGCAACAACCGCCGGTCAGATGCTTAAGGAAGCAGGATTCGAATTCGATCAGGCTTACACGTCTGTATTGCTTCGCGCAATCAAAACACTGAATATCGCACTTGAAGAGATGGGCCAACACTACCTACCTGTTGAGCGTCACTGGCGTTTAAACGAGCGTCACTATGGTGCGCTTACAGGTTTAGACAAAGCAGAAACTGCTGCTAAGCATGGCGAAGAGCAAGTGAAGGTATGGCGTCGTAGTTTTGATATCCCACCGCCGGCAGTAGAAACTGACAGTGAACATTTCCCTGGTCATGATCGCCGCTACAACAATGTAGATGCTGAAATATTACCGCGCGGTGAAAGCCTAAAATTAACAATAGAACGTGTGCTTCCCTATTGGCATGACGTTATTCGTCCTCAAATTCAAGATGGCAAACGTGTGATCATTGCAGCTCACGGCAATAGTTTGCGTGCTTTAGTGAAATACTTAGACGGTATGTCTGATGAAGAAGTACTAGGACTTAATATCCCTACAGGCGTTCCTTTAGTTTACGAACTAGATGAAAACCTAAAGCCTATTTCAAAAGAGTACCTTGGCGACCCAGAAGCTATCAAAGCAATGATGGATGCTGTTGCAAAACAGGGTAAGGCAAAATAGCGTAAGGCCAATTAACCGCAAAGCGAAATAGTCTAGGGCCATGTAGCGTAAGGCTAGAGAGCTTATAGAATACTCAATTACAAAAGCCAGCAATCAGCTGGCTTTTTTGTTTTTTATCAATGCGCTATGGGCGAAAAATTTATTACCTTTTCCAAGCGATAATTTATTTAGCGTTAACCAACTTCTCCAAAAGTACTTCGATTCGCTTTACACTATCAATAAGTAGCGACATTTCAGTTTGATCGTTGTCAGTTGAGTTTGACGTAGACCTCATCCCAGATGCAATCTGGTCTTTTTGGGTTAGAATTGTTTCTCTGAAGTTAGCGGCATCATTTATACCGATGAGCGAAACTAACGCGCCCTGCGCGGATTGACCTGCGGTTTCAAACGATAATCGATGCAGATTAAACAATCTCATTAGAGGCCCTTGAACCATCGCCACATCAGTAATTTTTTCCAAGGGTATCGACTTCTCTTCCTTGTTTAGAATCCCTCGTTTTACAACCAACTTACGCTCAGTAATAGTGGCTGACATGGCAGCGAGTGTTCTGCCGCTAATAAAATAAAACAATGGAATGGAAATTATGAGAAAAGGGATACCTATTACAATTAGTGTCGAAAACAACAATAGACTGACCAGCCAGTAGGTCTTTACCGATGGATTAAACGTCGCCTCCAAAATTACTCTCTCTGACATCAGTTAGTCCCTTTTTATAATTCAAAAATAATAGCGAACACCGATAATAGAGAATAAATGGGGTCAGAACCACATAAATAATAAAGGGGGTCAGGTCCACATTTTCTGTTGGCTATTCTAGTTTGAGCCTATAGGTAACAGCAGTAGAGTTCTGTTCCTCCTTTATGAGCGCTGAGTTTGATTGTGTTTGTTTAGATTGGCGATTAATGCGGATCTGACCCCCATTTATATTTGAGTTCGATAGTCAGAGTTCAGCGCTAAAAATAACAATAAATTGGGTTCTGCCCCTGTTTTATATGCGTTAGGTTGGATGTAGTGAATGCAATTGGGAGGATAAATGCGGACCTGACCCCCATTATTATTTTGGGGCAGAAAGCAAAAAACCCGCCGTT
>NZ_BAAJLR010000008.1:0-176188 GCF_057542855.1 Alteromonas sp. 4NS20-0143
TAAAGTTGAGCTAATTGCTCCGATTGCGATGGACGAAGGTCTACGTTTCGCAATCCGTGAAGGTGGTCGTACAGTAGGTGCTGGTGTTGTTGCGAAGATCCTAGACTAATCTAGACTCTGCAAACACTGCACAAAAAAGCGCACTTAGGTGCGCTTTTTTTATGCCTGTGATTTAGAAATTCGGGAGTGAAGCCCCATCAAAAACACGCCGTAAAGCCATCCATGGCGGCTTCACAGCAGCGTCCCTGCTGCTGAGAGTTTTTGACGGGGCTTCACTCCCTCCTTAATTGGCATAACAATAGTTGTGAGGGGAGGAAGAAACACACCGCAGACCCATCCATGTAGCTGCGAGTCTGAGCTATAGCTGCTTAACAGAGTAACCTTTTTGCTCAAGCAGCTTAAGTACGTTGTCTTCGCCAACGAGATGGCCTGCACCTACTAGTACAAACTCTTGGTCGTCATCACCAAACATAGCTTCTATTTGAGGTATCCAGTTTATATTGCGTTTGGTAAACACATCGTCATAGGATTCTGGCGCTTCTTGTTTGAAGGTTTGAATAACCAGTGTGTTTAGGGCTTCTGTATCACCCGCACGCCACGCTTTTATCGTTTGTTCAAGTTCGCTTTTAAGATCGGGTAAAGTCGCCAGAGTTTCGGATATAAAGCGTTCTTCCTCACCGTCGCCTAAATTAGCAAGCATGTTAATTTGAAAGTCCAGTGACTCTAAATATTCTCTATCCTTGTTGTCTCGCTTTGCTAATTGAGTGAAATAGGCGTCTACACCTTCGCCAGCCATTTGCGCTCGTTGTGCTTCCATCGTGACTAACATAGTCGTGACAAAACCCGGCTTAAAACTGGCTAACTGATTTGCACTAGCGCCGAAGGCAGATAAATATTGGTCTAAGGCCTTAAAGGTTTCGTCTGTCAGAGTATCTTTAAGCGTTTCCCCATTCTGGTAGGATAGCTCCATCATCATCTGTTGCTGCGCGGCAACATCTGTTGAGTCAGGTAGCTCGGCTTCAAAAACCACGGTGTCACTTTGCTGATAGATGGCAGTGAATTGTGTGGGTAACGGGAACTCTGATACCGGGAGAATGTGAATAGTGCCACCAATATAGACGGTATCACCGTTTTTGGTTACTTCCCAAATAGAGGTGCCATCGTTGCCATTGCTGGCATTTTCAGCGCTTTCAGTACTGAGCGCGGTGGTCGATAGCAACGCAAGCCCAATTCCTGCAGCCAATTTGCGAAAAGTACGTGATTTCATGTCAATTTCCTTATTAGTCGTCATTAGTCGCAATGTATGTCTGTAGGTAAGAAATAAATGGCAACGTTGTTTGTTATTGGTTTTTCGGAGATAGTTATAACCTAAGAGCTTACTAAATAATACTGCACTTGCCCTTTTTACCGGAGCATGTGTATTAGAAAGTGTTTATAAGCTTATATCTACTCACTGGTGTGCATCTACTGATGTTTTATTACTGCGGTTTAATCACGGCTGTTTAAACTGACTGGTTCAGTCTGTATTCTTCTATAACGTATTCTGTAACAAGCACTCTCTGGTCGATTACCCTTCGTAAAGAGTATTTAGCACAAAGCAGTTTTAGCGTGCTCATGTACAGAATTTAACTGCTGTGCAGGGCTCTATTTTTGAGTCAAAGCAGCATCTATCGCGCCAGGTATTTCAATATACGTATTTCAAGATACGTATTTCAATAATGGGGAAATAAAGGCCATGCCTGATAATACAAATAATTCATCCCACGGCCTTAGTCGCACCATCGACACTCCTGCAGGCTTAAGTGATGAAATGAAGCAGGCAATGTCCCAGTTTCCTACACCTTCTTTAAATGCCGTTAAAGCTAATTCGCCTTGTACCAAAGCGCAGTGGCTTGAGCAGATACACTTGGTCAACACCCAGCAAAAGAAGAAAGTAAAAGCGATGCGCAAGCAGTTTAACGTTGCCGTTGAGCTAATAAGCGTTGCGGGAGTGAGCATTCGTAAAGTGACGCCTACCGATATTAACGCGGGTTTTGAAGGAAAGGTATATATCGACCTTCACGGCGGTGCTTATGTCTTTTTTGCAGGCCTTCCAAGCATTGAGGAGGGCATTTTAATCGCCAGCAGGTTGGGTATTGTGGTGTATTGTGTTGATTACCGCATGCCACCCTCTGCGCCGTCTCATCAAGCCTTAGATGATGCGTTTACCGCTTATTGCCATTTGAAGGATAGCTATGGTGCTAACAATATTTTTGTCGGAGGCACATCAGCAGGCGGTGGGCTAGCACTATCACTACTGCAAAAGCTTAAGAAGCAAAATATTGAGCTACCAATAGCAGCTTATACAGGTACGCCTTGGGCAGACTTATCTAATATCAGTGATTCGTTAGTTATCAATGAGGGCGTCGATAGAATACTTGTGAGTTACCAAGGGGTGCTTAAGGCTGCGGCTATGCTGTACGCAGGCAAACATTCGCTCACAGAACCTAGCGTTTCTCCTGTGTATGGTGATTTTACTGGGTTACCACCCACAATATTGGTGACAGGAACACGAGATTTATTTTTAAGTGACACGGTGCGAGTGAATCGCAAATTAAGGGAGTGCGGTATTCACACTCAGCTAGAGGTTTTTGAAGGGCTCTCTCATGCTGACTATTTAGTGGCGCACAATACGCCGGAATCGGTGACAGTATACAAAGAGATAAAGCAGTTTTTCTTAAACGCTATTTAGGGCGAGTCACTATTAAATGAAAGGGCGCCTTAGTCATGCTGAGGTGCCCTTTTTATCAATATCTATTCAAGATCTCAATATCTATTCTAGATAAGTAAGGCATACTCTTTAAGAGCCAAAAATAACTGTTAATACTGCTACCGCAGCGCCTATTCCCGCAATTTTAAGCCCGTTTTTGTACATGGGTAACTTTGGCATAAACATTAAAAACGCCGACACTACAAAAAATAGCAAGCTTACGCCAAACGCAATGTTTAAGTAGAATAAAGGGCTGTTGTTCGTCGCCTTGTGAAGCTTTACCATTTTAGCTAACACAATAGGGTAGTCTTTTCGTGTTAGTGTGGCTGTGCCCGATGCCTTATCGTATTCACCTACATTAAGCGTGATAGTGTCGTTGTCTTCACTAATAACCTTTAAGCCTCTTAATTTAATAGCAGAACTCACATCTTCTGCCGATAGGTTTGCGCTGAGCTGTCGAGTTTGCACCTGCTCATACTTTAAAAAGTCAGTGGGCCTGAAAATGAGCAAGACACCGCTCAATGCATAAATTGCCATGATCCCAGATAAAAAGAAGCCCAACCATCGGTGGTACTTACGAAACGCCATGTGAAGTTTTGGTGATGCCATTTTATTTACTTTATGTGTGAAATTTGATTAATGAGACGCTTTATAAACGAGAATGATTCTTTTTTAAAGTATTAGACTGTCAATTACACGTAAATAAAGACGAATTGATGAGGCTGTAGCAAATTCTGTTCAACCTCAGTTAAGAGGGCTAAGCCTTACCTTTGATTGTTTCGATTGTTTCGATTGTTAGTGCATTGGTATGACTTGTTTGAATCGGCTTTTAGAAAGTTAGACTTTGGTCTAATATCGCCTCGCATTGTGTGTAAAAAATGCTTTAATTACGGGTTATTAGGTTTTACACATAAATAACAAAACAGAGCGCACATACGTGCCTGGCCAAAACGACAGTGGGAAAACTTTATGCAGTCTATAGCTATTGTAATACTTGGGATCATCGGAATGCTTTTCGGGTGGTTTGTGTATTCAAAATTTATCGCTAACCGCATTTTCAAGTTAGACGATAATTTTGTCACGCCCGCTCATACCGAGCAGGACGGAAAAGATTTCGTGCCTACCAATAAAGTCGTGCTCTGGGGGCACCATTTTACGTCAGTTGCTGGTGCGGCTCCCATTGTAGGGCCTGCAATCGCGGTGTACTGGGGATGGGTTCCCGCTGTGCTTTGGGTTGTATTTGGTACAATACTGTTCGCTGGTGTTCACGATATGGGCGCACTGTGGGCCAGTGGCCGGCATAAAGGAAAGTCAATGGGAGCATTGTCTGAAAGCGTTATCGGTAAGCGCTCTCGCTCGTTGTTCATGATTGTTATTTTCCTCGTTCTTCTCATGGTGAATGCGGTGTTTGGTGTGGTGATTGCGAATTCCTTTGTGTCCCAGCCTACGGCTGTTTTTCCTGCGTGGATGGCAATAGCGGTTGCCTTGATTATTGGGCAGCTTTTAAAACGTAATTTTGCGCTAATACCTCTGTGTCTTGTGGGCATTGTCGTGCTTTATGCCTCTGTGTATGCAGGAAGCTATATTCCAATCAGCTTACCGGAGACCATGTTTGGCCTAGCGGATAAAGCTAACTGGATTGTCATTCTATTTATCTACGCAGCTATTGCCTCACTGTTACCGGTATGGATGCTGCTCCAGCCTCGGGATTTTATCAACGGTATGCAGTTATTAGTGGGGCTGTTTTTACTCTATGGCGCTGTATTTTTCGCCATGCCTGATATCACTGCGCCGGCATTTAACATGCAAACCGCCGTTGATACACCCAGTCTTATCCCTCTTCTTTTTGTCACTATTGCTTGTGGTGCGGTGTCGGGGTTCCACGGCATTGTCGCGTCGGGTACAAGTTCAAAGCAGCTTGATAAAGAAACCGATGCGCGTTTTGTCGGTTACTTAGGTGCGGTTGGTGAGGGTTCACTGGCTCTTATTACTATTGTTGCAGTAAGCGGCGTTGCATTTGCTGCGTCTCCTGAAGAATGGCACGAAGTTTACAGTCATTTAGGCGCGGGTAGCGTAGGTGCGTTTATCACCGGGGGAGCTAATTTAATTCAGCAAGGCTGGGGTTTACCCGTTGATTTCTCATCCACCATTTTAGCCGTTATGGTTGTGCTTTTTGCAGGTACTACGATGGATTCAGGTGTGCGACTTCA
The DNA here is from genome assembly GCF_057542855.1 of Alteromonas sp. 4NS20-0143. NCBI lineage: Bacteria > Pseudomonadati > Pseudomonadota > Gammaproteobacteria > Alteromonadales > Alteromonadaceae > Alteromonas > Alteromonas sp. 4NS20-0143. The sequence continues at coordinate 4,960 of NZ_BAAJLR010000008.1, forward strand.
GCGTTATATTATTCAAGAATGGGGTGACATTTACTCAGTTGACGCACTGAAAAACGGTGTCGTAGCCACACTGCTTGCGGTGGGATGCTGTTTATTGCTCGCCTTTGGTGCGGGCGGTGCCTCTGGCAGCGGTGGAATGATCATTTGGCCGCTATTCGGCTCAACAAATCAAATACTGGCCAGTCTTACACTATTAGTAATATCAGTCATGCTTATCAAGCTTGGCAGACCAGCGAAGTACACACTTATTCCTATGGTATTCGTGTTGATTATGGCCTTTTTTGCCGGGCTTATTAAACTAAAAGAGTATTACCTGGCAGAGAATTATTTATTGGTATTTCTCGACGCGGTAGTGCTGATTGTTTCTGTATTGGTCATGCTAGAAGCGTTTTCAGTGGTTTCAAAGCTTAAGAAAGACAGTAAGCGCGACACACAGTAACTCCCGTTACTTGTTCATGGTTGACCTCACGCTTTTGCTTCTAGCGAAGTACATCGGGTAGAGCACGTCAACATTTGGCCTACACATTTGTGTAGGCCTTTTTTATTTTCACGACCTAGCTCGATAGGACTTAGCCCAATAAGAACTTGCCCAACACGCTCTTGGTTAACAGGGCTTCAATTTACACGTCCTAATAACTCGAATTGCCCGTGCTCATTTTCTGAATAGGTCATTTTCTGGTATACTTGACGCACGTATACTAAAAAACTGTTTCATGTTTTTTTACGCTTTATTTCGCCCTATTTGAGGAAGCATGTCAGACATCATTCTGCTCGGCCAAAATTTTTTAGCGCTATTCATGGAATCTGCGCCATGGTTACTCTTAGGCCTGGTTGTGGCCGGTGTGATGCATGAATTGGTGCCAGTGTCTTTTCTCGAGCGTCACATGGGAAGTAACTCGATAGGGTCAATCAGTAAGGCTGCAGTAATTGGTGCTCCTTTGCCTTTGTGTTCTTGCGGTGTTATCCCCGCGGCGTTGGGCCTTAGGCGCAGCGGTGCCTCCAAGTCCTCAACTATTTCATTTCTTGTTTCCACGCCTGAAACCGGGGTAGATAGTGTATCGGTTTCGTATGCGTTACTTGGCCCATTATTCGCCATCATCAGACCAATAGCTGCAGTGGCCAGTGCCATATACGCTGGAGTTATGGTTAAAGTGTTCGGCGACTCAGACGACAAAGTGAATAAAACAGCCGAACCCGTGAGTTCGTGTTGTGAAAGCGAAACAACAAAGCCAGTGGAGAGTGCCTCATGCTGCAGTACTAAAGCTGACGTCACCCAGCCCTCGTCATGCTGTAGTAGTTCACAGAAAGAGAGCGGTAATCATAGTACGAATGCCAATAGTAGCGGTGCCGGGCACACTGACCGCTCTTTAAACGCATTTTCAAGTGTCTCAAATGCCGCAGCGTCTGCTGCCCGCGTGGCTCGTTATGCCAGCGGAAAACTACTTGAAGATATAGTGGTGTGGTTATTGATAGGTTTAGCGCTGGCTGCTGCAATTAAAACGTGGGTGCCCACCGACTTTTTAACGCAGTGGGGTGACGGCCTTGTTGCTATGCTGGTAATGGCATTTATTGGTATTCCGATGTACATCTGCGCAACGGCCTCAACGCCCTTAGCCGTTGGTTTCTTGGCAGCAGGGTTATCGCCTGGTGCTATACTGGTGTTTCTTATGGCGGGACCTGCAACGAACATATCTACTATGGGTATGATTAAGCAGGAAATGGGGTTGAAGACCCTTGCGCTGTATTTGTTTAGCGTGGTGTCGGCAAGTATTGCATTTGGCTATTTGCTTAACTACCTTGTGTCGGCGATGTCGCTTCAAGGGCTAATTCAAACCCAATCTGCGCTCCATGAACACGGCGGTGGAATTCAGGTCGCTTATGCGTTAAGCGCTATCATACTCGGTGCTTTGATGCTGCGCATTGGCATCAATAAACTTATGCAGTATCGCCACACGCAAACGCCATCATCATGCTGTCATTAAATACAAATAATCTATCAGTGCGCTTGTAACGCCTGCGATGTTCCTCATAATATAATGCTGCGATATAACAATAATAACTCGCAGCTTTATCTAATCCTTATGGAAACCCTACATGCTTTTACTTATTGTGTACGTGTTTATTGCACTTGGCTTTTCGTTTCTGTGTTCAATTGCAGAAGCGGTGATCTTGAGTGTGTCTTCTGCTTATATCTCCGTACTGGAAAAAGAAAACGCGCCAAGTGGAAGACTGCTGCGTAAACAGACCGACAATATCAATACGCCGTTGTCTGCAATTCTTACGCTTAATACGATTGCCCACACTATGGGAGCTGCCGGTGCCGGAGCTCAAGCTGCATCTGTGTTTGGCGAGGCTTATATAGGTATAATTTCTGCCGTATTAACCTTACTCATTCTCGTGTTTTCTGAAATCATTCCAAAGACCGTGGGAGCAACCTACTGGCGAGCACTCGCCCCCGCTACGGCCTACTTTTTAAAATACCTCGCCCTTATTTTAATGCCCTTTGTGAAAATGTCTGAGTTGCTCACCCGCGGATTTAAAGAAGACAGCCCGTTAAGAGGGTTAAGTCGTAGCGAGCTTCACGCTATGGCCGAGCTATCAGGGCAGGAAGGGCAACTTGCTAACCACGAAGCCTCGTTTTTGCAAAGTCTGCTTAGCCTTCACGAGCTTAAGGTGAAAGACGCAATAACCCATAGAACGGCCTTATTTTCTGTTTCTGAATCGATGACGGTAGAGGCCTTTTTCCACAAGCATTCTAATATCGAGTTCTCGCGTATTCCTGTGTATGAAGATAACGATTCTGAAAACATAACCGGCTATGTGATGCGTTCAGACTTGTTAGTTGCTCAGGCTAGAGGCAACACCGATAAACCCCTGTCTGAATACGCTAAGAATTTAATTACCATTTTAAATATTATGCCATTATCGGTGACGTTTGAGCACTTCATCGATAAGCACGTGCATATGCTGCTGGTGGTTGACGAATATGGCGGTTTAGAAGGGGTTATTACCCTTGAAGATTTGCTAGAACGTTTACTGGGAGTGGACATTGTTGATGAAAAGGATAAAACCGTGAGTATGCGCCGCTTAGCAAAAATGATGACGCGCAGAAAAGAAACGATGATGATTAAAAATGTACCCGATGCGTCCCTTGAGAAGGCGAAAAGCAAGCGCTAAGGTTAAAGTGCTAAGCTGCATTATCACTTGCGAAGCTGCAATGTCTAGCTGTGATGGATGGCTTCAATGAACAGTACTAATACATATACAGAAGTGGCTAGCCTTAACTAGCCCCTTGATAAAAGCCTCTTGTTGAAATCTCTATAACAAAAGCTATACGGCGGAAAATTGTCTAATGAGGTTATGGTAAACGTGGTGCAGTTGATCAAGCTGATCTCTATTTGCGCTTTCGCTGGCAATAAGTGACTGTATAGCTTGGTCCAATTCGAAAAGCGTTTGGCGGATTTGTGGGTCAACTACCATACTCTGCATCCACGTAATAGCTGCCACACGTTCTCCCTGTGTAACTGGAGTGACTTTATGCAGGCTAGATGAGGGGTACAAAATAGCGCTCCCCGCATCACATTTAATGCTTTGCTCACCAAACCCAGTTTGAATAACAAGCTCTCCCCCCTCGTACTCATTAGCTTCACTTAAAAATACGGTCATCGACATATCGCTGCGCAGCACATCGGGTGTATTAGGAATACGCATGATGGCGGCATCGACGTGATAACCGTAATTCTGTGACTCACTGTAACGATTAAAGCAGGGAGGGAATATACGCTGAGGTAACGCAGCAGAAACCACCCTAGGGTGGTTTCCTAGCTTGGCAAGCAACACATTGGCTAACTGTTGCGTGCGTTCGTGCTGGGGATCGGCCTGACCGTTATTTTTAACTCCTGCCGCCATTCCCATAGCCGTTTCTCTACCGTCGTTAAACGGCACGTCATCCAAGGCTGAGCGAAATTGTTTCACTTCGTCAGCATTCAGTAGGTTATCAATAACGATCATAGCTCAGTAATATTCCTTGTATTAGTTTGTTATTAACGACTTAAAACTGGTAATTCACTGTCGCAGTAACGTTTCGTCCGTCACCAAGATACATGAACGAGCCAGAGCGATATGCAGCAGTCCAGTATTCCTCATCAAGCGCATTACCAACGTTCAGTCGAAAAGTGGTTGAATCAGAATGATAGTAGTTGGCAAACAAGTTAACTACCTGATAGCTAGGTACGCGTATAGAATACTCGCCCGCATCAGCATCAAAGCCTGCCGCGGTATCAGGCTGACCGCCATACATTTCAGACTGGTAGCTATAGTCACCGCCAAACGCAAACTTTTCATTTGGCTGATAACGCATCTGTATATAAACACTCTTATCGGCAAAGTTACTCAGCGCAAGGCCGATGTTATCAGCATCATATGACGCGAGTACTTCTGAATCCATTATTGCTGCAGAAGCCTGCATGCTCAGTTTATCAGTAATGTCGCCACTAACTCCAAACTCCACCCCGTCAACTCTGTTCTCACCGGTATTAAGAGAGCCTAGCGTAGTGTAAGCATCTCCAACGCTTTCATGTACATCACTTTTAGTAATGCGGAAAACGGCAGCATTTGCACTTAACTTTTCATCAAACAATAACCATTTTATTCCCAGCTCAATATTCTCAACTTGCTCTGGGTCAGCTTGCGCCGCTTGTTCTGGTGTGCCGCATAAACCGCCGTAACCACAGTTTGCGCCTAAGTCTGATTCGCCGCCATTGATATTAGTTGCAGTACTGTAAGAGGCATAAACATTACCATTTTCCGATACTTCATATACTAGCCCTAAGTGACCATTATAAAGCTCGTCAGAAAACTCGAAAAATTCAGTCGACGTCTCGTTGGTATAGTCATAGCTATCTAAGCGAACGCCAAAGAACACGTTAAGCGCATCGGTGAGTTCAAAAGTATCCATGGCGTAAAGGGAATAGGTTTCAATATCAAACAGGGCATCTACATCGCCGCGGGTAATTTCTTTACCCATAATACTGTTGATGTCATCGGCTACGTTGCCATTGGCATCGGTAATACAAAAGCTGTCTGACACACCACGTCGTCCATCAGTTAAGCAATTAGTGTCGTTAGCATAATCAACGGCAAAAACACCATTGTCTACCGACTCATCAGTGTACTCAAAACCGAATACAAAACGATGCTCTGCACCAGCAAATGAGGTATCCCAAAATAAATTGAACTGTGTGGTGACATAATCAACGTCTTGCCAACCCTGGTGATTACTTAAGGTGAGCGTAGATTCGCCTGGTGCTGTCGGGTCTGTGTCTGCGCGCGTAGAGCCACTTAAACCTGTAGTAACGTACTCGTTCTCTGTTTTACCAAAGCGGGTGGCGTTGTAAAAACGAACGTTATCACTGATATCGTATTCGGTGCGCAGCGTGAAGGTTTTTACTTCAGAATTCATGAAGTCTTCATCTTGTGCATAAACCGGAATATCGCTTAGCGGTTCACCGGCATCACGGTCGAAATAGCTGCCTAAGTCAGGCTTATCTTCTGCATTTAAATAGTAAATATCACCGGTAAACGATAAACGATCGGTAGGTTGATTAACATAAGAAAGCTGTACGCCGTCTCTGCTGCGTTCAATGCCTTCACGACCAGGCATGTCTTCTGAAGAGGTCAGGGCGTTTAGTCGAATGGCGCTATCTTCGCTCAGTGTTTTGTTTAAATCAGTAGTGAAGCGTACGTGCTCATCGGTGCCAATCGCGGCATCTACGCGACCAAAATTATAGCTGGTAGACGCTTTTTTAGTAATTGAGTTTACCGCACCGCCGGATGAACCGCGGCCTGCAAAGGTCGAGCTTGGACCTTTTGTTATTTCAACACGCTCGGTAGCAAAGCTTTCGCGAGTTGTCATACCCGGATCGCGTAATCCATCAACAAACACGTCGCTTCGCGCTTCATGACCGCGAATGATGTAGCGATCGCCAAAAGCATTACCATTTTCGCCAGTACCGAGTGTGACACCAGCCTGGGCAGAGAGGATATCTGCCAGGTCGGTTTTACCACTTTCTTGAATTTGGTCTTGAGTAAGAACACTGATAGTTTGCGGGGTATCGACTAAATCGGCAACACGTCGAGGATCGCCAGATTTGGCGTAACGATAAATAGACTGTTGAACGCCGTGAATACGGATAAGCTCAATGGCTTTATCGTCGGCGGCTTCACACGTTGCAGTAGTGCTGTCTTGGCACTGCTCGCTGCTTGCTTTGGCGATTGGTCCAGTATTCTGCTCTGTGGTGTCTTGAGCCAGTACTGTCGATGAGCCAAATGCCAAGGCTGCGGCGATAGTTTGCGCGCCCATGGTGAGTGTTGTGTTTTTCATTATGCATCCCTGTGTGTGTGCTAAAGGAGGCAGAAGTATAGGGAAACTCCTCACCCATGTAAACGCTAATGAGAATAATTTACATTTGGCATCGCGTTTTAGCGTCTTAACTCATTATCTCGATTTATAATTTGAGACTTACTCTACGAGGTCACAAGGTCAGCTTCTCCAGTGAATAACCGCAAAAAAATAGAGCTAAGTCGTGCACGAGTTAAATATTTATATAAGATTGCGGTACACTACGCACCTACCGCACAACTCAATCTCTCCTTAGCGGGTTAGCTGTAACACTCACAACATGGGTATTTCATGAAAGCGTTGGACATTAAAGGGTTAACAAAAACCTACAAAGGTGGCGTAAAGGCGCTAAAAGGCGTGGACCTTAGCGTGCAAGAGGGCGATTTTTTTGCGTTGCTTGGGCCTAACGGGGCCGGTAAATCCACCACTATTGGTATTATTAGTTCACTGGTTAATCAAACCGGTGGAACGGTGTCGGTGTTTGGTTATGACCTCACCACACAAAAAGAACAAGCCAAAGCGTGCATTGGCTTAGTGCCTCAGGAATTCAATTTCAATCAGTTTGAAACCGTACTTCAAATTGTACTCAATCAAGCGGGTTACTATGGCGTACCGCGCAGTATTGCCAAAGAGCGAGCGAAAAAATACCTCGCCAAGCTTGATCTGTGGGAAAAGCGCGACGCCCGTGCTCGTGAACTCTCAGGTGGTATGAAACGCAGATTAATGATCGCAAGAGCGCTAATGCACGAGCCAAAGCTATTGATTCTTGATGAGCCCACAGCAGGTGTAGATATCGAGATTCGCCGGGCAATGTGGTTATTCCTTGAGGAAATCAATCGCGCAGGTATTACCATTATTCTTACCACGCATTATCTTGAAGAAGCCGAAATGCTCTGTCGCAATATCGCTATTATCAACAAAGGCACCATTGTTGAGAACACGAGCATGAAGTCGTTGCTCTCGAAGCTTAACGTGGAAACTTTTGTGCTTGATGTGCAGCTGCAAGAGCAAAGCAATATGGACGCACTCACATTACATGGTGTTGACCACCGATGGGGAGACAACCATACGCTAGAGGTTGATGTAGAGAAGGCCGAAGGTCTTAACCCGGTATTTACTCAATTGAGTGAGCAGGGCATTCAAGTGATGAGTATGCGCAATAAATCTAATCGGTTAGAAGAACTGTTTGTTCGCTTAGTCGAGTCAGCGAAGCAGGCGGAGTGAAGTTATGAGTAATGAAGCAACACACATGAGTGAAGAGAAAAAAATTAGTTGGGTAAAACAAAACTACGTTGCGCTAACTACAATTTGGATTAAAGAGTGTACCCGATTTTTGCGTATTTGGGTGCAAACCCTTGTTCCACCTGCTATCACTATGAGCCTCTACTTTGTGATTTTCGGTAGCCTTATCGGTAACCGTATTGGTCAAATGGGTGGCTTTAGCTACATGGAGTTTATTGTGCCAGGCTTAATCATGATGTCAGTGATCACAAGCTCCTATTCCAATGTATCTTCTTCGTTTTTTAGCGCTAAATTTCAGCGCAACATTGAAGAGCTATTAGTATCGCCTGTACCAACGTCAGTTATCATTCTAGGCTATGTAGGGGGCGGCGTAGCCAGAGCTATTTTAATTGGCATTATGGTTACTCTCGTGTCGCTATTTTTTGTTGATGTAAAAATCTATAGCTTGGGCATTATCGCCCTTACAGTACTACTTACCTCTACCTTATTTGCAACGGCGGGTCTTATTAATGCGGTTTTCGCAAAGACCTTTGACGACATCAGCGTTGTTCCTACGTTTGTACTTACTCCATTAACCTACCTAGGCGGCGTATTTTATTCTCTTTCGCTGCTGCCTGAGTTTTGGCAATGGGTAAGTAAAGCTAACCCGGTTGTGTATATGGTAAATGGATTCCGCTATGGTTTCTTAGGGGTATCTGACGTAAACATCACCCTGGCGCTCAGCTTGCTGGTGGGGTTCAACGTGTTGTTATTTAGCGTTGCTTACTACTTATTGAAAACCGGTAAAGGAATTCGTAGTTAATGTCAGACGGCAACTCTCGGTCTATTACGACAAATCAAGTTGGTGTGCATGACAAGCTGGATGAATTGGTTTTAAAATATCAGTCTTCGGTTAACAAACGTCCGGTTGGCGAGCATACCCAAGCGGCCTTCGATGAGGTGTCTTTGTGGCTCGGCGGGTTTACTGGCCCTGTTATTTTGGACTCTTGCTGCGGTGTAGGGGAAAGCACGGCGACTATCGCTAAGGCCCACCCTGAGGCGCGTGTGATTGGCGTAGATAAGTCGGCTCAGCGAGTCGAAAAACACAGCCATTATCAAATTGAACAAGATAATTACTGTGTTATTCGCGCCGATGTAAACGATTTTTGGCGGTTAGTTCGTCAGTCTAATTGGCAGGTGGTAAAGCATTACCTCTTGTACCCCAACCCTTACCCAAAGAAGACCCAGGTACAAAAACGATGGCACGGTAGTGCGGCAATGGTGGATTTAATGGCCATTACCACCAACATTGAAGTGCGCAGCAACTGGTTAATTTATCTTATGGAATTTGCTCAGGCGGCAAAGCATTACGGCAGCATTTGCGACCTCAGTGAGGTAAAAGGAGCAAATGCTATGACGCCCTTTGAGCGCAAGTACAGCGGCAGCGGGCAAACGTGCTGGAAGCTCAATTGTCGAAACGAAGAAAGCTAGCGAATTAAATATGCTAGCTACCGCGCTGGCTATTCTTGCTAGCGCGAATCTCAAACTACCTAATGCTGCTGAAGACTTGCTTGAATATTGTGCTGCACGTCGGCAACGGGCGGGCTAAACACATAGCCTTGTGCATATTTAATGGGAAGGCGTTTAACATCGTTTAACAGCTGTTCGTTTTCAATGTGCTCTGCAATAACTGCAATGTGCTGGTGTTCACACAAGGCCAGCACATAGTCGACGTATTCTTTCACCGCGTCTTGCAGCTGATAATGTTTAATCAGTCCGCCCGCAATTTTTATTCCTCGTACTGGTAGGTTCATTAAAGCCCGAATATTCCCCGGACAAGAGCCCACGTTATCAATAAATACTCCTAATCCTGTGTGCATTCCTTTATCAATAAACGACCGAAGCTGCGCCTGATTGGCCAGCGCTGTAGCTGCACTTACTTCAATGCTCGCTCTTTCAGGGTTGGGATAATCGGCAAGTTGCGCAATGAGAGAGTTGATAAGCCCGTCGTTATTCAAGTCGTTGGCAGAAATATTGATGTTCCACGGAATATTCACATTGTGGAAATAACTGGCGCTTTGCAAGAACATACTGGCGGCTAAGGTTTTCACATGCTGTTCCCGTTCTATCAAGTAGAGAAACTCGCTAGGTAAAAACGTTTTGTCGTTTTGGGTTATTAAACGGGCAAGACACTCGTATCGCCATACGCCCTGACTTTCTAAGTCTACGATAGGCTGAAAATACGGAACAATGTCGTCGATTGAAAAATCTTCAGATATTTCACGTATTGGCATAAACAAGTTTCCCCGTTTTTTCGTATTTATTCATAATTAAAATATAGCAGTAAATCTGACATATGCTCCCACTTTGTGGATGGTGGTACGTTGATAGGTATGGCATAAGCATAAATGCCGCTGGTAACCACTTGGCGAAAATTGTAATCTGATGTAAAGTGCGTGCCCCTGAAAGTAATGTGGACGTGATCTGAAAGTCACGTAAAAGTTTTCAGGGTTGGCAACCATTAGACTATGTCAAAGCTATTGGTCAAAGCGAATAACCAAAGCGAATGCGCTGCTCAAACAACTGTGTATTCGATACGAAGTATTTGAAACGAAGTGTTCGATACGAAATTATCGACAAAAAGTAGTCGGCGCTCGGCGCTCGGCGTGAAGTACTCGGGAAAGAGAGCAGGCAGCAGTGCTCAAATAAAAAGAGTTAGGTCGGTATCTTATAACACCACCTATGACTTTCGTTTTATGCAAAATTCGTCAGAAGCGAAACAATAACGTATAGGTTTGATGTGAGGGGTGTGTTTAGTGGGTGAAGCGCAAGTTAGTTTAGAGCACTTGTTTAGGGTCTTTACCAAGCCTGAACACAAAGACTCAAAGCTGGCTCAGATTGAGCAGCATTTATCAGACAATATCTTGGACTTTTTGTCTCAACACGTTGTGACAAAAAAGACCTCGTTGGAAGAAGTAGAAAAAGACTTTTCAGATTCTAAAGTACCAGAGTCTCCGGAGTTTGTTTCCACTCACGCAGAAAGCTTACTTGATAAGCTTGTGGCGCACTCTGTTAATACCTATTCCCCCACGTTTATTGGGCATATGACCTCTGCTTTGCCTTATTTTCACCTGCCGCTTTCAAAGCTTATGGTGGGGCTTAACCAGAACTTGGTTAAAATAGAGACCTCTAAAGCATTCACTCCTCTTGAGCGCCAAGTTATAGGCATGATGCATAACTTGGTATACGACCAGCCTGAAGCCTTTTACGACGCTCACCTCCACAGTGCAGCCCACTCTCTCGGTGCATTCTGTTCTGGCGGAACCATCGCCAACATTACGGCACTCTGGGTAGCAAGAAACAAGCTTTTGGGCCCGCAAAAAGGTTTTGCAGGCGTTGCCAGAGCCGGGTTGGCAGCGGCATACCGTTTTCACAATATCAACAACATGGGCATTATGTGCAGCAAGCGCGGGCACTATTCGTTGTCTAAGGCTGTTGATGTGTTGGGAATTGGTCGAGAGCAGCTTATTACTTTACCTGCGCCTCAGCAAACACTCGACCCTGAGAAAGCGTTGCGCGCTGGTCAGCGTTATCAAGAAGAGGGCAATAAGTTGCTCGCTATTGTTGGTGTTGGCGGTACCACCGAGACAGGACATGTTGACCCACTCGATGAATTAGCCGATGTTGCCAAAGAGTTAGGCTGTTGGTTCCATGTTGATGCAGCGTGGGGTGGGGCTACGTTATTTTCACCTCGCTATCGCGACCGTTTAAAAGGCATTGAGCGTGCAGACTCGGTGACAATTGACGCCCATAAACAAATGTATGTGCCCATGGGCGCTGGAATGGCGTTATTTAAAAACCCTGAAGATGCCAATGCGGTTAGACATCACGCGCAATACATATTACGTGCTGGTTCAAAAGATTTAGGCGCCACTACCCTTGAGGGTTCTCGCAACGGTATGGCCATGATGGTCTATTCGGCGCTGCATATTTTTGGTCGTAAGGGTTACGAGCTATTGATAGACAGCAGTATTGATAAAGCCCATGATTTTGCGGGCATGATCAATAAGGCGCAAGATTTTGAATTAACGACTAGTCCAACGCTATCACTGCTTACTTATCGGGTTTGCCCAGTAGAAGTTCAGCAAGCGCTTAAAACGGCCTCCTCAGCCATGCGAAAAGCCATTAATCAGAAGATTGATGCGTTAGTAGTTGCTGTTCAAAAGCAACAGCGTGAAGCGGGTAAGTCGTTTGTGTCTCGAACGCGTCTTGAAGCGCCAGATTATCCTACGCAGTGCATTACCGTCTTTAGAGTTGTACTGGCAAATCCATTGACTAGCCACAACGATTTAGCCGCTATTTTAGCGGAGCAGCATATTATTGCGAAGGGAACGAAAGCGTGGGCATCGCTCATTGAATTTGTTCAAAACAACGACGTGCAAAGTATTGCCTAATAAGTGCTGATAACAGCAATTTTATCAGCCTCTTTACCCATGATTTAACGGCTCATAAGCCTGCCACGCATTTTGATGTATCCTCACTGACTCTTTAAGGGCAATTGCTAGCGGTTGCTCTTATAAAGCAACCTGCAAATTATCAATCAATCGAGTAGTTCCCATAAATAGCGCCACCACGATAACAAGGTGCTTATCGCCAGCGACAGGGCGTTGCAACGTATCAGCATTAACAATGCTGACATAATCGTTTTTGAAACCCTTAGCTTCAAGATTACTCACGATTGAATCGGCAATATCGCTAAATTGAGTGTTGCCTTGCTCAATTAGCGCTTTTGCTCGTGTCATTTCTTGGTAGATAAAGCTAGCGGTTGCCTTTTGTTCATGGCTTAAATAGCCATTGCGAGAACTCATGGCAAGTCCGGATGCTTCGCGCTGGGTAGGTACGCCGTGCACATTAACCGACATGGAAAGGTCGCGTACCATAGTACGAATAACTTGAAGCTGCTGAAAATCCTTTTCACCGAAAAAGGCATCGTCAGGCTGCACCATGTTAAATAGCTTACTGACCACGGTGGCTACACCGCGAAAATGGCCGGGGCGGCTTGCGCCACACAGCACATCTGATATCCCCGGCACTTCCACATAGGTTTGTGCTTTAAGGCCGCACGGGTACATATCGCTCACGCTGGGTAAAAACACCGCATCAACGCCGTCGTTGACCAGCTTGGCTTTGTCCTCTTCTATGGTTCTTGGATAGGCATCTAGGTCTTCATTTTCGCCAAACTGCATGGGGTTAACAAAGATACTCACAATAACAATATCGTTATGTGATTTAGCGCGTTTCACCAATTGAAGGTGTCCATCGTGAAGGTTTCCCATAGTAGGAACAAAACCAACCGAACGGCCTGTGCGTTTGCAATCGCTGACTACTTCGCGAAGCGATGCAATATCACTAATCACCTTCATAAAAACCTCATTATTTAAGCTGTGTTATTTGAGCCTGACTCTCAAATTGAGCGTGACTCTCAAAACTGTATCAATCTAGCGTGCTACTCGAAACTATGTTCAGTAGAGGGAAATTTGCCACGCTCAACGTCGTCAATGTACTGCGCCACGGCTTTACGCATGTCTCCAGTCTCAACGAGGTAGTTTTTAGAGAACTTAGGCATGTAGTTAGCGCTAATGCCAAACATATCGTGCATAACTAAAATTTGCCCGTCGGTGTCTTTGCCAGCGCCAATACCGATAACAGGTATGGTGAGGGTCTCGCTAATTAACTTACCGAGCGATGAGGGAACGCATTCAAGCACTAGTAACTGTATACCAGCGGCTTCTAGGGCTTTAGCCTCTTGAACAAGCTTTTGTGCTTGCTCATCGCCGCGACCTTGTACTTTAAAGCCACCGAATACATGCACAGACTGCGGCGTTAAGCCTAAATGACCACACACAGGCACACCTCGAAGGTTAAGCCCCGCAATGGTGTCACACAACCAGCTTCCGCCTTCCATCTTAACCATGCTTGCGCCAGCGGCCATGAGCGTTGCCGCATTGCCGTAGGTTTGCTCAGCCGTGGCGTAAGACATAAACGGCATGTCGGCAATCACGAATGCACGTTGAGTGCCTTTTCGAACGCTTTTGGTGTGATAGGCAATATCGTCTATTGTCACTGGGAGAGTGTCATCTTCGCCTTGTAAAACCATGCCCAGTGAATCGCCAATTAAGAGAGCATCAATGCCTTGCTCATCAAACATTTTGGCAAAGCTGGCATCGTAAGCAGTTAAAGAGGTAATCTTTTCACCGGCTTGCTTCTTTTTGAGCAGGCCAGAAACAGTAACTTTCTTCATAACAAGGTCCAGATGTTTTTATCAAGAGGGGAACTATACGGATTTTGCTATTAATTGGAAGCGCGCAGGCGTCTGAGACCGTCTAGCGAACAGTTAGCTACCCAGTTTGCAATGGGCTTTCCGTCTTTCATCACCATGGTAGGGGCAATTTCAAATAGCGGCACCATTACAAATTCTCTTTCGGCCATTCCATAGTGTGGAATAATTAAGTCAGCGGTATCGATATGCTCACTGCCGTAAAGCAAAATGTCTAAATCGAGGGTGCGAGGGCCCCATCGATCGCCTTTTCGCTCTCTTCCACATTCAAGCTCTATGCTTTGCAATTGCTTTAATAGGCTGTGAGGTTTAAGGGTGGTTTCTATCAGGCACACGGCATTAATGTAATCGGGCTGATCTTGGGGACCCATTGGCTTACTGGCATACAGCGATGAGGTTTTCAGTAAACGAGTACCTTCAAGATTATCGATAGCGTCAAAGGCATCTGTAGCCTGCTGCTCGCTATCGCCTAAATTACTTCCTATACCAATATACACATGCTCTTTAAGCATCAGAATCTCTCTTAACCGGACGGCGCTTGCGTTTGCGCGGCGCACCCTTACCTGCGCTATCAGCTCTTTTCAGGGCGTTAAGCATGCCTTTTTGCTTACCACTTTCAGCATGCTGGAAGTGTGTCCACCACTGCGCAAGCTCTAACAAATCGCCACCTTCGGTTTGACCTCTTGCGAGTAAGAAATCATAGCCGGCTCTAAACTTAGGATGAGTAAGTAACTGAAAAGCGCGACGACCAAAGCGTTTAGGAAGGCGCTGCTGCAAGATCCAAATGTCTCGCATCACAGTGGAAAAACGCTTAGGGATCATGATGCGCTGCGTTTGCTTAGCAATGACTTCACTTGAGGCAATATTAAAGGCGTCATGGGCATTTAACCCAGATTCCAACTGCAGACGTTGAGATTGCTCTTCAACGGGGTACCATAATAATGCGGCATACAAGAACGCGGGGGTGACCCGTTGTTCGTTGTTAATTCTCTCATCGGTATTGGCAAGAACGTGACGTACAAACTGCATTTCTTTGCTGTTTTCGTCTTTCAAAAACGGCGCTAATTGAGGGAATAGTTGGTCGATAAGACCGTATTCGCGCATCATTAAAAACGTTTCTTCGCCCTTACCGGATAAAAACAATTTCAGCGTTTCTTCAAAGAGGCGCGCAGGTGGAATATTTTGAAGCAAGCTCGCCAAATTTTTAATAGGCGCAGCCGTCGATGTTTCAATACGCATCGACAGCTTAACGGCAAAGCGAACGGCGCGAAGCATACGGACAGGGTCTTCGCGATAGCGAGTTTCTGGGTCGCCCATTAACGCCACTTCGCGTTTTTCAATTGCAGCCAGACCGTTGGCAAAGTCTTTTACCGTAAAATCAGCGACGCTGTAATACATGGCGTTAAATGTGAAATCTCGGCGCTCTGCATCTTCTTCAATAGAGCCAA
Source organism: Alteromonas sp. 4NS20-0143 (assembly GCF_057542855.1). Lineage (NCBI taxonomy): Bacteria > Pseudomonadati > Pseudomonadota > Gammaproteobacteria > Alteromonadales > Alteromonadaceae > Alteromonas > Alteromonas sp. 4NS20-0143. The sequence continues at coordinate 20,366 of NZ_BAAJLR010000008.1, forward strand.
ACACGTTATCTCTAACAAGCTGCCCTTGCGCGTCTTGTGAGCCTGTGGCTTTATTTTTTGGAACAGCTTCGCTTTCATCCGTTTCTTGATGGTGGCCACGGAAGGTCGCTACTTCAATAATTTCTCTGCCGAACACAATATGGGCAAGGCGAAACCGGCGGCCTATTAAGCGGCAGTTCCGAAACAGCCCTTTTATCTGATCAGGTGTAGCATTGGTAACCACATCAAAATCTTTTGGTTCGTAACCCATCAAAATGTCGCGAACACAGCCCCCGACTAAATAAGACTCGAAGCCTGCTCCGTTAAGGCGATACATGACTTTTAACGCATTAGCACTGATATCTTCGCGAGAAATACCATGCTCACCTCGAGTCATTACTCGGGGTTGTAATGCTTTGTCAGACGAGCTCTCTTTTGAGAATGCACGCTTAACAGATTTGAAAACACGATGAATGATGGTGGTATCTCCGCAATATATTAAGGAACGCTATAATAAGTGGATTCATGCTGAGGAACAATAATTTCGGGTGTTTTCACTACTTTTTTCCTGTTCCATAGAGAAACAGCGAATGACAGTAGTGAGTCTATTGAGTTGAAATCTTGACGTTTAACCTCGTCGAAGCCCAAAAAGTGCAGGGCGCGAACTATATTTTCTAATGCTGTAGTGTTGTCGATAGGAGTGGCATGGTTCTGTTTACTCAGCTTTCTCCCTGGCGCTATCGCGGCCACCGGTACATGGCCATATTCCAATGGCTGATAGCCAAGCGATTTATGCACGCAGCGATGAAGCGGCGTTACGTCAATCAAATCGCACCCTCTTATGACATGGGTCACACCCTGAAAAACATCGTCTAGCACAACCACTAAGTTATAGGAGAACAGCTGGTCTCTGCGCTTTATTGTTATGTCTTCTACTCTCTGCTTTTCTACTTTATGGCCGGCCAATTTTTGATGAGGTGCACACACTTCGCCCATGATCAAATCAGTGAAAGGTGCCAATTCAGTATCCAGTTTCAGCCGAATAGCAAGCTGGTCGTTGGAAGGTGTTAAACCTTTATCTCTGCAGTGGCCATTATAAGTGCCGCCCATTGCCTTAATCATTTTGCGAGTGCAGCTGCAGTAGTACGCCTGCTGATGATGTAGTAGTGCGTTCACCATCTCTTGGTAACGGGAATGCTGCTGACTTTGATACATGACTTCACCGTCCCATTGCAAACCGTGGGCTTCAAGGCAATGTAAAATAGCGGTATCAGTGCCTGCAATACAGCGCGGCTCGTCGATATCTTCCATTCGCACCAGCCATCGACCGTGACAATGTTTTGCATCAAGGTAACTGGCTAGGGCGGTAACAAGTGAGCCAAAGTGAAGCTGACCGGAAGGCGAAGGGGCAAAACGGCCTGTGTAATTTGGATTAGGGTCTAAGTCGCTTTCTAAATGCTGTTTTGAAGTATTAGGCATTGTTATACGCCCTTACAAAAGCGCTTTTCACGATGGATAAATAAAAAGACAAAGGTAAAAGAATCAGAGAGTGGTAGCAAGCGCGCCGAGAAGCGAGTCTGTTTGGAGGAAAGTAAGAAATGCTAAAAAGCCTCATCAATAAATGATGAGGCTTTTTGAAAAACGATGCTGCCAAAAAATACGTTAACTTTAGTGGTAACATTAGCGTTAACGTTATTATGGGCTTAAATGTAAAAACTAGCATCAAACTAAGCGATTGCACTAACGTCTGTAACAAGACGATGATGACAAATCAGCCTTGAAGCTGTTTTTCTTTAATCTCAGCCATCGTTTTACAGTCAATGCATAAGTCGGCAGTTGGACGGGCTTCTAAACGGCGAATACCAATCTCAATACCACACTGGTCGCAGAAGCCAAAATCGTCTTCTTCAATACGCTTGAGTGTTTTTTCGATTTTCTTGATGAGTTTGCGCTCACGGTCACGGGTACGCAACTCCAAGCTAAACTCTTCTTCTTGCGCTGCACGGTCGACGGGATCAGGAAAGTTCGCTGCCTCGTCCTTCATATGCGTTACAGTACGGTCAACTTCTTCGCGAAGCTGATTACGCCATGCTCTAAGCAGAAGACGAAAGTGTTCCATTTGGGGATCGCCCATGTACTCTTCGTCTGCTTTCGGCTGATAAGGCTGTAAACCTGCCAGCGCTAATAGTCCCAAGGATTTTGTCTCTTTTCCTGTTGGCATGTGCCACATCTCCTACACTACGACATCCATTTTGTCCTGATTGGACCGATATCTATATCAGACTCGATAGCCTCAGGCAATCAATTGTGTCTATGTAATTATTATGCTGGTATCTCTTTTTACGATTAGCCAGCTTGGCTCCCATCAAACGCGTTAGTGCGTTCACCCGCCAAAACAAGGCGCAAATATGAAGCCGAAATGAAAAAAATCAACCTATTTTTTACAAAATAATAGGTAGTGATTGATTTACCTCGATTTTTTGTTCATTAATCGCGCAGGCCATTGCTAAGATATTGACACCTGCACGGGCCGCGGTTGTTACGCTTTCTGCATAACGAGGATCAATGTGCTCTGCAATTCGCACCGAGGTTATTGCAGTATGCTGTACGCAAAAGAGCAAAGTGGTTTTAATACCCTCGTCAGCTAGTCGCGCTAATTCAAGACAATGCTTCGCTCCACGCTGCGTCACTGCGTCGGGAAAGTAACCTTGGTGGCTATCGGCTAGGGTGACAGATTTCACTTCCATGTATTCAACGGTATTGTCTCTTGTCAGTGCAAAATCAAACCGGCTGTTAGCAGTTGGAGGTGTTACTTCTGCTTTCCAGTCTGAAATATCAGAAAATTCCTCAATTACCTTGTTATTCAGTGCTTCTGCCACCAACTTATTAGCATTGTGAGTATTAATACCAATAAAGTGGTCATCGAAGGTTTTAGCCACTTCCCAAGTGTACTTGAGTTTTCGTTTTGGGTTGTTGGACTCACTTAGAAAGACGGTATAACCTGGTTCTGCGCAGCCTGTCATGCCACCGGTATTCGGACAATGGGCCGTTACAACTTGGCCGTCTTCTAGTTCAACGTCGGCAAGAAAACGTTTGTACCGTTTAATGAGTGTGCCGCGTATAAGCGGTGATGAGAAATTCATGATTCTCCTTAATTGAGAGAACAAATGTTGTTTTACGTACTGCAAGCTATTACTGGCTAAGGCTTTCGACACTCGCCTTAGCAACAGATACGGACAACAAAGCGAACAATAGTATATAAGGATTAAAACATAATGGCAGAATTTACCGTAAGTCTTTCTACTCAATCAGCTAATGCGTCGTGGGGAGATAACGCTAAGCTTTCTTTCGTAGAGTCAGGTGCTGTAATTCACTTGCCCGATGACAGCGCCAATGAGCGCACTATTCAACAAGCTGCACGGAAGCTTGATTCTCTCAGCTTGCCAGGCGTTACGCTAGCGGGTGAATGGAGCAAAGAGCAGCAGTGGGCCTTTGCCTTAAGTTTCACCAGAGCTAGAAACCCCGCGAGTATAACGTGGGCAAATAACACCGATAAAGCGACGTTAGAGCAAGAATATGCTGCCTTATTATTCACTCGACAGCTTGTCAATGACACGCCAGAAGATTTGAGCCCTGAAACATTAGCCCAGCGCGCCGCTGATTGGCTTAAGTCATTGGGTAAAGACAACGTTAATTACACCATGACGGTCGGCGAAGAGCTAAAAAACGAAGGTTGGGTAGGCATTTATAATGTGGGTAGAGGAAGCGAGCGTCCGCCGGCTATGCTTGTGCTTGACTACAACCCTACAGGCAACGCCGATGCACCCATAGATGCTGTATTAGTCGGTAAGGGCATTACTTTTGATAGCGGTGGTTACAGCATAAAATCAAGTGAAGGTATGCTTGATATGAAATGCGATATGGGCGGTGCCGCAACGGTAACAGGAGCACTTGGTTTAGCGATTACACAAGGGATTGAAAAGCGTATTCAACTGATATTGTGTTGCGCTGAAAACCTTATCAGTGGTCACGCTTACAAGCTGGGTGATGTACTGACATATAAAAATGGTGTGACGGTAGAAGTAGTGAATACCGATGCTGAAGGACGACTCGTACTGGCTGATGGTCTAATGGCGGCTACAGACACTGGCGCGCCGTTAATTATTGATGCTGCAACACTGACCGGAGCGGCAATGGTTGCGTTAGGTTCAGATTATCACGCTGTATTCTCGATGGATGATAATGCAAAAGAGCAGATGCTCAATGCTGCTAAAGCAGAAAACGAACGTTTTTGGGCATTACCACTAGAGCCTTTCCACGCAGACCGCTGTCCATCGGCGTTTGCTGACACTGCAAACAGTCGTCCTATGAAAGGCGGCGGTGGTGGCGGTGCGTCGAACGCGGCAGGGTTTTTATCGCGCTTTGTGAAGCCTGAGGGCTGGATCCATTTAGATTTAGCTGCAGCGTATCACGGTGGTGCGACTGCTGAGATGCCAGTTGGTGCCACGGCTAAAGGCATTCGCACTATTGCAAGAATGCTTCACGACTTTAAAGCATAGGTCGTTAATGCTTGTGCTGATAGTAAGCACAAGCGAGAAGTACACGTTTTAAATGCCAAAAAGGGAGGTGTAGATGCAGCTCCCTTCTTTATTAAATTCCGCCTAAACGCTCAGCGAGCTTTTTATAACGTTCTACATCGCCACTATCGAAAAGCGGATTACCATCGGTATCCTTTTCTTTCGCAACTAACAGGCTCTCACGCTCTAGACGTTCTACACGTACATCTTGAACACCTAAAAAAGCGGCAACTTCATTCACTGTCATTAAACTCATTGTTTCAATTCCGTATATTGTTTTTGTAATAGAAATAGCAATCGTAGCTTTTATAGTAAAAGCTCATTCCCCCTGTTCGTGTTGGCAGTACAACAGCGACAGGTTTCTTATTAGCACTCAAACCTTTGTTAGCTCAGCCACACAATGAGACGAGTAGAATATCTAACGCCCACTCCAGACAGCGCTGCTTACTTGTCATATTGAGCCACCATGTTCATATATCATAACTAGACATCATAGCTAGACATCATACTTAGAGAGCTAGCGTGGCTATACGTTGCCCAAAATAAGACGCTTAAGATGTCTCAAAATGAGTGCTGTTGGTCGAGAATAATGAATAATATAGACGAAATTTATCAAGAAAGCCGCAAAAAAGCTGTCCCAAGCAGTTTAGACGTGGAGGGCAGGGCTAAATGTAGAAAATGATGGTCTACACGACCTTATTTAAATATATGAATGCGTTAAGTGTTTTTTACCTGGTGGAGTTAGTTTACCATTACGCTTTTATAGCAGCGCAAGCGATTGTTCAACGCCATCAGCGTGTTTTGACACACTTTCTACCGGAGATAAACAACAATGGATACTTGGTCCGCCGCGATTATGCTTTTTTTGATCATGGATCCGCTGGGCAATTTACCCGTGTTTATGTCGGTTCTGAAATCGATAGAGCCTAAACGTCGCCAGTTTATTTTAATAAGAGAGCTGCTGTTTGCACTATTCATCCTATTTCTATTTTTATTTAGCGGTCAGTCGGTACTTAATTTTCTCAATGTTGAACAAGAAACCGTTAGTATTGCGGGTGGTATAATTTTGTTTCTCATTGCATTAAAAATGATTTTTCCATCATCGGGAAATCCAAGTGGTCTTGCAGTGGGTGAAGAACCCTTTCTTGTGCCTCTTGCTATTCCAATGATTGCAGGGCCATCTACGCTGGCCGCATTAATATTATTGGCGAATCAATCTCCCGATCGAATGACTGATTGGTCTATTGCGCTTGCGGCGTCATGGTCAATTAGCGCGGTGATCCTTATGTTTTCCAATGTATTTCATAAAATACTCGGTGAACGCGGTTTAGTTGCTATGGAACGATTAATGGGTATGATCCTAGTTATGATTGCCATTCAGATGCTACTTGATGGCGTTACCAAATACTTTATCCACGCCGCTGGAGCACTTTAATGGCAAAGCAAAAACTAAATACATTCGCTCGAGTAAGAGCGTTAGAAGGTCACAAGGCCATTGCGTTTGCGGCAGCACTGCTTGAACGGATGCTGCCAAACTACGCTTTATTTTGCGAAGTTACAGAATCTGGCGATGCACCAGCGCTTAGAAACTGCCTTAATTTGGTATGGGAAACCCTAAAGTCGCCAAAGAGTAAATTCAATATGGCGGTTCAGCTTGAAAAAGTGGAAGTGGCTACGCCTGATACAGAATCTCATGACAACTATGGCGTTTACCCTGCTATCGATGCGGCTATAGGCCTTGCTTCTTTGCTTAACCTCGTCGCTGGCGACGACCCTCAGGGCGCAGTAGTCATTAGCAAGCTTTCTCAAGGCAGCGTTGAGGCGTACTTGCTTGCCACGGGCGAAGCCGATGACGACTCAGTGAAAGACCACCCGTTAATGGCGTTTGAAGTGGAAGTGCAAAACGAGCTGCTTGACTATATTGAGCAAGCGAAATCGCCAGCGAAAGCGGCCGACGATATGCGAGCCCTTGCGCTTGAGGCTGGTATGTCAAATATTGGTCTTGATTTAAGTTAGGCGTCTTCTAAGACGGGCGGGCTTGTCTCGCCTACTTCAACAAGCATGTACACCAATGAGCCAGTTCGTTTTTCTTTTACCACATGCCAGTGACTAGGAAGTGGCAATGATTCAAGCTCGGTTTCGTGCTCGATGTAAATCATGCTGCCTTCACAAACAAGGTTTGCGTTCACTATTTCACTGACGACGGGTGCTATCAAATTTTGATAAAATGGCGGGTCGATAAACACGATGTCGTACTGTGTGCCGGTTAACTGTTTAACCACTTTTAGGGCATCACCTTGATGTACTTTAGCTACGTTAGAATCATTAACGTTAAGCGTTTGTAGGTTTTTACTTAATTGCTCGCTGGCCTGCCTGTCTAACTCAATAAAGTCACACCGACTCGCATAGCGAGACAAGGCTTCTAAGCCTAAACCCCCAGAACCCGCGAAAACATCTAAACATTTGGCATCGTCAACGTAGGCCATTAGCCAATTAAACAAGGTTTCTTTGTTTCTGTCAGTAGTGGGTCTCAACCCTTCAGCATCGAGCACGGGAAGTCGTTTTCCACGCCATTGACCGCTAATAATGCGGATAAGCCCTCGCTTTTTTTTGTCTAATTTTGCTGGCTGGCGTTTTTTTGTAGAAGATATGCCCCTTGACGGGTGAGAAACTCGCTTCATAGTGACTGACAGTGGTATCATGCTTTTATATATTAGACGGCAAGTGTAGCCGAATTTGTTCAGAATTTATAAGGATTTGTCCTAACAATGTCGAAACTCTTTGGCTGGTTCAGCAAGAACAAAAAAGCAGAGAAACAAAAAGAGCAGCAAGCAAAAGAGCAGGCTGCACAGGAAGCGGCGAACCCTGTTGCCGACAAAAAAGAGGTAGAGAGCTCCGCGTTAGAGAGCACCGAAGTCGATGCGGCGAAGGTTGAAACAGCCGAGACAGAAAAAGTCGAGGCTGTTGGTGAAACCGCGCTAGACGATAAGTCGTCAGAAAAACCTGCTGAGACAATATCTACCCAGACAACGGCAAATGTAGAGCAGCAAGAGGCGGCCTCTCAAATTACGCCTACTGTCACTGACGGGAACGAAGCGATTCACAATACGGTTGTTGACGCTGTTGAAAGTGAAGAAAAGCAGCCTTTAGATTTCTCATCTGATGAAGCAGGCGCGTCTGCTTCAAAGTCTGTTGATGAAGCAGCAACGCCGCTAGACGATGCCTCAGCGGCCAGTGTTGAAGCAGAAGTGCTTGCAGAAGAAAAAGCTTTGCAAAAAGCTGACGCTTCAATTGTGGATACTTCATCTTCTGAGGCCCAAACTTCTGATTCGCTAGCCTCTGATTCGCTAACCTCTGATTCTCTTACCTCTGAAGCCGTGGCCGATACTGCAGCAAAAATTACCGCTGACGGCTCTTCTACTAACAGTACTGAGGCCACTGCTGAAGCGAATACTCCAGTTAGCGCAGAAGAAGAGACGATTGACAGCGAGCTTGGCGAAGCTGAATTAGAGCCTCAAGTGAAAGAGACGCCGCAAGCTAAAGATGCGCCGCAAGCCAAGGAAAAGAAATCCTTATTTGCTCGCCTAAAAGAAAGCCTATCGCGCACCAAAGAAAACCTTGGTAGTGGCATTGTTAGCTTATTTAAAGGCAAAGCCATTGATGATGAGCTTTACGAAGACTTAGAAACACAGTTGCTCGTTGCCGATGTGGGTATGGATACGACGCAGAAAATCATCAAACACCTTACCGACAGTGCTTCTCGTAAAGATCTTAAAGACGCTGAAGCCTTGCTAGATATTTTAAAGCAGCAAATGTCAGGCATGTTGGCGAATGTGAATGTACCGCTAAGCGACGCGTTACAAAAGCACAATTCTGACGAAGGGCCGTTTGTTATTCTTATGGTTGGCGTTAACGGCGTCGGTAAAACCACCACTATCGGAAAGCTGGCCAAGCAGTTTCAGCAGCAGGGCAAAAAAGTCATGTTAGCAGCGGGAGATACGTTCCGCGCCGCCGCAGTAGAGCAGCTTCAAGTATGGGGCGAGCGCAACAGCATTCCAGTTATTGCTCAGCACACCGGTGCAGACAGTGCTTCAGTGCTTTACGATGCATTGGAAGCGGCCAAATCTCGCGGGACGGACATACTGATTGCCGATACGGCAGGACGCTTACAAAACAAAGACAACCTGATGGAAGAGCTCAAAAAAGTGGTTAGGGTAATGAAAAAGCTTAACCCTAATGCACCCCATGAGGTTATGTTAACGCTAGATGCTGGAACAGGGCAAAACGCGATTAGCCAAGCCAAGCTATTTAACGAAGCGGTGGGCTTAACCGGAATAACGTTAACGAAGTTAGATGGCACTGCAAAAGGCGGCGTTATCTTTTCAGTTGCAGATCAGTTCGGTATTCCTATACGGTACATTGGTGTGGGCGAGAGTATTGACGACCTACGCGAGTTTGATGGCGAAGAGTTTATTGACGCCCTGTTTAGCGAGTTAGATACACCAGCAAGCTAGTTGATTCAGGTTGTAGGGTTTTAAAATGATAAAGTTTGAGCAGGTAAGCAAAACCTATCCCGGTGGTCAGCGGGCATTAAGCAAGGTGAACTTTCACATTGCGCCTGGCGAGATGGCCTTTTTAACTGGGCATTCAGGTGCAGGTAAAAGTACCTTGCTCAAACTCATTAGTATTATGGAACGTCCTACTGTGGGCCGCGTTTTAATTAACGGCCACGATCTGAATAAAATAACCCGACGAGACATTGCGTTTATACGTCGCGATATCGGTATGATATTTCAAAGCCACCAGCTGTTAATGGACAAAACCGTTGCTGATAACGTTGCTTTGCCTCTCGTTATAGAAGGTTATACGCACAAAGAAATCCGCAAGCGGGTCGATGCTGCGCTGGAGATGGTTGGACTACGGGATAAAAGCCGCAGTTTGCCTATTACCCTTTCTGGCGGAGAGCAGCAGCGTGTAGGTATCGCCAGAGCCGTGGTTAACAAACCACCGCTACTGCTGGCCGATGAGCCTACCGGTAATCTAGACCCTAAACTGTCCATGGAAATTATTCGTTTGTTTGAAGATTTTAACCAGGCGGGTGTTTCAGTGCTCATCGCTACCCATGATTTAGGACTCATAGCACGCATGCGTTATCGCACGCTAACGTTGAAAAACGGGCAAATGATTACCGATGGGCTTACCGATAGCGACTTCTCCGGCAGCCACAGCGAGGGTGACCGACGATGAGTATTCTTTTTAAAGGGCGAGCGAAAGGCGCGTCTTCTTCAAAAGTGTCAGTGCTGCAAGCCTTCGTCATGTTCTTCGTGAGTCATGTTAGACAAGCACTATCGAGTTTAGGTGAGCTTTGGCGTCAGCCACTCGCGTCGTTAATGACCATTGGTGTGCTCGGGCTGAGTATTACCTTACCAAGTACTCTGTACATCATGGTTAAGAATACAGAGAAAATTACAGCGGGGTGGGAGCAAGCATCGGAAATATCCTTATTCCTCACACCCAATATAAGTGCTAACCGTTCTCAGCAGTTAGTGACTCGGCTGAATACCTGGCAAGAAATTGAAAGTGTGGTTTATATTCCCGCTGATGATGCGCTCAAGGAGTTTCAGCATTTATCGGGGTTAGGTGATGCTATTGCGTACTTGGAGAAAAACCCCTTACCTGATGTGGTACTCGTTACTCCTACCGATAAAAACGCGTCGCCAAGTGCCGCTCGTGCACTGCTAGATAGATTAAGGCAGCAACGAGAGGTCGATATTGGCAAGTTGGACATTGAATGGCTAGAGCGGCTTTACGCTGTTATTGCGATAGCGAGCGACTTGGTGATGCTGATTGGCGTGCTGCTCTTCATTGCGGTTGTGCTGATTATCGGCAACACCATTCGTCTGAATATTCTCAATAAATACGATGAAATAGTGGTGATGAAGCTGGTGGGGGCAACAGACGCCTTTATTCATCGTCCCTTTTTGTATACGGGTTTTTGGTATGGGCTTTTAGGCGGGCTGATGGCGTGGTTTGCCGTTATTATTATTTTGTGGTGGATGGACAGCAGTATTACCACCTTTGCCGCAATGTACCAAAAAGAGTTTAATATTACTGGGCTTACCGGCAGTGCATTACTCACTATGCTAGGGCTTTCAGTATTGCTTGGTCTACTGGGTTCGCTTATTTCTGTTCAGCGTCACGTTCGTCAAATAGAGCCCAAATAGGGTGCTAGCAGAACGTCAATAGAGCTCAAATAGAAGCTAGATAAAACCACAGCTCGCGTTACTTTAGCCTTCGGCTCTTGCCGTTGGAAAGTGAGCTGAAATAGCGCTTCTAATGCCGTTGCCCCACACGATAGCCTGATTGTACAGTACGTGAAGCTGTTTCTGGTCGATGTCGAGCAACTTGGCCTGCTTTATCACTGTCATCCAGATTGCGCTTTCGAAGCCGCGCACAAGGGCTGAATAGTTGTTCAGCTCCCTGTTTTTCCCCAATAAAGCGTCGTTAACATCATCAGACAGCGGAAGCTGTTTAACGATATCGGTCATCGATTGATCGAGCAGCCCTTCAAGCAGTGAAAATAACCCAACCAAAAATGCGATAGGAGGATTGTTTTTAAAGCCTCGTCGCTCAGCCAATAAGTCAAAGAACTTCGCTCTCACCAACGACATGTGAATGATCTCAAGGGGTTTGTCGTCGGCAATATTCGTCAGGCTTAGCAATGCAATAAACTTCTTAATCTCTACCTCGCCCATATAATTTAGTGCGTGTTTAAGGGAAGTGATTTTATAGCGTTTATTGATGGCAGGGTTGTTGATAAATTTAAGAAGCAAAAAGCTTAACGTAGCATCACGCTCAATAATTTGTGTGGTACGGGCAATGTCAAAATTCACTTTGCCACTTTCAGCCATCAAATCAACAATATTCATTTTAGAAGCGGGCAGCTGTTTAAGAATTCGCGCTTCTGGCTGAGAGAAAAAGTAACCCTGGAAGAAATCAAACCCAAGGTCGATACACGATGCGAAACTGTCTTGGGTATCTACCTGCTCGGCAACGAGCTTTTTGTTCTCTTCACGATAGCGTGGGATGTGTTTTTCAACGTTTTCAAAACGGGCTTTAGATACATCTACTTTTACAATATCGATAAGTGGAAAAATATCATGTTCAGACCCAATCATCATTGGATCGTCGATGGCAAGCTTAAATCCCATTTGCTTGATATGTTGGCACGCTTCAAATAAACCATTGCTCGTATCAGCTGGGTTAGCAAGCTCAACAACCACAGACTCGGGGTTTAAGTTTGTGGGAAAACGCGACACAAGGGTGTCGGTTGAAAACGTAATAAACGATGTTTTTTCACCGCTAATGTCGTCAAGCCCGAGAGGGTGAAAATTATCAGCGATAAATTTAGACTTTTCTTCTTGGTGTTCTGGGTAAGCGCCGCCTTTTCCATCTCTGAAAAGTAGCTCGTAGGCAAATACACTTTTTTCTTTATCTAGAATTGGCTGACGAGCTATAAACGCGAACATATGTGATCCCTGATAAGGCGCTAAATAATATTGTGCTACTAGGCGTATTGCCTTAGCTAACTTATAACCGTTTTTTACTATTTTTTAGTCTATTAGAAAGAGATTATCGACCTAAAACCTAAAACCTAGAACCTAAAACCTAAACTCTTAACTTATTATAGTGGCTTTGAGCGCTCAAATAACCCGCAGGTAGAGGATGAGAACTGGCGATAAGATTATGATAATGAGTCTTTTCGCACAATACTAATACTGTTAATTTAATGACTACCAGTTTATCAAAGAGTCACTCTCTTTCAGCGCACTACTTTTTTAGCATACTGCTCTTTTGGCAAGTTAGACTTTTGATGAGTAAGCCTTTTTGACTAATCAGCTTTTTGACGAACTATTCTTTATCAAGCGCGGCATTGTGAATATGCTTCGCCCATTTTATGGCTTCGTTGTAATAGCTATGAAGTAGGGCCTGATTAACTTTGTATTTGGCGGCAAATTGCTTAATGCCTGCCCATCGCGCCGTCTCAAAATGCTGAGACAAGGTAAGGCACTCCCTGAGTAAATTGGGTTTGCCGCAAAGCGCATCTTTTACATCGTCGTCAATCGGTACTTTTTTAACTAAGTCCTCAATACGCTGTTCCATCATGGCGTCGAGCAGTGAGAGCAAACCAGCTAAAAAACCAGTATGGGAATTCTTATCTTTGCTTACGGCAAGGTAGGCAAGTTCGCAAAATTTTGCCCTAACTAAAGCCATCTGCATGAGTTCGGTGGGCTGACCTTCGCTTAGGTTTGCTAAGGCTAGCAACGAGAGAAACTTCTTAACTTCCACTTCGCCCATGAAATTTAATGCGTGCTTGAGCGATTTAATTGTGTGGCGTTTATTAACCATTGGGTTGTTAATAAACCGCAGCAGTAAATACGTTAACGACGGGTCTCTTTCCATGATGGTTTTAACTTTTTCAAGGTCAAGAGACGCCTCACTACTTAGTGCCAGTAGCTCTAACATTGTGAGGTTGTTTGGGCCTAATTTGCGATGCCTTACAATTTCAGGGCGTGCAAGGAAATAGCCTTGAAAGTAGTCGAACCCCATTTCTTTAAACTTATGGAACTCTTCGTAGGTTTCAATCTTTTCTGCCACTAACTTCATTTTGTTCGCTTTAAAGCGTTCCACTAGCGCAGGAATTTTGTCGTGAGCTATCTCTGTAATATCAATCTTAACGACGCTAGTAAAGGGCATAAAAGCCTCCCATTTACCATGCATGTCGTAATCATCAAGGGCAATGGGGTAGCCTAGCCCGCGAATGTGTTTGCACGCGGCTACAAGGGCATCATCTACATTGACCGTTTCTACAATCTCTATAACCACTTTGTTGGCGTCTAGTGAGGTAGGGAAACGGAACATGAGCGTATCGCGATGAAAGTTAATAAACGCTTTTTTGTCCCCAGTTATTTCTTCAATACCAAGACTAAGGTGTGTAGACGTGAGTATTTTAGACGTTGCTTCGTCGGGAGGAATGTCTGGAAAGCAATTATCTTCACCTACGCGAAAGAGCAGTTCGTAAGCGTAGACTTCCCTATCTACGTTAAATATTGGCTGTCTGGCGACGTATGCAAACATAATTATCCTTGAGCAATCTTTCTAGGCAATGAGGTTATTGTTGTTTTTAATGCCTGTTACTGCATATAAATGCGCGAGATGACAATACAGTTCACACAATATCACAGTATATAACAACAAGATTACATGCTGGGTTAAACGTGTACAACGTTTTACTCTACTATCTATTGTTTTTGCTCTTATCCTTACTCTTATGTGGGCTCTTATTTTTAAGCTTGTTGTTTGCTTTCATTATCGACGTTTATTGTGACCTTTTGCGTTTACTATTATCGCTAAACCGCAATTAAGTGAGACCAAAAGTGAACGATCTATACGGAATTGCGGTATACTTAGGTAATGTTAAAGACCTAATATTGAAGCGCGGTTTTAGTGTTGAAATTGACGTATACATATTGAAAATGTCGATAAAGATATTTTATCATTGGTATTTGATGATATGTTGTTAGGGATTTGAACTTTTTTTTGATTTACAGGTCTTGATACTGTAACAGTTGTCCCCATACCAACATATCGTTTGGGCTTCTTTTCTTTTATTTAGGTCTCTCGCAGTTCACATTACATAAGTAATGAAGAACGGTGATTAATGAGGTGAACAATGAGCAACAATTTGCAATCAATGGCGTTATCAGTGCCACACAGCGGTAGCATCGAAGGCTACATGCAGGCTGTAGGTCGCATTGATATGCTTACTGCCGACCAAGAGCGTCAGTTAGCGGTACGCCTTCGCGAAGATGAAGATTTAGAGGCAGCGCGTCAATTAGTGATGTCGCACCTTCGCTTTGTTGTGCATATTGCAAAATCTTATTCAGGTTATGGATTACCGCAAGCTGATCTTATTCAAGAAGGCAATATTGGTCTAATGAAGGCGGTTAAGCGATTCGACCCTTCGGTGGGTGTACGCTTAGTTTCTTTTGCCGTTCATTGGATAAAAGCCGAAATACATGAGTTTGTATTGAAAAATTGGCGCATCGTTAAAGTAGCGACAACAAAAGCTCAGCGTAAACTTTTCTTCAACCTGCGCAAAGCGAAAAAGCGCCTAGGTTGGTTTACTCACGCAGAAGTGCAAACCGTAGCGAACGAACTTGGTGTAAGTACCAAGGAAGTGCTGCAAATGGAAGCACGCATGAGCAGCCAAGATCAGGCATTTGATTTGTCGGCCGACGAAGACGAAACCGGCAACTTTGCGCCTGTTCAGTTTTTGGAAGACAAAACTGCTGATGTTGAAACTGACGTTATTAATAACGATTGGGATACCGCAGCAAGCAAACGTTTATATTCAGCGATTAAAACGCTGGATGAGCGCAGCCAAGATATTATCGAAACACGCTGGTTGGCTGATAACAAAATTACGCTGCAAGATTTAGCGAACAAGTACGAAGTCTCTGCAGAACGTGTTCGTCAGATTGAAAAGAACGCGATGAAAAAACTGCAAGCAGCAATGGTTGCAGCCTAACGAATTTAGGGTTGGCTGATTGAGCCGACGTAAATTAGGAAAAAGCGCCTTACTTCATCAGTAGGCGCTTTTTTTATGTCTTTTATTTTATTGCCTTACTCTTTGTTGCGTCACCTTCATGTAGAACCACTGCACCTGCGGTGACACGCCGCGATTACGAACATTTTAAGTCTCGCTGAGTGGGTAACTATCTATCCGGACTGGTATTATCAGATGCCTCAGGCGGAAGCACCCAAAATACTCCCTCAAATTCTGCTACTGCGGTATCATTATCAAGAATAGCTACGCTGAGTTCGAAACGGGCTTTTTTATTTTTTTGCAGCGGTGCAAATTTGCCAGACAGTGTTTCGATATTGCAGATGGCTCTTGGCTTCATTGTGATTGGCTTGTGGTAATGAATATCTCCATCGCCCAATACAATATCACCACTTAAACCACGCTCTTTTAGCTGCAGATATATGAGTCCCCAGCCAGTGAGTGTGGCCAATGAAAAAATACTTCCCGCGAACATAGTGCCGTGAATATTAATGTTCTTGTTTAATGAGGCTCTGGTTTCCAGCGTTCGTCCCGTGTACTGATACAACTTAATACCCATGTGTTCAGTAATAGGAATGGTTTCTGACCAGGTTTCTTGAAGTGCTTTACACCATTTAGGATGAAGCACCAGCGTATTATTTTCAGTGAATTTTTTCACCATCTGCTGACGCTTAAGCATGCCTAGTTCATTAGGCGCCTCACGCTCAACCACGAATCCACAAGAGGCGAAGAAGTCGATGGAGATCTCGCGGCTGTTTGTCACTGCACGCACTGCACCAAGGTCTTTAGCCACATTTTCTAGCGCAACCATTACCATTTGGCCTAAGCCTTTGCGCAAGTGGTCGCTGTGCACTGCGATATGTCTTATTTGCGCTTCTTCTGCGGTATTTAAATGCACTCGGCCGCAGGCAACAATTTCGTTCTTTCTATTGGTGATAATACGATGTTCTGCAACTTGTTCGTATTCATCTTTCTCTGAGCCAGGGGGGAAATTCCACGGTTGACGCAAATGCTCCCAACGAAAATGAAAATAGGCTTCAAATTCTGCATCACTTTTCGGTGTTACAACCTTGTACACAATAAACTGGCCTTTTTTAAAGTCGACTTGGTATTTAAACGTAACCGCGCTATGGGTACAAGTTTAATTATGTAAGCAAATAAAGGCTGCCCTAGCCGTCATGGCTTATACATGAAATTGAAAGGTAACCGGACCATCATTAATAAGGCCCACCTTCATGTCGGCGCCAAATTCCCCGGTTTGAACACGCATTCCTTTTTGTTTAAGCGCGCCAACAAAGCGTGAGTAAATATCTTCGCCATGGGCAGGTGATGCGCCACGAGAGAAACCAGGTCGATTGCCTTTTTGTGTATCTGCTACCAAGGTAAACTGAGACACAACCAGTATTTCACCCTCCACCTGTTCAATATTCAGGTTCATTTTCCCATCGCTATCGCTGAACATGCGGTAGCGGCATAGCTTATTTGCGAGTTTTTCAATTTCAGCGTCGCCATCGTCTTTTTCTACGCCCAGAAGTACAAGCATTCCATGGCCGATTTCACCAATAACGTTGTTGTCTACGGTAACGTTTGCTTCCGATACGCGTTGAATTAGTCCTATCACTGGGTCTGCTCCTTGAGAAATCGTGACATGTCTCGTGTTGCCCTGCAAAGCGCATAGCCAATACTAGGCTCTGAGGTACTGTGACCTGCATCCGGTACTATTTGCAGTTGGCTTTGCCGCCACGCTTTATGTAAGGTCTCAGCAGCTTCCGTTTTACATATCATGTCGTAGCGACCGTGGATAATCGTGCCTGGGATATGCGCTATTTTATCAATATTGTCGATAATGTAGTTTTCAGGAATGAAGCATTTGTTGGACAAAAAGTGACACTCTAATGTTGCTAAGCACGTAACGAGGTGCATGGGGTAGTGGCAATGGGCGTCACCGACTCCTGGCGGCAAGCTTAATCTAGATAAACGTTCTTCCCACTGATACCAGCGTCGCAACGCAGCATGTTTGAGTACATCGTTGTTTGACTTCAATACTGCGCTGTAATATTCGCATACTGCATTTGCGCTCAATGGCGCGGGGATGTCTTTTGTGAACTTGCGATAATGCTCGGGGAAAAGCTGGGCTGCGCATCCGTGTGGAGATAAAAACCATTCCCTGTCCTGTTGGCGTGCAAGAAAAACACCGCGTAAAATTAAGCCAGATACATGGGCGGTATACTTTAGAGCGTATAGAAGCGCGAGTGTTGACCCCCAAGAGCCGCCAAACAATAAAAATTCTGGAATAGAAAGGTGACTGCGTAGGGTGTCTATATCGTCTACGTTTAGCCACGTATCGTTATTATTGGTATCTGCTAAGGGAGTGGAACGCCCGCAACCGCGCTGTTCATATCCAATAATGCGGTATTTGTTGCTGTCAAAAAAGCTTTTATAATTAGGGGGGAGTCCAGCGCCAGGTCCACCATGAATAAAGAGGACGGGTATTCCATCTGGATTACCGCTCTGCTCAAAATACAGGGAATGCCCGTTTCCTACATCAATAAATCCGTCGTCATAGCGGGTTACATCCGGATAAAGTCGTTTCATTATATTTCTACGCGTTGTGCGAGTGCCTGTTTTAGTTTAATTTATTATTATGCATGCTGTCGCGTGCCGACACACTTTGCTGTGCTCAACAAGATGTGCAGTGCTTACCACGCTTTAACCGCCTAAATGATAAGGGGGTTATTACCGCGCAGGTGTTACACTAGCTAATCATATTATAGTCATAAATGCGAGGATGTTTATATGGCAGGTCAAGGATCGGGTGGTAATGTCATTGCCGCTATCTGTAATTTTTTTATTCCCGGGTTGGGACATTTGGTCCAAGGCCGAATTTTAGCTGCGTTGTTTTTCTTTATTACCGTGGGTGTGTCTTATGCGCTAGCGGCAACAGTCGTGCTTGCTATCATATTTTGGCCCTTAGGCGCATTACTGCATTTAATCAGTATTATCAGCGCAGCACGCTATAGAGGTGGAGTAACCGTATGAGATTACTAGCAACCGTGTTTGTCGCGGCACTGACTCTTACAGGCTGTCAGTCTGCGTACTATGCAGCTTGGGAGAAAGTGGGTGTAGAAAAGCGAGACATTCTTGTTGATCGTGTCGACAATGCAAAAGAATCTCAAGAAGACGCGCAGGAGCAATTTAGCTCTGCACTAGAAGCGTTTAGTGCTGCCGTAGCATTTGATGGTGGTGAATTAGAAGACGTTTACGACAATCTAAATGGCCAGTATCAAGACAGTGTCGCCGCTGCAGAAGAAGTAACAGCGCGCATTGATAAGGTAGAAAGCGTAGCAGAAGCCCTGTTTGATGAGTGGCAAGAAGAGCTAGAAAAATATCAAAGTGGTTCTTTAAAGCGAGATAGTGCTGCAAAGCTTCGTGAAACTCAGCGTCGTTATTCGTCGTTGATGAGTGCTATGCGCAAAGCCGAAAGTAAAATGCCGCCCGTGCTAGATGCGCTTCAAGATAATGTGCTTTATTTGAAGCATAATCTAAACGCCAGCGCTATTGGTGCCCTTCAAGGCGAGCTTTCAACCATTGAAGACAATGTTGCTCAACTGCTTAGCCAGATGAACTCTGCCATAGCGGAATCAGATGCATTTATAGCGTCTATGAAAAACTAGGGGTAACGCCCCTAGCGTGAAAACTCAATGTCGTGATAAGAATGTATCATGTCTAAGAGGTATCATAATTAGAAAGGGGAGCCAATTTGGCTCCCCTTTTTACTTATGTCTGGTCTGTGGGCTCGTCATCCTCAGGCACATACTTTTCTTTATCGAGGACGTTTTGGTTTTCAAAGGCTTCGCCTAGGCTACAGGTGAATTCTGCGCCAAATAAGACGATTATCCATGACAGATACACCCACAGGAACAAAATAGGCACTACGGCTAGCGCGCCGTAAATTAGTTCATAGGATGGAAAGTTAGTCACATACAATGCAAAGCCCGACTTGGTGAGCTCAAAGGCAACCGTGGCGATAAAGGCTCCACAGGCAGCATGGCGGGCGTAAACCTGTTTATTCGGCACCATGGTATACAAAATAGTAAATGCGAGCATGGCCGCGCCACTAGGCACTAGGCTCAGCAGTAATGTGCCAAGCCCTGGGGTGTATTCTTCCGTAAATGCGGCTAGACCCGTTAGGTAGGTACTAACGATAACGCTAGAGCCTATCAAAATAGGGCCCAATGTTATCACCATCCAATAAATAGCAAAGGTAAAGACAATGGGTCTTTCGCTCTTTGTTCGCCAGATTCTATTGAGGGTTTTATCTACATTTGAGATAAGCATCAGCGCCACAAAAAGCAGCGATAGAATGCCAATAGCACTCATTTCTGAGGCGTTACCCACAAAGTCTGTCATGTACTGATGAACAACGTCGCTGGCGGTGGGTACGAAATTGCTAAAGATAAAATGCTCTATTTTGCTGCGCACCGATGCGAAAGCAGGAAAAGCCGACATAATGGTAAACGTCACCATAATAAACGGCACTAGCGACAGCAGTGTAACGTAGGCAAGGTGGCCTGCAGATATCGTTACATTGTCTTCTTTGCAGCGATTGATGAATATAGTAAAGAGATCTTTTGCTTGCGGCTTTATATTCTCATAAATGGCTTTAACCCGCTCTACGTACACAATTGCTCTCCTGACAGCTATATCAACGTTTCAGCACGAACACTGAGTCAGCACCAACGTTTAGAGACGTTGCTGCCGTGGTTCTTGCTGTGATTCTGTAATTTGATGGTAACTGCCAGCGGCGCTATGAGTAAAGGTTTATTCTAGAGCAGGTCGATGCATTGTCTCTGCATTTTGCCTGTGGCTTACGGTCGGCAATTATTTGCTGTCGCCACGCACCCCAAGCATATGGCAAATCGCATAGCTTAACTCACTGCGATTTAGGGTGTAAAAGTGGAAGTGCTTTACTCCCTCTTTTGCTAATACCTTAACTTGGTCCATCGCAATGTTGGCACCAATCAGGTTACGGGTAGCTTGATCATCAGCGTCTAAACCATCAAACATTTTATGCAGCCAGCCGGGCACGTGAACATTGGTAAATCCAGCAAACTTCACAAGGGTTTGATAGTTTGTCACTGGAAGAATACCTGGCACTAAGTCTAAATCAACGCCGGCAGCAGCGGCCCGGTCTCTAAATCGCAGGAATACGCTAGTATCAAAGAAAAACTGTGAAATGGCCTCGGTAGCACCGGCTTCTGCTTTGCGCTTCAAATTCAGCAGGTCGAACTGCGCATTGCGAGCTTCGGGGTGTTTTTCAGGGTAGGCAGCAACTGATATATCAAAATCAGCAACCTCTTTCAGTAAGGCCACTAAATCCGATGCATACATTTCAGTGTTATCCATGCCCGGCGGTAAATCACCACGCAAAGCAACAATGCGGCGTATTCCTGAATCCCAGTAGTCTTGCGCAATTTGCCTTAATTCGTCTTTACTGGCGTCAACGCAAGTAAGATGAGGAACTGCGGCGACGCCTGTTTGCTGCTGAATGCGCTTGACCACATCGTGAGTTCTGTCTCGTTCGCCACTATTTGCTCCATATGTCACCGACATGTAGCTTGGCTTCAGTGGTGCTAAACGCTCAACTGATTTCCATAGAGTTTGCTCCATGGCTTCCGTTTTAGGGGGGAAAAACTCAAAGGAGACGTCAATATCACGCAGTTCCGATAGGGACTGGTTGAGCGCATCAATGCCTTGTGCATAAGAAACCATGTATTTTTTCTCTCTACTAGCGATATGGATAGACGTTTAGACGTCTAAATTAAAGAATATATGTCTAGACGTCAAGAGGTTTACACTGCTCAATTGACCTTTTCGTGAACTCGTTTAGAATTTCCCTTCATAACATAAATAAAATAAGACCGAGTTAGTACTATGGCAGAATGGAATGGTAAATATATACACCCCTACGCAGAGCACGGTAAGAAAAGCGAACAGGTAAAAAAAGTCACTGTTTCAATACCGATTAATGTGCTGAAAGCGTTAACTGACGAACGCACCCGTCGCCAAATTAATAACTTGCGACATGCAACTAACTCAGAATTGTTGTGTGAGGCATTTCTTCATGCCTTTACAGGTCAGCCTTTACCGAACGATGATGATTTGCGTAAAGACAACGGCAACAGAGTGCCTGCAGAAGCAAGAAGAATTATGGAAGAGATGGGCATTGATCCCAGCTTCGAAAATGAGCCTACCGAAGAATAGGGTAGAGCGAATGCACCTAAGTATGACAGTGTGACGCTGTCATACTTAGGTGCTCAATTTAATAAAGCCGCTTTAATAAAAGCGCTTTAATAAAATCAGGTTAATAAGGCCGACTTATCAAAACGTAGCGTCTGTGTTTTACACTCGCTCATACGCCTTTTTATTAAGCCTGTTTCTCAAGCGTAATGGCTAAGACTGAACGTCTTAAATGCCAGCTACCCCAGAGTCTATGGCAGCTTTTGATACTGCACTAGCAATGCGTTCGCACAAGCGGGGGTCCATGGGTTTAGGGATAATGTAGTCCTTTGAGAAACTAAGACTTTTGCTATTGCTCGCGGCAAGCACCTCAGCAGGTACTTCTTCTTTTGTTATGGCGCGCAGTGCCTCAACGGCAGCTACTTTCATTTCATCGTTTATAGCGCTTGCTCGTACGTCTAATGCGCCGCGGAAGATAAACGGGAAGCAAAGTACATTGTTTACCTGATTTGGGTAATCTGAGCGACCGGTTGCCATAATGAGATCATCTCGTACCGCATGAGCGAGGTCTGGCCTGATTTCAGGGTCTGGGTTAGAGCAAGCGAACACGATAGGGTTATCGGCCATAAGCGCCAATGTTTCCGGAGGAAGAAGGTCTGGGCCAGACACGCCCACAAATATATCAGCACCGTCCATGACGTCTTCTAGGGTTCGCTTGTCGGTGTTGTTAGCAAATAACGATTTATGTTCTGTTAAGTCTTCGCGACGAGTGTGTATCACTCCTTTTCTGTCGAGCATGTAAATACGCTCGCGCTGTGCACCGCATTTTATTAGCAACTCCATACAGGCCACGGCAGCGGCTCCCGCTCCTAGACAGACAATTTTGGCATTTTCGATATTTTTGCCCTGAATTTCTAGCGCGTTAAGCATTCCGGCTGCGGTGACAATTGCGGTGCCGTGTTGGTCATCGTGAAAGACGGGGATTTTACAGCGCTTAATAAGCTCTTGCTCTATTTCAAAGCACTCTGGCGCTTTGATATCTTCAAGATTGATACCGCCGAACGTATCAGCAATATTCGCTACCGTATTGATAAACTCTTCGGTAGTTCTGTGCTTCACTTCAATATCAATAGCGTCGATACCAGCAAAACGCTTAAACAGCAGCGCTTTACCTTCCATTACCGGTTTTGAGGCTAGTGGACCCAGATTACCTAAGCCTAAAATAGCAGTACCATTACTGATAACCGCCACCAAATTGCCTTTAGCCGTATACTTGTATGCGTTGTCTGGATCTTCAGCTATTTCTCTTACTGGCTCGGCAACGCCTGGGCTGTAAGCAAGCGCTAAATCATCAACGCTGTCTGCGGGTGTCGATAGCTCAACGCTTATTTTTCCTGGCGTAGGCTTGGCGTGATAATCGAGAGCGCGTTGTCTAAAATCTGACATGTGAAATAGATTCCTTGAGTGTAGGGTTCATGGATATTGCTATATGTTTAAAGGGTAGCGCCTACTGGCCATTTTTTTAAAGGCTAGCTGCATCAAATCCGGACTGTTATCCGTGTTATTTATCTGTGTTATTCTTGCTTGAGCGCACGTGGTAACACTAACACAGGCCATGGTGGTCTACATATCTGATCAGAGTTACTAGGGCGTGCTCTATTGTGCTACTTAATTACGCTAATGGGTCATAATTAATGTAGGTGAGAGAAACTCGTTAGACCAGTAAAAGCAGACTATGTTTGTCATTCATACATATTATGTTTATTTTTTATCTCATATTTCTTCTGTATTTGTACGGTCTTTCAAATAATGAGTCAAAATTAAAATAGCGAGTCAACAAGACCGGCGAAAAGGCGCTTGGCATAGAGCGACCTGGCATTGAATTACCTGACAGTAAGCTACCTGATTGAGAGCCTTCTGATACAGAGAAAACTGTTGAAGAGTTATATACATAGAAACTAGGTATTTAGACGCTAGCTCTTTAAAAGCGACGTTTCAAATAGCTATCCAGTAAAGAGAAAAGCCCTAGCAAATATAAATTCTAATGCTTAAGCTTCGGGCTAGCGGCTTTAATGAATAAAAATGGTGAATGTGAAAATATGACAGAACGTCGATTAATCAGCGAGCTTACTGAGGTTTGCGAGGGGCTAAAAAAACAAGACAATGGCTTTGTTTGGCTCACTCATTTAGGGCACTGGCGCAACCCAGAGATTGTGGCCGTGTTTGACACCGAAATAAATCGCAACCGCGCGCTTGAACAAAACTGGGAGGCGACATTTATAACGCAGGTAGAGATAGCGCTGGAAGGAATTAAGTCTAAGCCTGTATCTGTGCGTTTTGATAGTGAGGAGGCGTGCGCAAAACAAAGCCAGGGAAATTGGGATACGCATTTCGCTAAAAACGTCACTCATTAGGTCTTCATATCTGAGATCTATCAACGCACTGCCAGCGCTCTCTTGTGCTCGCGCACAATTCAGTGTTTTCTAGTGCTCGCGCACAATTCAGTGTTTTCTAGTGCTCGCGCACAATTCAGTGTTTTCTAGTGCTCGCGCACAGTGTTTTCTAGTGCTCGCGCACTATGATACCTGTTCTCTTTGTCGCTCAATGGCGGTTCTATCTTCTGTTTATGCAGAAGCCCATGGAGCTGGTCATTCAAAAGCTATCTAAAAAGCAGGCAATAAAAAAGCGCCCTAAGGCGCTTTTCCAACTCAATACTTAAAAAAGTACGAAGTTTATTTCTTGCTAAGAGCACCGAAACGCTTCTTGAAGCGATCAACACGACCACCAGTATCAACGTTACGTTGTTTACCAGTGTAGAATGGGTGGCAAGAAGAACATACGTCTAGGTTGATGTCTTTACCCATTGTAGAGCGGATTTTCATTACGTTTCCGCAAGAGCATGTTGCTGTCATTTCAGCGTATTCTGGGTGGATACCTTGTTTCATGGGATTACCTCACAATAAGGCCGTATCGCTATTCAGCCCGAAGCCAAACACCATACGTAACTTAATATTCAAATGATGAGCGGTTCTTAGAACAACCCATCGCAAAAGAGCGGCGGATAATAAAGGAAGCTGCGCCAGCGATCAAGCGCTTTATGAGTTTAAAATATCCGTACTCTTTGTTGTGTCACCTTGATATAGAGCCACTGCACCTGCGGTAACACGCCGCGATTACGAACATTTTAAATCTCGCTGAGTGGGTAATTATCTATGCGGACTGGTATTGTGTAACCAAAGCAAAAAATAGGGTCAAAAAATAGGGTTAGTAAGGTAATCTAAAACTATTTGAGATGGTTTTATGGCAGCGATGAAATCTGTGTTTAAATATCCCATATCTTAACTCTCACGCTAATCGTGAGTATTCATTCTTGTTAACTGTGCTCGTTATATTAGCTCGTCGTATAAGCTCGTCATATTAACGGTTAGCTATCGGGCCTAATAAACAACGAAGACAGTAGCTTTAGAGGTGCGTTCTACCATGGCTTATATTTGTGTTGCGGTGCCAGTGCCTCTGCGACAGTTGTTTACTTATACTTATCATTGCGATTTAGCCGCAGGCGTGAGAGTGCGCGTGCCCTTTGGCCCAAGAAAGCTGGTGGGTATTGTTGTTGACGAGCCAAACAAAGACGCTCCTGAGATAGAGAATGCCGATAAGTTAAAGGCCATAGAGACGGTACTTGATGAAGCTCCCGTCATAGATGCAGTGCTTTTGAAAATGGCACAGTGGCTGTGGC
Source organism: Alteromonas sp. 4NS20-0143 (assembly GCF_057542855.1). Taxonomy (NCBI): domain Bacteria; kingdom Pseudomonadati; phylum Pseudomonadota; class Gammaproteobacteria; order Alteromonadales; family Alteromonadaceae; genus Alteromonas; species Alteromonas sp. 4NS20-0143. The sequence continues at coordinate 45,525 of NZ_BAAJLR010000008.1, forward strand.
AATATTATCATCATGCACCCGGTGAAGTGCTTCACACCATGCTTCCTGTTTTATTGAGAAAGGGTGAAACAGCGCAAGTATTGCCAGAAGAAAGAATACGGCTGACTGAAACGGGGGAACACACTTCATCTGATGAACTAACACGGGCACCAAAACAAAAAGCATTTTTTGAGGCGCTACAAAAATCCAGTTTGTCAGCGCAGCAAAGTCGAAAGTTATTTGGTGCGCCAGCGGTTAAATCCCTTATAGATAAGTCACTTGCCGAAGTGGTTGATGTAGTGCCTGAAGTGCGAGAGCAAGAATGGCTATCGACCATAACCATTGATGAAAAGCCCATTCCCGATACCGAGCAGTCTGTTGCCATTGCAGCGCTTAATCAGCAGCAGGGTAAATTTGCCGTCAGTTTGCTTGAAGGCGTGACGGGAAGCGGAAAAACCGAGGTCTACTTACAGGCCATCGAGCCTTTATTACAAGCCGGTAAACAAATACTTATACTTGTCCCCGAAATTGGATTGACTCCACAAACCGTGTCTCGCTTTGAGAAGCGTTTCAGTATCGATGTTGGGGTATTGCACTCCCAGCTTTCTGATAAAGCTCGGCTGCGGGTATGGCAGCGGGCAAAATCTGGTGAGTTAGGCATCGTTATTGGAACCCGTTCAGCAATTTTTACTCCTCTTGCTAACCCAGGGATGATCATTGTAGATGAAGAGCATGATGAGTCGTTTAAGCAGCAAGATGGGCTTCGCTATCACGCCCGCGACTTGGCGGCGATGAGAGCGAAACAACACAGTATTCCTTTACTGTTAGGTAGTGCAACCCCCGCTTTAGAAAGCCTTAATAACGCTTTAGGTGGGCGGTACGCCCATTTACACCTTACCCGCCGAGCAGGTGGTGCACAGAATACCCACCAGCATCTTCTAGATGCGCGAGATCAACCTCTGCATTACGGTATATCACAAGCGCTGTTAACCATCATGCGCCAGCATATTAATGCGGGAAACCAAGTGCTGGTATTTGTGAATCGTCGCGGATATGCGCCTGCGTTATTGTGCCACCACTGTGGTGAAACGGTAACCTGCAAGCGATGTGACAGACCTTACACCGTGCATAAGTCGCAAAATCGGTTGCAGTGTCACCACTGCGCCGGCACCAGGGCAATGCCAAGGCAATGTGAAGCTTGTCACAGCGCGTCCCTCGTTACCGCAGGTACCGGCACAGAGCAAGTGGAAGACGGGCTAGCCTCTTTGTTTCCAGATGTTAAGCAGGTGCGTATTGATAGCGATACGGTGCGAGGAAAGGATAAACTTCATCAAACCTTAGATGCCATTAATCGCCAGGAGTATCAATTACTTGTTGGCACTCAGATATTGTCGAAAGGGCATCACTTTCCTCACGTTACGCTTGTGGCCGTGCTTGATTGCGATGGTGCCTTGTTTAGCGCCGATTTTAGAGCGCCTGAAAAGTTAGCACAGCTAGTCACTCAGCTTGCAGGGCGTGCAGGAAGAGCCAGCAAGCCCGGCGAAATGTGGTTACAAACTCACAACCCCCACCATCCGCTGTTACAAGATTTAGTGAATAACGGCTATGGCCATTTTGCCCGCCATGCATTAATGGAGCGAAAGGCGGCAGGGCTACCTCCTTATATCAGTCAATTTGTGGTGCGCTGTGAAGCTGCTGACAGTGCGTTGGCGTTTGCCTTTTTAAGTGGAAGCCGCAGTGTGTTTGCGGCGAGCAACAATGACATAGAAATGAGTGGCCCTTTTCCATCGTTAATAGAAAAACGACAGGGGCGCTTTCGGTTTATGTTGATATGCAGCCACAACAAGCGGGCTCCACTTCATAGCGTATTACGCCAGTCACTGCCGTTTTTGCAGGCACTGCCTCAGGCGACAAAAGTGCGATGGTCGGTGGATATTGACCCAACAGATTTCAGTTAGCTTGTTAGCGAGCAATACGTTAAAATTCGCATTACAGTACATATCATCACAGTACATATCATCAAAGTACATAGCATTAAATGCCAAATTTGGTGTTTTAGCGACAACATGTAGGAATATTGCCAACTATGGCTCAACGCGATTACGTCTCCCGTGGACGCTCACAAAAAAATAAAAAAACGCCCAAGAAAGCGCCAGGCAATGCCAATAGTCGTGCCAATAGCCATGCGAGCAGCCGACAGTCGAGTGCGCCAAGCTTACATACGCTTCCGGTTTTTAGGATTGCGATAATTATTGCCCTTGTCCTCGGCTTTGGTGTGTTTTTATGGTCAATTAAAGATAACGTTGAAGATGATGTGGATACCCAAGCTGCCCGTCCTGTCGCACCAACAGAAGAAGCCTTACCCAAATTACCCGAAGAAGAATGGGAGTACATTAAAACCCTGCCTGGCTATGAGGTAGAGGTGGATGTGCAGGCTCAAGAAAAGTCCGATAAGCGCTATCTTATGCAGTGCGCGTCGTTTAGAACCCGTGCCCAAGCGGAAGAAATGAAAGCGAAAATCGCATTTCAAGGTTTAGAGGCGCTCATCCGTCAAAGTACGGGAAGTAACGGAGACTGGTTCCGCGTTATTTTAGGTCCGTTTGAGTCTAAACGAGATGCAGAAAAAGCGAAGCACAGCCTTCGCAAAGTCAACATTGCCACCTGTCAGATTTGGTATTGGAACTTATAATAGATAAATCAGGTAAGCGTACAAACCCTCCAGCCCCTTGAAATTATAAACCGTCCCCCCACTTAAGGTTTATAGAATTGATAAGTTGCTGCCGCTCAGGTTCTATCTAAGCGGCATCAACTCCCAGCCAAAACGGGGAATTAACGTGACAACGATTGTATCTGTACGACGTGGAAATCAAGTGGTAATGGCCGGTGATGGTCAGGTATCACTAGGAAATACTGTGATGAAAGGCAATGCTCGTAAAGTGCGCCGCTTGTATCACGACAAAATATTAGCTGGGTTCGCTGGTGGTACCGCCGATGCATTTACCCTGTTTGAACGTTTTGAATCTAAGTTAGAGGCGCATCAGGGCCATTTAACAAAGGCGGCCGTTGAGCTGGCCAAAGATTGGCGAACCGACAGGGCGCTTCGAAAGCTTGAAGCACTGCTCGCCGTGGCCGATGAGACCGCATCGTTTATTATCACTGGTAACGGCGACGTCGTTCAGCCAGAAAACGATCTTATTGCGATAGGCTCTGGTGGCAACTTCGCCCAAGCTGCGGCAACGGCGATGTTAGAAAATACCGAATTAAGTGCTAAAGACATCGCTGAAAAGTCATTGACCATTGCGGGCGATATTTGCGTATTCACTAACCATAGCCAAACGGTAGATGTTCTAGACTACTAAGTTAATAGCGTACTAATTTATCAGCATAGTAGTGCACTAGACTGGCAGTAACGAAGCTGTTGCTACTTTTTAACTGCGCGAACCGATACGTCGGTGTTTTCATAGCGCGCAGACCGAGCATGTTTTATAAAAGGGTTTATTCATGTCTGAAATGACACCAAGAGAAATTGTCCACGAGCTAGATCGTCATATTATCGGTCAACAAGATGCCAAGCGTGCTGTATCTATTGCGCTTCGCAACCGCTGGCGCAGAATGCAGCTAGAGCCTGAGCTGCGTCAAGAAGTGACACCTAAAAATATTCTTATGATTGGGCCAACGGGCGTGGGTAAAACCGAAATCGCTCGCCGTCTGGCCAAACTTGCCAACGCACCTTTTATTAAGGTAGAGGCGACAAAGTTCACCGAAGTGGGTTATGTGGGTAAGGAAGTCGAAACCATTATTCGCGACCTTGCCGATATTGCCGTGAAGATGACGAAAGAAAACGAAATGAAGAAAGTGAAATTCCGCGCTGAAGAAGCCGCTGAAGATCGCATTCTCGATGCGTTGTTACCACCGCCAGAAGACGCATGGGGTAACAAGGAAGAAGTAGAAGACCGCGGCACACGTCAGGCATTTCGTAAAAAGCTTCGTCAGGGTGAGCTAGATGACAAAGAGATAGAAATTGACGTTGCGCTTCCACAGGTAGGTGTAGAGATAATGGCGCCTCCTGGTATGGAAGAAATGACAAACCAGCTTCAAGGTATGTTCCAAAACCTGTCTGGTTCGCAAAAGAAAAAGAAAAAGCTGAAAATTAAAGACGCGTTTAAATTGCTGATTGAAGAAGAGGCGGCGCGCTTAGTTAATCAAGAAGACTTAAAGGAAAAAGCCATTGAGTCGGTAGAGCAGCACGGTATTGTGTTCGTTGATGAAATTGACAAAATTTGTAAGCGCGAAGGCAATAATTCTGGCGACGTGTCGCGAGAAGGTGTACAGCGCGACTTGCTGCCTCTCGTTGAAGGCTCCACGGTATCAACCAAGCACGGTATGGTAAAAACGGACCACATCTTGTTTATTACCTCTGGTGCATTCCAAATGAGTAAGCCCTCGGATCTTATTCCTGAGCTTCAAGGCCGTTTGCCCATTCGCGTTGAATTATCGGCACTGAAAGTGGGTGACTTCAAACGGATTCTTACCGAGCCAAGTGCGTCGCTTACTCAGCAGTATATTGCATTAATGAAAACTGAGGGGGTAACTGTAACCTTCGACGATTCAGGTATTCAGCGTATTGCAGAAGCGGCGTGGCAGGTCAATGAACGCACCGAGAACATAGGCGCTCGTCGTCTTCATACCGTGCTAGAGCGTTTAATGGAAGATATCTCCTATGATGCATCGGAGAAAAGCGGCGAATCATTTGTGATTGATGCCGATTACGTTAATAGCCACCTAGAAACATTGGTAGATAACGAAGATCTTTCACGCTTTATTTTGTAATTAAAGCATAGGCTTGCCAATAGGCCTAACGAGAAATTTAACAAAAAACCCAGCTGCTAGCAGCTGGGTTTTTTTATTGGGTCTTTGACTATTACAGACTAAACACATGCCTGCGCACGGGTATAGGCTACTGCAATGTCAGCAATCTACATAGTTAACAAATTTAACAGTCTACCTGTGATGTCTAAGCCAGTGTCACGCTCTACTTTTAGGTAAAAAGGGCTTGGGTTCGCTTCTAAGAAAAAGTAAGTGTCTTTGTTGGTCTTGCGCCAATCAATAGCGCACCAGTACATGCCAAGTGCTTTGCATATTCTTACCGCTAAGCGTTTGATGTGTTGGGGTATCACTGTAATTACCGGCGTTGCACCATCGTCGTTTCTGTAATCTAACTCATCTGAGTCGATACGCACACTTACCACTTCATTACCTAATACGTAGCTTCGAATATTCGTACCGCTGATATATTTTTGAAAAGTAACCGGGCGCTGCGATAGCAAGGTTGTCAGTAACGGCCGAAGATGTTCTGTTTTATTGACAAACTGAGCTACTTTGCCGCCTCGCACCGGTTTGTAAACGACCTCCTGCAAATTACTGCAAAACTGCGCAGCAGCCTCAGGCGCGTTGCCCACGAAAGAGTAGGGGATATTGGCTCCTTGCTGCGACGCAATACTCAACTGCATGGGTTTGCATTGATGCGAGCGAACGGCGTCTATAGAGTTTACCCATCTGGTGCCATGGTAGGTAAACCAGCATAAAAGTGTGCTCGACAACTCTTGTTCAATCCACATGGCTTGTGCAGCTGTTTGTTGCAGATTTTTAGGTGCTGAGGAAGAACTCGGGTCCGCTGTCATGGTCTTTGTAGGAATGTACTGGTGCCAGTACACCGCCTTTATCTCTGAAAACATCACCCTTTGTTTGGGCATAAGCTGAGGGGGTGCAAAATGCAGATAGCCTTCGTTGCAATCGGGGTCAAAACTAATGGTCCATTGGCTGCCAAAATAGGCAGTATTAGCAATGAAATAGGGTGTGTTTTGTTGGGTAAGCGCATTCGCCAAATGAATGAGCTGCGGGTCGTTCTCGTCGCCAATAAGTCCAATGTACATGCGATTTCCTTTTTGCATGAAAAATGTAAAAGCGCTGAAAAATATCACGTGCATCACGCCCTTTTTCGCGTCGATACCTGCGTAAACTCATGCATTAAAGAGCGGCATTTAAGTGAAACATTTAACTGCAGCAATCAAGTGTAGCAAATGGCTGCATAATTCAGCGCATTGGTTGCTGCCTAGCTGCGCTTACAACAACTTGAACGCAGTTAGGCAGATATTACGTAGGGTTAGGCAAGTATATCCGGTAAGGTGCCGCCGCCTTCACCAATAGCCATGGTGATATAAACCGGCTCCTTATAAATCGGCAGACTGGGTAAACTAAAGGTGGGTGGTTTTACACCTTCACCTTGATATGTCCGGCCGCCTGATACAACAAATAGTTGCTCTTCTGCTAGTGTTACGGCTTGTTGTTGGTCTTTCATTGGTTACGCTCCTTGTATTAGCGTGGTTTAAAATGAGGTCGTCGCGCTAGTGCGAGACAACTTCGCGGTAAAGAGTTCTGAAGCAGCCAGCGATAAGTGCAGTCCGACTGGTGATATTGAGCTTTTTATAAATATTGGCGCAGTGAAATTTCACCGTCCGCTCACTGATAAACAGCTGATCTGCAATCAGTTTGTTCGAGCACCCCCCCATTATTTTGTGAACAACCTGAAGCTCTCGTTTTGACAAACATTTTATAGGGATAAGTGTGCCGCTTGACGTAATGCCCTGGGCCTCAACCTGCATTCGCTCAGATTCGGTCATTAGGACGTTGCTTTCTCTTACTTCATGTATTTTCATCGGTGTTCTCCATGGGGTTTTCTATAGGCTTTGTTTCTTCAGTTGAGGGTGGTAAAAGCTGTAAACCGGTATGTGTTAATCGGTAAACGGTATCTGCAATGGCGATAGATTGAGGGCGATGTGCAACCATAATACGAGTGATATTCAGCGCGCTAAGATGGCGATTAATGCTTTCCTCGTTTGCCATATCGAGATGGCTACTTGCTTCATCTAAAAATAAAATGTCTGGGCATTGGTAAAGGGCTCGAGCTAGCAATAGGCGCTGTTTTTGTCCGCCGCTTAAGCTACTCCCCATATCTCCCACCAATGAGTGATATTGCATAGGCATCGACGCTATTTCATCGTGAATACAGGCTAGCTGAGCGGCGTGAATAACCTGCTCTAAACAGGGCGTTTCTGAAAAGCAGCTGATGTTATCGGCAATGCTGCCATTTAAAAGGGTGTCCTCTTGTAACACAGAGGCTATCTTGCACTTTGCATGCTGCGTATTGTGATGCTGGTGGCTAACACTACCTCCAGAGGGTGCGTATAGCCCCATAAGGCATTTGATAAGCGTGCTTTTTCCGCTGCCACTGTCTCCGGTAATGGCAATAATGTCGCCGCGGTGCACCGCTAAATTGATGTGTTTGAAAACAGGCTCACTTGCTTCGCTGTACTGAAAACTCAGTTTTTTCGCCAGTAGCGCCGTGCTGTGACTCTTTGTGCTAGTCGGACTGTCTAAAGAAATGCTCGCGCATCTCGATGTTTCAGCCTGCGCTGTTTCTATACCGCTGGCTTTTATACCACTGGCTTTGGGGTTATCGAGTGCTTCACGTTTTTGAGGTTGGTGGCTCTGAGGATAAAGCTCTGCTGAAGCCCCAAGGGAGTGAGGGGCTGGTTTGGTCAGCACAATATCGCCCAAGCGAGTAAAGTGAACGCTCAGCATCTTAAATTCAATAATGCTATTGATGACGCCATCTACGGCGCTGGTAAAGCGAACTTTGTAGGCAATAAAAGCCAATAGCATTCCAATGCTCATGGTGCTGTCTAACACAAGCAGAGCGCCGGCATAAATAACCGCAAGATTCTCAAGGCCAAACATGGTTTTGTTCACTGCATCATTGCCAATGTTCAGCTTGCCCAGACTAATATCTTTATTTAACGTGGCGACAAGCTTATTTTGCCAATGACTGTGGCGCTGCACTTCTTGGTTATATACCCGAATGGGTAGGATACCGCGCATACTTTCAATGAAATGACTTTGCTCCGTTGCCGCTAAGCCAATTCTTTCTGTTGTTAACCGTTTCATAAACGAAAGCACGGCGAGGCGACAGGCCACATACAGCGCCATTACTCCAACAACTAACGCGGTGAGCTGTATGGAATACACCGCCATCACCACCAGTGTGATAACGGCTAATAAACCATCGAGCAGAGCGGTAACAACCCCAGTAGTTAGAAATTCTCTTATCTGTCCTAGTGAGCTAAATCGAGAGACAACATCTCCCACATGGCGTTTGGCAAAATAGTCTAAAGGCAGTGAGAGGAGGTGTTTAAATACGGAAGCGGAGAGCTGTAGCTGCAAGCGCATAGACACAGATAATACGAGTAGTTTGCGCAATACATAAGTGAATATCTCAATAAGTAGCAACAAGGCAAAGCCAAGGGCTAGCGCATTAAGAAGCGCATCATTACTGTAAACAAGCACATCGTCTACTACCGTTTGCATGTAGTACGGACTGGCCAGTACAAAAAGCTGCAGTAAAATGGACAGCGCAATAAGCGTAACGAGATTGCGCTTGAAACCAATAGCGTTGACGAAAAAGTCTTTGAGTGTGAGCGTAGGCGCGGTACTCACTGGCGCAAAGCTGTCAGTAGGAGAGACTTCAAGGGCTATGCCCGTTATTGACTTAGAGGCCTCGCTGAGCGTCAAAGTACGCTTTCCCTGTGCGGGGTCGTTGATAGTGACTCTGTTATTATCAACGTGGGTTAACACAACGAAATGTTTCATCTCCCAGTGCAAAATGGCGGGGCAAGTTAACTGGCGCAAATGGTCTATTTCGATTTTTAGCGCACGGCACTGCAGGCCAACATGTTGACCAATACTCATTACATCAAGTAGTGTGCACCCGCGCATCGATACTGACATGGATTGACGAAGATGGTTGAGGTCTCGCTTGTCACCGTAAAACTGTGCAATCATATTCATGCAGGCCAACCCACATTCTGCCGCTTCACTTTGCAAAATAAGCGGTACTCTGGTTTTTTGGAAAAACGAGATATTGAGTGGTGTCCTTGCTTGCGTGAACATGCTCATAGCCTCCCTGAAAGGCTATAAAGCGGCTCTAACAACCACTCTATGAGCGTGCGCTGACTTAGCTCAATATCGGCAGAAAATGTCATTCCTGCTTTTAATTGAATATGTTCACCATAGGCCACAAGCGTTTCGTTAATAAGCTCGGCAGTCACCAAATAAGCAGGCTCGTTTGCAATGACCGGGGCGTCGTTTAATTCGCCAGGTAAGATTAAGGTTTTCGAGATACGAAGAATATGACCCGACTGCATACCAAACTTTTGATAGGGAAACGCATCGTAACGAATGTTGAGTGCTTGTCCTTCGTCGATAAATCCAGCTGAGTGAACGGGAATTAACATATGGGCCTGCATGGAAGAAGATTTAGGCACTAAAGTGAGCAATAAATTATTACTTTTTATATCGTAGCCGGATTTGATATGCAGGCCCGATACAATCCCTCCTTGAGGCGCATAAATAGTTTCTTCATTAGTGTTGTGATGAGCCACTATCTGTTGATTCAAATCGCTGAGCGCATTTTGATAATTCGCTAGTTCATTTTTCTGCTGCATGGGCAGAGATGCTCGCTCCTGAGTCAGCGATGAAATCTTGTTGTTCGCAGTATTTTGGTTTTGAAGGGCACGCTTTAGCTGCTCTTCGCTGGCGAGCTTTCTTAAGTTTTGTTCTTGATAAGCAATGTGACTAACGTGCCCATCGTGATAAAGGGATTGAGTGTTCTCAAAATGAGTCAGCGTAACGTCGTACTGTGAGCGTGTTATTCTCGTGATGTCCCTAAGTTCTACTTGCTCTTTTTTTGCATGGGTAATTGACACATCGAGCTTATGCAAGGCATTGCTATGAAGGGTGTGTAAGCGCTCGATAATTTCTTGTGTTCTTTTTCGCTTTTCTTCTAATTCCCTTAGAAGCCTTTCGCTCACCGGAGACCCGAACGCATTTTTATTGCTGTAACTCACCCTTAAAAGCGGTGCACCGCGCTCAACATACTGGCCTTCTTTAACGAAAATATCTGCTACCTGTCCTCCGCGTGGGTCGGCGTAGAGTTTGTATACACCACCATGGGGCTCTAACCACCCCTGGACAGAGGCCTTTCTGGCGTAGCTGCTTTGCATCAGAAAAACAATAACCACCATTAACCAAATGACTAATACTGCGGCAATAACCATGAAAGCTGGTTTTGGTGTCATCAATAAACGACCGGTAATGGCCGTCGATTGATGAGCAATTGCTTCCTTTCGGAATAATCCCTTTCTCATTACTGCTCCTTTTTCCCTACGCTGAGGTGTATCAAACAGGGCCTATTCCGTGTGATTAGCTAACCGAATATGCCTTGGTAAAAAAGGTATCTGGCTGTCTCTTCCTTGCAGACGGTTTATCCCTGGCATCCCATTCCATGACGCCTCCCTTATTGCTGCCAGATACCTTCTAGTCATCGTTGTTGCGACGACACATAAACTTTAGGTGATTGATTAGTGGTGTGTAATTTGGCGAAAGCCCAGGACTATGAAGGTCAATAAAAACGGGTGTTTGGCTCATTTTTGAAAAACGAGGCGCAAAAATAGATAAGAAAATTTGTAAAAAGCAGCAAAGATTGACCTACATTAAATAACAAGTAGTCATAGATCTGTATAAAGAATGTGCTATAAAAACATCAGGGATCTGCAGTAACCTAAGCAGTGGCTTAGAAAGTGTCCTAATAAGATGAAAAAGAAAAAATAGAAAACAAATGCCAATGAAATAAATAAGAAATAGAAAACGTATACGCTAATAAGGAAGTCTCATGTTTGTGCCCAGCATATTATTAAAACAACTCTACACACGCGCCAGCCTCTCAAAAACAAGCACGGGGTTATCGTTCTCGCTTAAAAACAGATTAAAAGACGCAACCATTGAAAAGCTGCATTGGGTTTCTTTGGATGGAGAGAAAATTCCAGAAGATAAAATTTCACTTCAACTTACTCACGATACGTTTTTACCTGCAGCTGAACTTAATCAATCTGACGGTAGGCCCTTCGCGCTTAGACAAACCATCACGCTACATTTAGATATCGAAAAAGACGCGTGCCCGGAAAAGCGAAAGCTTGGGATCTGCTTTTCTGCATCTCCGTTTGGAAAGTTGAAGTTTGAGGTAGAGGACAATATTACGTTAGCTGGGCAACGCAGTGCACATATACCGCGAGATGATTTAGACGATTATGGCGAGTCTATTATTAAAACTCGTCAGCAATACTTTGAAAGCGCCACCGGTAATAAGGTCAATCATGTAGGGAAGTATTCTATCGACCCCAATGATTTGAAAGGCAACATCGAACACTTTATTGGCGTAGCTCAGGTGCCAATTGGTATTGCAGGCCCTGTAAAAATAAATGGCGAGCACGCAAAAGGTGAGTTTGTTGTGCCTTTAGCAACCACAGAAGGTACCTTGGTGGCATCGTATAATCGAGGTATGAAGTTGTTAAACATGAGCGGCGGCGTAACTGCTACCGTTGTTGACGATGCCATGCAGCGGGCGCCTGTGTTTATATTTGAAAATGCCCGAGGTGCAAGAGACTTTGTGAAATGGGTACAGGAAAATATTGAAAAAATACGTGAAGAAGCTGAGGCCACGTCCAGTATTGCTAAGCTGACTTATATCGACCACTTTCTGTCTAATAAATTTGCCTTCCTTCGCTTTAACTACCGTACGGGCGATGCAGCCGGCCAAAACATGGTGGGTAGAGCCACATTTGCTGCCTGCGGGTGGATACTGGACCACTATGAAGGTATTGAGAATTTCTATTTGGAATCGAATTTCGCTACCGATAAAAAAGCGTCACAAATTAATATTATGCGTACCCGCGGTAAGCGCGTAACTGCAGAGGCCACCATTAAGCGTGAGCATTTGCTAGAGGTGATGCGGGTTGACCCTAAACAAATTGATTATCATGGACGAGTGGCGGGTGTAGGCTCATTCTTATCTGGCGTAAACAATACTGGCCTGCATTCACCAAACGGTATCACTGCAATGTTCATCGCCACGGGGCAAGACGTGGCAAACGTGTCCGAGTCATCAGCGGCAATTATGTACTCAGAATTAACCGAGGAAGGAGACTTGTATGTCTCTATTACCATACCGTCGTTAATCGTGGCTACCTATGGGGGCGGTACCGGTATTGGTACCCAAAGAGAGTGTTTAGAGCTGCTTGATTGCTATGGCCGCGACCGCGTGTATAAATTCGCTGAAATCATTGCATCGGTAGTACTGGCTGGAGAGATATCGTTGGCCTCAGCCATAAGCTCGTCTGACTGGGTGTCTTCTCACGAGCAGTATGGACGTAATAGATAACTACAGTCCTTATAGAAAACGTGCGGTTGTGGCATGCTTTAAAGCACTATTTAGGCATGCTTAAAGCCCGCTTACTCATTAGATGAGAGAGTCGCGTTTAACAAACGCGATTCTCTTCACCCTTACTCACGTTTTAGTATTTACTTGCTCAGCGAATACTGCCCAGATCAAACCCGCTTAGCGATCATATTCCGATAAAATGGCGGCATACATCGCTACCGCATCCCACAAATTCTGCAACCGAAGGTTTTCATTGCGACCATGCTGGTTATTATCATGGTTAGCGATGGGCAGAATAATAATGGGCATATCAAGCGCCTGCTCAAATAAATATATGGGTAAACTGCCGCCGAGAGTTGGCGTTAGGATTGTTGGCTGTTCGTCCATACTATTCATGATAGCTGCTAATTTTTTTGCTTGTGGACTATCTATTTTTGAGCGAAAGGCAGGGTAGGCACCAGCGCGCCAATCTAACATCACCACCTTATTGTTTTCCCGGCGTAATGTAACGCTAGGCGGTTCATGCACAATGGTGTAACCCTGATTTTTGATGTGTGCTTCCATTTTCTTGCGCAAGAATGCTGGCGTTTGGTCTGCAGCTAATCGCATGTTAATAGATGCCGTGGCTTCTGACTGTATTATATTGCGCGCCTGATTACCTACGCCACCGGCTTGCAGTCCTTTAACGATAATGGCTGGATTAAGCACGCCTTCCTCTACTCGTACTGTTTTACCCAAGCTTTCAGCAATGGCTAAGTCGTATTTAAGCTGCTCATCCACTGCAGGAATGTTGGCGATTGCCTGTCGCTCCACTTCACTGATAGGACGCACTTCATCGTTATAGCCATCGATTAAAATAGTGCCCTGTTCGTCGGTCATTGAGGTGAGCAGGCGCATTAATCCATCGGTAGGGTTTGGAGAGAAATTACCGTAATGGCCGCTATGCAGTGGGCTTAATGCACCATAAGTGGTGATATCCACGGTCATGCTGCCGCGCATACCAAATACTAACTGCTTATTTCTGCTTGGGTGCATTGGACCGTCGCAAAATAGCATGAGGTCGGCAGTTATCTTGTCTCCATGTTCTTGTAAAATAGCCTCTAATGTTGGACTACCCACTTCTTCTTCACCGTCTAAAATAAGTTTTATATTTACGCTAGGCGCTACGTTGTGGGCTTCCATAGCGTCTAGTGCTGCCATTAGCGCAATGACAGGGGCTTTGTCATCGCCAGCTGAGCGAGCCGCCAGTCGCCATTCTGGGTTTAGTGGCGATTTGCCGTCCCAATCAACGGGTTTACCACCACGCTCGATGGGCTTATCAATCAACGTAGGTGTAAAAGGCGGTGTTGCCCAGTTAGCCGGCTCCACTGGCTGTCCATCAAAATGGGCGTAAATTAGGATAGTCTTGGTCGCTCCCGGCACGCTTTTTTCTGCCAAAATATAAGGTGCACGACCAGCCGATACGACTTCAGAGGTAAACCCTCTTTGCGCAATATAGTTGGTTATCCACTTGGCGTTAACCAGCATGTCCTGTGTGTTAGCACTCACATTGGGAAGGGTTAAAAGAGACGTAAAATCTTGCAATATTTGTTGTTGGTTTTCTTGAGTGTAATTTTTGATTTCACTGAGATTTTTCAGCCGAGAACTATCAGCGATTGATGGCAAAGTGAATAACAAAAAAACCAATAGTAAGGAGTATTTAAGGCCGCGCATACATTACCTTTAAATGGCAAACGAGTGGTTTAAAAGTAAGGCATTAGCTTGGCATAAGCAATTTTCTTTAACGTGGATGAAGAGGGCTTGCTTCCTAACCTAGAGAAAATATGCTGATTTACTTTTTCTCTATAGCAGTAGCAGCAAGTTGGTTAGTTGAAACTTGAAGTTGAGTTAAGATGGTTCATTAAAAATACTGACCTACAAACGCACCGCGGTTTCGCTTAGCAACGGCTTGCATAAAAGCGCCAAAGCGCTGGGCGTTGCCACTACCGCGGCTAAAACCTACCCCATGGATACGTATGATTGGCTTACCATCCACACCAGCATTTGCCTGCGTTATTTGGGTTACCGTTCGGTCAAAATTGCTTAGCTGATAGTCATCACCAAATACATAAAGACTCACTTTCCCTTTTGTGTTTTTGTAGAGCTTTATTGCTTTTAAAATACCAGCTTCAGGTTGGCTCGCACCACCTTTAAAGCTTTGCATTTGGTTCATGGCTGTTTTTCTGAGCGTTGGTCTGTCGTCCAGCCATTGCCCAGCCTTACTTGAAAACATAAAGCCACCGTCGGCCGACATAATTTGAAAGCCTTTCATTTTTGGGTGGTTTTGCAGAATATCGTTAACAATGGTGATCACTCTATTCCAGCTACTTCCATTAGACATGGAGCCTGAGTTATCGATAGCAAAAATGACATATTCTGCGTCTGTGGGTATACCGCCTACATCATCATCGGGAGTATCTGTTGAATTAGGCGCATTTAACATGGCGGTGGCTTGGCGAATTTCAGCTCTCAGTGATGATGCCTTGTCTTGTAGCTGCGTGATTGTTTGCTGGGCACGAGGTATGGAGGAGTTTAAGTTTTTTTGCTTATCGGTTACCGAGGCCGTTTTGCTTTGAGCCGATTTAAGTTCTTGCTGTTTATCTGAAAGTGCACCTTTCAGCGTTTCCACACTTACCTGTGCTTGCAAAACCTGGTCAATGAGAATACTTACGTTACTAGGACCTCGCTCGGTATCTTCAGTGCCATTTTTTGCAAGCAACACCAGCATAATTACCGCGCCGAAGGCACAGGAGATAATATCTAAAAACGCAATGTTGAAGACTTCTACGGGAGCTCGCTGAATTTTCCGCATTACGGCCACTCCGGTGCTGGTGAAAGAAATGTGCCGCTTGTCACTCGGGTCCATTCCCAATACATAGGTGTGGCAAAAGGGTCGCCCTCAATGGGCAATAGAATAACGTTGTAATGTACCCCTTTCTTCGCGCGCTTTACGGTTTCTACAAACAGTGCTTTTCTACAGTCAGACGAGATGGATTTTTTACTACTAATAAAGTTTCTGCAGCTCAGTGGTAAACCATCACCTAGTGTTGGTAGTCCGTCTGTCACAATGTAAACATCGGTTATGTTTGAATTAGCGTCAAACAATACTTTAAGCCCTTCTTGGAGATTTGTTCCTCCACTTGGTACCACTGCACCTAAATCTTTAACAATTGCATTCATAGAGCCACTGACTTTTGCACTAATGATTTTCCTGATCCCCAGTGTTTCAGCTGTATCAGAAAAGGTTACAACAGAAAGCCTTGATGTTTGAGGTACTCTTGCAAGCATCCACTGTGCCACTCGTTTTGTACGCACCCATTTGGGCGTAGACACTTTTTGGCCATCGCTTAACGCCAGTTTGCTCAACACATCAAGCAGGTTATCTCCCATCATTGACGCGCTTTTATCAACTAATATACCTATATCTGAACCTTCTATCTTAAGACCCGTTATATAGTTCTGTTCGCCGGTGCCCTGCATTTGAATATTGGCCGATTTTTCCACTTCTTTAGATAGCGCAGCCAGCTGATTTTCAAGATCGGCCACTACAGCCATTTCGGTAGACATATCTTGTAACAGCTTGGACTGATCTTGCGTGCTATCTTTTTGGGCTTGTTCAACATCGTCCTGCTTGGCCGATTCAAGGGCTATTTTATCGTTCACTTCATCTATTGATTTTTTAAGCTGCTGCTGCTCGGTCTGTGCTGCCGCTAATTCTTGTTCCAGCTTTTCCTTTTCATCAGTAGGAGTGGGAGTGAACGCGTTAAAATCGACCAAAATGAATATAAGGATGACGGCGCCTAACCCGCATGCCATGACATCGAGAAAGGCAAGATTAAATCCGTCTACGGGTTTACGGGTTTTTGGCATGCTTACGTTGCTCTATTAGTTATGTAAATGTGAGAGCAAGTGACGTTCACATGATGCCTGAGTGCGGATCACCATAGTATCTTGGCGACCGTTCAGCAGATGCATTAGCAGCATTAAGATAAGGGAGATAAACAGGGCAACGAGCGTAGAGTTAAATGCCACACCAAGCGAGGCGGTCATTCCAGCAATATCGCCCTCAAGAGCAGCATCAGCTTGAGCAAGGGCTGCGCCTATACCGCGCACAGTACCCACAAAGCCAATAGAGGGAATCGCCCAAATGATGTATCGAATAACGTTATTACCACTTTCTAGTTGTGCGGCAATGTTATCAATGGATGAATGAATAGCATCGGCAGCATGCTGAACATTCTTTGTGTTTTTATAACGTCGAATGCAGTTTATCCAAGTGCTATAAGCGGGAGTGTCACTATAGGAGGAAGAAGATAGTTCGTTAATTGCCTCATCAATAGCTAACGGTGTATCTTTATTGTGTTCTGGCAGCAGATCGCGAGAATAAATTTCTTCTTCATCAAGCAACTTCCAAAGTTTGTATACCATCAAAAAAATACAAAATAGCATTAAGGAAATACACACTTGCTGCTCAATATCTTTCAAAATAACCCAGATAGATGAAAGCGAGGCTGTGCCTGTGCTTGCAATGACCTTTTCCGCTGCCGGCCTAATAACACCGGCAAATAGAAAGTGAACAATGGCGAAAATAAGCAGGAAAACGCCGCCGCTAAAGAGAAAGCTTGGATTCATTGATAACGCATTATTTTTATTCATAGTAAATCCTTGGCGCTAAATGTTTGTTGGAAAGTCTTGGGGAGCGTCTAACGACACTAAGTATGCGCTTGCTGTTCCGGCAACGATCAAAAGAATGGCCGCAATGATAAATTTTTTCTTCATATTAGTTTTCATACCTTGCTATGCGAAAACCAATGTCGTCTTGTGGGCTAGTTTCGCCACTTCTCACACTGGCTCTTATATTTTTTAGTCTGCCTATTTTGAACGAGGCCCCTTTGACAACGTGCTTACTGCCATTCGTTGGGCCCAAGTAATCCACTGCCGTGCCACTAGTTTGAGGGGGTGTTACAGAATACACATCATGCACCCACTCACGAACATTGCCGTCTAAATCAAAAAAGCCACCGCGCTCAGCATCAAACGAACCCACTGGCGCTGCATTGGCAAATCCATCGTCGTAATCTTTAAAAATAAAGGTTTGCTTGCCCTTTAACGAGGCATCGGCAAAGTTGCCTTGTTTGTCTCGTATTCGTTGCTGATTTCCCCATACAAAGGTAGTGGGGGAGGCCCTTCGATTCAGTTTGGCGATAAACTCCCACTCGGCTTCTGTGGGTAGTCGGTAGCCTTTCGCGTTAGCGTTAATGCCCACAACGCGCTTGCCCTGCATCACATAAAAAGGTGCAAGCCCCTCTTTTTCGCTTAGCCAATTAGTAAAGGCTGCCGCATTTTCCCATGAAATATTAGCCACAGGCTGCTTGCTGTTTTTTGCCTGTCCTTGGCCTTTATTTTGACCGCTAAAAGCAGCGTATTGCCCTTGAGTAATTTCGTGCCGCGATACCCAAACTTGTCGTGAGAAATCCACGTTAAGCTGATGCTCATTTCGCTTTCGGTTTTGTTCATTAGGTGGCGAGCCCATTGTAAACTCCTTAGGTGACACCAGCGCCAGCTGAATGCCTAATGAAGATACAAATAAAGGCGTGCCGTCGCGGCGTCTGGCATCAAACTCTGTCAGCATTTCTGCGTTTACGGTGGTGAGCTTGTTATGAGTAGGCGTTATGCTTTTTTCTACCGTTCTGTAGCCACTTCGCTGAAAAGATACCCGCGCTGGAAGGGTTTGAAGCTGAAGGCGCAAGGGGGTTTCACCTTTTTTTACGCCATCAATAACTACCTGAGAGGTAAGCGATGAGGTGAGACTGACGTCGCCCATTTCTCGTGCTAACTCAAAGCGAATGTTTCTTTGTTCCCCAGGGGTGAGCGTTACACGCTCACGTTGTGGCACAAAACCAGGCTTTTCATACGTTATTAAGTGGGTAACGTCAGCGTTTACGCTAGCATTCGACTTTGCTGGCTTGCCATTGATGCTAATAATGCCTCCAGACGGCGCTACGTCAATGGCAAGCCGTGCCTGCAATAGTTGAAGGTTGTAATCTCGACGGGGTGATAGACGTTGGTTGCTAACCTCAATAGCATCGTGCAACGGCTCAAATCCATCCTTTGTTAAGGACACGTCGTAGCGGCCGCCAGACTTAGCGATTGTTAAAGGGGTATTGCCCACTGTCTCACCGTTTATTGAGACCGCTGCGCCACTAGGAACCGAGTTTATGATTATGCTACCTTCAACCGGCTCTAGCGTTAATTCCTTTTCAATAACCTCAGCTTTGTCTGCAGTGACGCTCAGTAGAGCTTTACTGAAGAAAGGATGAACCGCAGATATATCGTATTGCCCTTCCGATAATTCGGTTTTTAAGATACTCGCGACCGCTATTTTTTCGCCGTTAATATACCAACTGATATCTGATAACTCGGGCTCAGTGGAAATAGTTAATGTGGCAGGTAGCGGCACTAGCTCTACCTCGATGGTGCTGGGCGATTGACTGTTAACAGTAAGTTCGGTTGGCATAAACTTAGGTGCCGATACCGAAACATCTGCAGAACTTCCAATCACGTAAAGTTTGTCGCTAATAAAAAAAGCATTGCCGCTAAGCACAGAAAACTGAGGCGCTTTTGCAGCATCCTCAGGATAAACAGCAAAGGCATACCCTTTAGTTAAAAATAGCCAACTAAAATAGATAGCTATAATAATCGACAGCCCAATAAGAGAAAAAATCGCTGCACTTTTTCGGCGTCGTTTTCCCTTAGCAATGGCTTCATCAATGCTACTCAAAATGGTTTCCTTATACTTTTTCTGTGCAAGTGATATGTATAGATAAATCTGTAGTCAACGGTGTGACCTGAATATTTTCGATAACAGAGCGGTATCCTTCACGGCTTCCTTCTAGGCGGTATGTACCGGGCTTAAGCTGGATAGTTTTAGTTTTCACTTCGCCCACTATGCCAACGCCTAATACTTTTATGTAGGTATCGTTATCTGAGGTGATAGTCACGTCCCGTGGTGTATTCACGTCGTCTATAGTTTTTTTGAATGTGTCTGCTTGTGCTCGTAGCTTTTCACTCTGACTAAAATAAGGCTCTGCATTTTTTAACGCCAGCATGGCAGCCTGTTTTATATTGCTATCTGCTAAGCGCTCAGGTCGTTGTTGAAAGTTTGCGATTTGTCGACGACTTTCAATAATTGCTTTTGCATTTTTATCAGCCTTTAAAAGTGAGGTGCTGGTGGGAAATTGAGTTAAACCTTTAGCAGCAAGTAGCGATACGGTCTCCCACTCATCTGCGCTTATAAAAATAGCCACTTGCTCCTCAACCTTATTAAGGTTTTCACCAGCAATAAGTGTTTTGAGTCGCTGGGAAATAACTCTCACTTCTTCGCTGTTTGCCTTAATGGCAGCAGCTTCGGTTAATACCCGATTAGCAACGCCATAATTTTTATCTTCTATGGCTCTATTTGCTTGTGCTAACAAAGAGGCAAACTGGCTATCCGTCTGCTGCTTATTCAGTGCCGCAAGCGCCTGTGAGGCGTCCTCTCTGAGTGGATCGAGCTTTACGATGGTAGTGTAGGCTTGTTGTTGCTTTGTAATATTGTTTTCAATTTTACCTATTCGAGCTTGTTCGTAGGCATCCTGCACTTGCTCAAATACGTCTATGCGCTGCTGAAGGGTATTAGCTAACGCGTATTGCGGGTTTACGGATAACGACTCTCGATTTAAATTAAACGCAGTGCCGTTGTCGTTTTGATTAAACGCGGCCAGTGCCTTTTCATAAGGTTGGGTATAGGCTAATTCAAACGCGTTTAGCAAAGCACTACTGTCATCATTTATCTCATTGATGCGCTGTTCCACACTGGCATAGTTAGACGCAGCATACGCATTAAAAGCGTCGTCGAGCTTATTCTCTATAGTCGTTGCCGCCTCACGAAAGCGCTCTGAATGACTAACGCGAGCAGACATTGCTTCTATCTGCTCTTTGGTTTTGCTCAATGCAACTTGTAAGGCTTTTCGCTGCGCTTCGCTAAACACTTGTTGGCTTGCTTCGATAGAAGAGGGGGATGATGTAATGTCATTTTCATTACGAGGGTCATGTTCTTCGGTTGATGTCACCGGTAGCATGGAAACGAGAAACCCACCCACAGCGATAACAACAATTAATACTAACGTGCCAAGCAAAGACTTTTTAATTATCGCTTTCTTCTTTGCTCGACTTTCTTCTATCGCTTTTTCAACGCTTTGCATAGGCTTCTCGTTAATGCAGCGCTTAAAGCGCTGTCATCGGAGTGGCTTCCATATCATAAATGTCTTTTAACTTAGCGCGCAGTTGATAGTACTGTTCGCTTGCTGTGCCTTGTAGTTCAATGCGTTGATTATCAATTTCAACGATTTGATCGGCGACTTGTATATCCAAGTTTTGCCCCATTTCGTCGAACAAATCACGCTGGGCATGCAGTTCCTTATTGGTTTGAATAGCCTGGCTAAGCGAGCCGATAGCCGCAATGCCTGCACCTGCAGCGGCAACTTGACCCGCTGTCGAGCTTGAGTTTGACCCTAGTAGTACAGAGGCAACAGCAAACAGTCCCGCAGTTACTTGCTTAGTGGTACGCTCGGTTTCTAATTCGCGTATTTTCTTTGCTTCAGGCAAGGTTTCCTTTTGATATTTTCTGTATGCTTCCTCTGTGGTCACCCAAAAAGAGTCGTAAGTTTCTTGCAGACTGTCTATAAACTGTTCGTCTTTAGCTTGAATGGCACGAACTCGACGCAGCATAGGGTCGCTTTCAGATGGGGCACTTACTAATTCAATTGTGCCTCTGCGGCCTTGTTCAAGATACTGGCCAAAGCTTTCAGGGCTGTACATTTGAGCGTAGCGAAGGTCAGAAATGGTTTGAACTTCTTTTTTATAGGCTTCAGATTTTTCTTTCAGTAGGCCGTATACAAACTTAGCAATGTCGTCGAAAACAGGGCCATTCGGATTTTCACCACGAGACATGGCGTCTCTGTACCATCCTTCGCTTACCCGATATTCAAATTCCTCTTCGCCCCAAACGGTGTTTTTGGCGTCCATAACTTTTACACCAATTTCTACCGTTTCAGTATCTGAGTAGTTAATAATTCCAAGTACATAAACGTCTGCTAATGCAGAAGCGTCGGGAGTCACATTTATACTGCCGAAGGATTTTGTTTTACCCAGTGCTTCTTTAGTCGCTACGGCAAAGCGATTCGCTTCTAAGCGTCGAACTTGGGGCCAAATACCTTCTTCTTCAATCTCGTCATAGTCAATGCTTCCATCCCTCTCAGTGGGAAAACCCGGGTCGAAGACCGGAACCGCAACATCCATAAAAATAGAAGAATTGTAGTTATATGAATTAGACGATGAACCTAATGGCTGCCCTGAGCCTGGACCTACCATAGAAGGCCCTACGCTAGAGACTTTAGTTTGCGTTGAGCCGCAACCGCCTAAAAATAAGAGCGAGGCGGTAGCCACCACGGTAATTAGTTTTTTATTAAATGAAGACATTTCCTTTCCTTCTTCTTAGTGTTATTTACAGCCGTATTGTTCTTTTAATTCTTTAAAGTGTGTTTTTTCCGACTCAGTGGTTGCACCTTGTAGCCCAGTATTTACCGCGTCGCACACGGCAGAACTTCCGCCTTGCGAGGGGCCACCAACGGTGGTTTTCGACGTCGCCGAGGTCGATTTGGTGGACGAGGCTTGGGAGTTGGTCGATGCAGACTGTGTATTGGATTGTTCCGCACTCTCACCTGAAGTGCCTGCTCCTGAAGTACCGGTACCGTTTGCGCCAAGTGCGCCTGACCCGCTACCAGCATCAGTGCCCGCGGCATCAGCAATACCTTGCGCAGCAGATTGTGCGGCATTGTTCATGCACTCTTCGGTTTGATCAAGTACGCTAAAAAGAGACTTATCCATAGCCTCAATTTTTTCAGCCTCAGTCATTAGAGAGGTGTCCTGTTCGCCGAAATCTATGAATGAACAGTCTTGAAAATAGATGGGTGTGCCTTCCGCTTGCCCAAGTTTTGACATGCATAAAAGAACGACAATAATGAGAATACTGGGAACATTTCGATTCACGTTCATAAGTCCTTTTAAGATTGAAAGTCGAAAGCTGAGACAAAAAGCTGTGATAAGAAGAAAAGCACTGCTGCTTCTTGTTGAATACTTATAGCACCTTTTATACCAGTCCGCATAGATAATTACCAACTCAGCGAGACTTAAAATGTTCGAAATCGCGGCGTGTTACCTCAGGTGCAGTGGTTCTACATCAAGGTGACACAACAAAGAGTACGGACATTTTAAACTCGCCCTTCGGGAAGGTCTGGCAAGTTCCCTAGCTTCATTCTGGGAATTTGAAAGGGAACAGCCATTCCTGCATTCCCACGCTTCGCTAGGAAACTTGCCAGCGCCTTCTGAGTGGGCAATTATCTATGCGGACTGGTATTTCTCATCTAAAAAATAGGAAGATAAAGAAAAAGCCAGCGATGAGAGGTATCAACTCGTTCATCGCTGGCTTTTAAGTGTTACAGATTATGTCGGGCTATTTAGCCCGTCTGTTGGCGCTAATTACTGCTCAGCAGAATTAATGCTCCCAATGGAAGTGGTGCGCTTTGGCCTCAACCGCATCGGCTGTTGCCTGTGGCATAAAGGTGGCATTGTCTTGCTCGAAAAAGAATGGTTTACGCTTTTTCTTGCTGCCTACTTCATTCATCGTTTCCGACTCGTACACACGGCCGTTTAGCACGGTATATTCAACATACTCACTCTTTTTAATGTCGCTGAGTACATCGCCATCTATTACCACTAAGTCTGCTAGTTTTCCGGCTTCAATACTGCCGAGATCCTTAGCCATACCTAAGTGTTTGGCACCATCAATAGTACCACCGCGTAATGCTTCCCAAGGAGTAAAGCCGCCTTGTTGCATTATCCATAGCTCCCAGTGAGCGGCTAAACCTTCACGCTGTCCGTGAGCACCAATATGTACACTTACTCCATTGTCGCGAAGCTCTTTAGCGTAGCTAGCCACGTTTTGGTGGTTATATTGATTTTCTGGTGCGCTAGGTCTGCGAATAGCACGTCTATCTAAGATGGTTGATGGGGTATAACGCAGTAAGCGAGGGTTTTTCCACACCTCTGTTTTGTCGTACCAGTATTCTTCACCCATCATTCCGCCATAAGACACAACAAACGTGGGGGTGTAACCAAACTCTGTGGCTTTCCATAGTTGAGTTACGTCGCTGTACCCTTTTTCCACCGGTAGGCTGTGCTCTAAACCTGTATGGCCATCAACTAGCATGGTTAGGTTTTGCTGGAACTTACCGCCGCCCTCAGGCACTACCATCATTTCTTGGTTCTTAGACGCCCATAACACCTGTTGACGTTGGTCACGACGTGGCTGGTTATAGCTTTTGACTGAAATCGCGCCCGCTTCTTTTAAGCGTTCAACGTGGAAGTAAGCATCGTCATAATCGTTAATGATGGCCTTGTATCCTAGTCCTTCTGCGCCATATAAAATGGTGCCGGTAGAGTAAATACGTGGTGCTACAATTTTACCTTTGCGCTGTAACTCTGACGCTGCAAATATTTCAGTAGTGTCGTTTGACGGATCGTGAATAGTGGTTACACCAAAGGACACATTCGAGTACTGACTCCAGTTTTGCTGTGGAATGATTTCATTTCTTCCCTGCGAACCGTGAGCGTGAGCATCAATAAGACCTGGAATAATGGTTTTTCCGCTGGTATCAATTTGCATCGCGTCGGCAGGGATCTCGATATCGCTGCGCTTGCCGACAGCTTCAATACGGTTGTCTTTAATAAGCACAACGCCATCTTCGATGATTTCCTGCGTATTGTCAGCGTCACGCATGGTGACCACTTTGCCGCCTACCAGTGCTTTATACCCTGATGGTTTGTCAGCGTCGGTAGAGAACGATAGGTCCATTCCCTGTGCCACTGGCTCTGGTAATGTGTCTGAGGCTCCGTCAACGAAGGCGAAGGCTTCATCAAGAGAGCGCTTAAACAACGTCGGGCCGTTAAACCAGCTCAGTGTTTTATTGTCAGGCGACCACGTTAGGTACTCTCCAGCACGACTTGAAAGCTGTGTTACTGGTAGTGAGGTCATGTCTGGACCAATGGTAATTTTCTTACCATTATCGACGAACGGCGCCACATACGTTTTGAACTGATAGACAAAGGCAATCCACTTTTTATCGTGAGAAAGTTTGTACTCACTTACCTTGGTGCTGCCGTATAGATGAGTACGCTTGTCGTTGCCTTTAAGGTTTACACTAGATAGCTGCGTTTCGTAATAGGCTTCACCGCCTGCAGACTCAGTAAAGTAAACCCGTTCGTCACCGCCTGCAAAGTGGGCATTATACCCACCGTCGGTCACCTTATTGACGGTGTCTTCTTCAAGGTCAGCCACATAAATGCCAGGCTCCACAGAGTATTTAGGGTTAAGCAAATAGCCACCCGTGAATTTGCGAAACAGCACTTTCTCTCCATTTGCGGAGAATGATGGCTCAATGTAATGGCCCGGTTGTTCGGTGATGACTTTGCCTTTTCCGCCTCTCGCTGACACTACCCGAACGGTACCTAAATCTTGGTCGTCCCACGTGGTATACACCACTTTTTTACCGTCGTTAGAAAAACGTGGGTAAAACTCGTCGTGGTCGCTTTGTTTGGTTAAACGCTTGATGTCACCCGACTTCACGTCGCGAACGTACAGCTTACCTAGCGCCTGAAATAAAACGGTTTTGCCGTTAGGTGACATTTGAGACCAGCGGATCATATTGACGTCAAATTTGTCTGGAGCTACGTCTACGTCGAAACGAAGGGCGTCAGCGTATTGCACTATGGCGTCTACACTAATTTCAATCGTTGATGTGCTTTTGTCAGCAACATCGATGGTGTGGAACTTTCCGCCTGTCCAATACACGATTTTCGAGCTATCGGGCATCCAGTCGAAATACGCAAAGTAGCCTTCAGAACCAAAGCCTTCCTGCATATCTCTTTCAAGTTCTAGTGTGAGGGGCGTTTCAATACCCGTTTTAACGTCTTTTATAAACAGAGCAGTTCGGTCTTTCACGCGGCGAACAAACGCAATGTATTTACCATCTGGTGACGGAGTAGGGACAACTGCACCGCCAGTGCCGCTGATGTAACGGCTTTCTTCACCGGTTTCACGATCAAAACGGGTAATGGCAAAGATACCTTCTAGCGGGTCGCGATTGTATTCAAAGCGGCTGCCAGGAACGGTATTTTCTGTGAAGTAGATGTATTTGCCGTCATGAGAAAAAACAGGGTCAGCAATGTTTTGCTGATCACGCTTTCCGCTGTTTCGCGCTTTAATTTGCAGGCCGTCACCGCCTGACTTGTGATACATCCAAATCTCGCCCGCAGGAATACTGCGACTCGACATAATCCCCTTTGTTACCACAAGGTATTCGCCATCAGGGCTCCACTTAGGAGAGTGAATAAGGTTGTTCTTCTCACTAGTCACTTGATGAAGGTTTTCGCCATCGATATCCATAACCCACACATTACTTAGGCCATCGCGGTCTGAAATAAAGGCAACGTGCTTACCGTCTGGCGATATAGAAGGATGAATATTCCATGCAAAGTCTTGGGTAAGTGGCGACGCATCACCGCCATTGATATCGACTTTATATAGATCGCCAAGCATATCGAAAACCATAAACTTGCCGTTAGGTGCCACATCTAGGCTCGACCACGTGGTTTCAGTAGTGCTTATTGCCACTTCATTAAGTGCATAAGGCGGGTTATTAACATCCCAGTTTTCTACATCGTAGCCGTTTTCTTCTTTACTCTGAGACGTTGCTTCCTGTGCAAAGGTAGGAGCAATGCCTGATGCCAACATCGCTGATGCGATGAGAGTCAGTGATAATTTTTTCATTGTATTTATTTCCAACTTTTTAATGTCGTTAGTTTTTATAGTGTGCGTGTTGTTGTTTCTTTTTCGTTAGGCCCGAAAACAAGAACAGCGTTGGTTGTTGATATCATACGTTACAACATAAACGTTATATAAACATAACGCGACTAGTCGCTTTCATTAAGTGATGAATGCCAGTTAACATTATATTTACGTTGTTTGTAAGAAGAAACAGAGTGGATAAAGAGTAAGGCTGATTTTTTTTAGCTCACAAAAAAGGCCGCTTAATCTCAAAGGCGGCCTACGGTTAATATTTTACAGCAAGTGCGACCTATTGAAGGTCACAGTTGCTGATTAAGTCATGAATTCAAGTTGAGAGTTCAAGCCCAAAGCCCAAAGCCCAAAGCAAAAAGCCCAAGCCCAGAGCCCAGAAATTATGTCATAGTAACGAATTCTTCACCGCTGGTAGGGTGAATAGCGACACAGGCATCAAAGTCGGCTTTTGTTGCGCCCATTTTTATGGCCACTGCAAAACCCTGTAATATTTCATCCATGCCGTGTCCAATACCGTGCAGGCCAACCACTTTTTCATCTTTACCGGCGCAGATAAGCTTCATCTTTGTCATTTGGCGATGACGGGTTACGGCGGTGTACATAGATGCAAAGCTTGACGTGTAAGTTTTAATATTGTCTTCGCCGTGCGCCTCAATGGCTTCTGGCTCTGTCATTCCAATAGTGCCGATAGGCGGGTGGCTAAACACCACCGTTGGAATAAGTGAATAGTCCATATGCGCATCTTTTTGGCCGTTAAACAGACGCTCACTGAGCAGTCTGCCGGCTTTTATCGCAACGGGAGTCAGCTCTGCTTCACCGGTAATGTCACCAACGGCGTATACATTTTTGGCCGTGGTATTTTGGTATTTATCCACTTTCACCGTACCGTCATCACTAAGCTCAACATCGGTATTTTCCAATCCGATTTTATCGGTAGATGGCTCGCGGCCAATGGCCCAAATTAAGCAGTCTGCTTTTAACTGCTCGCCGTTGGTTAACGTTATTGTTAATTCACCGTCGTCAGCTTTTTCCACTTTTTCAACACTGGCGAAGGTGTGTAATTTACAGCCTTCGGTATTGATCATATCAACCAATGTTTCGTGAATGATAGGGTCGAAGTTTCTAAGTGGTGCATGTTTTCTCACTACTAAGTGAGATTCTGTACCTAACGCATGAAGTACACCTGCCAATTCAACACCAATGTAACCAGCACCCACAACGACTGCGCGCTTAGGCTGCTCTTTTAGGGCAAAAAAGCCATCCGAGTCGATGCCGTACTGCGCCCCTTCGATATCTGGAATAGAAGGGCGGCCACCTACTGCAATAGTAATGTGGTCTGCCGTAATTTTTTCACCATTCACTTCAATCGTATTGTTATCGATAAACTTAGCAAATCCGTGAATTAGGGTTACGTCATTAGCAGTTAGCACGCGATCGTATGAGGCATGAATGCGTTCAATGTACGCTTGGCGACTTGCAATTAGGCCATCCCAGCTAAAGTGATTGACTGAAACATCAAAGCCATATTCTGGCGCATAGCGGTGCACGGCTTCTGCAATTTGTGCCCCGTACCACATGGCTTTTTTAGGAACACAGCCCACGTTTACACAGGTGCCACCAATATCCTTTGCTTCGATAATTGCCGCTTTTTTGCCGTGCTTTGCTGCGCGATTAGCCGATGCAATGCCACCGCTACCGCCGCCAATAGAAATATAATCAAAATGTTTCATACAAAAGCCTTTTAAATTGTTAGAGCCAATTCTTATTTTTCCATTCTCACATGAATTCTACTGTAACGACATACGAAATAGCATCGCCAGCGGCAATAATGCGATTAATCGCAAGCAATACATGTAACTATGCGTATTGAGCACACATCAGCCACAAGCCTTTGCTGCTAAAAATATCCGTACTCTTTGTTGTGTCACCTTGATGCAGAACCACTATACCTGCGGTAACACGCCGCAATTACGAACCTTTTAAGTCTCGTTGAGTAGGTAACTATCTATGAGGACTGGTATAAAAGGTTCGCTAGTCGCTAATTACTAGCTACTAGCGCACCTTTTTAAAGAGAAACTACTGACTTGTAGTCTCAGAATTGCTTTCTGGTTCTATTTGAATGCTAAATGCTTTACCGCGCTCTTCTTCAAATTGCTGTAGTTTTTGAATGGTTGCACGGTTAAATACGTGGCCTTCAGGCAAGATGAGTATATGACTGTCGTTATACAAGTTTTGAGCCAGCTGCATCCCTTCTTTTAACTGAGCGGCCTTCATTGTGGTATCGAGTAGGGTAGAGGTGCCAATGTCCTCGGCGCTTAATAGTAAATCAAGATACTCACCGTCATAACGGGTGTTTCTGTGTTTTTTCATTTCTGCTTTGGCGTCTCTAGGCAGCATTTCCACACCGCTCATTCGGCCAGTGACCAAGCGCCAGTAGTCTCTTGCAATCGCCAATATTCGTGCTCCCACAGGGATCTCTTTCGCTACCTTATTGTAAAGGCCGGAACCATTGTAGTGCTCAAACTGAAACTCGATGATATCTGATATGGGCTGAAGCTCTTCGGCTGGAGCGAGAATAAGCGCAGCTTGTTTAGTTTGCGATAAGTAGTTCTGTTGCTGTTGATATTTCAGCTTAGCAAACGGCTCGGCAAAATCTTCTACCAGCAAACCCAATTGGCCGAGTTCGCATATGAGCCCTGCATACTTTACCTGTTTGATATCACTTTTCTCTAGCTGTGCAATACGGGCAATTTTTGCCGCAAGTTCGCTCACTTCAATGGCAAACTTACCGTTGATATGGGGGTTGATACTGATTACGTTGAACAGCACTTGCTCCATGGCCTGGTTGTGCTTCTCAATCTTATTTAGCGCAAATTTTATTTGACGGGTTCTTTTTTGAACCACACTTTCAAGGGACGTATTAATGTCTTTGAGCTTTTTGTTCTGAAGACGAGTCAGCTTTTGCAGTCGCGTATTTTCCTCTTTAAGCTTAACCCGTTCTAGCCCTTCATTGATAACTGAAATGAGCTCTTGGTTATCCCATGGCTTCTGCAAATAGCGATGAATTTTACCTTGGTTTACGGCTTTGATTGTAGACTCGATATCGGCATAGCCGGTGAGAACCACTCTAAAGGTGTCAGGATAGTTTTTAGCGACTTGCTCTAACAGTTCAGCCCCAGACATTTGCGGCATTTTCATATCCGAAATCACCACATGGACAGTCTGCTTCTGCATTAGCTCTAGGGCTTTTGAGCCGCCATCAGCGAGCAGCAGATTTATATCCATTGTAAACAGAGCACGTTTTATCGCGCGCAATATATTGGGCTCGTCATCGACAAATAAGACAGTGTATGTCACCGGCTTTTCTGGGGTAGGTGCTGTCATAAAAAACGTAATCCTGTTAAAACGATATCTCTCACTATGTAAGCATTGCACTGCCTACGTCGAGTCTTTCTTAATGTACTGACAATTACTCAATACCCTAACCGGACATTAGTACCTTGACTGTTAGTCAATAGGCTACCTTAGGTAGCTAGGTTTCTGGTTCGTCGCTTTCATCTTTCACAATGGGTAATGCCAATGTAAACATGCTGCCTTCATTTTCTACGCTTGTAACGCTTAAACGACCGCCATGTTCCTGTGCTATTCCAAACGAAATAGACAATCCTAATCCGGTACCTTGCCCTTCTGGCTTGGTAGTGAAAAATGGATTAAACAGCTTATCTAAATTGTCTTGAGGAATACCGCACCCAGTATCTTTCACCCTTAACTCTACAAAATCGTCAACGACGACTGTGGAGATAGTGACTCTCCCATGTACACCTGTGCTTTCTACCGCTTGGCCTGCATTGATAAGCAAATTCGTCACGACTTGTGAAATTTTGCCAATATTCATCGTCACCGCAGGCACGTTGCCTAATTTAGTTTCTACAGTACATACATATTTTAGCTGGTTATTAACCATGGCCAATGTGGTGCGTACGCAATCGTTAATGTTGTGTAACTGCACGCCATCGCTATCTACCCGGGAGAAGAGTTTTAGCCCTTTCACTATTTCTGCAACGCGATGAAGCCCCTCGGTGGAGTCATTAAGTAAATCGCTAATATCCTCATTGATAAATGCCATATCTTTATCAATGATGTTTTGCTTTATATCGGTAATGAGAGCTAATCGCTGAGCCTCATCATCGCTATTTAGTAGCGCTGTCACTTGCGCGAATAACATTTGATAGGTGGCAATATAGTCGTTTAACGTTGATATGTTGCTACTCACAAAGCCAACAGGGTTGTTTATCTCATGAGCAACGCCGGCAGCTAATTGACCAACGGAAGCCATTTTCTCAGCTTGCAATAACTGCACCTGCGCTTCTTTTAGGTTTGTGTTTGTCTCTTCAAGCTCCATGTTCTTTTGATTAAGCTTTGCCGTTCTGTCACGTACCTTATCTTCAAGTAGGGCGTTGAGTTCTTTAAGCTCATCTTCAAAGCGCTGTCGCTGTCCGTGCTCTTCTCTTAAACGCTCCACTAAATGATTAAAAGCTTCTGCTAAATCACTGAGTTCGTCTTTACCGCGAACCTCGATAAGGATATTTTGATAATGATTATTTTCAACGGCTTCGCCAAGATGTTTAGCACCAGTGTGAAGTGATTGAAGCTGTCTCATTAAGTAAGAGCCAAGTAAATAAGACAACAATCCAACAAGTACAAACTCAAGCACCGCTAGGGTGAGCGTCCAGCTTCTCACCCGCGACACCGAGTCTGTCACCGAAGCAATATTTAATCCCATTTCCACATAGCCGTAGAGTGTGTCGTTCACCAAGATGGGAGCCCGTGTGTCGTAAATGCCATCGTCGGTGTGAGAGGCCGAGGTGTCCTTATTAAACGTGTTCTGCAATGCCCTTGAATCGCCTTTTTCAACAAACACTCTATTGTTTTTGTCTTTAACCCTTACGTAAGCAATATTGGGGTTGGTGAGTATTTCTGTAACATCAGCATCAAGAGAGGAAAGGTCGTAACTTAAAAATGCATTTTTAGTGGTAGAGACAAATAGTGCCGCGCTTGTGCTTGCAGATTTTTCAACGCTGCTATCAACAAGGTCGTTTAAAAATTGAAAAATAGTGACCACTAAAACAATAAGCAGTAAGGCGGTTATTGATATCACGCCTGTAATGGTTTTTGTTCGCAAGGATAATCGCACAGTTAGTCCTTTAACTATGGGGCCGAGATAGTGATGATATGCCAAGCTCACGGACATCATCCCAATGAGAATCATCGGCTTCAACGAAGCCGTTCATACCCAAATTCTTTAATATATCGGCGCTACTGGCATCACTAGAAATCGAGATTAATGCATTGATTATCGATTGTCTCTCATCTTCACTTAGCCTTGGGTGTGTAGCAATAGCGTGAGGAGTATAAAGAGGGCTTTCCCACAATATCCTTAACGACTGTTGAGCTGGAGATGACTGCAGCGTTCTATAAATTCCACCGCCAGCGATAAAAAACTGTTTTTCTACATTTAAATAAACGGAATCGTGGGAATTTACATAGCGAGGAACAAAAGCAATATTTTCGTTTCGTAATTTGGCGCTCGTGACTATGCTTGCGGCAAAGGCAGCCGGTGCTGGAAATACTAGCTCGGCCCCGTTTAGTTCGGACAAAGATTGAATGCCACTATCTTTATGGACAACAATAATGCCCTGTAAACGTTTATCTTTTTGTTTTGCGAGGGCTTGGTAACCCACTGACGAGTTAAATACGACAAAATGAAACGGGTTCATGTAGGCAATATCGTATTCGCCATTTGCTAAGTTAGCTTCAAAGGAGGGAATGTCTTTTGCCGTGTGAAAATCGATAGTGAGGCCGGTGTAATTTTCTATGTAGTCAAAAAGAGGCTGCCAAGACTTCACCATTTTTTTTGCAGACTGTTGAGGAACAACGCCAAAAGTGAGGGTTTTCGCTTGTACCCCATGCGGTAACATCAGTATAAAAGCGGTGCACATTGCACATAGTACTCTACACATGAAAACGCTCCTTATCCTCTATTGCCCTACATCGACATAAACTGCTCGAGTACCATGGTGAGATCGTGGTTAGAGAATGGCTTTTGAAGTGATGCATCGGCACCTATTTCTAAGGCACGTTCAAGGCTAATATCATCGAGTGCAGAAATAACAACAATTTTTAAATCTTTATATTTGCTTTGTTCACGTGTGAAATCGATGACGCTGTATCCATCCATTCCCGGCATACTCAGGTCGAGTGTCATGACCTTAGGCTCATACTGACTCAGCATTATGCCCGCTTGGAAACCGCCGGTAGCAATGTAGCTGTCGAATCCAGCTCTGCGTGCTACCCGTTGAATTGACTTTGCAACAGGCATTTCATCATCGACAATAAGTATTGAAGGTGTTGCGTCACCCTTAAGTGAGTCGGGGATAGGCATGTCGTGACGCTCTAAAAATTCAATGAAATCTTCAACGAGCACGCGATTGTTCCCTCGGCCGGGAAGCTTGAAGCCTTTAAGTTTACCGTTTTCTATCCATCTGATTACGGTACGCAAATTAACATCGCAGTATGATGCTATTTCGCCCGATGTAAGTGTCTTCATAGTTTCGCCCTTTTCATATCCTTGTGAATTATAGCGTCATACGCACAGAAGACAAAGTAGACAAAAGGTTTAAATGTGACATTAGTGACATTTCGGTTTGTGGCGGCTGAAAGGCCAGCAAAAGTGCGCTTTGTCACTGTTAATAGCTTTTGATCTTCGACTAAAAAATAGTTGTACTTACAGGTTAAGTCAAATCACTTACCAACCATGGCATGATACAGCGAAGTGTGGCGGTATTGTTTAGACGAAGCTTGGCTGTGAATGAATGTTGTTTTTCGATGAAAAACCCCCACCTTATTTATAATTGAGATTATGCATACAACGATAAGAGTAAATATATTATGACGACCCCAGCAATTGAATTAGTCGACGGTTTACCCATATTTTCTGGCATTGAAGCCGATTCGATAAAACCAGCCGTTGAGCGCGCTATTGAGGCCTGCAAAGCAGAAATTGACGATGTAGTCGCGTCTAAAGATTATTCTTATCAAAATGTGGTTCTTCGTCTAGAAGAAGTTGACGACCGACTTAGCAAAATATTTTCTCCAGTGTCACACATGAACAGTGTGGTTAGCAGTGATGAGCTGCGTGAGGCCCACGATGCCTGCTTACCATTATTGTCAGAATATGGCACTTGGGTTGGGCAACATGAAGGTCTGTTCAATGCCTATGTGGCGCTACAAAATTCAGAAGAGTTCAGTAGCCTAGATGATGAACAACAGAAAGTAGTCGAAAACGCGGTTAGAGACTTTACGCTGTCTGGCGTGGCATTACCTGATGCGCAAAAGAAGCGCTTTGCAGAGATACAGGCAAAGTTAAGTGAATTGTCTTCTACGTTTTCAAATAATGTGATGGATGCCACCATGGGGTGGACTAAGCATGTTAGTGATAAAAGTGTGTTAGAGGGTATGCCAGAGTCTGCCTTAGAAGCGGCGGCGCAGGCTGCCCATCAAAAAGACCTTCAAGGGTATTTGTTCACGCTAGATATTCCATCTTACCTTCCTGTGATGCTGTATGCCGATAACCGTGATTTGCGTGAAGAAATGTATCGTGCGTACTCAACGAAAGCGTCTGATCAAGGGCCGAATGCAGGCAAGTGGGACAATACCGATATCATTAAACAGATACTATCGCTACGTACTGAGATAGCTGAACTGCTGGAATTTTCGAGTTACGCTGAGCGTTCGCTAGCCACTAAAATGGCTGACTCTACCGAGCAGGTCATTGGTTTCTTGCGCGACCTAGCGGCTAAGTCGAAGCCTCAGGCAGAACGAGAGTTAGACGAAGTAAAAGCGTACGCCCGCAACACGCACAATGTGACTGAGTTAGCGTCTTGGGACTTGCCTTATTACAGTGAAAAGCTGAAGCAAGAGAAGTACACAATCTCAGATGAAATGCTGCGTCCTTATTTTCCAGAAGACAAAGTGCTGTCCGGGTTATTTGATGTGGTTCACAAACTTTACGGCCTGTCGATTGTCGAGCAACCTGGTGTAGATACTTGGCATGAAGATGTGCGCTACTTCACCATCACTGATGAAGCTGACGTGCTTCGCGGAAGCTTCTATTTAGATTTGTATGCACGAGCGAAAAAGCGCGGTGGTGCCTGGATGGATGAATGTCGCGTGCGTCGCGAAATGAGCAATGGCGAACTGCAGCTTCCTGTCGCCTACTTAACGTGTAACTTTAACGCGCCCATTGGCGATAAGCCTGCGTTATTCACCCACGATGAAGTGGTAACGCTTTTCCATGAGTTTGGTCATGGCATTCACCATATGTTAACCAAAATGCGCGTGGCGGGTGTATCTGGTATCAATGGCGTACCGTGGGATGCGGTAGAGCTACCAAGTCAGTTTTTAGAGAACTGGTGCTGGGAAGAAGACGCACTTAACTTCATTTCTGGACACTATGAGACTGGCGAGCCACTACCGGCAGATTTACTAGAACGTATGTTAGCAGCCAGAGACTATCAATCTGCCATGCAGATGGTCAGACAGTTAGAATTCAGCTTGTTTGACTTCTTACTTCACAGTGAAAAAGGCAGCACCGTTGACGTGCAAGGTGTGCTCGATAGTGTAAGAGACGAAGTGGCCGTATCTGTACCACCCTCTTTCAACCGTTTCCAAAATGGATTTGGTCATATTTTTGCTGGTGGATATGCAGCAGGCTACTACAGCTACAAGTGGGCTGAGGTATTATCTGCCGATGCTTACAGTAAGTTTGAAGAAGACGGTATTTTCAATCGTGAAACCGGAAAAGCCTTTTTGTCGAATATCTTAGAAATGGGTGGAAGCAAACCGCCAATGGAGCTATTTGTCGCGTTTAGAGGTCGAGAGCCTAAAGTGGATGCATTACTGCGTCACAGCGGGATAAAAGGATAACACACGCTATGGCTGAATCGTTTCACTCTATATACCAGCGAGCGTGTGAGCGAAAAGGTGGAAAAAGGGTGCTTGAAGCTATGCTTCACGCACCCTTGTCGGCTTCTGATGTGGCTACTATTCCGGACGATCGTTTTTTAGCCGCAATGACGAAAAAAGTGTTTCAGTCGGGTTTTGTGTGGCGAGTTATCGAAAATAAGTGGGACGACTTCGAAACGGTCTTTTTTAACTTCGATATCGACAAAGTATTGTTGATGCCTGATGAGATGCTAGAGCAAAAAGCATCTGATAAACGCATTGTAAGAAATTATAAAAAAGTCATGACCGTGAGAGATAACGCCATCATGATCAAAGATGTGTCGTTAGAATACGGGAGTTTTGGAAAGTTTGTGGCGTCTTTTGGTCCTGAAAACATCACCGAACTATGGGCTTTTTTGAAAAAGCGAGGCGCACGGCTTGGCGGAAATACGGGGCCTTATACACTTCGCTCCCTAGGTATTGATACCTTCTTGTTGTCCCGTGACGTGGAAGATTATTTACGTAAAAACGATATTGTGGATGGCGGCCTTACCTCGAAGAAGAGTCTTAGGGCAGCGAATGATACGTTTGCCAATTGGCATAAAGAAAGTGGCCGGTCTTTGCAAGAGATAAGCACTACGGTGGCATTCAGCTGGGGTACGAATTCACGGGTGCGTTAAGGCTTTAGCTTACCCTCACAATCCTATACACTTCAGCTTTGTGAAATACAGTTAGCAATAGGAACGTTATGAGCGACAATCAGACCTCATCAGCGGGTGATGTGCACTCTTCATCCGAGCACTCTCTTTCTGAAGAGCACGTGCTAGAAAACGATGTGGAACAAACGGCAGAGCAAGCTACAGATCAAAAGACGCACTTCGGTTTTAAGCAAGTAGAGAAAGAAAAAAAGGCGTCTTTGGTTGCCAACGTTTTCGATTCTGTCGCAGCGAAATACGATGTAATGAACGATCTGATGTCCATGGGCGTTCATCGTTTATGGAAGCGATTCACTATTGATTGTTCAGGTGTGCGCGCGGGCAATAAGGTGCTCGACATTGCAGGTGGCACTGGCGACCTAACTGCTAAATTTTCTCGCTTAGTTGGCCCTACTGGCCGCGTAACCCTTGCTGATATTAATTTATCCATGCTTCAGGTAGGTCGAGATAAGCTGCGTGATCGCGGGCTTGTCAGCAATATCGACTACGTTCAAGCTGATGCAGAAGCACTGCCATTTCCCGACAACCACTTTGATGTGGTTACCATGGCATTTGGTTTGCGAAATGTGACGGAAAAACAAAACGCGCTTAATTCAATTTATCGGGTGCTAAAGCCTGGCGGTCGCTTATTGGTGTTAGAGTTTTCTAAACCAACATCTGAGCAGCTCAGTAAGCTTTATGACATGTATTCATTTCACTTACTTCCCAAGATGGGGCAATTGGTCGCGAACGATGCAGAAAGCTACCAGTACTTAGCTGAAAGTATTCGCATGCACCCAGACCAAGACACCTTGAAAGGCATGTTTGAAGAAGCCGGGTTTGAGCAGTGCGACTACCAAAACTTGACGGGCGGTATTGTAGCGCTTCACCGAGGTTATAAATTTTAATGCCTGCATCTGCACTTTTTGCGGCTACGCTAGAGTCTTCTATCAATAAACTGCTAGCGCTGGATAGCGACAGTAAGTCGAGGCTTAACGCCCTTGACGGTTCGCGGATGTCAGCGTTTTTATCTCCTATTCCATTTGGCATTACCCTGGTATTTTCCGACAAGGTTGATGTGCTGACAGAGCATGGTGATTTTGAAGAGGTAAAGGCGCAGTTAGGTGCCAAAGACTGTTGCATTAAAACCTCACTCGATACATTGCCAGCGCTAAAAGAAACCAGTCAGTTAACTCGCCTTATTCAGCAAAAAGCGCTGTATTTAGAAGGTGAGTTAAACGTGGCGCAGCAGGTAAGCAGTCTGTTTCAAAATCTCGACATAGATGTAGAAGAACTTATCGCTATTAGAACAAATGACGTTTTTGCCCATCAGTCGATGAAAACGGTAAAAGCTTTTCATGAAAAATCCATGTCGATGCTTGCCAACATGGGTGATGTGTTTGGCAATGCCTTAGTGGAAGAAAAAAAGTTGGCTGCACATAAGCTCGCGGTTATGCATTTTAGCGATGAGGTCAGTGCGTTGCGAGATAGCACAGAGCGCTTAGATGCCAGGCTACGTGATTTAGAAGAACGACTTAAATAAGAGACTTGCATGCGAATTGTTAGGCTGTATCAAATTAATCGAGTGCTGCTAGAACACGGCCTCGACGAACTAATTCCTGCAAAGTGGTTACCTTGGTACGCAAGGCTATTGCGCCACAGTATCTTTTGGGTGCGCAACAAGCACAAAGGTAAATCCCAAGGCGAGCGAATTACGCTTGCGCTACAAAGCTTAGGGCCTGTATTCATTAAGTTTGGCCAGATGCTGTCAACACGCCGAGACTTGCTTGCGCCTTCTATTGCCAATGAACTGGCGCGGTTACAAGATAAAGTGCCGCCTTTTCCTTCACAAGCGGCCCAGGCAATAATCAAGTCCTCTTTAGGCCTAAGCGAACTGAGCGAACTGTTTAGTGAATTTGAAGAAGAGCCTTTAGCATCAGCGTCTATCGCGCAGGTGCATGCAGCAAAATTAAAGGCAAATAACGAAGACGTGGTGGTAAAAGTACTGCGCCCTGATATTCGCGATACGATAGTGGCAGACATGGAGCTGTTGTTTAGTTTTGCCAATATTATTCAACGCTGGCTTCCCGATGGCAGGCGCTTGCGCCCTGTTGAAGTGGTGGTGGAGTATCGTAAGACTATCGTGGATGAGCTTGATTTACTGCGTGAATCGGCCAACGGTATTCAGTTGGGCACCAACTTTGAGGGCTCTGATGCCCTGTATGTACCTAAAATTTACAGTGACTACTGTCGTCATAATGTGCTTGTTATGGAGCGAATTTACGGCATTCCCATTTCGAATATCGATGCGTTAATTGCGCAAAATACCAATTTAAAAAAGTTAGCAGAGCGCGGTGTAGAAGTATTTTTCACCCAGGTGTTTCGCGACAGCTTTTTTCATGCAGACATGCACCCGGGTAACATTTTTGTTTCCACCGAACACCCAGATAACCCCAAATATATCGCTATCGACTTCGGCATTGTAGGTACCTTAAATAAAGAAGATAAGCGCTACTTGGCCGAGAACTTTATCGCCTTTTTTAATCGAGACTATCGCAAAGTAGCGCAACTTCACGCCGATTCTGGTTGGGTACCTCAAGACACCAACATTGATGAATTTGAAATGGCCATTAGAACGGTATGCGAGCCTATATTTCAAAAGCCCCTAGCCGAAATTTCCTTTGGTAATGTATTGCTGCAACTATTCAATACAGCCCGCCGTTTCGATATGGTGGTGCAGCCCCAGCTGGTGCTGTTGCAGAAGACTTTGCTGTATGTGGAAGGGTTGGGAAGGCAGCTATATCCGCAGTTAGACTTATGGAAAACCGCGAAGCCGTTTTTAGAAAACTGGATGAAAGAGCAGATTGGATTTTCTGCCATGATGGGGAAGGTGAAAGCCAACTTTCCGTTTTGGTCAGAAAAATTGCCCGAGATGCCAGACTTACTTTACGACAGTTTACAGCATATAAAACGGATGCCGCTACAGCAGCAAAAGGCGTCCGCAGCGCTTCTTCAAGAGCAGAAAAGAACTACTCAGACCACTCACTTAAGTGTGGTTGGTGGTACATTTATTCTACTTGCCGCTATCCTGCCAATTTACGGCATTTCGTGGTATTTCCCAGCATTTAGCGGTGTTATTGGCACTGTTTTTTGGTTCTTGTCTTGGCGAAATAGTCGGCAATAACGGCAAAGCAATAATGAACTTTTTATGAATCTGGTTAATAAGCCATTAATTAGTATGTTAATTGTTCCCAAGAGTGTTATAGTGGCAATGGCTGTTTGCCAGAGTCTTTAAATAGACGAGATTTGTATTATTTGCTATATGTTGCTACAAGTAAAAACTGCTCGAGTTACCCAGTAATTTGTGTTTGTTGTTAGTCCATTCGTAAGTAAGCCTCAATACTCCGCCAATTTAAAGACCAACAGAAACACAGTTACACGCGCTTTTTTGCGCAATTTATTACGATATTTGAGGTCTATACGACATGTCTAAAGTTACAGGCACCGTTAAGTGGTTTAACGCTGATAAAGGTTATGGTTTTCTTACTCAAGATAATGGCGGCAAGGACGTTTTCGTTCATTTCCGTGCAATTATCTCTGAAGGTTACAAAACTCTTCCAGAAGGTCAGCGCGTAGAATTTGAAGTTGAAGAAGGTCAAAAAGGTCTTCAAGCTGCTAACGTGCAAGCTATCTAAGAAATTCAAAAATGGCGGTCAATTTGACCGCCATTTTTCTTTCCGCTTTATTTTACTTCCACCGGCAATCTCGTTGTTCGGCATTGTGTAAATCGTGCTTGTTCTAATCGCCACGCTAAACACATAACTTAATTTTCCAGTCTCAAGAAAACGCTCTCGTTAACCAAAATTCACACTCTGCATTGCCTGCTATGTATTGCTATTTCCTTGTGTAAAGTGTTCTACTAAACCTAGTAGTGTTGGTTTTGTTGTGCTGGTTATCTCTAGAGTACAAACAAACCGACAAACGCCTCATTTTGCTTATATTTTCACATTTGGTTATTAGGGTATTCTTATGATTATTCGTATGGTTGGCTCGCAACTTTTCTCATTCTCTAATATGACAAGACCCAAAAGAGGTGTAGGGAGAACTAGGGCGGTGGGCGCTTTATTGAGTCTGGGCTTGGGTTTAGGTACGGCCACTGCTGCCGAAGGGGCTGTATTAGCACTTGCATCAGCAACTGCAATAGGATCTGCGTCTGCACTAGTATCCGCGCCAACGGCTGAATCAGCGACTGCAATAGGATCTCCGTCAGCCTCTGAACCTCTATCTGAATCGGCGCAAAACAGTGAGTCGAGTGATGATGAGCCATCGACAGTAGTAGCCACGCTTTTTGATAAGCCTATCACTGCAAAAGATATTACCCCAGATGACGAGGTTTTAGCTGAAATGGCCTCTCAAGCGAGTAGCAGTGAAGAACAAAATGCCATGGTGGCACTTGCCAGCCTAACAAAATTGTCAGAACGTATTATTGAGGGGGTGCTAGACGACTACGTCGTACAAAATAACCTCGCTGTTGATGCAGCGTTGGTAGAAAAATTTAAAACTAAATTTGCGGGTAGCGCCAGTGAAGATGGCATTAGCGACGATGTTGCAAAGCGCCAAGTTATGATTTTTATAGCAGAAAAGCATATGTACAACACTTATGGCGGCAAGGTCGTGTTTCGCCAGTCTAACCCACAGTTACCCGTTGGTGCCTATTACAAAATGCTTAAAAACTATGAGCAATCAGGTAAATTTACCATTCTCGATAAGGGGCTTGCCGATGGTTTTTGGACGCCATTTACCCCGCCGTATCAGTACGAGTTGGCTGAAGAGAATATTAATTTTGCTCAGCCTTGGTGGTTGTAATTAGCATTGCAGTGGCCTACGGCC
The DNA here is from genome assembly GCF_057542855.1 of Alteromonas sp. 4NS20-0143. Lineage (NCBI taxonomy): Bacteria > Pseudomonadati > Pseudomonadota > Gammaproteobacteria > Alteromonadales > Alteromonadaceae > Alteromonas > Alteromonas sp. 4NS20-0143. The sequence continues at coordinate 86,419 of NZ_BAAJLR010000008.1, forward strand.
TAACACTGCGCTTAACTTATCAGCCAAGTTAAAGCCGAGATTAGAGCCGAGATTAGTGCCTAGAGTAGAACCGAGATTGAAGCCGAAATAAAGCCAAGCTTTTAATCGTGCTTTTAAAGGCGTAGATAGAGAAGCAACAAAATGACAATATGTAATGTATGAAAAACACTAACATTGATGCTATCGATCGCACCATCTTGAGTATTTTACAGCAAGATTCAGAAACGCCTGTTGCACAAATAGCTGAGCAAGTGGGGTTAACCTCCACACCTTGCTGGCGCAGAATACAAAAGTTAGAAGCAAGCGGCATTATCTCTCGACGAGTAGCGTTACTGCAGGCACAAACACTGGGCCTTACCATGACCGTGTTTGTGCAAGTTAAAGCAGGCAATCATGATGGAAAGTGGTTGTCGACCTTCTCGCAGCATGCATCTTCTTTTGATGAAGTGGTGGAGTGCTATCGTATGTCGGGGGAATATGATTATTTGTTAAAAGTGCTGGTAACCGACATGGCCTGTTTCGACCACTTTTATAAACGGCTGGTAAGCGGTATCGCCTTTTCAGACGTCACCTCAAGTTTTGCTATGGAGCAAATTAAATATACCACTGCGGTTCCTCTCACACATTTATAGTGTGTGAAGCCCTTTCATGCAACAGGCATTCAACGCAAAAGACAGATAGCTCCAAAAACAAATACTGCCAAGGCATATTTTACAAAGGCACATTCTACCAAGGCACTTAGCGCTTAGGCATACAAAACAAAAACATATATAACAAAAACGAAAAGGGGCCTATCGAATAGACCCCTTGGTTCGTTTTGATGAGGTTGAAGCTTGTAAGCTCGCTCCGCTTCTCTTTACTTCACTTTACCTTAGTGTCTCACTATGTCAGCACACGCTCTAGTTAGTAGTAAGACAGCTTCTCTGACTTTCCTGAGAAAATTTTGTATACCATCACGGTGTAAGCCAAGATAACAGGGACTACCACCACCACACCAACTAATAAAAACCGGAGTGAACTGGCATCACTTAGCGCGTCAGATATCATCATTTGCCCTGGAATAATGAACGGGTAATAACTTATGGCAAACGCGGTAAAGCAAAGTAGAAAGACTAACAATGCGATGAAGAACGGTAGCCATTCTCCTTTGCCATCACTATGGGGAAGCTTTTTCAGCAGCACCCCACAGAGTGTTAACAGCGCAAAGCAGGTAACCGGAATGGCAAATAGCATGACTCCCCACGGCGCCGATAGCCATAAGTCGCGCACCTCTTCATGCAGAGATAGATTGGCAATACTCACCGACACAATACCCAGCGCTAATATCCCTAACCCTCGTTTTGCCCAGTAATATGCTTTTTGCTGCAATTCACCTTCCGACTTTAAGATAAGCCAGCACGAGCCAATAAACGCGTATGCCGCTGTTACACCCAGTGCTGCTAATACGGCAAACGCTTGTGCCCACAAATCGGTGCGAAGGCCAGTAACGTAAATACCTAGCATGTAGCCTTGGGCAAGGGTAGTGAGCAAAGAGCCATACTTAAACACTAGGTCCCATTTACGCTTATTTACTTGCACTACCTTTGCGCGAAAATCGAAGGCAACGCCCCGTAAAATAAGCCCTAGCAGCATAAAGGTTGCCGGCAGATAAAGAGTTTGCAGTACTTCGCTGTGCGCTTCAGGGAAGGCAATAAGTAACAAACCTACTGCGAGTACTAACCAGGTTTCATTGGCATCCCAGTATGGGCCAATAGAGGCTATCATGTCGTCTCTAAAGGCTTCTGTGCGAGGTGGTATCAGTACGCCCACACCCAAGTCGTAGCCATCTAATATGGCATAAAGTAAAACCGACAAGCCCAATAAACCCACATAGATATTACCGAGCATTTCAGGTGAAACATGTTCAAACATAGTGACTCCTTACACCGTGACTGGGTTGTTATTGGGGCTCATTTTCGCTTTTGCGATCTCGCGTTCCTCGGTGGTGATTTCTTCAATCTCAACTGCTCGGCGACACATCAGCATTAGGGTGCCGATGTAGGCGATAAGTAGCCCGCTGTAGATAACAGCGTACAGAGTAAACGATATCGCGATATTGCTGGGTGGTAGTTGTGTTACTGCGTCAGTCGTTTTTAATACACCGCTAACAAGATAAGGCTGTCTGCCTATCTCTGTAACATACCAGCCTGCAAGGGTTGCTACCCAACCGCTAAATGCCATACCGGCAAAAGTACGTTTTAACCACACCGGGAATGAACGGTTACGCATTAAGTAAATACTGCCTAACCACGACACTGCCAGCATCAACATGCCCATGCCTACCATTACCCTGAATCCATAAAATACGGGCGCAACTGGAGGATGCTCCCCCTCAAACTCATTGAGGCCTTTTATCTCGCCTTTTAATTCGTGGGTAAGAATTAAGCTGGCTGCATAGGGAATGGGAATTTCGAAATGGTTTTCTCTGCCTTCCTCATCCGGTATAGCAAACAACAGTAGCGGCGCGCCCTCAGTGGTTTCCCACAGACCTTCCATAGCGGCTACTTTCTGCGGCTGATGCTCGAGGGTGTTAAGCCCATGCATGTCGCCTGCAAAAATCTGTAGCGGTATCAGCACGGCCGCTGTGTAAGTAGCCGTTTTAAGGGCAAGCTTGGGCGCAAGTTTATCGTCACCTTTTAACATTCTGTAGGCTGATAGACCGGCGATTAAAAAGCTTGCCGTTAATCCCGATGCCAACATCATGTGCACAAAGCGATAGGGGAACGACGGATTGAATATTATTTCTTTCCAATTGGTGGCGTAAACCACACCGTCAACTACCTCAAACCCTTGTGGTGTCTGCATCCAACTATTCAGCGCTAAGATCCAAAACGCAGACGTTGTGGTGCCAAGGGCGACAATAAGTGTGGAAGTGGTATGCAGCCAATTAGGGACTCGGCGAATACCAAATAGCATAATACCTAAGAACGTGGCTTCTAAGAAAAAGGCGGTGAGTACTTCATACCCCAATAATGGGCCAGCGACATTACCCACTTTTTCCATAAAACCAGGCCAGTTTGTGCCAAACTGAAAAGACATGGTTACACCGCTTACTACACCTAGGGCGAAGCTTAGCGCGAAAACCCGTACCCAAAATCGGTACATACGCATCCATACAGGGTGACCAGATATGTTAGAGCGCATTTTAAAGTAGAAAAGAAACCATCCCATAGCCATGGTAATGGTGGGAAATAGAATATGAAAACTGATATTTAAAGCAAACTGTAATCGAGACAACAAGAATGCATCCACAGAACGTCTCCTTAATTAACGCTGTTTTTACCCGGTAAAATCTTATCCTTAAGGTCTAGCATACGGCCTACGCCAGAACCGAGTTTCATCAGCGTATTAAGTTTTTCTGGTCCAAGGTTTTGAAGCTCTTCAGACCAAGCCGTAATTGATTCCAATAAATCGTGTATTTCATTAAGCTTATTTTGTGCACCAGCTTCGGTGCCATTTGCAGGCTCATCGAGCAGTAGGTCTCGCAGTAGGCTTAGAGTTGGATCTATTTCGCGTTTTCTTCGTTCTTCAAAAACTCGATTGGCCAACGTCCAAATATCGCCTGCAGGAATAAAAAACTCTTTGCGTTCGCCGGGTACTAAATGCTGTTTGACGAGTCTCCACGACTGAAGTTCCTTTAACCCCATGCTGGTATTTCCGCGGGAGATATTCAGCGCATCAGCAATTTCTTGTGCTGAAATAGGTTCTTCGTTTAACACAATAAGAGCCAAAATCTGTCCTACAGTTCTGTTAAAGCCCCATCGACTTCCCATTTCACCAAAGTGCATTACTGCTGATGTGATCAAAGGTGTCATCTTCATTTTGTGTGCCTATTGAAGTTTCAGAAATTACTGAAAGTTTAATATTCTATTTGATGCAGATCAATCTTTTTTGACATTAATATGGTTTCATAAATACGCCGCTTCGCTTCACTACGCCCACGAGCTCAATAGCACAGGAATGATAGTTAAATTGTCATACGGGAGAGGTAAGCTATTACTAAGGACGTTTCAGCGCTTTTTGGTATCTCTACATGACATCGACTCTTTCCCGGTACCACTTTTACTTGGTAATAAGTACGTTCACATTACTGTCTGTACTGGGGCAGGTTTCCACTAGCATCTATACTCCTTTCTTTCACGATCTAGCCCATACCTACAACAGTAACGTTAGCCTTATTGAAAAAAGTGTGGCTATCTTTCTTATTGCTTTTTCAGGTTCACAGTTACTGTCTGGTATTCTCTGCGATTACATAAATAAACGTTTTTTTCTGTTATGTGGAATTTTAGTGTTTATGTGCGGCACTCTTTTGGTTGCATTGGCTAATTCAGACAACAGCTTTCTTTTAGGTCGAATTGTGCAAGGGCTTGGCGGAGGCGTTGGAGTGTCAGTGTCACGGGGCTTATCAAGGCAAATATTTAATGAAAAGCAACTTAGTGCATCACTCTCTATTACCAACATAGCATTTGCCATTGCGCCTGCGATTGCTCCGTTACTAGGTACTGTAATTGGAGAGCAACTAGGCGTGTCTGCTATTTTCTATTTCGTTCTAACAATAGCGGGCGCAGCGTTATTACTTCTTTTAATCGCATCTGAGACTATTTCCCGTCACAGTCCGGCGGTTTCACCTAACGTTTTAGGTGAAACCTTCAGGTTGATTAAAAAGAGTAGCGCGCCGATTATCTTGATGGGCGTAGCAAGCGGATTACTCTATGGCATTGTGTTTTGTTTCATCACTATCGCACCGTCGATGATTATGGAGCAGCATGGGCTGAGCAAAACGCTTTTCTCTATTTATTCACTGCTCGCAACTCTCGCCTTTGTTGCAGGTAGCATACTCAATATTCGGCTTTCTAAGTTGTCTAGCTTACTAAAGTTTAGGCTTTCGAGTGTTGCCATACTGAGTTTGTCAGTACTCATTAGTGCGCTCACATTTCTCCTAAATCTTGACGGTTTAGTTATGATGCTCGCCTACAGCTATGCCACTTTCTTTTTTACTGGTATTGCTATGCCGTGCAGTGTCACTATTATGCTGAGCTTTTCAGCAAAATCAGCAGGCTTTTTGGCCGCATTGGTGGGCTTTTTTCATTTATCCGGCGCTGCCGCAGGCGCTTACTTAGTTGCTTATTTAGGTCGCACGTTTTCAATGCTTCCTGCACATACCTTCGTTCTTATAACAACGGGCTTATGCCTTGTAAGCACTTCTGCTTGCTTACTCTTAAAACGGTCTAGAATTTAACTTACAGCCTTGGTGAAAAGTCAGTTCATCTACGTTTTTAGTGCTTACGTGGCTTTTTTCATTAAAAAATAAGCGAAAAAGTGATTATTGGCGTTAGAACCTTTACCATATCGAATTAGTTATTTTCAGGCGCTTTCATGATGTTGCGCCTGAATGACGCCTCATCTCTTGCTAGATAGTGGCGTATCAGAAAAAGGTTTCCACTATGAGTCAAGCTTCGCCACAATTAAACGAGAATTGTGCAGACGAACCCATTCACCTTATCGAAAGTGTTCAAAGTTTCGGTTACGTGATAGCCCTTAATCCGGCAGATAAAACCATTCAAGTTGTAAGCAGTAACATTGGCGAACTTTTCAAAGTAGACATTGTTCCAGGTAAAACGCTTATTACTGAGCTTTTTACCATTCCAAACCCAGAAGCTCATACCTTCAAAACCATCTTTGAAGCCGTAAAAGGTGGCAACGTTCGTCACGCTTATCAGTGGAATTTTGCAGAAAACGCGCTCTGGCTAGAAGACTGGGAAAAAGAAGGCAGTGGCGTTGCTTATGAATCTAACGGCTTATTGGTCATTGAATTAGAACCCACGCCACAGTTAAGTTATGAAGCAGCGCAGCAGTGGGTACCCATGGATATGGACTTGCGTGCACTACTGCCCGATGTGGATGATCGCGATTCCATAAGCGACGTGGCAGATAGCATAGCGCGATATTTTCAAGACTATGTGGGGTTTGATGCCGTTATGGTTTATCAATTCGACGATGACTATTGTGGTGAAGTCATCGGAGAGGCCACTGAATCGGGAAGTAAATCGTTTAAGGGCCTCAAATTTCCAGCGTCAGATATCCCACAGCAGGCCAGAGCGCTTTATTTATTGAATCGCGTGCGCTGCGTGTTCGATGTTAACGAAGCAGCAATTCCATTGTTGCCTCGTATTGAAGAATCTGAGCGTCCGCCACTTGACCTTTCTATGTCTATGGTGCGCTCGGTTTCTCCTACTCATATTACCTATCTTAAAAATATGGGTGTGCGTTCATCGTTTTCGGTATCTCTGGTATTTGAAGGCAAGCTGTGGGGCCTAATAGCTTGTCATAGCAAGCAGCCTATTTATGTCGATCAGAAGAAACGCCTGGTGTGTGAATCACTCGGGCATCTTTATGCATGGCAGCTACATACAAAAACGCTTCATGAAAAAAAGGAGCATTTCCAAAATCGTCAGCGTTCATTGAATAGCATTGTTCACCAGCTAACCTCTTATTCAAACCCGCTCGATGCGATAGGAGAGAAAGAGAAAGAATTACTGCAGGTTGCGGATTCATGCGGCATGGCGGTGATAACACCATCAAGTAATTATTTTGTAGGCAAAACCCCCTCAGAATCTACGGTAATGAAACTGCTAGAGAAATTTGCCACGCCTAACTCCGAGCAGTCCATTACGTTAAATAGGCTGGCAGAGCAGGTGACAGACTCGTGCAACCTCAACGGCATTCGTGGTATGTACATATCATGCGTGTCTGCAAAGCTAGGCTATTACACAGTGTGGTTTAGGGAGCAACGGGACAAAACTATTCGTTGGGCTGGTCGTGATGCCGCGAAACAGGACAGGCTTAAATCATTAACGCCGCGCAACTCTTTCGAGCTTTACTTACAAAGTGTGGCAGATGAATCGGTGGATTGGACCGAAGACGATAAGTTAATTATTGAAGGATTTGACCACTTATTTATTCCCTATGCGCTGAGTTTAAAATCGTCTCTTGATCAACAAATTAGCAAACTCGAAGAGCTTGATAAAGCAAAGGACCAGTTTTTAGCCAGTATTTCTCACGAGTTACGCTCGCCACTTAATTCGATTGTAGGCTGGACCGATCTGGCGCTGATGGACGTGGATAACGTCGATAGGATGAAAGATGCCTTAGGTGTTATCAAGCGCGCGGCGTCTACGCAAGCGGCACTGATTAACGATATCCTCGACTTGTCGCGGATAATCTCGGGAACGATGAAACTATCCACTCACTCGTTAAAGATCACTCATTCTATTGCAGAGGTGGCTAAGTCGTTTGAAGCCGGATTCGCAGGCAAAAATATTCAGCTATCTATCAATTGTGATGATGAACATACGCAAATACTCGGTGATAATTTACGTATTAAGCAGGTAATCAATAACCTGTTGAGCAATGCTTTAAAATTTACATCAAAAGGCGGTACGGTTCATATTAAAGGTAGACGGGAACATTCGAATTACCTGTTCAAAGTAAAAGACAACGGAAAGGGCATGACCCGTGAGCAAATCTCTCACGTATTTGAGCGCTTCTATCAGGGCAAAAACGAGCATAACAAGAATGGGCTTGGGCTAGGTCTTTCTATTGTGAAAAGCCTTGTTGAAATGCACGGCGGGGAAATTTACGCAGAAAGCGATGGTCTTGATACTGGCACCACCTTTTTTGTATCGCTACCCATAGCACCGCTAAATGTATTCGATGAGATTATTGAGGTGAGGAACAGCGAAATAAGCGACTTGTCTCCTTCGCTTCGACTAAACGGTTTGCGGATTTTAGTTGCCGAAGATGAAAAAGATGCCAGAGACTTTATCAAACTCTTTTTAGAGTCTAACGGGGCGCGAGTTAACGTGGTGAAAAACGGCCTACTTGCGTGGAAAGAGATTAATGAAATGCCGGAGGCGTTTGACCTTGTGTTATCTGACATTGGTATGCCGGAACTCGACGGGCTGGGGCTGGTGCTGAAAATTCGCTCTAGTGAGTTTTCGCAAATATCGTCACTTAATGCAGTGGCGCTGACGGCGTATGCGTATACTTCTGACCGCGTAAAAGCACTGAAAGCGGGCTTTAATAACTACGTGTCTAAACCTGTTGATGGCGAAGAGCTGCTCACTATCTTAGAAATGTATATGTAGGGTAAACCCTATTGCAGGCAAAAAGGGTGCATGCGCCAAGGGCGTTGTCATAACGCTTGAGGCGCTTGTTTTGTATTATTAGCGGCGCCTTTATTTAAGTATTGCTAATTAGTGCCGCGGCGCCTGTATTTGAGCGCCACTAAAAAGTGTCTGCTAGCTTGAACATTTAGTAAGTGCTTGTCGCAATTGATAGTTATAAGAGAAAGCCACGTTTAGTAGCCGTGAAAGATAGTCGCAGCTCATAAAGCCGCAGCGCAAAAAAGCCTATTGCGACGACATTTCCTAAAGCATCAAAAAAGGTAGGGAGCAAACAACCTACCAGCGCCTTAATAGCGTCTCGTAGGTCGTCGCATCAAGTAAGGACATTCGCTTGTTCATTGCATCGCGTTTTTCTGCTTCAGTACTATTTTTTTCACTAGTGTTTTCTTCAATACTCGGCAAAGCATTAAATGCCTCGGCTTTTGAGGTGAAAATGGTACCGTCTATCACAAATACACTATCGTCAGAAACCGGTGTAGAATCCAGATTATAGGCTGTTTTTAGTAAGCTAGAAGCGCGTGTAATATCAGAATGACCAATGTAATCTGCAATACCGTCGAAGTTTATGTCTTTACGCAACCAGTCTATTTGAAGAAGCTTATTGTACTGCCCGTTTTGTTGCATGGCAGACACAGCATTGTTGAAGTTGTTAATAATCTTCTGCGCATTAGGCACGTCGTCGCGTATCGCTAGCTGAAACCCACTTTTCATCAAAGGCTTTGCAGAATAGTGCAGAGTTTCTTCTCTATCGTTTGCAAGTAAGGTATTAAACTCTCTTATAAGCAATTCAGATGTAATTAAATAGGGCGCTCTGTCGTCGGCAAGTTGGCGAAATGCATCAAAGGTGGACGGGTTGCGCGACCATTTTATATCTTTAATTAATCTGAAGTTCGGGGTGTTAGCAAATCGATTTTCTATCGCCACGCGGTTGCGTTTCAAATGCTGAAAAATTTTAATTTGCTCTACGTCGGCATCTTTACTGGCGGCATAAAGGTATAGGGGTAAAAACACGTTCGATGTTATTACGCCTTCTATTTGCTGGCCCATATCAACGAGTGCATATTCACCGTCTACCCTTCCTGCTCGAACAGCGCTTCCCAAAAAAGCCTGACGCATGACTTTTAAATTAGCATCGGTGCCACTTTGCGCTAGCGCGGTGGATACCAGGTCATTCACTCTCGCAGGCTCACCGTCGTCATTGACGTAAGTCTCGAAAGGGGCTGCGGCAAGAGTGACTTTATTTAGCTTTTCGTTTGGCTCGTCAGTTAATTGGGCATTTGCGTGAGAGAGGGCCGACATGCAAAAGATGCATGCGAGTGTGGAGGTAAACGTAAAACGACTAACACGCTTTGTGAGCAAGTTATTTTTCCCCTTTAACTAATATACTGCGAATTGTGCCTCTTTATACACTCTAGGGTAGATATAAAGTTTAATCCACCGCGGCCATATTAACGACAATTAACACTGCGTACACGAAGCGGCGGTTTTAAAGGCTTTTTTAAAAGCTGACTTAAAAGCTAGCTTAAAAGCTATGGTTAAAAAAAGCGCTGCACATTGGTGAAGAGGGGTTTAAATACAGGTGTATATGAAGCCTCTTCATTACAGTCGCAGCGCTTTGTTATTTTACTCGTGTTGCTATTTGACTAGTTTACTCACCAAAACTACCGGCTGGGCCTGGATAAACGACCACGCTTTCAACGCCATCGTTGTTGACACTGGCAACGCCGAAGAAGTAATTATCAATCACTACATTCTCAAGGGTGGCCTCAGTAACATCACCAACAAATTTGCTGTATTCCCACTGCGGCGCGTCAGTATGACGCCAATATACTTTATACCCTTTTAACTGTGGGTTTTGTGCCTCGTTTAAGGCGTCCCACATCAAGGTTGTAGAAGGTTGAACCGCGCCTTTTATCGACACGTTTGCAGGTGGGTTTGGTGCCCATGCCATAGAGGCTAAGGTTACGGCGTTTAAGCCAGTTAACTTGGCCGCATATTCAAAGTTAACGCCATCGAGGGTATCGCCGTATTTAATGCCATCTTCTTCACGCAAGTCTTGATGCTGACGCGTGTAGTTTTCGTTGGTTTCCATAATGCGTATGCCCGGATAGCCAAGATCGTTAAATGGGCGGTGATGACCGCCTCGACCGAACCTGTCTAAACGGTATACCACCATGGTATCGAGATTTTCAATATACTGGTCGGCCACCTTGTCGATGTAGCGAGCTAAGTTACGGCTTGGCGAGTCTACTTCACCACCGGTAAAACGGCGGCGTCTTGCTTCTGCTTCGGTTTCAGTAACTCGTGTACCTTCAGCAAAAATACGGGCTGTGGTGTTGTTGATAACCCCATTTACCCCTTCAATATTGCCAATCATATCGTTGTTCAATACCGCTTTTATGCGCCAGCCATCTTTCTTAGCTTGGTTCGCCATTATGCGTCCGCCAAAAAGGCCTTGTTCTTCACCTGCCAGCGCTGCATAGACAATGGTGCCGTTAAATTCGTACTTAGACAATACTCGTGCGGCCTCCAGCGTACCGGCTACACCTGATGCATTATCGTTAGCACCAGGTGAGTCAGACGTGAAATCCATGACATCGGATACGCGAGAATCAATGTCGCCAGACATGATCACATAGCGGCCAGGGTCGGTAGCGCCTCGCTGAATAGCGATAACACTGACTACCTCAGTAGGGTTAGGAATACGCTTTTCACCACTAATGGTTTCAGACTGAAAGTATACTTCTAAGCAGCCGCCGCACTGAGCAGAAATTTCTTCAAACTCAGATTTAATCCAGCGCCTTGCCGCGCCAATTCCTCTGGTATCAGACTCAGTCTCAGATAGGGTATGTCGGGTACCAAAATTAACCAGCGTAGTGATATCGTCTTCTATTCTCTCTGGTGAAATAGATGCGGCAATATCATACAGTGCTGCTTTTTGCTTGGTATCTGCAGCGTGAGCATTACCAATGGCAGCGGCACTCACAATTGCCATAGGAAGTGCTAATGAAAGCGCAGACAGACCCGCGCTTTTGAATGTTGTAGGAATATTTTTTATCATTCTTTTCTCCAAGGGTGCTTTTAACTGAACACTAGGTAACAGAGTTACTCAACCATAGCGGATACGTTAGAAAGGAACAATTGGAGTAAACGTGTACAGCAGTTAGTTATCGAATTTGAACGAATCAAAAAAAAGCCGACAGTAATCAGTCGGCTTTCAAAACACTAAAAGAAGTAGCAAGTCTTAGATAAAGGCGAACGCATCACCATACAAATTTTCTACCTTTAAACCGCGCTGGGTGAAGTCATCGCGAACGACCTTGGCCATTTCAAAGCGGCCAGCAACATATACCTGAACCTCGCCGAAGTCGGCATGATCAGCCATTGCGGCATGGTGTACCCAACCCGTTCTTCCCGTCCAGTCGTCACTTGCAAACTCAACAACAGGCACAAAGGTAAAATGGTCGTTTTGATCAGCTAGCGCGCTAAGCTCATCGGCTAAGTACAGGTCGTCGGCGTGCTTACCACCCCAATACAGCGTTAAAGGTGTTTTATCGCCGCTTTGTAAGTGCTCTTTTAGAATAGAGTAGGTGTAGGAAAATCCTGTGCCGCCAGCAATAAGCACCATGGGTAAACCGTTGCTTTGCAAGAATGCATCGCCATGGCCAAGACTGAGCGTTATTTCTCCATCTTGCTGCATGCGCGCTAACACTTCACCCGCGTAGCTGTTACCTGGCTCTGCGCCAATATGAAGTTCTACTCTATTATTGTCGTAGGCCGGGTTAGCAATAGAAAACGGGCGCATATCTTTTTCGCCCATCACCACCATGGCGTATTGACCTGCTTTAAACGCTACTGCTTCTGGTAACGTTAGCTCAACTTTTTGTACTACATCGGTTAAAGGCGTAATGCTTGCAACCTTGCAATTAATTTGTGGCATGTATTCTCTTCTTACCTTTTGGTTTAGCGTGTTGCCTTTGCTCTTGAGCCTGATTATTTCATAATACCAAGTTCGTCCCAAATATCATCAACACGCTTTTTAACGTCTTCATCCATAACGATGGGCTCGCCCCATTCGCGGTCGGTTTCACCGGGCATTTTGTTGGTCGCATCCATTCCCATTTTTGAGCCTAGCCCTGATACTGGAGATGCAAAATCGAGATAGTCGATAGGGGTATTTTCTATCAATACCGTATCACGGGCCGGATCCATACGCGTAGTGATGGCCCAAATCACATCATTCCAATCTCGCGCATTCACGTCATCGTCACATACAATAACAAATTTGGTGTACATAAACTGGCGTAAAAACGACCATACACCCATCATTACCCGCTTCGCATGCCCTGGATACTGCTTTTTCATGGTAACCACTGCCATTCGATAGGAGCATCCTTCAGGCGGCAGATAAAAATCGACAATCTCTGGAAACTGCTTTTGCAAAATAGGGACAAACACCTCGTTGAGGGCAACGCCTAAAATGGCGGGTTCGTCTGGCGGACGCCCGGTGTAGGTAGAGTGATAAATAGGGTCTTTTCTGTGAGTTATGTGCGTTACGGTGAACACAGGAAACTCGTCTACTTCGTTATAGTAGCCAGTGTGATCGCCATAAGGCCCTTCTGGGGCAGTTTCATCTTGCGCAATATATCCCTCAAGCACTATTTCAGCGGTTGCGGGTACTTGTAGGTCGTTACTGATGGAAGAAACTACTTCCGTTTTATCACCTCGCAACAACCCGGCAAATGCATATTCAGATAGCGTGTCGGGCACCGGCGTAACAGCACCTAAAATAGTAGCAGGATCGGCACCTAATGCCACTGACACTGGGTAAGGTTCGCCGGGGTGAGTTTGGCACCACTCACGAAAATCTAGCGCACCGCCGCGATGAGATAACCAACGCATGATGAGTTTATTCTTGGCAATAACCTGCTGACGATATATGCCTAGGTTCTGACGTTTCTTGTGCGGCCCGCGAGTTACGCTGAGCCCCCACGTCACCAATGGCGCGGCATCGCCTGGCCAGCAGCGCTGAACGGGAATTTTTGATAAGTCTACATCATCGCCTGTTAGCACCACTTCCTGACAAGGCGCTTTTCTAACCACCTTGGCGGGCATGTTAAGTACTTGCTTAAACACGGGAAGTTTTGACCACAGATCTTTCAATCCTTTTGGTGGCTCAGGCTCTTTCAAATAGGCTAGAAGTTTACCCACTTCTCTTAACGCTTCTACCGAGTCTTGACCCATACCCATGGCAACACGCTGAGGTGTACCAAACAGGTTTGCCAAGACAGGCATAGAATGATTTTTGGGGTTCTCAAAAAGAAGCGCAGGACCGCCGGCACGTAGGGTGCGGTCGGCAATTTCAGTCATTTCAAGGTCGGTATCAATCGGCTGGCTAATGCGAACCAATTCGCCTTTGCTTTCTAGTTGGCGAATAAAGTCGCGTAAATCTTTATACTTCATTGGGGCTGCACATCCACGAACTCATGTTATGGCAAGAGTATACTATTTAGCGGTAAAGTCCGATCAGTTCGCAGTGTGAAATCCAGATTAAAGGTTCAATAGTGGCTATTTTCGAGAAAATGATCTGGACAGTGCGATTAATTGTGTGTGATATAGGAAATGGCGCTATAACTAATAGAGAAACATAAGCGCTATAACTTTCAATCCTTTGCCTAAGGTGGTTGTATGACAACATTCGATCAGGACATGCTCGACGAGTTAAATTTACTACTCAAATTTCCCGACAATAGCCTGCTACAAGGTTTAAAAATTCACCACGACGCAAGTCAAACCATGGTTAACGCCGCCTCTCGATTATACTCAAAAGGACTTATTACTTTGCCTGATGGAGGTTACCTTACCGATTTAGGTATTGATCTAGCTGATCACGCCCGTCATATTCAGTCTGCTTTATGTTCCACCAAAGGCGGCCATTAAACTAGGTTGCTAGGAAAGTGTGTTGACCTCAAAGAAGTAAGCAATGTAGTTAAGATATTCTATACTTGGACGATAACTTAACTACGCTTGCTTTATCTTTTGTTAGAACCCGTAATTATGAAACCATATTCTCTTACCACTATCGCGATCACTTTTTTACTGTTTAGTTTTTCTGTGCGTGTTCATGCATTGGAAGGCGAAACCATAGAAGAGATACGTGCTGTTCAGCTTTACAGTCAAGATGCGCTTATTGAAATGATAAATGCGAACACGCATTTAGATAAAGTGCTGGCCGATCGCTGTCAGCTGGTCCAAGACATTGAAGCGCGAGCTGAAGTGCTAAAAGTACCAGCCTATCAGTTTCTTTGGGGTGACATGCTGGCGTGGGGAGTGTGCGTTGATGAGGAGCCTGCACGAGGTATTGGCTACATAGAAGATGCGGCGAACCAGGGATTGCCCGCGGCGCTAGAACAGCTAGGCCGATATTACGCAAACGGAACACTAGTACAAGAAGATAAAGAGCGAGCCGTTGTTTACTTACGAGAAGCGTCAGCACTTAAGAATTTAAAGGCGCAAATTCAGTTAGTAGAGCTGTTCCTCGCCGGCTACGGTAGCCCATATGATTACGAAGATGCCTACCACTGGCTGCATAACGCCATTACTAACGACAAAGCCCAGCACAAAAAAATAGCATCATACCTTGATGAACTAGAAACGCTAATGCACCCCAAAGCAGTTCGCGCTGCAAAACGGCCTATGGATAGCTAGGGCACGTTAACCCTTACTGTAGGAATTCAGTTCCCTTTGGGCAGCGCCGGCGTGCTGTATATAACGCGTTAAATGATTTCGATTTAACCTGAAGACTTTCAGCTATTTATTTTGGCTAAACACCACAAAGACCGTGACGAAAATGCTCAGCAAAGGTCAATACACCCTAAGGCTTATCATCTCGAGACAAGTTTCGCCGTAAGCCCGTTATCATAGGGCGCAGCAACTGTACGCGCCCTCTATATTGCACAAAAAACACCGCTGCAATATGGACCAATACACACGCATATAACACATCAGCAAATATGCTGTGGATCCATTCCAACGTACTATTGCCAAATAGGGCGTCAATTTCCTCCATTAGAAACCCGCTAATACCTAGGCCAAAAAACAAACCTATAACCGCAAATATCATGAGCCAACCAAAGGGATTGTGCCCTGTTTGGACAGGCACATTACGAAGTTTTAAGTGCTGTAGATGTTCTTTAAAGGCTTGGCTACTCAGGTCAATAGTACGGAAGCTAGCGTAGTTCGATTCACTAGGAGCTTCCTTATTGAGACAGGCATAAAAAGAATCATGAGACGTGCCGATATTGTTACTATTATGACTGCCACAAAAAGTGGAGTCTTGATAAACGCTTTGGTCCTTATTGTCGCTTTTATTGTGACAGTCATAAGAAGTAGCCTCATTGCTATGCCTGTCATAAAAAGTATTGTGACAGGCATGAGAAATATCATGAGAAGCATGCCTGTCCTGATAGGTGCTTACTGCTGGTGGGCGTGTGAAGCCCCAAACGATGCGCACGACAACGAAAAACACGGCGCTGTAACCCGCAATTTCGTGATACAGGCGTCCTGGCTCAACAATAAAGTAATTCGTGATAAAGCAAATAACCAAGCCCCAGTGGCATAGCCTTACGACACCATCCCAAATACTAATGTCTTGTAGATTATTGCTTTGGTGGTTATTTCCCGGGTGGTTATTACTGCGGTGGTTATTTACAGGTGGTGTCTTTTTCACAGCTTGTGTTGTGCGCTCTGTCATACCATTTGCCTTCGCTTGTTTGCACGGCGTCGAAAACAAAAAAGCGCCGCAATAATAATTGTGGCGCTTTTACATAAACCTTACAACGTATTTGACTTTAAGGTTAGTGGCTTTCTTCTTTAACGATGCTGCCATCTACAGGGTTGAAATAAATTTCTACCTTGTTTTCATCTTTGTTGAAGCCATAGATTTCGTAGCAGTTGCCATCGGTTACTTTGAACTCATTGATTTTATAGCCTTGCGCAACAAGTTGTGCTTGAAAGGCTTCTTGGTTTTGCCAATCTGCCTGAGGGGCTGTTGTACACATAGTAGTACCGTGCTCTGCACTACATGCGCTTAGCAATGTGGCCGCGCCAACCGCGGTTAGTAGCATTATCGCTTTTTTCATTGTTTTCTCCTTCAACATGGTAATGGTTTTACTGTAAATTCACTGAGCCTAGTAAAACGTAAATACGCTTTAAATGCTCGCACAATCGTCTGAGAATAATTCTTATTATCAGACTAGCATGCTTTTTATAGCACTACTATACAAGATGATAATGTACATAAATTACAAAAGTTTATGGTTAAAGACACTGTCATAGAACTGCCTTTTATCTTTCATGTATGTGTCATCGAAACGTCTCAAATCCACTCTACCTTCATGAACGCCAGCGCAGAAAAATCAATCATCTTACTCATAAGCGCTGAAATCAAAAAACACAAAGCTTGCACACATAAAGGAATGAACTATGTACCCCCGCTCATTGTTAGCCCGCGCAGTTTTATGCGCGCTCTCTGCAACCGCTTTTGCGTCAGCAAATGCACAAGAGTCGAGTGTTGTGGCACCAGACACGTCAGATGATACTTACGACTATATAGAAGAAATTACCGTGACTGCCCAAATGCGTGAGCAATCGGTAATGGACGTACCGGTAACCATGGATGTTATCGGCAGTGAGTTTTTAGAACGCACCAACATAATGGAACTCGACGATTTATCTCGCATCCTTCCTAACGTTCAAATTCAAGAGCAAGCGGTAAGTTTGCCATCTTTCAATATTCGCGGCGTGACAGATGACGTGTCAGCGGTTTCAGCAACACCGCGAATTTCAGTATACCAAGACGGTTTTGATATCAGCAAAAAGACCGTGTCGAGTGTTGCGCTTTACGATATTGCGCGAGTTGAAGTGCTTAAAGGGCCACAGCCAACCCTTTTCGGTGTCGCCGCTGCAAATGGTGCTATTAGCATTCACTCTCAGCTACCCACCGACACAGAGGAAGGTAAGGTACAGCTTGGTTATAACAGCGAGCAGGGAAGAGAGCTCGACTTTATGTACAACAAACCAGTAAACGAAAACCATAGTTTTCGAATTGCAGGACTGTACCGGGAAATGGATGGCATCGTTGAAAATAAAGCCTGTAGTGATGAAGCATTTTATGGCAAAGCTGATGTCATCGACCATTTAGGTAATAGTGTGCCTTGTAGCGGTGAAGATTTACAAGGGGTGTCGGTTCAGGCGTTGCGCGCTACATGGAAGGCTGATTATGACCAACTGGAAATTATTGCCCGTGCTTCAATGGAATACAATGACCAACCAGGTATTGCGTTTAAATCTGGCTCTATCGCGCCTAAAAATGGCGATACTAGCCCCTACACTGCGGCTGAATTTAGCATGGGGAGTGAACTGGGTATTGAGCGTTCTTTGTACGCTTATGATCTTACAGTTAACTATGACATCAACGACACGCTGCGCTTTCATGCAGATGGCTTTTACAAGGATGTTGAAGTAAGCGAAGGTTTTGACGCTGATGGTTCAGCGCTTCGAATTCAAGATGCGTATTTTGATAACGATGCCACACTAAAAGGCGGCTCCATGCGCCTAGTTTACAACTCGGGTGACAGGCTAACTGGGTTTGTGGGGGCATCTATTATGCAGGATGATTCAATTTTGCCTTACTACATCATGGTGGACCCATTTGTTCGCGGTACATTCGATGCGGTAAAGGCTCAGCTAGAAGCGTCGTCGGATATTCCACTTAACCAAAATATTGCTACCGACGCAACGCTTGAGCAAATACAAGCCCTTCGCAGCCAGCTGGTATCGGCGTTGTTTAACGCAGATGGTACGCCAATTTCCAATCCCGACTTACCTTCTACTGTTATTCAGGGGCCGTTTGTTTTCGAGGCTGAATTAGATATTAAGTCGTACGTTGCTGAGTTTTCTTACTTTGTTACCGATGAATTAAATGTTACAGCGGGTATGCGTTACATTGATGAAACTCGCTTCACGCGCAATACCTTTGCCACTGCGAATGGGCCATTTACGTTTGAAGGTGAGGGCGATTTTAGCGATACCCTTCCTCGTTTTGCAGTAAGTTACGATATTCAAAATAACTGGAATGTGTACGCAAGTTACGCGCGAGGCCGACGCTCTCCTGTAGTAGATGCCAATGCTGGTGGGGTAAATATTACCGATGCAGAGATAGTGGATAGTTTTGATGTTGGTGTTAAATATCAAAGTGCCAACTTTATGTTTACCGGTGCCATGTTTACCTATGAATACAGTAATTATCAGCAAAGTTTTACCGACCCTGAAACGTTGCAATCGATTACCGTGACTGTAGGTGACTCGTCGATGTCGGGTATTGAGGGAATGGCGGTTTATAATTACAGCGACACCTTAACCCTAACAGGTAGCTTAGGATTTCTTGATGCCGAGTTTGCTAATGACACGGCAGATGGCTCACCCTTCGAATATGGCGGTAACAAGTTTCGTTTAGCACCAGAGGTAAGCGGTGCGTTTAACATCAACAAGTTGTTTTACGTAGATGCTTGGACCCTTGATGTGAATTGGTTAACGAGCTTTCAGTCTACCGTGTTTTTTGAAAGCAGTAATTATCCTGGTTCGTCACAAGATACGTATTCACTCACCGACGTCTCTTTTAAGTTGAATAAAAAAGACAGCCAATTTGCCTACGAGCTGTACGTAAATAACCTGTTCGATAAAGAGTATTTGATTGATGCTGGTAACACCGGTGGCGGCCTTGGTATTCCTACCAATGTTCGCGGCATGCCCAGAATAGCCGGCGTACGCGTATACTACGAGTTCTAAAAACAATAAATAGGGTCAGATCCCAATTAAATACGCGTCACAAAAGTAACACCAAAAAAGGGCTGAGCTTTCACTCTGCCCCTTTTTTATTCTCACGCCCAAAACTATAAAACCTTACTGCTAAGCCTTAAGAGTTATGGAATGTGTTTGGCTTACTTTTCCGTCTTTAGTCAAAATGTCATCGACAAAATACCATGTCGCATTTGCTTCTTCATTGGTAACGTTTAGTGTTAGAAATCCGCGCTGATGAAGATTGCAGTATTGAAGGTCGTCAATAAGCATGGGTAAATCCTTCGCCATTGCCTCGGCTGCTTTATTATCCATAGATAAATAGTTTTCCATCCCTGGCGAGGAAACTCCTGGAGTCGCAAGCTCAACGGCGACTTTTGTTCCATCAGCGAGAGTGAGGGTATTATGCCACGCGTTGTGAGTGTCTCCAGCTAGGGCTATGACTGGCTTATTAAGCTGTTTTAGTTGCATTAGTAAACGCTCCCGCTCAACAGGGTAGCCATCCCACGCATCAAGATTGTATGGCATGACCGAGGCCACTAGCTGCAACTCTTTTTCGCTAAGCGTTTCTCCGCGCTGCTGTTTACGCTTTATCTCGGCAAGATTGCTAACGTGAGCCGGAATTTGCTCCCGCGGCACGCCATTAAATATAGACACCGGAAACAGCATGCGACCCATTAAAAGCTGTTGGCCTAACACCTGCCATTTTGCACTGCTGTTTCTCATTGCCTCGTTCAGCCATTTACGCTGCGCGTCGCCAAGCAGACCTCGCTGCGGGTTGCTTATATCTTTAGTAAACGCCGTTTGGTTGAACGCCTTAGTATCTTTGTCTCGGTAATGAGCATATTCAAGCTGCTTATCGCGAGCGAGTACCCGCGTGTCTAACATGTACAGGTCGAGCAGCTTGCCAAATGTGAATTGTCGATAAATTTCCATGCGCGCCTCACCAAAGGTGGGTCTTATTGGTAGCCACTCGTAGTAGGCTTGTATCGCTGCAGCGCGACGGTTGAAAAAGTCGCCTTCATCATCCTGATGATTTTGAGCGCCATCTTTATAAGTATCGTTCGATACTTCATGGTCGTCCCATACTACAATAAAGGGTTTGTTTTGATGCAGCGCGAGCAACCCTTCATCTGTTCGATAAAGCGCATAGCGGCGGCGATAATCGGCAAGGGTAAAGAGCTCGGTGTCATTATCAGGTTCAAATGTACGGCCAATTTGTTTTGCGTTTTCTGTGGCATATCCTTCGCCGTCGTATTCATAGATGTAGTCGCCCAAGTGAAGCACGTAGTCTATGTTTGAATTCTTGGCCGCCTCCATGTAAGGCGTGAAAAAGCCTGCTGGATAATTAGAGCAAGAAAATACTCCAAAAGTCACTTCACTGACATCATTGGAGGGTAGAGTTCGGGTTTCACCGATAGCACTTACGCTGTCAGCGCTTCGAAAGCGATAATAATATTGGCTGTCAGGGGATAGGCCTTTTACGTCAACTTTAACGGTGTAATCTTGAGATGCTTTTGCGGATACTCTGTCGCTGGCCACAATACTTTTGAACGTTTTGTCGCTGGCTATCTCCCAAATAATATCGGCTTTAGCGGCATTATCTGCTGGAACTGCCCGCGTCCAGATAATAACCGCGCTTTGTAACGGATCGCCACTGGCCACGCCATGTGTAAAAGTGGCATTACTTGATGGGCGAGCGTTTGAAACGCACCCCGCTAGTCCACTTGATATTGCCATGCTCACGCCAGCAACTGATGATAATGCAATAAATTTTCTTCTATCCATGGTGCCTGGTTTTCCAAAAAGAGTAAGTGATATAGCGATGCCGCGTTTATATTTCGGAAATAACGCTAGGTTTCAACGCTATAAAGTGCCAGTGCCCCAGAGCACTGTCGCTTCTAAGCATAAATTCTCGGAAGCGTTAATGTTTACAAACACACATCTCGACATGTTAACGCTTATTTTTATACAGGAGCTATATGACATGAAGGTGTCACTTTTTTATCAATATTTTGCACTACTAAAGCCAAGCTTGAGTATTCATTGTAAAAAAATACTATTAAGACAGTCATAAAAATTAGCCAACGCAACTAATGAGACAGGCATAATGACAAGAGATGAAAAGAAATAAGACAGGCATGATAAATTGCGCTTTTGTGATATGAAGGCGTCACCTGTAGACAATGAACTAATCAAACGAGGCGAGAGACCGCTCATTATTTTGTAAGAAAAATAATGAGTCGAGTCAACTTACGCATTTACGCCGTTTCTGGCTGTCACTTGAGCGCAATATTTTTGTGATAAATACTGTTATACTGTGCATCAAACAACCAAATGGCGAACAGTTTGCAGTGATGCCATAACAGCAAAGTAGTTTCGGGAATGAATTTACACACTATGCAATCACGCAAAGCCAATTGAAATATCCGCTTTTTAGAAATGATATTGAAAAACAAAACCAAATAAACAAAAGGTAATTTACAAATACATGAGTGACGACCCGCATTATCAGCGCGAGAAAGAAAAGTACGAAAACCCGGTAGCTAGCCGAGAACATTTGATGAGCATATTGAAAGAGCATGACAAACCCTTGTCATTTCTTGATATTTGCGCCGAAGTAAATGCTGAAAACGAAGATGCCCGCATTGGTATTCAACGACGACTTCGTGCCATGGAGCGCGAGGGGCAGGTACAGTTTACGCGTCAGAAAAAGTACATTCTTCAAAACCGTGATGAAATATTTAAAGGCCGACTAATTGGTCACCGCGACGGTTTTGGTTTCTTGCGCCCTGAAGATAAAAGCGGCGACTTATTCGTAAGTGCAGGGCAAATGAGCATGTTCCTGCATGATGATATTGTAGAAGCCAGAGTGAGCGGCACCGACCGCAGAGGCCGCAAAGAAGCCTTTATTACACAAGTGATAGAGCCAAGAGAAGAGCCCATTGTTGGGCGCTACTTTGTAGAGCAAGGCTTTGGCATGGTAGTGCCAGACGACAGTCGCCTTCAGCACGAAATTGTTATTCCGCCGGAAAGCACCAACGGTGCTCGAATGGGGCAAGTTGTGGTTGTAGAGCTTTCTCAGCGCCCGCGCAGAAAAATGAGCCCAGTAGGTAAAGTTGTTGAAGTACTTGGAGAGCATATGGCGCCAGGTATGGAAATTGAGATGGCCCTGCGCACATTTGATATTCCACACCAGTGGCCGAAGGGCGTGACTAAACAAGTATCACACCTTACCGACCAAGTGCCTGATGATGCCAAAGCGGGACGGGTAGATTTACGTCAATTACCGTTGGTAACGATTGATGGTGAAGATGCCAGAGACTTCGATGACGCAGTATATTGTGAGCCGCTAGACGATGGCGGCTGGCAGCTATGGGTAGCCATTGCCGATGTGAGCCACTATGTCAAAACAGGCTCAGCCCTTGATGATGAAGCGCAGCAGCGTGGAAACTCGGTGTATTTCCCTGACCAAGTTATTCCAATGCTGCCTGAAGTACTATCAAACGGCTTGTGCTCGCTTAACCCTGAAGTAGATCGTTTGTGCATGGTGTGTGAAATGACCATCAGTGCGCAAGGCATTCTTGAAGAGTTCCAATTTTACGAAGCCGTAATGAATTCTCATGCTCGTCTTACTTATAACAAGGTGTGGAAAATTCTGCAGGGCGACAAAGAAATGCATCAGCGCTACGAAGCGCATGTGCCTCATTTGCGTAACTTACACGACTTGTATCGGGGCCTTAAAAAGTCTCGCGCCAAACGCGGTGCTATTGAGTTTGAAACGCAAGAAGTGAAATTTGTGTTTAACGCACAGCGCAAGATAGAAAACATTGTTCCTCTTGTGAGAAATGACGCGCATAAGCTTATTGAAGAGTGCATGATCATGGCGAACGTGAGCGCTGCACTTATGCTTGAAAAGCATGAAGCACCGGCGTTATATCGCATACACGACAAGCCAGACGCCGACAGGCTTACCGCGTTCACGAGTTACCTTAGCGAGATAGGGATTACTCATCGCATTGTTGATGATGCAGAGCCTTCTGCGTTTACCGATGTGGTACTAAAAACCAAAGGTCGCGTTGATGAAGAGCTAATACAAACCATGCTGCTTCGTTCAATGAAGCAAGCGGTGTATGACGGCGAGAACGTAGGTCATTTCGGTCTGGCGCTTGAAGCTTACGCGCACTTTACCTCTCCAATTCGTCGCTACCCAGATTTAGTGGTTCACCGAGCGCTGAAAAGCATTATTGCAAAGCAGCAGGGCAAAAAGTCGGTAAGCGGCAGTAAGAGTTATACGGTTGATGAAATAGAGCAATTAGGTGAACAGTGCTCTATGACAGAGCGCAGAGCCGATGATGCGACGCGCGACGTTGCCGATTGGTTGAAATGTGAATTTATGCTCGACCACGTTGGCGATACCTTTGAAGGTGTGGTGAGCTCGGTTACTAATTTCGGCTTGTTTATACGTCTTACCGAATATCACATTGACGGGCTTGTTCACATTACTTCATTAGATGATGACTACTATCATTTTGATGATGTGAAAATGGCGCTAGTTGGCGAGTCTGGGCACAATCAGTTTAGATTGGGCGACACCGTTTTAGTACAAGTTGCTGCCGTTAATTTAGATGAAAGAAAGATTGATTTATTGTTCGATAAGTCTATGCTGCGCAGCCCTGGTGGCAAGAAGGGAAAAGCGAAACCTTCTAAGAAAGCCGCTGGAAAAGGGAAGCGAGGCCCTAAACCTGCATCAAATAAAGGTGGTGGCACCGAGCAAGAAAAAGGCCCAGCGAAGACATCAGCCAAGGGTGGGGCAAAAAGCCCTGCTAAAGCGGGTAAATCAGATAAAACGAGCAGAAGAGGAAAGCGTTAAATGGCGCAGCAAGAATGGTTATACGGTTTACATGCTATGCAGTCGGTATTAGAAAACGAGCCTGAGCGTGTTGTTGAAGTTATGGTGCTTAAAGGTAGAACCGACGAGCGTTTAGTCAACATTGTGAACCAAGCCCGCCGTTTTGGCATTTCTGTACAGTTTTGTCAGCGCAAAACCTTAGATGACAAAGTTAACGGCGAGCAGCACCAAGGCGTAGTTGCCAGAGCAAAAGCTGCAAGAGTACTTGATGAAGCCGATCTTGATCGCATTTTAGAGAAAGAGTCACAACCTTTTTTACTGGTGCTAGACGGAATTACCGACCCGCATAATTTAGGCGCGTGTTTACGAACTGCTGATGGCGCTGGTGTACATGCCGTTGTGGTACCTAAAGACAAATCAGCTAGCTTAAATGGCACTGTGCGCAAAGTGGCGTGCGGTGCGGCAGAAGTGATACCGCTTATTCAAGTAACGAATTTATCGAGAAGCTTAAAGCACATGCAAGACAAAGGAATTTGGATTGTAGGTACAGCAGGTGAGACCGATAAAACCCTTTACGATGTTAATTTAAAGGGCCCTACAGCTCTGGTTATGGGCGCTGAAGGAAAGGGAATGCGCAGGCTCACAAGAGAAAACTGCGACGAGTTAGTGAAGCTTCCTATGGCAGGCAGTGTGTCTAGTTTGAACGTGTCGGTTGCCACTGGCGTGTGCTTATATGAAATTGTTAGGCAGCGACTCAGTTAGCATCGCTAACACCACCGCGCGTGAAACCTAGCGCACTGACGAAGGGGCAACTTTATTGCCCCTTTTTTGTGCCCAAGTACTCATCAACTAGTGACAACTAGTGAGACAGGCATAGACCGATGCCCAAGCAATTAATGCGACAAACATAAAACAGTAATAAAACTGTACTTCAATACACTTTCTTTAAACTCGATGAATACTCAAACTGTTTATATTACAACTCATAGTTTGACAGCCTCGATGCCTAAAACCAGAAAGTCGCAAATTAGTTTATTCGATACGCCTTATTATCACTGTATTTCACGCTGTGTTCGTCGTGCATTTTTATGCGGGGAAGAAAATGGAAAAAGCTTTGAACACCGCCGCCAATGGGTAGAAGATCGCATACATGTGTTGAGTGAGGTATTCACTATCGGTGTATGTGCTTATGCGGTCATGAGTAATCATACCCACTTGGTGCTGCATATAGACAAGGACAAAGCGCAATCAATGACCACAGCGGAAGTGCTTCAGAGGTGGCATACATTGTATAAGGGAACCCTGCTTACACAGCAGTATCTGTCGTTACCTACGCGAGAAGTGCTAAGTGAAGCGCAGCTTAAAACCATTGAATGTACCGCAGAAGTGTGGCGAAAGCGGCTATACGATATCAGCTGGTTTATGCGGGCACTGAATGAATACATTGCCCGAGCTGCTAACAAAGAAGATGAGTGCACAGGACATTTCTGGGAGGGACGATTTAAATCGCAAGCGCTATTAGATGAATCGGCTCTTGCGGCCTGCATGGCTTATGTAGATTTAAATCCAGTGCGTGCAAATATGGCAAAAACCCCAGAAAGTTCCAATCACACTAGTATACAGTATCGTATACGCGCAGCTAGGGCAGGGAAGACCCCAAAACGACTCATGTCTTTTTCAAGTAAATCAAAAAAAGGTTTATCGACCGGTTTGCCCTTTACTCTCATTGAATATCTTCAGGCCGTTGATGCAACCAGTCGACACATCTACCTTGCCAAACAAGGGAAAGTAGACAACATCAAATTACACATTTTAGAAAGACTCAACATCGAAAGTGACAAATGGTTAACGCTAACCACGCAATTCGAAACCCTATTTAAGCATGCAGCAGGAAAAGTGCTGCACTTAGAACAGTACGCGCATAATCAAAATCAACAACGGGTGCACGGGCAAACAAATGCCAGACGTTTGCTAGGATAATTTCAATCTAAATTGACCAACCACATACCAGACCAGTCAATGTGGCTGCATACTTCTTTTTCGACAGCGAAACTCATTTGCTCAACCGCTTCTAATTTTCAACAAGAAGAATTCAAAAAAATTTGTTCAAGCCCGTTTTGTGCCTAGCAAATAGACTAAGTGAAAACTTTTCTCATTTTTAACTATGCCTGTCACAATTTTCGTCTTTAACTATGCCTGTCTCAATAAATACTCTCGCGTATTGAGCAAACTGCCCGTCTAAATTTAATAAACCTTCCAGTTCCACTCACCTAATTCACCAAACCACCTTCTCATGGGCCTTTTAAGCCATCTCAAGTTTCTGCCAATAACTTTCAAAAAGGCACAGCTCACATTTTGTTACATTTACAGTTGTAAAATAATTGTTAATTATAAAAATCTATTCCTAATCTGAATCTGTCCATAGGGCAGGGCTGACGGGGTATGACGTTTTTTTACTCCGTTTGATTACTGTTTAATAGGTATGAAAAAAACTCATCAAGACTGAGGTTGTATACTCAACATGCTGATTTGCCTATTAATATGGATTTTGTAGATGAAGTGTTGATACGTTTTATTTACGCCAACTGACACGCGGGTAGGTCGTTGCAACGCAGTTGCGTTGAAAGTCATGGATAGGCGTTTCGTATAAGGTAATGGTTGAACCTGTATGTCAAAACATAACAAAAGTTTCTAAAGCACGAGAGTAAAAGTGTTGAAACAACAAGACAGATAAACAGGAAATAAATTTTGAATTTAAAAAATAAGAAACACACATGTATGACTGCTGCTGCCATCGCAGTTTCTTTAGCCTTCGCTGGTCAAAGCGCAATAGCTGAAGAAAATGCTCCGGTAAAAGTAGAAGTAAAGAAAAAATCTTTCTCCTCAAAATTGAATAAAAGCTTAAATAAGCGCCTAGATAAACGATTCAAAAAAGTCGGTCTTGGCTCACTTGAAGAGCCTGGCGATCGCTACATTGTAAAATTCAAAGATGAAATGACATCTGAAGTTCTTATGGGAACAAACGATGTGTCGTTAAGAGGAAAAGGAGCGTTAAAATTCGGTAAACAGAAGAAAGCGTTCAACGTACAAGCTGCAAAAAATGATGTTATTCGTGCAGGGGGCTTAGTTAAAAAAGAATTGAAAAAACATCGCATGATGGCGGCGAAGCTCGATCGTAAAGCATTAAATGAACTGCGTAAAAACCCAAATGTAGAAAGTATCGAAATAGATGCGAAGCGCAAGCCTATGGCACAAACCACGCCATACGGTTACACCATGGTTCAGGCTAACCAGTTTGGTCAAGCAGATACCACAGCGCGTAAAGTGTGTGTTATCGATACAGGATACAACTTGGGCCACCCCGACTTACCGGATACCAATAACGGTGTAACAGGCAATGCAAACAATGCCGCCGTGGGTAACTGGTATAACGACGGAAACGGTCACGGAACCCACGTCGCTGGTACTATTGCGGCTTATGACAATAACGAAGGTGTTGTAGGTGTGTATCCTGGCGTAGACCTTCACATTGTGAAAATATTCAATGACAACGGTCAGTGGACGTACGCGTCAGATCTTATCGATGCTATTACTCAGTGTGAAAATGCGGGTTCAAACGTTGTTAATATGAGCTTGGGTGGCGGCAGTGCATCAGCGACAGAACGTGATGCTATGCAAAGCTTCACCGATGCAGGCATGCTGCTAGTGGCTGCTGCGGGTAACGATGGTAACAGTGGCAAGTCTTACCCGGCGTCTTACGATGCGGTTATGTCAGTTGCTGCGGTAGATTCAAATGAAAACCGTGCCAGCTACAGTCAATATAACGACCAAGTAGAGATTGCTGCGCCTGGTAGTGCGGTACAATCTACTTATCCAACTAACACCTACGCAGCCCTTAGCGGTACATCAATGGCAACACCTCACGTAGCAGGTGGTGCAGCATTGGTATGGAGCTATTTCCCTCAGTGTACAAATAACCAAATTCGAAATGCGTTGAATGTAACTGCACAGGATAAAGGCAGTGCAGGTCGCGATAACTTCTATGGTTTTGGTTTGATGAAATTGGCTGATGCTTACAACCAACTTAATACCAACGGTTGTGATGGAAACGGCGGCGGAACTGACAATGGTGGTAGCCCTACCGTTGAGCCAGTGTCTGGCCAAGTACCAGGTTTATCGGCGGCTCGTAACGAGTGGAACCGCTACACGTGGACTATCCCAGAAGGTGTAAGCCAAATGACCGTGAGTATTGCTGGTGGTTCAGGCGATGCAGACCTATATATGAAGTTCGGTTCTCAACCTGAGACGAGTGATTTCGATTGCCGTCCTTATCGCAATGGTAACAACGAAGAATGTACCTTCGACGCGCCAGCGGCAGGTACTTGGCATATCGGTATACGTGCATACTCTAGATACAGCAACGTAACACTGTCTTATTCTTATGAATAATCTTTAGCGAATAAATGTAAATAAGATTGATAGGTAAAAGCCTGCAGCTCTGCAGGCTTTTTTCTTTTTATCGAAAAGTGAAAATAAACACTCAGCAGTAACAGCTTTTTAAGCTTACCCCTTCAAGCTTATGCCTCAAACTGAGCCTTTTAAAAGTGACAGTCAAACTAATCACAAACTTTGTATAGATTCACCGTCACTTTCTTCAGTGAATTGTCAGCTTTGTAAAGACAGCGTAAAGCTATGAACCTACCTCAAAACTTTATGCCATAACGGCGTTCGGCGCAGGTTTTCCCGTCTGTGCTGTTATCCAATTAATCTATTTAAAAACAAATTTAAAGGAAACACCGTTTATGCAAGCACTCTCCTCCCTTTACCGTGCCTGTCACATTAGTGGCTTTTATGATGCCTGTCTCATTAGTGGCGGTCACCGTTCGTGGTATCGAACTGTAGCACTAGGTTTAGTTGCGCTATTTGCCCTTGCGGCATGTGGAGGCTCAGACAGCAGCGATTCAGATTACGAATTTGCGTATCTTCAGTTTTATAACGCATCGCCTAATGGTGCAAATGTAGAAATGCGTGAAGTGGATGGAGATAGCTTTGGCTCGGCGCAATTCGGTGATGCGTCTTCTATGTATTCAATGGAAAGCGGTGAACTTGTTTTAGAGTTCATTCGCACAGACTCAGATGATCAAGAAGTATACATAGACGAAATAACGGTGAATTTGAAAGAAGGTGAGAAAACCATGATTGTTATGAGTGGCGACTTCAATAGCCCCTCATTCAACGAATACAGCTATGAACGGGAGACCTTAGAGGACCACTTCAGACTGCTCGCCATTTCAGTCACTATGGATGGTGAATCTTTTGACTTCTACATGAGCGATGCGGGCGACCCCTTTGAAGCAGCAAACTTTCTTGGCACCATTACGCCTAACGACTTAGGAGAGCTAATTTATTGGGATGGTGATGACGATAGCGATGACTTTGATGAAGGCGAATACACTGTATACCTTACCGCGCCAGGCAGCACTGACGTCATCTTTGAATCTCAAACCTTAGATTTCATCTATGAAACTGAATACGTAATGGCACTTCGCGATGTAAGTGGCGCAATACAAGAAGGTCTTGTCGTAGACACTATTTTAAACTCTTCAAGTGTATCTGGTTTAACCGATGTAGAAGCCGATGCGCAATACCGAATCTACAATTCAACAAACTTAGACACACCGGTAACCGTTACCTTCGGTGGCAACACAGACGAAGAAGACATTGAATTTACATTAGCTGCTGATGAGCTTTCTGACTTTACTGCAATTCGCTACGGTGACTACCGTGTGTCGGTAGAAGACACTTCTGGTGCTATTACTAATCTTAACAATAAACTGATTACCCTAAATCAGGGTGAGAGTAAGGCGATACTTATCTATGAAAAAGATGGCAAACTAGGAGCATCGACATTCGAAGAAAGTGGTTTACCACAGGCCTACGATAAAACCGTTAACTTTATTAACCTTGTTAGCGACTATGACGACGTTGAAATTTTCCTTGTACGTCACGACGAAACTATCGATACCGCAGAGTATAGAGTGAATAACTTAGAGTTTGGTGAAACCAGCACCGAAGTCCTGCCTTCTGATTTTTATGAAGTTATCGCAGTGTATGAAGACGACAACGACGAACAAGTATTGTTAGACCGTACGGCGCTTTTTGGCTTCACAGAAGAAGAAAACTACATTGTGACCGTTGAACCAGCTGATAAAGCAACGGGTTACGAAATAAACATACTGTTTTAATCGCAAAACGCTTATCTACACATCAGCGCTAGCAGAAGCTTGCTAGCGCTGTTGCGCTTTGTAAAAAGGGAAATATTGTAAAAGGAGCAGTTAACGCGTCTCTATTTTTGTACCAAAGTGTATTTTGGTACAAAATGATTAGGCTAAAAACTGTCATATTCTCGAATATCTATTATCTTTAATAGGAAGCGCAGTGTTTTGATAGCTATGTTCACGTAGCGCAGCTCATTGAGTTCCTGCTTGATGACCTCCTCTGTGGTTATCATCACCCCAGTTTTCCAGCTGGGGTTTTTTTATCCACCCAGTCTAAAATTAATTCAATTTACCGCTATCGCTTAGTTAATAATTCTGTTATAGTTTCGCGCCCTTTTTATGGGGGTATGTACATAAAAGCAACGATATCCAGTTGTTTTTAGCAGCACAATAACGACTCGGGAGAGTCTTAATTTAGAGCGGAGCACTAACATGATCCAAATGCAAACTAACCTGGACGTTGCAGATAACAGCGGCGCTCGCAGGGTTCAGTGTATTAAGGTTCTTGGTGGCTCGCATCGCCGTTATGCAGGTATCGGTGACATCATCAAAGTTACTGTGAAGGAAGCAATTCCTCGCGGTAAAGTTAAAAAAGGTGACGTACTGAATGCAGTGGTGGTGCGTACTAGAAAAGGCGTTCGTCGTCCTGATGGTTCATCCATTCGTTTTGACGGTAACGCGGCTGTTTTGCTTAATGCAAACAAGCAACCAATTGGTACGCGTATCTTTGGCCCGGTAACCCGTGAGTTGAGAAGTTCAAACTTCATGAAAATCATCTCATTGGCCCCAGAGGTACTATAAGGAGTCACGATAATGGCTAATAAAATTCGTCGTGATGATGAAGTAGTCGTATTAGCGGGTAAAGACAAAGGCAAACAAGGCAAAGTCCTTAAAGTGCTTATGGCTGATGACCGTTTAATTATAGAAGGCGTTAATCTCGTCAAGAAACACACTAAGCCTAACCCTCAATTGGGTGTTGCTGGTGGTATTGTTGAGAAAGAAGCTTCTATTCACGTTTCTAATGTTGCGATTGTTAACCCAGCAACGGGTAAAGCAGATCGCGTTGGTTTCCGTTTCGAAGATGAGAAGAAAGTACGTTTCTTCAAATCTAACGGCGAACTTGTTTAATTATATTGGAGAGTACGATGGCGAAACTGCATGATTTCTATAAAGAAACAGTAGTAGCTGAACTTGCTAAGCAGTTCGGGTACAAAAGCGTCATGCAAGTCCCTCGGATTGAAAAAATCACTCTAAACATGGGTTTAGGTGAAGCAGTTGCTGACAAGAAGGTGCTTGAGAATGCTCAAGCTGACATGACGGCTATCGCCGGTCAGAAGCCGATTGTTACAGTTGCTAGAAAATCAGTAGCGGGCTTTAAAATCCGTGAAGGTTATCCGATTGGCTGTAAAGTAACCCTACGTGGCGAGCGTATGTGGGAATTCCTAGAGCGTTTGATTTCAATCGCTATTCCGCGTATTCGCGATTTCCGTGGTTTGAACCCAAAATCATTCGACGGGCGTGGTAACTACAGCATGGGCGTGCGTGAGCAAATCATTTTCCCTGAAATCGATTTCGATAAAGTGGATAAGGTTCGCGGTATGGATATTACTATCACTACCAGTGCGAATTCTAATGACGAAGCACGTGCTCTGCTGGACGCGTTTAACTTCCCATTCAAAAAGTAGGGGTGTAGGGTTATGGCAAAAGAATCAATGAAAGCACGCGAAGCGAAGCGTACTAAGCTAGTAGCTAAGTATGCTGAGAAACGCGCTGCACTTAAAGCGATTATCAGCGATGTTAACGCTTCTGAAGAAGAGCGTTGGGACGCTGTTCTGAAGCTGCAACAATTACCACGTGACTCTAGTTCTTCACGTCAACGTAACCGTTGTCGCGTAACTGGCCGTCCACATGGTTACCTACGCAAATTCGGCCTTAGCCGTATTAAGCTTCGCGAAGCAGCGATGCGCGGTGAAGTCCCTGGCCTTAAGAAAGCCAGTTGGTAAGGAGTAGCTGATAATGAGTATGCAAGATCCTATCGCGGATATGTTCACACGCATCCGTAACGGCCAGATGGCTCAGAAAGTTTCTGTAACTATGCCTTCTTCAAAAGTTCGCGTTTCTATATGCGAAGTGTTGAAGTCAGAAGGTTATATCACAGACTTTGCTGCATCAGGTGACGTTAAGCCTGTTTTAGAAGTTACGCTTAAGTACTTCGAAGGCAAGCAAGTAATTGACACTATCGAGCGCGTAAGTCGCCCCGGTCTGCGCATCTATAAGAAAAAAGATGAGCTTCCAAAGGTTATGGGTGGCTTGGGTATCGCTATCGTGTCGACTTCAAAAGGTGTGATGACTGACCGTGCAGCGCGTAACGCTGGCATGGGCGGTGAGATCATCGGTTATGTAGCATAACGGAGGAGTTGAAATGTCACGTATAGCAAAAGCCCCAGTAGACTTGGTTTCAGGCGTAGAAATATCTATCTCTGGTCAAGAAGTTACTGTAAAAGGTAGTAAAGGCACATTGAGCCGCGTTTTTAACGACGCTGTTGAAGTTGTACAAGAAGAGAACCAATTGAAAGCACTTCCTCGTGAAGGTTTCGCTAACAATTGGGCACAGGCTGGTACTGTTCGCTCGCTTCTTAACGCAATGGTTCAAGGTGTTACGCAAGGTTTTGAGAAAAAGCTTCAGCTAAATGGTGTTGGTTACCGTGCGCAAGCACAAGGTAGCAAACTTAACCTAACGCTAGGTTTCTCTCATCCTGTAGTATACGAAATGCCTGAAGGCATTACCGTTGAAACTCCTAGCCAAACTGAAATCGTCGTCAAAGGCGCCGATAAGCAGATGGTAGGACAGGTTGCGGCGAACATTCGTGGTTACCGTCCACCAGAGCCTTACAAAGGCAAAGGTGTACGTTACGCTGACGAACATGTACGTCGTAAAGAAGCTAAGAAAAAGTAGGTGGGTGATACGATGGATAAGAAAACAGCTCGCATTCGTCGCGCAACTCGCGCACGAGCAAAAATTCGTGAACTGGCCGCGCATCGCTTGGTTATTAACCGCACACCTCGCCACATATACGCTCAGCTTATCGCCCCGTGCGGTTCTGAAGTATTAGCGGCGGCTTCAACTGTTGAAAAAGATCTTGCGAAAGATCTTAAATCTACAGGTAACGCTGAAGCAGCGACGGTAGTCGGAAAAGCAATCGCAGAGCGCGCTATTGAGAAAGGCATTAAAGCAGTGGCTTTCGATCGTAGTGGCTTCCAATACCACGGTCGCGTTAAAGCATTAGCTGATGCAGCTCGCGAAGCTGGTCTTCAGTTCTAGGAGTTTATAATGGCTAAACAAGACGTTCAGAACGGTGAACTGTTAGAGAAATTGATTGCCGTTAACCGCGTATCTAAAGTGGTTAAAGGTGGTCGAATCTTTAGTTTCACTGCATTGACAGTAGTGGGTGACGGTAACGGTCGCGTAGGTTTCGGTTATGGTAAGGCACGTGAAGTTCCTGCTGCAATCCAGAAAGCTATGGAAAAGGCACGTCGCAACATGGTTGACGTTGACCTAAATGGCAATACGTTACAGCACCCTATTAAAGGTCGTCACTCTGGCTCTAAAGTTTACATGCAGCCTGCATCAGAAGGTACCGGTATCATCGCCGGCGGTGCAATGCGTGCAGTACTTGAAGTAGCTGGCGTACAAAACGTACTTTCAAAATGTTACGGCTCTACAAACCCAATCAACGTTGTTCGTGCAACAATCAACGCGCTGACAGAGATGAATTCTCCAGCGAAAGTTGCTGCGAAACGTGGATTGTCTGTAGATGAAATTTTGGGGTAATCAGACATGGCAACGATTAAAGTAAAGCAAACTAAAAGTGCTATCGGCAGACTGCCTAAGCACAAAGCTACGCTTAAAGGCTTAGGTCTTCGTAAGATCAACCATGTTCGTGAACTGGAAGATACCCCAGCCGTACGTGGCATGGTCCACCGTGTACATTACATGGTCGAGATAGTGGAGGAGTAAGAACATGCGTTTAAATACTATTGCTCCTGCACCAGGGGCTCATAAATCTGGTAAGCGTACTGGTCGAGGCATCGGCTCAGGTCTTGGTAAAACGAGTGGTGTAGGCCACAAAGGTCAAAAAAGCCGTTCAGGTGGCCGCGTTAAGCCAGGGTTCGAAGGTGGTCAGATGCCTTTACAGCGTCGTCTTCCGAAATTCGGTTTCACTTCACGCAAGAGCTTTGTTACTGATCAAGTAACACTTGCAGAAATCGCAAAAGTAGACGGTGATACAGTTTCTCTTGAAACTTTGAAAGCAGCAGGTCTTGTTAAGAAAGAAATGTTGTTTGTAAAAGTAGTTAAGAGCGGTGAGTTATCACGTGCTGTTACAGTAAGCGGTTTAAAGGTTACTAAAGGCGCTAAAGAAGCGATTGAAGCTGCTGGCGGTAAAGTAGAGGAATAAGCTAGATGGCTAAACCAGGATTGGATTCAGGCGCTAAAAGCGGCTTGAGTGAGCTTAAAGCAAGATTGTTGTTCGTACTTGGTGCGATTGTTGTTTTCAGATTGGGTTCTTATGTTCCTATTCCGGGCATCGATCCAGCTGTACTTGCTGACTTGTTCGAGCAACAGAAAGGCACCATTGTAGAAATGTTTAACATGTTCTCTGGTGGTGCGCTTGAGCGTGCATCCGTTCTGGCTTTGGGCATTATGCCATACATTACTGCATCCATTATTATGCAGTTGCTCTCGGTGGTTCACCCACCGATGGTAGAGCTTAAAAAAGAAGGCGAAGCAGGCCGTCGTAAAATCAGTCAGTACACGCGTTATCTAACGCTTGTACTTGCTATTTTCCAGTCGATAGGAATATCGACTGGCCTGCCAAACCTAATTAATGGATTGGTATTGAACCCTGGCTTCGGATTCTACTTTACAGCGGTAGTGAGCTTGGTCACAGGAACTATGTTCCTTATGTGGTTGGGTGAGCAAATTACTGAACGAGGTATCGGTAACGGTATTTCTATCTTGATTTTTGCTGGTATTGTTGCGGGTTTACCTACAGCAATCGGTCAAACGGCAGAGCAAGCAAGGCAGGGCGACATTAATTTGTTATTCCTCCTGTTGATTGCTGTGATTGTTATTGCACTTACATACCTTGTGGTATTTGTTGAGCGCGGACAACGCAGAATTGTGGTAAACTACGCGAAACGTCAGCAAGGCCGTCAGGTTTTTGCAGCGCAGAGCACGCATTTACCGCTGAAGGTCAACATTGCTGGTGTAATTCCACCAATCTTTGCTTCCAGCATTATTTTGTTCCCGGGAACTATCGCAGGATGGTTTGGACAAAATGAATCAACAGCATGGTTGCAGGATGTAGCGTTAATGCTATCTCCAGGACAACCGCTGTACGTAATGTTATATGCAGCAGCTATTATCTTTTTCTGCTTCTTCTACACGGCGTTGGTTTTCAACCCGCGTGATACAGCAGATAACTTGAAAAAGTCTGGTGCGTTTATCCCTGGCATCCGCCCGGGTGAACAAACATCGCGTTATATTGATAAGGTAATGACTCGCCTCACACTGGCTGGCGCACTATACATAACCTTTATTTGTTTGGTGCCTGAATTCATGCTAATTGCCTGGAATGTTCCGTTCTACTTCGGTGGTACGTCGCTTCTAATCATAGTAGTGGTTATCATGGACTTTATGGCACAGGTGCAGACGCATTTGATGAGTAGTCAATATGAGTCTGTTCTGAAGAAAGCTAATCTTAAAGGCTACGGCCGTTAAGTTAGCCCCTTAATATTAAAGATAGGGGAGTGATGTAATGAAAGTTCGTGCATCAGTTAAAAAGATTTGCCGTAACTGTAAAGTTATCAAGCGCAACGGCGTTGTGCGTGTAATTTGTACAGAGCCAAAGCATAAGCAAAGGCAAGGTTAATCTAAGCGGTACAGAATACTTGCAAAGCTACTAAGCAGAATCCGGAGCATACTTATCGGGTTCTGCTAGTTTTGTTTATAGGTGTTTTGAACCTTTATTTGCAATTTGGTCGACGGATGAGTATCCTATCGGGCTTTTTAGGTCGTCGACAAATAAACAAGAGGAGTGCTGTTAATGGCCCGTATCGCTGGCATTAACATTCCTGAGCACAAGCATGCTGTAGTCGCTATCCAAGCGATTTATGGTGTAGGCCTCACACGTGCGAAAAGCATTTGTGCAGGTGCTGGTGTTGCAGAAGATACAAAAATCAAAGAGCTAGACGAAGCTACGATCGATAAGCTTCGTGACGAAGTGGCGAAATTTACTGTTGAAGGTGATTTACGTCGTGAAGTCTCTATGAGCATCAAACGTTTGATGGACCTGGGTTGCTTCCGTGGTATTCGCCACCGTCGTAGCTTGCCTCTACGTGGTCAGCGCACTAAAACTAATGCGCGTACCCGTAAAGGTCCTCGTAAGCCAATTAAGAAGTAAGCGGGGAGTAAGTTATGGCAAAAGCACCAGCTCGTAGTACGCGTAAGCGCGCTAAACGTCAGGTTGCAGACGGTATGGCTCATATCCATGCGTCTTTCAACAACACAATTGTGACTATTACAGACCGTCAAGGCAATGCACTAGCATGGGCGACATCTGGTGGTTCAGGTTTCCGTGGTTCACGTAAATCTACCCCATTTGCTGCGCAGGTAGCTGCTGAGCGTGCAGGTGTAGCTGCACAAGAATACGGTCTTAAGAACCTAGAAGTGTTCGTAAAAGGTCCAGGTCCAGGCCGTGAGTCTGCGATCCGTGCTCTTAACGCTACTGGTTATAAGATCACAAATATTACCGATGTGACACCTATTCCTCACAACGGTTGTCGTCCACCGAAAAAACGTCGCGTTTAATCGACGGACAGTTGGAGAAAGATCATGGCAAGATATTTGGGTCCAAAACTCAAACTTAGCCGTCGCGAAGGAACTGACTTGTTCCTTAAAAGCGGCGTTCGCGCAATCGATTCTAAATGTAAGATCGATACAGCGCCTGGTCAGCATGGTGCCCGTCGTGGCCGTTTGTCTGACTACGGTGTTCAGCTGCGTGAGAAACAAAAAGTTCGTCGTATGTTCGGCGTACTGGAAAAGCAATTCCGCAACTACTATAAAGAAGCTGCGCGTCTAAAAGGCAACACAGGTGAAAACTTGCTACAGCTTTTAGAGCAGCGTCTAGACAACGTGGTTTATCGTATGGGATTTGCTAGTACACGTGCTGAAGCACGTCAGCTAGTAAGCCACAAGGCGATCATGGTAAATGGTCAAGTTGTGAACATTCCATCGTTTAACGTTTCTGCCGAAGACGTGGTTTCTGTTCGTGAGAAAGCGAAAAAGCAAGCGCGTATCGTTGCTGCTTTAGAACTGGCTGACCAACGTGAGAAGCCAACCTGGATTGAAGTAGACAGCACGAAAATGGAAGGCACTTTCAAGCGCGTTCCAGAAAGAACTGATTTGTCTGCTGAAATTAACGAACAGTTGATCGTCGAACTTTACTCTAAGTAAAGCCAACTAAAGAGGAAGCATTGTGGGTTCTGTGACTGAATTCCTAAAACCGAGATTAGTAGAGATCGAAAACGTTTCTCCTACTCGTGCCAAAGTAACTTTGGAACCACTAGAGCGCGGCTTTGGCCACACTCTAGGTAACGCCCTACGTCGTATATTACTGTCATCTATGCCAGGATGTGCAGTTACCGAGGTAGAAATAGATGGCGTTCTTCACGAGTACAGCACCAAAGAAGGTGTACAAGAAGACGTTATCGAAATCTTGCTAAATCTTAAAGGTTTAGCGGTTCGCCTTGAAGGTAAAACTGAGGCAACCCTAACTCTAGTGAAATCTGGCGCTGGCCCTGTTGTTGCTGGTGATATTCAGCATGATGGCGACGTAGAAATTGTTAACCCTGACCACTTAATTTGTACTTTGACAGGCGAAGCTGAAATCAGCATGCGCGTTAAAGTAGAAATGGGTCGTGGTTATGTACCAGCTTCTACCCGTCGCTCCTCTGAAGAAGATGATCGTCCAATTGGTCGTTTGTTAGTTGATGCTTCATACAGCCCAGTAGAACGTATTGCGTACACTGTTGAGTCTGCCCGTGTTGAACAACGCACAGACTTAGACAAACTAATCATCGACATGGAAACTAACGGCACTTTAGATCCTGAAGAAGCGATCCGCCGTTCTGCTACCATTCTTGCTGAACAGCTTGATGCATTCGTAGACTTACGTGATGTATCTGAGCCGGAAGCGAAAGAAGAGAAGCCGGAATTCGATCCGATTCTACTTCGCCCAGTTGATGACCTAGAGTTAACAGTACGTTCTGCTAACTGCTTAAAAGCAGAAGCTATCCAGTACATTGGTGACCTGGTACAGCGCACTGAGGTTGAGCTACTTAAAACGCCTAACCTTGGTAAGAAATCGCTAACTGAAATCAAAGATGTTCTAGCATCTCGTGGTTTGTCTCTAGGCATGCGCCTAGAAAACTGGCCGCCAGAGAGCATCGCTGAAAAAGATTAATCAGGTTTTTATCAAACTGATTTGTAGAGAAGGATAAAACTATGCGCCATCGTAAGAGTGGTCGTCAGTTGAATCGCAACAGCAGCCATCGTCAAGCTATGTTCAAAAACATGGCCGGTTCTTTGGTCAAGCACGAAGTGATCAAAACTACGTTACCAAAAGCGAAAGAATTACGTCGCGTAATCGAGCCACTAATCACTATGGCTAAAGAAGACAGCGTTGCAAATCGCCGTCTAGCTTTTGCCCGTACAGGTGATAAAGAGGTCGTAGGTAAACTGTTTAACGAGCTTGGTCCTCGTTACGAAGCACGCCCAGGCGGTTACACTCGCATTTTAAAATGTGGTTTCCGTGCTGGCGACAATGCCCCAATGGCATATGTTGAGCTAGTTGACCGTCCAGTTGTTGAAGCTGAAGAAGAAGTAGTAGAAGCAACTGAAGAGTAAATATTACTCGAATAGAAAATGGGGCCAGAACGAAAGTTCTGACCCCATTTTTTTTTACCCAAAATAAATGGGGTCAGAACCACATTCTTGTCCGACTAACCACTAAGAGACCTACTAAATAGACAAGAGACCTACTAAATAGACAGGCATAAAATTTCACCTTTATTTCCAAATAAGACCTAACAAAACCCGACAGTCACAACAAGCATTCTGTAACAACTTCGAATACTCTTATTGTGACAGGCATAACACTCTTCCTCTCTAATACTCTTATTGTGACAGGCACAATAGACTATGTGACTGGCACAATAGCATTACCTGCTAGAAGGTTCGCAAAAGGTTATGAGCAGTATTGTGAGAAAGGCATGAAAAACATTAGTTTTTATACGCAGCTGTTGAGCTTTGAATATTGCAATAAGTGACTAAAACAATTATTCGAGATACAGCAACGCCTGACGGCGTTGTGTTTGGTTGTTTGCAGCATGATTCAACTGAAACTTGACAAAGCTCGTCCGCAACAAAAAGAGCCAAGGCTATTGGAAGATACACCATCCTCAATAGAAGCCACTTGCGCAAGCCATAAACTTAAAGGGCGATAGCAGCTGTCCCTGCAGTTAGCTAGCAATACAAACGCGACTTTTCCCATAATGTTTTGCTTGATAAAGGGCTTCATCTGCAGTCTTTATTAAGTCGTCAATAGTTTTCGTTCTACTACACCGTGTAATACCTGCGCTAAACGAAATCGTGATATCGATGGTTGTTAAAGCTTGAACAGCACTTAGAAGGTTGTTTACACATCTGTTTGCCTCAGACACTGACACGTTCTTAAGAAATAAAACAAATTCTTCGCCACCCCAACGAGCAATAATATCTTCTTCGCTCGTATTTTCTCTTAGTGCTTGGGTAAATGTTTTTAATACTGTATCACCCATGTTATGACCATAAATATCATTGATGTGTTTAAAGTCGTCCAAATCCAAAATAACTATGCAATGCTTGTCAGCATCGTTTGCTGCCAGTAGGGTGTTAGCTAAAAAGATGAATTTTGATCGGTTGTATGCACCGGTTAAATAGTCGGTTTCAGATAATCGTTTCGACTCCTGATGTTCAGCCCTTAATTGTTTAAAAGTCGTTTGGCGAGTACCTTCATAAAACCGAAACAAGAGTATTTGAACAATAGCCGCTTCTATTACGTTAAGAAGCGCGCCTTTCGATAGCGTAATGGGAACGCCACTTTCTAATTGGGTATAAACGAGGTAAATACACACACATAATGTAATAGAGGAAAGGAGAGTGCCGCCGGTGCGGCCAAGTAAGAAAAATGTAAAAGGTAAAATAATGGTTGCCCACACTAGCGAATAAGCACGACCTTCAACACTTATTAAATACATCAGCATGACAGTGGTTATCGATAGCGAAATGAGCCATGCGGTTAGCTTAATATTGCCTGTTTTTCTAAACGCCAAATACCCTGTGAGTGAAAGTACAAATCCTATACCGTCTATGAGTGCAAGTTGAATGGCATTAAACGCAAAAATATTAATTAACGATAGAAGTGGAAAAAGTAAACACGCTAGTAACAGCGTGTGCTGTATAAGTCTTACGCGCCAATAGTCTTCACTGAATTGGGTATAAGGAAACTCCTTATACCACCATGCCAAGCCATATGTCTTAAGGTTCATAGTCGCGACTGTTCACCGTTTAGTTCTAGATTAAATTTGTATGAATTCACAATCTGACGATAGCAACATAACACGGGCTTGATAATCAGAAATCAATGGAATCAGCCCAACATTTCCATCATAACTGGCTTGTACTTTGCATCCGTGAAATTTCAATGAAGTCAGCATAAAAATTTACTCGCTACATTAGCGCACTGTCAACATTTAACAAGGAAGCACATGTTATCAGTATCAGGCAAGTATCAATCTTTAGGGTTATCGACCTTTAGAAGCAACGCGGTGGCCACATCTCTAGAGCGCTTAAGTTCCGGGCTGCGTATAAACAGCGCTGCCGATGATAGCGCAGGTCTACAAATTTCAAATCGTCTATCATCCGAGCGAAACGCCTATACGCAGCTGAATCGAAACCTGAATGACGGTATAAGCTATGCGCAAGTAGCAGAAGGTGGGCTGCAGGAATCTGCCGCTATACTGCAGCGAATGCGGCAACTATCTATCCAATCTCAAAACGGCATTAACAGTAAAAGCGACAGAGCAGCCCTGGATAAAGAATTCCAAACACTTAAATTAGAGCTCAATGCTATTGCGTATGGTACGGAGGTCTTCAATCGACTGCCCCTAGTAGGTGATGCCAATCTGTTAAGTGATAATGTACCTTCATTAGGCGACAGATTCGCTCAGGGTGTAACGCAGTCTCTTCCTAGCGGCCTGCAATCCATAGCGTACATACCAGCCGGTTCGAGTAATGTTCAAGTGAATATAAACGACAACGGCGCAAACGATGATATACAAGTATTTACAACCAGCGGTAAACACCTTGCCGGTACGCCTATTACTAATGCAACGTGGAGTGCTGGTTCTAACAATATTTCTAACGTAGCCGATGTTGAATCTCGCTTCTTTTTGACATCAAACGGTTACAATTCAGATGCGAGCTATGATGATAGTGAATTACTTACTAGCGGTAGTGCTACGATTGATGGAAATGCAATTTCATTTAGCGGTGATCAAAATGGCGCAACACCGCCTAACCTAAACGAGTTTTTAACTATTTCAAGCAACTCACAATCACTCATCATTTCAGTAATCGGTAGTGGTGTTTTTAATGTTACCGCTACATGGGATTCACTAGGCAATGAGGATGAAAGAGCATTCAATTTAGGGCCAGCGGATATTACTGCCACGAACAAGCTCGGTAAGGGTACTGAATATATAGAAGTAACAAAAACCCCCGCCACGCTGGAAGACTTAAGTTTAGAGAGCACGTCTATCAGCAGTGAACAGAATGCTGAAGCAGCCCTTAGTCAAATTGATACCGCACTGAACATCGTGAGTGAAAGTCGTGCCTTTTATGGCGCAAAACTCAATCAAATGACATCAGCATTAAACGTAAACGCCATTGCTAATGAAAATATCAACGCTGCACGTTCACGAATTACCGATACCGATTTTGCAGCAGAGACAGCCTCACTCACACAAAGTCAAATTGTCGAACAAGCGAGTATTAGCGTGCGAGCACAGGCCCAGTCGAGCGAAAACCAAGTATTAGGCCTACTAAACGGCATTGCAGAACAAACAGCATAAATGGGGTCAGAACAACATTGTTGTTCCACTAACCACTCAGTCTGCGCCCTTTTTCTATCTTTAACAAAAACAGATAATAGAATACGCATAGTAATATTACTCGCTAGATGATTTAATATATGACCTTGCGACTTAGCATTTATAGAACAATTTTTATCATCCCAGTAAAGGAATAGAGACTCAGCAATGGCTAACCCAATTACCTGTTTTAAAGCCTACGACATTCGTGGCGAACTGAACTTACAATTAACCGAGGAAGTGGCTTACCGCATAGGTTATGCCTTCGCGGAAGAGCTAGATGCCAAAACTGTTGTAGTAGGTAGTGATGTTCGTCAAACTTCTACTCCACTTAAGCTGGCATTAACCGCCGGGCTTATAGATGCTGGCGCCAAGGTTACTGATATTGGTATGGCTGGTACAGAAGAAATTTACTTTGCCACTAAGCATCTTGGTGTAGATGGCGGTATTGAAGTTACAGCAAGTCACAACCCCATCAACTATAACGGCATGAAGCTTGTGAAGGCAGGCTCTATTCCTATTAGCGGTGATACCGGCCTCAATGCGATTAAAGAGCGTGCAGAGGAGCTTAGCGATAAATTTGTCAATGGTAGACTTAATCATTACGTTAATGGTCAGGCTA
Source organism: Alteromonas sp. 4NS20-0143 (assembly GCF_057542855.1). Classification (NCBI taxonomy): domain Bacteria; kingdom Pseudomonadati; phylum Pseudomonadota; class Gammaproteobacteria; order Alteromonadales; family Alteromonadaceae; genus Alteromonas; species Alteromonas sp. 4NS20-0143. Next base: position 129,505 of record NZ_BAAJLR010000008.1, read on the forward strand.
TAGATGCTGATGCGTTTTTTAATGGTAAAGCGCATATTCAAAAAAGTTTGCTATCAAGCACTGGCCAATACGATGAAAGCTCTTGTATGAGCGATTACGTGGAGCACATGCTTTCTTACGTAAACCTAGATAACTTCACGCCTTTAAAGGTGGTAGTGAATGCCGGTAACGGCTCGGCAGGCCCTGCTTTGGATGCTATCGAAAAAGCGATGCTTACTAACAACGTACCTATCGAATTCATTAAGGTGCATCACAACGCTGACGGCACCTTCCCAAATGGCATTCCTAATCCACTGCTACCAGAAAACCGCGCTGATACTGCTGATGCAGTAAAAGCGTCAGGTGCCGATTTTGGTATTGCATGGGATGGCGACTTCGACCGTTGCTTCTTATTCGATGCAGACGGTGAATTTATTGAAGGCTATTACATTGTAGGGCTACTCGCAGAAGCCTTTATCGAAAAAAACACCGACAGCAAAATTATCTACGACCCGCGCGTTTATTGGAACACCGAAGACATCGTTGCTAACGCTGGCGGTACGCCCATAAAATCTAAAACTGGCCATGCGTTTATCAAAGAGCGTATGCGCAAAGAGGATGCAGTGTACGGCGGTGAAATGAGCGCCCACCATTACTTTCGAGACTTTGCCTATTGCGATTCAGGCATGATCCCTTGGTTGCTTATTGCTGAGCTTGTGTGCGTGAAAAAACAAACTCTAGCGAGCATGGTAAAAGAGCGTATAAAAGCATTTCCATCGTCGGGTGAAATTAACAGTAAGCTAAAAGATGCTGATGCAGCGCTAGAGCGAGTTACCAACAAATATCAACCGCTAGCGAGTGTGATTGATACTACCGATGGCCTAGGGCTTGAGTTCGGTACTTGGCGCTTTAATTTACGCAAGTCGAACACCGAGCCGGTAATTCGCTTAAATGTAGAAAGTAAGGGTGATATTCCTCTGATGGAAGAAAAAACCAAAGAGGTGCTTGCGCTCATTCGTGCTGAGTAATTGCACACCCAAGATCTCAACTTATATAAAAATGGGGTCAGAACTTTCGTTCTGACCCCATTTTTATTCCATTTTTGCTTGTCCCTAACATTTATCATTTGATAGCAATACAAACCTTTGTATACTACCAGCAATGATTTAATTTTAGGACGTGGGCATCGTACTCACACATAAAGGATCTTACAATGAAACCAGTAGTATTAGCTGGCGGCTCAGGTAGCCGTTTATGGCCAAAGTCGCGAGCAGCGCTTCCAAAGCAGTTTCTATCGCTTACTTCAGACAGCACTATGCTGCAAGACACAATAACTCGCTTAAAAGGCACTAAAGCTCAAAGCCCTATTTTCATTTGTAATGATGCGCACCGCTTTTTGGTTGCAGAACAACTTCGCCAAAAAGATATCCATCATGGTGGCATATTGCTTGAACCTGTTGGCAGAAATACCGCACCCGCTATTGCACTCGCCGCGCTGCACGCCACCATGAACGGTGAAGATCCAGTGTTACTAGTACTAGCAGCAGATCACCTTATTAAAAACGAACAAGCCTTCCATGGCGCTATCGAAAAAGCAGAAAAGCTGGCAGAAGATGGCAAGCTGGTTACCTTTGGCATAGTACCCGACCAACCGCACACCGGTTACGGCTACATTAAAGCGGGTAGCGAGCTTGGCGATGGGTTTGAAGTAGCAGAATTCGTTGAAAAGCCAGAACTAGCAACTGCAAAAGAATACGTAGATTCAGGTAGTTACTTTTGGAATAGCGGCATGTTTATGTTTAAGGCCAGCCGCTACTTGGAAGAGCTAGCTAAATATAACCCGGAAATGCTAGACGTATGTAAACGTGCTATCGATACTGAAACACCAGATTTAGACTTTATCCGCGTAGATCACGATATTTTTGCTACCTGCCCAGACGACTCTATCGACTACACCGTAATGGAACAAACCGACAGTGCAGCTATGGTGCCCCTAGATGCAGGTTGGAGCGATGTAGGCAGTTGGACTTCAATATGGGAAACGGCTGAGAAAGATGAAAACGGCAATGCCACCGTGGGTGATACTATTCTAGAAAACACCAAAAACAGCTATGTAAACGCAGAGCAGCGTTTAGTGTCTGTTATCGGGCTAGAAGATGTAATAGTAGTAGAAACCAAAGATGCCGTAATGGTTGCCCATAAAAACGACGCGCAAAGCATAAAAACTGTTGTAAACAAATTAAAAGCCGAAAAGCGCCCCGAGTTTGAATTCCATCGTGAAGTATTTCGCCCATGGGGAAGCTATGACTCTATCGACAGCGGTGCACGCTTCCAGGTAAAACGCATTACAGTTAAGCCGGGCGAAAAGCTATCAGTGCAAATGCACCATCACCGCGCAGAGCACTGGATTGTAGTCTCTGGCAGTGCCAACGTAACTATTGATGAAGAAACCCAGTTGGTCACTGAAAACGAATCAGTGTACATTCCCATTGGTGCGGTTCACGCCCTAGAAAACCCAGGTAAAATTCCACTAGAGCTGATTGAAGTTCAATCGGGTGCTTACTTAGGTGAAGACGACATTGTTCGTTTTTCTGATAGATATGGGCGTGTGGCAAAGTAGCTAAATCGCCAATTTCAATTAGTAAATGTGTTTAATAAGCCGGTAAGGTTACCGGCTTTTTTTCGCTCAAAGAAACCTATCTACCAACTCGTACTCGCTGGCCAACTCTTTTTCCAAATAGCGCAGTGAAGAAGGGAAGGTACTCGCACTATTACGCACGTTTTCCTGTGCTTCTTGCAATGGCCTACCGATAAAACGTTGAAGCCGCTTTAAGTCTTCAGTATTTTTTGAAACACTGCCCACAAAATCAAACTCATCAAGGGGTATTTGGTTAAAGTAATGGGCATACACGTTCAAACTTGTTTTAAATGTATTTTCTTTCAGCATGCGTTCGAATATAGCGGCCTTTTTATTCACGCCTTTATCAATATAGTTTTCTTTAATTACACGGTACTGAGGGCTTTGCTCTTTCACTGCTAAGTAATGCCCCAGTAACGACCAAGCCCGCTCTAATGGCTCGCGCACCCAAGTCACCATTTTTGCATTCGGAAACATAGCACGGTGTGCGCTGTGGGTAGGAAAGTGCCCAAACAGCACGCTACTTCGCAAGGGTACCCACACAGGCTTGCCAGCACCAAGTTCGCTGGCACCGGTATTGCGGTAAATACCAAAAACCGCTTGCTCTCCTAATGCTTGGGTAAAGCTTTGACGAAGTGAGCTTCCTGCTGTTTTGGGCACGTGATACACACACCACTCAATTTTTTCATTCGGCTTTTGCGTAGTTACCTTAAACGGTAACACTCGTTGCTCAATTTTTTGTGAAAGTGATAGCTGATACATTTTTAACTACGTGCATAGGTTACAAACCGCGATAAACAAAAACGTACACATACATGATGGTATGGCACTTACAGGGTGGTGATAATACATGCCCTTAACGAAAAAGTATAACCGCGCATACCCGAAGAATAGCAAAGCTTAAAAACTAAGCTTGCCGCATACGCAACCTATAATATTTGGTGTTTTATTACAGTTTAAATTGGGCTGTAAACTGGTTACACTATCGTAAATGTAATGGACGCATCAGTTCAGGGTAGTATCAGGAGACATCATGCCGCGCGCAGTTATTATATCTGTTGGAGAGCTTTCACTGCAGCCTATAAAGGCTTTGGTTAATCATAGCGGTGTTACCAACGCTACCCTAACCATAAACGATGCAGCGTACCTGCAAAACCTCAACGCGTTAACCAATCAACTTCCAGAGCAAGATAAGCAAGCGGAATGCGTGTTTGTTCAAACTGCTAACCACGTTTACCAGCAAGTAAAAGCCTTTAACGATGCAAAAACACTACTGGTGTACAGCTCGCCCGATGTGTATTTAACTCAGTACCTACGAGCGAATACCGATTCACCTAATGTTGAGCATGCACTTAAACAATGGGAAAGCGGGCTGCAGCAGGCAATCAACGTGTTTGAAAATAGCAGTGCAAATAGCAATGAAAGCAACGCAATAGCCCTGTGTTCACTCGACGACGTAATGGCGCACCCAGCTGTATTTTTGCAAACTATTTTTGATAAAGAATCGGAAGAAATCGCTACGCCCGCCCCAGACATCGTTCAACAAACTTTTTCATTATCAGCCGCAGCCGCACTAGTAGACAAAGACGAGCTTTACGAACTGTACGACAATGCATTGTCTGTAGGTCAGCTATTTGGCGATTTTGCAGTGCACCTAAGCCCAGACTCTGAAACCTTCAAGCATAAAAGTAATGTACTGGCGCAAGCTGGAAGAAACCTCAAACAAAACCAAGAGCAACTCACAGCATTGCGCAATGACATCGCCAATGTAAAAAACGCCTTAGCCACAAAAGAAGAGGTACTAACTCAGCAAAATGAAGCAAGTGCTCGGCTTTCTAAACAGCTAGAAGAAGAGCAAAAAGCATCTGCTGCCCATACTGAGCAAGTCAATAAATTAAAGGCATCACTACAGAATGCCCAGCAGCAAACACAACAAGTACAAAGTGAATTAGAAGAACGGAAGCATGCACTAAACGCTGCAAAACAGCAGGTGTCAGCAAAAGAAAGCGAGCTGGTACAGCTAAATGAAAAAACTGCCGAAACAGCAAATAAGCTAGATGCAGCAAACGCAAATTTAACAAAGAAAAACGAAGAATATAGTGCGCTAGCTGAGAAAAACGCCGAGTCGGAAGAGAAAGTAAATGCATTAAACGCCGAGTTAGATGAGCAAGCTCAAGCACTAAACACTGCAAAACAACAGGTGTCGGCAAAAGAAAGCGAACTGGCACAGCTAAATGAAAAAGCTGTCGAAACAGCAAATGAACTAAATACAGCAAACGCAAATTTAACAAAGAAAAACGAAGAATGTAGTGCGCTAGCTGAGAAAAATGCTGCATCGGAAGAAAAAGTAAATACATTAAATGCCGAGTTAGAAAAGCAAATTCAAGCTGCGGCCGATCTTGAACAAAAAAATAAGGCTATTCACAGTGAACTTACAACTGTGAAACAAGATTCCGAACTAGCGCAATTACAAATTACCCAGCTGCAAGAAGAGCTAGAAGCTGCCTCTAAAAAAGCGAGCAAATTAGCGGAAACAGAAACCGCACTAAACGCATCGAAAGAAAAGCAAGCAACAGCAGAGAAAAAACTAGCAGCAGCGAACGAAGAGCTTGAGCTTTCCGCAGTACAAATTACCCAGCTGCAAGAAGAGCGAGAAGCTGCCTCTAAAAAAGCGAGCAAATTAGCAGAAACAGAAACCGCACTAAACGCATCGAAAGAAAAGCAAGCAACCGCAGAGAAAAAACTAGCAGCAGCAAACGAAGAACTTAAGCTTTCTGCGCTGCAAATTGCCCAGCTGCAAGAAGAGCTAGAAGCTACCTCGCAAAAAGCGAGCAAATTAGCAGAAAAAGAAACCGCACTAAATGCATCGAAAGAAAAGCAAGCAGCCGCAGAGAAAAAACTAGCAGCAGCGAACGAAGAAGCTGCGCTATCTGCACTGCAAATTACAAAACTGCAAGAAGAGCTAGAAGTTACCTCGCAAAAAGCGAGTAAATTAGCAGAAACAGAAACTGCACTAAACTCATCGAAAGACAAGCAAGTAGCCGCAGAGAAAAAACTAGCAGCAGCAAACGAAGAAATTGAGCTTTCCGCGCTACAAATTACCCAGTTGCAAGAAGAGCTAGAAACTACCTTTAGTGAGCTTGAAGTGTTAAAGGCCAAACAGCGCGAGGATAACGCTACTTTTGAAGCCCAAGCTGCCCAGCTAATAGCGTCGGCCAGCTTAAAAGACGAGAACGCATTGCTGAATAAACAAATGGCACTTATTCAGAATGAGTTAGAAAAGGCAGTGACCGACAAAACAGCCTTAGCAAATGAGTTACAACAATTACAACAAGCGCAAGCCAGTAAGGTAACGAGTGACGTGGAAAGCGAAAATAAATTACAGCAGTCGGAGTTGGAGCTAGAGCTTGCCTCGCTGCAAATATCACAGCTTCAAGAAGAGTTAGAACACTACTACCTTGCACTACAAGAAAGCGAGCGTTCGTTAAATAAAGGACTAACACATAGCACTATGAGCAGTAATAAAATTCAAACTAAAGTTTTTGATAAAGTAACAGCGCAAGGCGTATCAGTTACTGGGCAATACGCCGAAGGCGATTATAAAGACATTCATTTATGCCTTCACAACGTGGTATTCCCAACGGGTAATGTAGTAGAAAATATACATGCAAAGCTGATAATGCTTTCTAATAATGTGGGTATTGAGTTTAGAGCCCAAGACAACGAAGGCCTGTTCAGAGAGCATGAAGATGCAACCGACGAATATGGCCCTTACTTGCGTTACTTTTTAAGCGCGCCAGAGAGTGCTCAAGCCCAACAGCAAAAAACAGTAGAACGTATTAATGCGTCAGAGCGTTTGCTTATAATGGGATGCGTTAACGCCATAGCGTTGCAGTTGCAAAACAACAATATCGAAACTGCTGTAAATGTAACCCCAGAAAGCTGGCGTGAGTGGCGTAAAGCATCATTGGCCTTTTCGCAGCATGTAGACAGCCTACCTAATTGGTTAAGCTTCGATAGCGTGCACTTGCGTGAAGAATATGTTGCCGACGGTTACGAGCATTTATGGCTGGTATTTACCGGCGTGTTATTAGGGAATGTATGGCGCAATAGCCTAGAACTTAAACTTTCCGCCAATGCAGTAGGCGCGGCGGATAATGGCGAGTTTAGTAACGCGCTTAGTATGGAGTTTAGAGAGCTAGACGATGGCAGTGCGCCCCTTATGGCATGGCCGCCAGAAGATGCTGATGAATACGGCCCTAAATTGAATGTGCGAATTGACAACCTGAGCGCATTAGCCGATTTTACTGTGCATGATATTCAGTTAATTACCCACCTAGTAAGCAACTTACCAAGTATTCTAGAAAAGCTGCACAGCACTGATAAAGATATGCAGCGGAACAAAAACGAATGGATATCGGCAGTAGCTACCTTACTTTTCACTGCAAAAGAAAAAGTAGAATTGCATAGTGAATCCGAAAGCCCTACTACTAGTATATCAGAAGCTCTTACATGCGACGAAGTAGTAAGCGCTGGAAGCTATCAACACATTGTGTTCTTACAAGAAGGTAACGAAACAAAAATAAAGCTACGTGCTGAAAACGTAAATCCCGATACCTTCGATGCAGAGGTATATCTTGAGCTACGAGATGGCACTAGCAACGTAATTTATAGCAGTTCAGAATTTTTTGGTGAAGACGATTACGGCCCCTGCGTAAAAATACCGGCGGAAACTTTAGAAGCGTTAAAAAATGAACAAGAAAATGAAGAGTTATTATGGGCAGTATCGGTATATAAAACCTTACCAGATGAGATTAGCGAATCCGCCAACGTAGACGAACTGGTAAAGCTGCTGTGGAAAAATATCCTGAACCGTAAAAACGAAAAGTAACGGTTAATGAAACAAATATTTGTTATCGACCCTGGCATGATGGAAGCTGGCGGCCATCATGCTGCCTTGCTGGAAACTATCATCAGTTCTGTTCAGAAACCTGAAAAATACTTTTTTTTCGCACATAAAGACTTAGATAAGTCTTTTGAAAATAAAGCGCAAGAAAGTGGAGTGTCTATATTCAAGCACTTTGAAAGTTATTTTTATGAATATTATGACAGCGGGGAAAAACTAAGAATAGCAGGTTGCCAAAACTATATTAGAAGGCTTGCGAGTGAATACCTCTCTGTTTTACAGTCTATAAGATATAGTGCGAAAAATAGTGAAATTGTTTGCTTCTATCCCTGTTTAAATTGGGAGCATGCATTGGCGCTATGGCTGGCAATAAAGATTTTCGACTCTTCGGTTATCAAAATAAAACATAAAGTGTGCTGCATGTTCACGCCGGATGGCGGTCAGCAGTCGACAATGAACCCGTTTTATAGGATGGCATTTAATTCATTGTCGTCCTTAAAAACGGTTGAACTGTTTGCGACTGAGCAAGAAACAGCGGACTATTTTGAGTGGTTGGAAGTGTCGACCAAAGCATTGCACCCATGCTACTTGTTACCTTGGTCTGATCTTAGGGGTTTTAAATTTCACGAGATCCCAAGTACACATATTCTTCTTTATATGGGCGACGCCAAAAAAAGTAAGGGATTCCTTGATGTACCTGAAGTCGCAAGCAACTTAATAAAACAACATGGGCCTAGCCTAAAAATAACTATACAGTTTACTATCGCTTGGGATTCATTAGAACTCTATCGCGCCAAAGATGAAATTTTAAGCCTCGCAACTAAGTACAGTAATATCGAGGTATGCGAAACTTTTTGGTCTACGAGCGAGCTAGTTAACAAGTTATCATCCATCACTCAAATTACATGCACTTATGATACCAAGGTATATGCAAATAAAAGTTCCGGCTTGTTATGGCTAGCGTGCTTTTTCGATATTCCTATAATAATATCCGATAGCTGTTGGCTTGACAGAGAAGCTGCCCGCTTAAATCATCAATATGTAATCGACCACTCATTACTCGCGTTAGCGCATAAAGATACTAATCACTCCGCCGATAATAATTACAAAAACGCGATGTTTGAAAATTTATATTCATGGTTACAAAAATAAGTGAGCTACTATGTGTTCGAATATAACAAAACTTGATTTTCTTGGTACTTCTACAGCACGATTTGACAATCTAGTTTATTTGGGTGTCGGGGCAAGTGGGCACTTAGCAGAGCTCATAGAGAAAACAGAAAATGATATTTTTATATTTGAGCCAGAGTTTGGTTTTTATAAATCTCTAAAGAATAAAATAAAAAAGCTAGATAATGTTAAGGCTTTCAATGATTGGGTTATTTCTGATACTGGTGAAGATGAATTTGCTTACATGTTTAATAATCCACGCTTTAATTCAACTTGCCCACCAAAAAATCTATTATCAAAAAATGTAAATTTAAAATTGGTTGAGCGCAAAAAGTGTGACGGTAAGCGTTTCAGTACCTTATTGAATGCACTTCCGCTAACTTCCTTTGGTCACAATGTACTTATTATGAATTTGCGGGGAAGTGAGAAAAAGGTTTTAGCGAATGCGTCGTGTGAGCTACATTCTCTGTTCCAAACACTTGCCGTTATTTTGCCACAAAATGGTTATTACGAATGTGTTGATGAAATGCCGAAGTTATCAGGATTTACACTAGAAAGAAAATTGAACAGTGGTAATGATACAATATTATTGTTTTGTAAGGACAGTGAGAAAGTGGCATTGATTGAAGAGAATGCCGAACATAAAAAGAAAATCCAAGAGCTTTCTAATGACTATAAGACTATAACTAGCGATATAGAAAGATTGCAAAACGAAAACCAGGAACTATTGAAGAGATGCTCATTGAAACAACAGTCTATAGAGCAAATGAAGAAAGAAACTTCATTACTTTTGCAAAGAGAACTGAAAATGCAACGAAAATATTATCGATTATTAAATCAAGCAAACCAAGCGGATCGAAAATGATAATTGAATCTAATCGGTTTATGGTTTTTGGTTTCTGCCCCTATTCTTTTGTGGTGCGATGTGATTAATTCTAAAAAAGTATTACTTGTTGCCGGAATGAGGCATTCCGGCTCTACTGCATTGTTCAATATACTTCGTTTGTCTCTAGAGCAAATAGGCGTAGTTTTAGCTTCTGGTTATTCAGAAAGGTTAGATTTACTGTCGATTGAAGAAAGCGAATCTGAACAACTACTTATTAAAACTCATGAGCCCAGAGATGATATTCTTAGTATTGCAGATGTAGTAATCACCACGAAAAGAGACCTTCGGGAAACTGTAGCATCAGCAACACGGCGAAACTTTAATATATTAGAGCAGTTAGGTAGTGCTGTAGAATACGCTAAATATAACAAGTTATTGCATGAGTACTGGTCACAAAAGAGTGACTATGAATTTTCTTATGAAACTTTTCTTCGTCGGCCGGAAGAATCTATAAGTAAATTGCTGAATTTCTTAAAAATCGATGGTGTTGACATCCCTGCGGTGTTTAACCAAATACAGAATTTACCCACTGATAATTACAAAGAGACATTGCTAAGCCCCGAACATATAACAGACCCTGAAAGGAAGCTTAGTTTCACTGAAACGTTAACGACACGAGATATTATCGAGATAGAAAGAAATAGTTATAAGTGGTTAACGGATAATGGTTACGATTTATAATGAAACATTTGAGAAACAGACATGTCGGCGAACGTTGTGTTCTTATCTGCAATGGGCCATCGTTGAACTCCATGAATTTGGACTTCGTTAAAAAAGAAACTTCAATTGGCCTGAATAAAATCTATCTAGGTTTTAAAAAGTTTAGATTTTATTCAAAGTATTATGTTGCGGTAAATCAAAAAGTACTCACCCAGTCTTCATCGGAGATTAAAGAATTAACAAGTGTTAAATTTCTCAGTGATAGGTGCCCTGGTCTTTTTTCGCAAAATGCTTTGACTAATATTCTAAAGACAAGCAGATATACTAATGACTTTTCATTCGATCTAAGTGAAGGGGTTCAAGAGGGATACACCGTAACTTACGCAGCACTACAAATAGCTTTTTACCTCGGTTTTAGTCAAGTTGTTATTATTGGTATGGACCACCGTTTCAACTATGAGGGAAAGCCCAATGAAGAGAAGCTTCACATTGGCGATGATCTCAATCACTTTACAACAGGCTATTTCAAAGGTCATAAATGGGATAACCCCGATTTAGTCAATTCTGAGCGCTACTACAAAATTGCGAAATCGGTATTCGAACAACACGGTAGAGAAATAATAGACGCAACCGTCGATGGGGCGTGTACTGTTTTTAAAAAAATGAATTACGAACAATTATTCAGAAGTTGATAAAGTTCACATAAAGGTGCGTTTAGCGCATTCAACTAGAGACAAAATAATGCAAAAAGAGCGCTTTATTTTAGGGGAAAGCCCTGTATGGCAACAAAATGAATTAGCTTGGTACTTTGTGGATATTATTGGCGACAAAATTCACAAGCGAGCCGCGAATAACAATATAATTTCACAGCGTAATAGCAATTATGTGTCTAATTTAGTTTGCGCTCAAACGGGATTTTTAGTGAGCCAAGAGAATAAAGTGTTCCATACCTGTAAAAATTTTAAGCATGACGAAATAATTTGCACCATAGGGCAGCCTACTACAATGCGAACCAACGACGGTTCTGTTGGTCCTGATGACAAATACTGGTTCGGAACCATGGAAAAGCACCCAAGCGGCTTAAACGGAAAGGTATATTCAGTAGACGCTGAAGGTACTTTATTAGTTCAAGGTGAAGATATTGGCATACCCAATTCGTTTATTTGGCTAGACAGCACTAACTTGCTTATTACAGATTCATACTTACAAAAAACGTTTAAGATAGAGTTACTTGAAAATGGTACTTTGGATTGGAAAAACAGGAAAGTATGGTTAGATTTAAGCGCTACTGAAGGTACCCCAGATGGAGGGGCGCTAGATGAAGATGGCAACGTGTGGCTTGCGATTTGGGGGGCGGCTGTTGTAAATCAATATTCGAGCGAAGGAGCGTTGCTGAAGTCGATTAAACTGAAAGCGTTACAGCCTACTTCTTGTGCATTTGGCGGTGAGAATATGGATGAGCTTCTCATTACCACAGCCACTGAAGGTATGTCCTCGAACCAATTGAAATCATATCCTGAATCAGGCACAATTATCTCGTTAAATATGGACGTTAAGGGTAAGAAGCTACCCGTTTTTAAGTTTGAAGAAATAAAATGTTAGCAAGTGTAGTAATAAGAACGTATAACGAAGAACGTTACCTAAATGAGCTTCTAAAAGCCATTTCCGCACAAAAAAATAGTGTTGTAGATTGCGAAGTCGTTATCATAGACTCTGGTTCTACTGATGCAACGCTAGAAATCGCCAAATCGCATAAGTGCAGAATTACGCACATCAAAAAGTCTGAATTTACCTTTGGTCGTTCACTCAATATGGGGTGCGAGTTTGCAAATGGTGACTTTTTAGTTTTCGTTAGTGGCCACTGTATTCCCGCGAGTGACTCTTGGTTAGATGAGCTTTGCAAGCCCATGATAGATGGCATAGTCGATTATTCTTACGGTCGGCAAATGGGACGTGACACAACGAAGTATTCTGAAGATCGTCACTTTGAAAAGTGGTTTCCCGAATATTCCAAAATTCCCCAAGAGGGTTTTTTTTGTAATAACGCAAACGCGGCAGTAACTCGAAAAGCGTGGGAGTTATTCAAATTTAACGAAGAGTTGACGGGTTTAGAAGACATGTACCTTGCTAAGCTTCTTGTCGATGCAGGTAAAAAAGTCGGTTATGTTGCTACCGCACCTGTATTTCATATCCATGACGAGACTTGGAACCAAGTTAAGATACGATATGAACGAGAGGCGTATGCGCTGCAGCGTATAATGCCTGAAGTACAGTTCTCTTTCTCTGATTTCATCAGGTATTTTATTTCTGGCGTTATGGCAGACAGTGCATCGGCAATTCGCGATAAAATGTTACTAAAAAAACTTGGTGAGATTTTGATGTTTAGATTTTATCATTATTGGGGTACTTATCGCGGTAATCATGAACACAGAAAGCTATCGACAAAAATGAAAAAGCAGTATTTCTATCCGCTAGATACAGAAAGGGATTCAAAATATGACTAAAAAAGTTATCGCCTTACTGCCGATGAAGGCAAACAGTGAGCGAGTAAAAGGCAAAAATTTTCGTGAATTGGCAGGCAAACCTCTATTTAAATGGATTTTAGACGAGTTGTTAGCTGTACCTGCGATTGATAAAGTGGTCATTAACACAGATGCGCGACACATTTTAGAAGAAAACGGTTTGGTCGAAACCGATCGAGTGATTATAAGAGACCGAAAAGAAGAGCTTTGTGGAGATTTAGTATCCATGAATCTGATTCTTGCCGATGATATAGAGGCTGTGCCAGCTGATACCTATATAATGACACACACTACAAACCCCTTGATTTCAGCAAAAACGATAAACCAAGGGTTAGAAACGTTTCATGATGCGCCATCGAACGACTCGCTGTTTACGGTAAATAAAGTACAAACACGATTTTACAAAGAAGACTGTAGTGCGGTGAATCATGACCCGGACAATTTAATACGCACCCAAGATCTTGAGCCATGGTTCGAAGAAAATTCTTGTTTGTTCTATTTTACGAAAGACTCGTTCTTAAAAACAAATGCAAGAATTGGTGAAACTCCTTTGATGATGGTTACACCACCATTGGAATCGTTAGATATAGACGAGCCTCATGATTGGGAAATGGTTGCGGCGTTGGCTGAATATAGGAAAAAAGATGCATAAAGTTTTAGTAACTTGCCCTCCAATGCTGGGCCAATTTCATAAATTTGTTGAACCTGCCAAGCTATTAGGGCTTGAACTGGTTCCTGCTCAAACAACCCAGGTTTTGTCAGAGGAAGAGCTTATAGAACTGTTGCCAAGCTTTGATGGTTGGATTATCGGCGATGATCCCGCTACAAAAAGGGTCTTTCAGGCTGGTGTAGATGGAAAGTTAAAAGCTGCAGTTAAATGGGGTATTGGTGTTGATAATGTCGATTTTGTGGCCTGTAAAGATCTCGGAATTCCAATAACAAACACCCCTAATATGTTTGGTGGTGAAGTTGCAGATGTCGGCATGGCGCTGATGTTAGGTCTAGCACGGCAAACGTATTTTATAGATAGAGGCGTACGCGAGGGCGGTTGGCCAAAGCCTGCCGGCATGAGCATTTCTGGTAAGCACATTGGTGTCGTCGGGTTTGGTGATATAGGGCGAAATTTAATTAAACGCCTTAGTGGATTTGACGTTACGGTAACTGCTTACGACCCGGGTATAGAAGGCAATCAGGGGTTTGAATTTGTTAAAAGGGCATCATTTCCAGATGGCCTCAATGAATGTGACTTCTTGATTTTTACTTGTGCACTTAATCAGCACAATCATCATATGTTGAATGAAGAAACTCTCAGTTTAATGAAGCTTGGAAGCCGTGTTGTGAATGTGGCAAGAGGGCCGCTAATAGATGAGGCCGCGCTCATTAACGCTTTAACCTCAGGCCATATAGCGGCAGCGGCGCTAGATGTTTTTGAAGAGGAGCCGTTACCTATGGCATCACCGCTTAGAGCGATGTCGCAATGCATATTTGGCTCGCACAATGGTTCAAATACCGTTGAAGGTGTAGAGCGAGCTACATTGAAAGCGCTCGAAAAGATGGCGGGCTTTCTTAGTGGAAAGTAATAAAAAAAGGTGGGCACTTGTAACGGGTGCTAATGGCGGTATCGGGAAAGCTATCGTAAAAGCTTTTAGCGAGGAAGGGTATTCAGTAATTGCTACTGACATCACCGAATCTGAAATTACCGCGAATGAAGTTGTAAACTTGCAGATAGATCTAGAAAGAATAGTAATAGATGTTGAATATGCAGAAATATTAGCAGCGAAAGTAGCAGAAATTACTTCCAATTGCGGTTTGCATTATTTGGTAAATAACGCTGCTATACAAATACTTGGTAATACGAAGGAAATAACGAGGCAGGCGTGGCAAACAAGCTTGAATGTCAATTTATCAGCGCCTTTTTTTATGACTCAGTTATTTCTAGACTCACTAAAATTGAACCGAGGCGCTGTTGTAAATATCAGCAGCATACATGCATTACAGACCAAACGTAACTTCGTTTCCTATGCAACATCAAAAGGCGCACTTAGTTCCTTGACAAGGAATCTTGCAGTTGACCTTGGTAATGCAGTTCGTGTTAATGCTATCGAGCCTGCGGCGGTAAGCACCGATATGTTGAAAGCGGGCTTCGAGGGTAAGGAAGAACAATACAAAATGCTAGAGGCGTTTCATCCGATTGCGAGAATAGCTACACCAGAAGAAGTTGCGCAATTAGCGGTATTTTTATGTTCTGACCGAGCTTCTTTTATTCATGGTGCATGTATAAATGCAACGGGCGGTATTCACGGCTGTCTGAGTGATCCAGACTAAAAGATATACGGATAAAATAAATAATGGAAAAGACGTCACTCATTTATAAAGCGTACTCTCATTTTAGCATGCAAGAATTTGAAGATGCTCGTGATTGTTATGAAGAAATTCTTTCAACGTCACCAAAAGAAAGGGTAGCATTTAATAATTCAATAAAATTTATGTTGGAGCTATGCTCTAATCGATTACAATTGGATGCCGTGGCCCACTCAGAGATTGATTTACTTGATAAAATTTGTGATGGGACACAAATTTTATCAAGAAATAGATTGATTTTATTGGTTAATGCTTCGCATGCTCACAAGCATGAGCTAACTTTTTGGAAAGAGTTTATTGAAAGAGCTGGACACGAGGGTTTCATTGTCGTTGATTTAGCCTTCCGGGCAGTCGAGTCATTTAAAAACAATCCAACGATAGTTAATCCAGCGAGGGCTGCTGACCTCGCTAGAAAGTACTCCAAGTTTTACGAATATAAGCGCCCGAAATGGTTGAGTGCTAATTTATTAGAACATTACATTGATTGGGAGCATCGTCGCTGGCAGATTGGAAAGTATAATCCTCTGATTTCAAAGGGTATTTCTTCTACTGGGAAGTATATAGATGACCTGATTTCAACGCTTAATCCATGCTGTATTATAACTACCAATAAGATTGATTGGCCAAATAATATGGCCTTTGAAGCCTCGCAGTATTACGGAATTGAATATTTCTTCATGGAGCGTTCGCCGCTAGACTCTCATATTCTTGAGAGTAAAGGAATGTTTTCTGAGTCTGATAGGAATCGAAGACTAATCGAAGCAACAACACCTACCTCAAGAAAACAAATCGACCCTAGAGGTATGAGATTAGCAGAAACATTAAAGTTAAATCCTTATGGATTCAGAGCCGATGAAGCTAGTAGATCGAAGTTGCCTGGCGTTATTGACAATGATAAGCCTGTGTTTTTTCTTCCTCTAGATAATATCATCTGGACTGGTTGGGGGATGAATAAAGCAAAGCAAGGGCAGTTAGATTATCCACTATATGACGAACCAAGCGTTGCTATTGGTGAATTACAAACCTATGTAAATAATCTCGGTGGCCTACTAGTTGTTAAGCCACACCCTAGCTGTAAAGAGTGGCAACGGTTGGTTGACACCCATCCAGATGTAATATTTTGCGATGCTGATCTTCAACTCCTTATAGAACGAGCAGATGTTGTAATAACTTTTTTGACAAAAGTATCGTATGTAGCGCTTGCCCAAGAGAAGCCTGTTGTATCGTTTGGAGGTGGATTACTGTGTGGTCTAGGCGTTACTTATCAAGTAGGGATATATGGTAAGCTTGAAAAATGCCTCTATGATGCGTTTAGACGGATTGAATTTAAGGAAAAAGTTGTTAAGTTTCTAAATTTTTTGCCTAGGTTGGATAGCACTTTCTTTAAATCAGGCAGTTATGCTTTTGATTACATCTATGCAGGGAGTGCTTCGATTAGAGGAAGTAAACCAGCTCGAGGAGCGATTAATGCAATCGAAAATATAAAGCCTTTGGGGGAAAAAGTAGCAGTTGACGTCTACCCGATAGAGCCTGCCAAACCTACAGTGATTTTTGATGTTACTAGGCTCACCAACGGTGGCCTTTGGAATTCAGGTATAAGCCGCTATGCACGTTCGTTGATTCAAGGAATTAGAAGAACACGATTATACAATGTCGTATGTGCAGCAGCGTTTTCAAAAAACGAACATGGTTTAAGCGCCTATATAGTTCAAAAAATAGCTAATGAACTTGATGTGGAAGTTTTTGAAATTAATAAGGCGTTCGGCCAGTTAGAAGCAATCGGGCAAAAGTATATTTATCATAGTCCCGTTAATCCTGATTTTGTGCAGAATAAATATCCAAACTGTCATAGTGTGATAACCATTCACGACATCCTTCATGTCACTCAAAAAGAAATTTATGATTCCTCACATACGATTACCCCTCGTATAATTAACTCGGTCAATCATGAGTCTACGGGTGTTATATTTGACTCTAGTTTTTCCCAAAATGATTTCGAAAATTATACTGGTAGGAAAGTCAAAAATAGTAGTGTGGTTCATTTAGGAGTTGATGAAATATTTAAAACGACTGAGTCTTCGCTGTCTTACTCTGGTGTTGACATAACGCATCAAGATGATGCTGTCCTTACAATACCTTTCCAAGGTGATCCTCGGAAAGGTTTCCAAAGAATGTTGAGTATCGCAATTGAATGGCTTTCATTTGACTCGCACCGAAAACTTATAGTCTTCGGCTCTTCGAGGAATAAAGACAAGTTTAAAGATATTTTGAAAGCACAGTCAACAAGTTACACTCCACTCAATGTGAAATATGTTTCTGACTGTACTGATAGCGAGCTAGCTGCCTTATATCGCCGCTCCTTCGCAACGATGTATCTTTCTGAGTCTGAAGGATTCGGTTTGCCGCCGCTTGAAGCGATGGCGTGTGGTTGTCCTTGTATATTACTGTCAAATACGTCTCTTACAGAAGTATATAAAGATTGGCCCTTGATGCTACAAAATAATGCAGATAACAGGGAGATTGGTGAATTACTCTCTAAGTTGTCTTCTGATAGTTCATATCAAGAACAATTGAGTTTGCATGCAATTCGGTTTTCAAATTCATATGATTGGGGAAAAACTGTTATGAAAACGATAGCTTTTTACGACCGAATGCTAAACATATCAAATAATTAACGGAGATTTTACGGTGACAGGAAAAACAGCAATAATAACAGGTATTTCCGGGCAGGATGGAGCTTACTTGGCTGAGTTACTCCTAGAAAAAGGGTATGTAGTCTATGCTACATTCCGTCGAACCAGTTCAGTAAACTTTTGGCGAATAGAGGAGCTTGGCATTGACAAGCATCCTAACTTAAACCTAATTGAGTACGACCTTACCGATTTATCTGCGTCTATACGCCTACTGCAAACTACTGGTGCAACTGAAGTTTATAATTTAGCTGCACAAAGTTTCGTGGGTGTTTCTTTTGATCAACCAATCACCACCGCTGAGATAACGGGGGTTGGGCCGGTAAACTTGCTAGAAGCAATTCGTATTGTCGATCCCAAAATTCGTTTCTATCAGGCTTCGACCTCTGAAATGTTCGGAAAAGTACAAGAGATTCCGCAGAGAGAGTCGACGCCCTTTTACCCTCGTAGTCCTTATGGCGTAGCTAAGCTTTATGCCCATTGGATGACAATCAATTATAGAGAATCATACGGAATCTTCGCTACAAGTGGTATTTTATTTAATCATGAATCCCCCTTACGTGGACAAGAATTCGTAACAAGAAAAATAACGGACAGTGTAGCAAAGATTAAACTCGGGAAGTTAGATGTATTAGAGCTTGGTAATATCGACGCTAAGCGAGATTGGGGCTTTGCAAAAGAATACGTCGAGGGTATGTATTTGATGTTACAAGCGGACAAGCCCGATACTTATGTTTTAGCAACAAATAGAACGGAGACTGTAAGAGATTTCGTTACAATGTCCTTCAAGGCCGTAGGTATTTCAATTAGGTGGGAAGGGAAAGACGAAAACGAAAAAGGAATTTGCGTTGAAACTGGTGAGGAGCTTGTCAGAATTAATCCTAAATATTATCGCCCATCAGAAGTGGACTTGCTAATCGGTGACCCAGCTAAAGCTGAGGAAGAATTGGGATGGAAGCCTAAAACGTCGCTCGAAGAATTGTGCAAAATGATGGTTACAGAAGACTTGAGGAGAAACAATGCTGGATTCTCTTTCTAATAAGAGAGTTCTTGTAACTGGAGCCGGTGGTTTCACCGGCTGCCACCTTGTAAATGTTTTACGACAAAATGGCAGCAAGGTTTTAGAACTCAAATCAAGTAATGCTAACGGAGATGACCAGGTTTCTGTTGATTTACTTGATAAAGCAAAGTTATTCAAAGTTGTATCCGACTTTCAGCCGGACATTGTATTCCATTTAGCAGCCATATCTTTTGTAGGCCATACTAATTCGCTGGACTTCTACAACGTTAATGTCATCGGCACAGAGAACCTTTTAGAATCCTTAGTACGCATTAATAATCAGTCTTTAAAAGTTCTTGTGTCTAGCAGCGCTAATGTTTACGGGCAGCAAAACGTAGACGTTATTAGTGAATCAAATTTATGTAAGCCGCTAAATCATTACGCAATTAGCAAAGTTGCAATGGAGAGCTTAACTGCGCAATATTATAACAAATTAGATATCATTATAACTCGCCCATTTAACTACACTGGCGTAGGTCAACGCAGTGAATTCATTATACCGAAATTAGTAAGTCACTATGTGAAAGGGGCTGGTTCAATAGAAATGGGGAACGTAGATGTTGAGCGAGATTTTTCAAGCGTTCAACTAATTATTGAGTCATACATTAGGTTGGCTTCATCATCGTACACATCTGGCGTTGTAAATGTTTGTAGCGGAAGATCCGTTGCTATTAGGGAGCTTGTTGACTTTTTGAATAACTCAGCTGGTTACGAAATGGAAATAAAGATTAACCCCAAATTTGTGCGTAAAAATGATATTCAGAAAATAACGGGTGATAACTCGAAATTAAAGTCGATTGTGGGGGAAATTATTTGTCCTGATATTTTCGATGTAGTAAAACAGATGTATATTCAGGGCAGAGATGAGTCGTGAAAAGAATATTTGTTGCAGGGCACAAAGGTTTAGCTGGAAGCGCTATATGTAGAGAGCTATCAAGGTGCGATGCTGAGATTATAACTTGCCCAAAAGAAAATTTGGATCTCCGTAATCAACAAGAGGTCTTTACATTCTTTAAAAACAATAAAGTTGATGAGGTATATTTAGCGGCAGGAAAAGTGGGCGGTATTTACGCCAATAATGCGTATCCGGCAGAGTTTGTTTATGAAAACCTAATGATTGAAGCAAATGTTATTCATGCTGCACATTTAAATGACGTACAGAAACTCTTATTTCTGGGTTCAAGTTGTATTTATCCAAAACTTGCAGCGCAGCCAATTAAAGAGTCAGAGCTTTTGAACGGCTCACTAGAAGAAACAAATGAACCTTATGCAATAGCTAAGATTGCAGGTATTAAACTCTGCGAGAGTTATAACCGCCAATATGGCCGAGATTATCGTTCTGTGATGCCAACTAATCTTTATGGTCCGAATGATAACTTTCATATGGAGAATGCGCACGTTATTCCTGCACTATTACGTAGGTTTCACAACGCCGTTCTCAATAATGAGGCGGTAGTTAATGCATGGGGAAGTGGCAGGCCCAGGCGAGAGTTTTTATTTGTAGATGACCTTGCGTCTGCATGTGTTTATATAATGGGCTTGGAGATGTCACAACTTGTCTCTCTCACATCGCCAATGCAGAGTCATATTAATATTGGTGCTGGTGAAGACTGCACCATTCGTGAGTTGGTTGAAACGATTGCTAAAATAACCGATTTTGGTGGCGATGTTTCATGGGACCCTACAAAGCCAGATGGAACGCCACGTAAACTATTAGATATTTCGAAACTTAAAAAATTGGGTTGGACACATTCGTACAGTCTTAATGATGGTCTGCATGAAACTTATCAATGGTTTCTGATGAATCAGAGTAATCTTAGGGCTTAATGCCCTTGTTTCTCTTCCAATAGCCAATTCTCTCTTACTTAAAGGTACGCATAATAAATTGCAGTTTGGATACAATTTACCTACTAAAGCTAGAAATTGAGGTTGCGGTATTTGATATCCGATAGATAGAGTTAAAGGTCGTGTTATCTCCACATTTTTTTCCGTTTACTTGATTAATTTACATATCAAAGAAATGTGTAGAAAATTGTAGTGTTCCAATTTTACAATCCAAGCGCTGTAACTATTGTAGGTAATGCCAACCGCAAGGTTTGTTTTTCCATTTAATTAACGCGCTGTTTTTAGAAGGGAAATCAGATGAATAAGATTGAAAGTGCACTTAAACTCCAGTCAAATAAAAAATTTTTCGAAGCAAACACTTTATGGGAAGAGATAAGGGCGGAGGAACCTCTAGCTGCTGTCGGCTACATTCACGGAGGGATTGCTCTAAGACATTTAAAGAGATATGAGGAAGCGATTTTTCTATTTGACACTGCCATAGAAAAAGGGATTAACAAAGTATCAGCATTAATTCAGAAAGCATCTTTATTGATGGAGATTGAAAGATGGAAGGATGCTGAAGATGTATGGTTAGATTTGCTGCGAAGTGAACCTGATAATATTGTTGCAAACTATCGTTATGGTGTTGTGTTAAAGAATACTGATCGACTAGCCGAAGCCATATCTCTCTTTAGTAAAGCTATAGGAATACCCCCTTTAAGTGAAAGCGACAAACTCTCAAAAATTAAATGTTTAGAAGAGCTAGCAATCGTAGATACTAACTTGTGCCGATATCATGATTTAGTGACAAAGGGAAGGCTAAGTGAAGCGTCTCTTCTGTTAAGTGACTTGGAATGTTTTAAGCTCGAAAACATTTTTCCGCACGTTGGTTTTATAGAGCAGCATGGAATTGTTAATTATATTGGCTTACTACACAAACGACTTGGCCAATCGGTAAAAAATTTCAAAGGGTCTAGCTTATTAGTTATTGATAAATTTTGTGGTTTTCGCGGAAATCCCTACAACGAACTGCATGACGCTTTAGGGTATAAAAACGAATTCATACCTGATGCAGCAGATATCGTAGTTCTTGGTAACTCTATGGTTCATGATCTTTATTCTCCTTTCTATAAGACTTGGCCTTATTTATTTTCTCAATCGGGTAATGGCTTAACGGTTTATAATGCATCGATGGGCGGGCAAAGTGTTTTGCAATATCTACAGTCACTCTCTGAAGTTTTATTTTTAAAGCCCAAAGTCGTGTTGTTTAATTTTTACTTTGCAAATAACGTTTTTAATGCTGTGGATACATACAGACAATTGGAAATTTCAGGTTACAAAAATTTCTTGGATTGTGGCGATATACAAAACGTAGTTAAAGAAAAATTTAATGGTGTAAAAGAGTCTAAATCTCAATTTATTGAAGGATTAGGGGATGTGTCGAGGCAAACAGCATTAGAACTAGGTTCGGAGAAAGGGATAGTTGATTGTGTCAAAGTAGAAGTATCCTCTCAAAAGTTTTACATCACCCCTCATGAAGCTTTTGAGAGGATAAATATTCAGAAAGCATCAACAAAGCTAGGTTTTGATTTGGTGTTTAAGGCACTTGACCTGTTTTTAGAAATGGCTAAATATCACAAATTTACGCCCGTCTTTTTATCGATACCTTCTCGTGAAACGGTTGTTTATGAGAGGTTAATTAAATATGGCGACATTCAGGTTTCGTCAGATTTAGACGTGGTTAAAAATGTTTATGATTTAGAAAAAGCGTTACAAGACAAGCTAGAGAGTAGATGCTCCGAGTTGGGTGTGGGGTTTTATACATTTAATGATGCTATCTGTAGTGCGCTTGCGAATGGTTTTTTTCCAAATGAGTTAGACGACTTTCATCCTACAGAGTATGGAAAAAATATAATGGCCAACTACGTAGCAGAAAATATTGATTTTCAAAATTGAATTTGTCTTCACTTTCGGTGTTAACTTTGTATTTTGAGTGTCAGATAAAAGGCAGTAACGCATTGTACTTTTATTGCAAAAGGCAGATAGCTCCCCAGGGAAGTAAAAACAATTTCAAAAAATCAATTAGCCAAACATAAACCGAAATGCTGCTGTGGACAGCTTGACCTCACTATCGCATTCAATGCCAAGTCTATGTTTGTATTTTGCTTGATAAAACGTAAGTCAAATGTGTTGTGACTGATACTGCGCAGATAATTCTACATAATGATTACGTGCCGTTTCTACGATATGATTACTGGAATAAAAGGATTGGATGTAAAAACAGATGAAACGCAAACTTAAAAACTTAGCCAAACGTATCTTGGGCAAAGGTGAACTAAATTATCACATTGATACAGTAACAAGTGATGTGGTTTCTGGCTGGGCAGTCAATTCAGCAAACCCCTCTTCACCATGTGACATACAGTTAAAAACCGGTGATACGGTTTTAGCGAAAACTAAAGCGGCGACGCTTCGCGAAGACTTAGTTGCCGCTGGCGTGGGTAATGGATGTCATGGTTTTACATTGCAACTTGACATGCTGCCATTTTCTGCTGAGGCACGTGAAGCACACCTCTACATTAACGGTAAGCGCGTTACCGGCGAGCCTATCTCACTCAGAAGTAGCTTTACCGATATGCTCGGCGAGTTTTCTGTTGAAGTAGAGCGAAGAATGGATGCATTACTTGCAATTCAAAATGAGCGCATGCAGCGTGAGTTCGATTACATAAAGCAGCAGCTAGAATCAGGTAAGTAATGACAAATGCGCCAACTCAGGTAGTGGTGTTTTGCCCGCTACCGCCTAAACCTAATGGTATTGCTGATTATTTTGCTGAGCAGATCCCCTATTTTTTAAGATTCACTAAGGTAACGGTTGTCATAGAAAATGAGCACCCTGAACCTACGGGAATTGCGGCAAATGTATCAGTACTGCGTTTAGAAGAGTACATGTGGCAGCAAGCTAATTTTGCGAATGTTCCTCATATTTACCATGTTGGCAATAACCCTGATACTCAGTATATGCTGCCAGTATTACTTTCTAAGCCTGGTTTGGTTGTAGTGCATGATTTGAATTTGCACTACCTCATCGACCTAACTAATTTATCGAAAGGCGATAAAAAGGGTTACGAATTGGCGCTCACCAATAATTATGGTGAGGCAGGTAAGCTAATTGGTCAGCAATTACATCAGTTCGGGTGGAAAGGAAAGTTCATGCCTCACGAACTGATGATGAATGCGAGTATCATTACAGCCGCAGAGCGTATTCTTGTGCATTCAAGGTATTCCGCCGACAAGATAGCGGCTCTTGGGCAAAGCAATGTGAGTATTGTGCCTCACCACTTTTCACCTGCCGCGCGCCAATATCAGCCTAAGCTTAAAATGCAATATCGTGGTGAATTAGGTTTGCCAGGCAATAAGCCCGTGATTACGTCTATGGGGTTTATAGCCAAAGCGAAGCAAATTAAATCGGTGTTAGCGGCATTGGCAGCGCTAAAACAACAAGGTGTAGAATTCACATACGTACTTGCAGGAAAGTGTAAGCCTCACGAATACGATGTGTATCAAGACATTGCGGATAGTGGGTTAACCGATAACGTTGTAGTTACTGGTTTCTTAGATGAAGACGCATTTTTTAAATATATGTTGGCGTCTGACTTTATTGTTAATTTACGCTATCCCACCGGTGGAGAGTCTTCAGGTACATTAACTCGTGCTATGGGAATGGGTTTGTGTTGTGTAGTGGTAAACATTGGGCCGTTTGGGGAGTTACCAGAAGATTGTGCGGTTAAGCTCAATTGGGATGAAAACTTCGGTGAAAACTTACAACTCCAATTGCAACGGTTAATAGAAGATACTCAATACCGCGTAACGTTCGGCAAAAATGCTCAGAAGTGGGTGGAGCGAACTCATAATATTACTGTCACCACTAATGCGTACTTAAGCGAAGCCGCTAAATTAAGCGATTGCACTACGCTAAGTACCAAAGCGCTAAACAATACGCATCGTCTTTACCTTACCGAGCAGCAGGTATTAAATTGGCGGCGCGAAACCTCGAAGTCTTTTAAAAAGGACGTGCCTGAAACCAGTAGTTTGTGGTGGCAAGCAAATCTAGTTCCTATAGCGCAATCGTCACTGTTAAGTATTACAGCAAGCCAGCAACACCAATCTTTTGTGCTTAAATCACTATTTGGCTATGAAGACAGTCAAATTACCCAACTAAGCCCGGCACAGTTGCCACACAATAGCCTCGGACGTACCTATCCGGTAGTGGTGTGTGATGCGTCGTTAGCTGATGTTGCTCAATCGCCCGTCGCGTGGTTTGCGCATTTAAATAAACGGTTGAATATAGGTGGTACGCTCGTTGTTTCATTGCTTAACCCAGGCGCCAGCGTTAGTGAGGCCACAAATGAACTTACCAGTGAATACCCCCTAGATAGAAGCAGCGTAAAACGTTTTATCGAGGCAGCAGGCTTTTCGGTAGATAACACCGTTGCGGGTCCGCTTGATATTACGATGACGAACGACATCGCTCCTTTAAATGAATACTGGGTGTTTGTTGCTACTAAACGATCGTGGATGATTAACCGCAACCCAGAGATCTATCAAAACGGAAGCAGCGAATTGCAATGGTTGTATGCCAATGAAAAAAGCACTGACGCAGAGGAGGCGGATAATGCCTAAAACGTTGGTTAGCACAAATGGCATCACTCATAATAATATGAGTGATAATACGGTATTCAACCCGGTAAATACTGCAATGACACCACTAGAGCTAGCGGCAGCCCGTCATAAAATTAATGTTGATGTATTAGTAACATCAGCGTTTCTTAGAAGCTTGCCACAGCTAGGTGAGGTGGTATTAGCCACAATGCCGCAAAGCATTATTTCTATTTTGGCGAGCGCAGCGGGAGCAAATGTAACGTACCTTGCGAACAAAACCTTGTTTGAACAGTACGGACTGTCTTATTTTGAAGCAAGTAAAAAAGCGGGTGTTGAACCGGTATGCTTTGACGCTACATCAACCATCTTAGAAATTTCCCCTAAAGTACAGGCTGGTTTTGAAGGGCTAGGACAACATTCACAGCATTTAACGATTACCACTCCAGATACATTTCTTAGTAGTAGGGTAAATGTGAGTTGGTTAGCGCTACCCAGGCTTTCACTCTCGATATTAGAGGTTACCGAGTTTACTGTTGAGCGACACAGGCCACTTTTAAGTGGTGTGGTTACCAAAGAAAACATAGAGAGCATGGTGGCGTGGTGTAAGCACAATAATTACTACGGCGTAACAAACTCGTTAGCATCACTTGAATCTGAGGATGAAGATACATATTGCTGGTTAGTATCAAATCGTGACATTTTGCATTCAGTTGAAGCATTGGTCGGCAAATATGCAGGCCCAGTAAGCACAAAACTGCCAATGGATATGCTGGCACAGCAATCATGGCCAGTATTAACAGAAACTAACGATAAACTTGCCCACCAAACCCTCGATTATTTACTGCACAGAAGGCGATGGTACTATTTAGATAAGCTATTAAATATGGGGTTGTACCCAATTGAAACCGATGGCGTTAATTTTTGGCGTTGGCTGGGAAACGATGGCGTGAGGCTTTTCCTTCCTCTTCGAGCAAGTGGGCACTACACGCTTTCCTTTAATGTGTTTTCAGTTGCTGAGGGGCTAGAAAAAGCAACCCTTCGTTGTTTCGTTAATGGACGTTTGAAAGCAACGCAAATTGTTTCAGCTGGAGCAACAGTTAATATTCCTTATTTTGCCGAGACTGACGGTAGTTTAGCTGAATTGCTCATTGTGACTGAACAAAAAATACAAGTGGCAGATAAAACGTTAAGCATTTCAATCTCCGATCTAACCGTTAACTGGGAAGAAATGCCACTATGAATAAGCATGTACTTATTGTTTCTCCTATTCCCTCACATCCTCAATTTCAAGGCAATAGCGCGCGTATATTCAGGCTAAACAGAATGTTTCAGCTGTGTGGCTACCAGGTTCATTTTCTGTATTTCGGTATGGAAGGACTAAGTGATGAACAGCGCAGAGCTATGGAGCAACAGTGGGACTATTTTCACTTTGTTCAGCCAGAAGGCCCGGCCGCTGAACCCTCATTCGGTGAGTATTTCGACATAGACGATTGGTACGACGACAGAGTGTCTGATTACGTAGACGGTCTGTGTCAGAAATGGAACTTTGATGTCTGTGTTGCCAATTATGTATGGTTTTCTAAAGTGTTAGATGTGCTGCCCGATACCACACAAAAAGTGATAGATACCCACGATGTGTTTGGCGACCGCCATATAGTAGCGAAAGAAGCAGGGTTAGAGCCTGTCTGGTTCTACACCACAAAAGAGTTAGAGGCCTATGCCTTAGATAGAGCAGACCTTGTTTTAGCAATACAGGATGAAGAAAAAGCCTATTTTGAAGGTATTACCAACAAGCGCGTAGAAGTTATGGGCTATGTGGTGCCGTTTCAGCCTTTGGTAGTGCAAAAACACAGTAAAGTGGTTATTGGTTACATCGGCTCTGGAAACCCGTTTAATGTGGAAAGCTTACGGGTGTTTCAGCAAGAGGTAATGGCAAAACCAGAGCTTATGCAGCAGTTCACCTTTTTGTTAGGTGGTACCGTGTGTAAAGCATTTAACGAGATGAACGAAATTTTTGATATCATAGGTCTCGTTGATGATTTAGATGACTTCTATCGTCAAATTGATATTGCGATAAACCCTATGGTGGGCGGTACTGGGCTTAAGATTAAGTCGTTAGAAGCATTGTCTTACGGTAAAGCGTTACTAGCGACCGAAGATGCTATGGTGGGTATTCCTAGCAACGACGCATACCATAAAGCAAGTTCAATTACTGACATGGTAGACAATCTGACCGCGCTAAATAAAGCGCGTCACGAGCTACTACTCAAAAACTCCAAAGATGTTTTCGACCGGTACAATGGTGAACACATCGGTAATTTTAAAACTTTATTCGGTTGAATCAATGGATTTTCAGTTATACAAGAAAATGCTGGGAGACTGGGCTAGTTCTCAACAGCCAGTATTCATTATGGGCCCTGAAAGAAGTGGCACCAGCTTATTATTCCAACAAGTTTCAAATCATCCTGAGTTTTGTGACTTTTCTCACGCGACGGTCGAAACATTTTGTTTTGTTAAGCCATGGTTGTTATTAGAGCCCGCAGGCCCAGAAAATTATGAAATGCGGGTGTACTTAGGTCAAAAGAACTTAAACACTTTCCAAGAGAAAATTCATCAGCTTATCGAGCGTAACAGAGAGCTATCGGCGAAGGGGATGCAGTTACAATACTTAAATAGTGCTGAACGTGAGACTATTTGGTTTGAACGGCGTTACAAACATTTGCTGAGAGCGTTCTTCTACAATTCATGGCAAAATTTGGGAGAGAAGCGTTTAGTTGAGAAAACCCCAGCGCATATACGATGTGCAGAAGAGATCCTAAGTACTTTTCCAAATGCAAAACTGCTTATTTGCACTCGGGATCCCGCAGAGATTATTGCATCCCATAAAAAACGCTTTAAAAAAGAGGTTGAACTTGGGAAAGAGCCTGGCGACCAATCTATTGCGTGGCTAAATCACTCAACCGCCGATTATTTAAAATATTTCTCGGCCATTGATAATAAAATTTCTGCATTAGCTGCGAGACATAGAAACAAGCTTATCGTAGTGCCGTATGGTCAGTTAACAAGTGAACCAGAGCAAAACCTTAGAAAAGTTTTTGATTTTGTTGGTGTGGATAATATTGGCGCTACAGCCTCTGCGAGTGAAAAGACTGAACAGGCTTGGGATCCGCTTCTTAATCAAGCACCACAAAAAAATCTTGTAGATTTTTCTGAACAGTTGAGTCCCCAAGACATTGAGCTAATAGATGCTCACAGGCCCACTCTTAACAATAGCTGGATATAATTGAATGGAGTTCGACAATATCGTAGTGATGCCTATTCAACAAGTTCTAGGCAGCCCTTTTGGTAACTCAGAACATAAGTTGGGTCCCGTGTGGCCCGATTGGGATGAGGCTAGTGAAGTTCGTTTTCAGCGAAAAGGCAGACCAAAGGACGATAAGCCTTGGCTTGGCGAAAAGACACAATTGACCTACGCACTTGGTGAATATGTGTGGTGTGGCCCTATTGTTAATCATTTTGGGCACCAAATTGCTGACTTTTCTACTCGGATTGCCTGTTACAGAGGAAGTAATGCAAAGTATCTTTTTTCAGTAAGAAAAGGGAGTGGTTATGCATTTGACGATCTGCCTAATTTCATAAAAGAAATTTTTCAATGGTTTAAAATCGAAAAAGATAATATTTTTTTTGTAGAGCAGCCAACCGTTGTACAAAAGCTTTCAGTAGTGCCACAGCAAGAGCAACTGCCGCAGAAGGGACCATCAAAAAATTATCTAAGTATACTTGATGGCCTTGTTAGAGCGAATAAATTAGACGCGATTGAGAGAAAGGGTACTTACTATATATCTCGTGCTGGCATGCTAAAAGGTATGATCGCGGGAGAGTCTTATCTTGAGTCATTTCTGTCCTCTCAAGATGTAATCATTATAAAACCAGAAACATTATCTCTTTGGGAGCAACTCAAGATATACATGAGTGCCGAAACACTAATATTTTCAGAAGGCTCTGCACTCCATGCACTTCAACTATTAGGACATCTGGATTGCAATATAAGAGTGTTGCAAAGGAGACCTAACTTTCTAATGGCGAAAGGCTTGATTACGCCCCGCACTTCAGAGCGTGGCGAGTTAACTTACCATCAAGTAGGAAAAATTGTTGCAGGCATACGAGCTGACGGCGAGCCTGCGACAGATGCAGGTATCACGATCCCTCGCATACCCAAGTTAGTAGAATTTTTTGAGTTTGAGAAGATAAGCTTCAGCACTTTTGAAGAGGAAAAGCTCAAGGAGGCTATTGAGGTTGATGTGAAGCGTTTCATTGATAATGAGTATGAAAATCCTCGTTCAGCGGTTTCTGGCCACATGGATAAGTTAACAACGCAATTAAGCGAGTTAGGTTTAATATAAAACTCTATGCTGAGAATTGTTATACACATTGGTCCGCCAAAATCCGGAACTTCAGCTATCCAAAAGTGGCTGACTGAAAATAGAGAGCGTTTAATTGTTCAAGGTGTTTATTATCCTGAGCACGGCGTAGATAAAAACGGAGTTAGTTCTGGTAACCTTTTTGCACTTTTTGAATTATTGGCAAATGGCAATTTGCAATTTAGTGATGAAAAGTTTGCTTTGCTTGAAAAGAGCGCGAATCTCAAAAAATGCCACACGCTTATTTTATCGTCTGAATTCTTTTTTCAACATATAGTAGTGTTGGCAAAAGAATTACCAGAGGCAACGTTTTTGGCTTACATTCGTTTTCCTCTTGAAGTAGTTGAGTCATCCTACAATCAAGGTATAAAGAGGCACAATAAAACCCAGGCGTTTAGTGTTGGTAAAAGCCCTTTGCATTTCCAGTTTCAGGATCTAATTAATAAGATGAAGGTTGCTGGCACTCAGAGATTTAAGTTGAGGCCATACTTGAAAGAGTGTTTTTATGAAGGCAATTTGATCTCTGACTTTTTGCATAGCACTGGGTTAAGTCCAGCACTGTACACAGGCGAAAAAGAACAACCTAGGGTAAACCCTTCGTACACGCTTGAAGCATTGGAGTTTAAAAGGTGGTTTAATCAGTTTGAACTTGGTGGCCTCTCTCACAAGATGGATATTTTTTTACAAAGCATAAATGATGGAACAACAAGCTATTCGCTTGTCTCTCCACAAATGTTTGAACATCATAAAGCGCTGTTCATAAAAAGGCTTCGTGAGGTTAGTGCTGTATATGACATCGACAACGTTGAAAACTTTATCGATGGCGCCAAAAATATCAGACAGAAAAAATATGTTAAGCAAACTCTCTCAGATCAAGACTTCAAAAATATGTTAAATCGATACATTGCAAGGCATCCAGAGGATATTGGAGTTTTTATCAAGTTTCTGTTAAATAACAGAAAAAATAAAAATTCTCTGTTTGGCAGTCAAAGGCTAAAAATAATCAAAAGACGTATGCCACTACACGTTTTTTTCTATGAATCGCTTAAAAAAATCTACAGAGACATGTTTAGTCAACAAAAAAATAAAGCAATCGAAGAAAAAGGGTTATGAAAGTTTCTTTTAAACGCACAGATTGTTTAGGCAATTTGAGTTTTGATATTTATTGAGCTATGGACCTGTGAAATTGGCTTTCAAATAAATTTATGAACACATTCAATCAATATCTTCCATGGACGAAGAAAAGAGTAGAGTCTGTTCCCTCAACCGTTTGGGAACAGCTCTTTTCTCCAGCCAAGGGGATAATCCAAGACCAATCGCAACCGATCAGCAATTTGATGGTTTTAGTTGGTCAGAAGCTTGCTCAAAACACCGATTTATCAACGTTTAAAAAGCGCGCAGAGCTCGTTTTTTGGTATAACGAATTTGGCCGTAGTATATTTAATGTTGATGAGCTAGAGCAAACCTTGTCTGCAACAAAGACTACGCCAGTGAGCGACAAAGAACTTGTTAGAGAATCAGGCGGGGTAAACCTTGTTGGTTATAATAGGGGACGACTGGGTTTAGGTGAGGATATTCGTGGCTACGCTGCCCTGTTAGATCGTATCGGCTGCCCTTATTCTATTGTTCATATTGGTCACCCTTCAGACGACCCTGCTACGTTTACTCACCCCAATGAAGGGATGGTGAGGTATAACAAGTCGATATTCTTTCTAAATGCTATAGAAATAGCTAACTTGCTGGCTATCTACGATGATTTTTCAAAGCACTTTGGTTGTGCTGTTGCCGTGCCGCCTTGGGAGCTAGAGAATGTGCCTGAGGAGTGGATATCTACGCTAGAGTCTTTTGAAGAAGTGTGGGGCATATCTGCGTTTACCACCACTGCACTTCAAAAAGTTCATAGTAATGTGCACTATGCCGCTCCTGTTGTTTTGCCTTTAAGTGAAATAGATAAGACCCAAAGAAAAACGGGTGAGACTTTTCGATTTTTATTTGTTTTCGATGCTGGCTCTTTCATTGAAAGAAAGAACCCGCTAGCGATTGTTGAAGCATTCCAACAAGCGTTTCATTCTTCTGAAAATGTAGAATTGGTTTTAAAAGTAGCAAATGAGTCAGACAGTGAACAATGGGCTACGGTAAAAAAGAAAGCTAACTCAGACTGTCGCATTAAAATAATAAGTCGCCTAATGACGGCAGCTGAGTTAAATGCACTGTGGTTAACAGCAGATTGCTATGTATCACTTCATAGAAGCGAAGGGTTTGGGCGAACTATAGC
Source organism: Alteromonas sp. 4NS20-0143 (assembly GCF_057542855.1). NCBI lineage: Bacteria > Pseudomonadati > Pseudomonadota > Gammaproteobacteria > Alteromonadales > Alteromonadaceae > Alteromonas > Alteromonas sp. 4NS20-0143. Next base: position 161,556 of record NZ_BAAJLR010000008.1, read on the forward strand.
TGAGGCTTTATTAAGACGACTACCCGTTATTGCTACAAACTATTCGGGAAGCACCGACCTCTTTCCTAAAGATTACCCTTGGTTAGTAGATTATGAATTAACACCGGTGGAAGAGCGCGCGTACCCATTGGCATGTAATTCTAGGTGGGCAAATGCTTCGATTGAAGATACAGTAAAAAAAATGCGGCACGTGAAAGCAATGAAGGATGAAAACTACCTTCAACATGTCACTAATAGTGCAATAGACTTTGTAGCTAAGCAGTTTATATTCGATAACGACTCAAGACCAATAACAAGGTGGTTGAAATGCGAAAAGGAATAATTCTAGCAGGCGGTTCAGGCACCCGCCTTCACCCACTAACTAAAGTGGTAAGTAAGCAATTAATGCCTGTTTACGATAAACCCATGATTTTTTATCCTCTTGCTACTCTAATGATGTCAGGGATTAAAGACATCCTGATCATTACAACGCCTTTCGAGCAGCAGCGTTTTATTGAACTTATAGGTGATGGAAGCGATTTAGGTATCAACGTTCAGTATGCAGTACAGCCATCACCAGATGGACTTGCTCAAGCTTTTCTTATTGGTGAAAAATTTATCGGCAATGATAGCTGCACCTTGATATTGGGCGACAATATATATTACGGGCACGACCTCAAACGCTCACTTCAAAATGCATACAGTCAAGACTATGGTGCTACTGTTTTTGGATATCATGTTACCGACCCAGAACGCTACGGCGTGGTCGACTTTGATGATAATTGGAATGCGCTTTCTATTGAAGAAAAGCCTGATGTACCCAAATCGAATTACGCGGTAACCGGCCTGTATTATTATGATAACCGCGTGGTCGACTTTGCAAAAGAGGTTAAACCTTCACACCGTGGCGAGCTTGAAATTACCGACCTAAATAATCTGTATCTGCAGGACGGCAGCTTAAAAGTAGAGCTAATGGGCCGAGGTTCAGCATGGTTAGACACTGGTACCCTTGACTCGCTATTAGATGCTGCCAATTTTGTTGCCGCTATTGAAAAGCGCCAAGGCCTTAAAGTGTGTTGCCCCGAAGAGGTTGCCTACAGAATGGGCTATATTGATGCCGAGCAGCTAGCCAAGCTTGCCGCACCGCTTAAAAAGAGTGGATATGGAGATTACTTGTTAAAAGTGATTAGCGACAGAGTAAAAGCGTAGTGTAAACACCGCGTCTTATTTGGAAAACACATGCAAGTAGTTAATACAGAAATACCCGACGTAAAAATTATTGAGCCAAAAGTATTTGGCGACGAACGCGGCTTCTTTTTAGAAACCTTTCGTACAGATTGGTTTAAAAAAGAATGTGCCGATGTTGAATTTGTTCAAGACAATCATTCAAAATCTAGCCAAGGTATTCTTCGCGGCCTTCACTACCAGTTAGAACAAACGCAAGGCAAATTAGTACGCGTTGTTAGCGGTGAAGTATATGACGTTGCGGTAGATATGCGTAAAGATTCTGCTACTTATGGGAAATGGGTTGGCGTAACTTTATCTGCTGAAAACAAGCGTCAGCTGTGGGTGCCTGCTGGGTTTGCACATGGTTTTTACGTAACTAGTGAGTCGGCTGAGTTTGTGTACAAATGCACCGACTATTATCACCCTGAGTCTGAAGTGTCGGTAAACTATAACGATCCTATTTTAGGCATTACTTGGCCGTTAGTGAACGGCGAAAAGCCTTCGCTGTCTGGCAAAGATGAAAACGGTACTGCGTTTGTGGATGCCCCTGCGTTTTAATCGATAACTCATTGTAAGGATAAGCTATGAAAATTGTTGTTATTGGTAACGCAGGGCAACTGTCTTATGAACTTGTACGCATACTAGGTGAAGACACCGTATGTTTAGGGCCTGAAGATACCGACATTACCAGTGAAGAGGTATTAACAAAAACCCTTTCTGAGCTAGCTCCGGACGTTATCATTAATGCTGCCGCCTATACTGCAGTAGATAAAGCCGAAGACGATTTATCGCTGTGTCATGCAATTAATGCTACTGCCGTTGAAAATTTAGCAAAGTACTGCAAAAGTGCAGGTGCGTTTTTGGTTCATGTGTCTACAGACTATGTATTTAACGGCCACAAAGGCTCGCCTTATTTGCCTAATGACCCTATTGAGCCTCAAGGCGCTTATGGTAAAACCAAAGCCGATGGCGAAAAGGCGGTGCTTGACCTTGTTCCAGAACAAAGTTGCTTAATTCGCACCGCATGGGTGTACTCTGCCCATGGCAATAATTTTGTGAAAACCATGCTTCGCTTGATGGCTGATAAACCACAGCTTAAGGTTATCGACGATCAAATAGGTACGCCTACATGGGCCAAAGGCTTAGCTGAAGCATGCGTAAGCGCTGCCAAAAATAAAACGGCAGGTGTACACCATTGGACAGATGAAGGAGTTGCCAGCTGGTATGACTTTGCATTAGCCATTCAAGAGCTGGGTATAGAAAAAGGCTTGTTAGACAATGCTATTCCTGTATTGCCTATTCCAACTAGTGAATACCCCACACCGGCCAAGCGCCCTCATTACAGTGTGCTAGATAAAACTTCTGCCCGCGAGGCGTTTGCCTCTTGCAACCCTACGCACTGGCGCAAGCAGTTGTCGGCGATGATGGATGAATTAGTGAATGAATGAGTTGTTTGCTGACCAGAAATTGCAGTTTAAGGCTCAGTCGAAGACTGATAAAAATATTAGTCGGTAGCTATGCAGTGGTCCTTACTATCTAGTCAAACAATATACATAGCCAAAAAATATTTTGAGAAAAAGATAAATGAGTAAAACAATATTAGTTACCGGCGGTGCAGGATTTATAGGCTCTGCCGTGGTACGTCATCTGATAAACGATACCGACCATAAGGTAATTAACTTAGATAAACTGACTTATGCCGGTAACCTAGAATCCTTAACTTCAGTTTCAGATAACTCCCGCTACAGCTTTGAAAAGGTGGATATTTGCGATGCTAACCAAGTTAAGCGTGTTCTTAGCTTCCATCAGCCCGATATTATTATGCATTTGGCGGCCGAATCTCATGTTGATCGCTCTATTGATGGGCCAGGCGAATTCATCCAAACAAACGTAGTGGGTACTTACACACTATTAGAACAAACTCGAGCTTATTGGAATACATTGGAAGGCGATAAAAAGGACAGCTTTAAATTTCACCATATCTCTACTGATGAAGTGTATGGCGATTTACCGCATCCTGATGAAGTTGAGTCAGGCACAGAGCTGCCTTTGTTCACTGAAACAACGCCATACGCGCCAAGTTCGCCATATTCAGCAAGTAAAGCCAGTTCAGATCAGCTAGTTCGTTCTTGGTTACGTACTTATAAGTTACCAACGCTAGTGACAAATTGCTCGAATAACTATGGGCCTTATCATTTCCCAGAAAAGTTGATACCGCTGGTTATTTTAAATGCTTTGGCGGGTAAGCCGTTGCCCGTGTATGGCAAGGGTAATCAAATTCGCGATTGGCTATATGTGGAAGACCACGCTCGCGCGCTGGTACTGGTGGCTCTTGAAGGTAAAGTTGGTGAAACCTATAACATTGGCGGGCATAACGAAAAGCAAAACATTGAAGTAGTAAACACTATTTGCGCTATTTTAGATGATGTTAAACCAAAAGAGGGTTCTGATAATGCGAAATATGCAGACCAGATAACATATGTTCAAGACCGTCCTGGGCATGACATGCGTTATGCAATAGATGCTAGCAAAATTGAACGTGAGCTTGGTTGGACCCCACAGGAAACTTTCGAAAGTGGCATTCGCAAAACCGTAGAGTGGTACTTGGAAAATGAAGCGTGGTGGAAAGCGGTTTTAGACGGTAGTTACCAAGGAGAGCGGTTAGGTGCAGGTAGCTAGTTCGAAAAATAATGAAGTGTGATATTCTTAAAAAAGCCGCAACTGAATGCGGCTTTTTGTTATTTTTAGGGTCTTAATAGCAGTATGAAAAAGTTGGCCATGTTAACTGTGAAAGGTGCGGTGGGGTTAGTTCCCAAGACGGTGCGAAATAAGCTTAAAGCAAACCATCATCTCACCGAGTTATATAGCCGTTCGTTGCAACGTTCGGGGCTATTCTACGGTTTTCCTTCTGAGAAAAAGCGCATGGCGCTTTACGGTGCGTATTTAAAGCAACAAGAGGCGAACTTAGCTTCTCTCGCTTTATCGCCAATGCTTATTAGTGATGTGTATATTGTGGTGATAGGGCATAGCAATATTGCAAATACCCTTAAAAGCTTACTGCAAGCGGGTGTGAATCAATCACACGTTTTAGTTGTTACTACGCAGAAGCTTGCAGAAGACGCGAAAGCTTGTTCCTCTCTTCATGATGCAATAGATCAGTTACCCGCTAATATGCGTGCATTCTTTATTAATAGTGGCGACGTGCTTACTCGTGAAGCTATACAGGCATGTGCAGGGCTATCGAACACCGCTGATATTGTGTACTGCGATACCGACAAAGTGAATGGTAAGAAGCAGCGCGTGTCGCCTTATTTCCTGCCAGACTGGAACCCAGAGTTACAGCTGTCAACTGCTTATGTTTCAACCGGGGTGCTGGTAACTGCCCAAATACTTAAACGTTCGGCAATTGATGCCAATACAATTGCAGGTCTGATTACTGAACTGTGGCTTAAAAATACCTCCATAGTCATCGATCATGTTGCATATACGCTTGTTCATAGAAGCTCAAATAAAGCTGTATGGCGTACCGGGCTAGAAGACGTAGCTCAAACAGTAAAAGCACTAACACAAGCAGTGCCAGCATTTAACGAGCAACAAGGTGTAAATCATAATCAGTGGCCAGTACAGACAGAACCCTTAGTCTCGCTAATCATCCCGACGAAAAACGGGAAAGATCTCGTAAAAGCGTGTATTACCTCAATACTGGAGAAAACCGTTTATCAAAATTATGAAATATTATTGATAGACAATGGTTCAGATGAGCCTGCTAGTTTGAAGTATTTTGAAGAGCTGGATAAGCACCCTAAAATTCGTGTTTTACGCTACCCGGGAGTTTTTAATTATTCCGCAATTAATAATTTTGGCGTGCAACATGCAAGTGTAAACAGTGAAATTATCGGCCTTATTAACAACGATATTGAAGTGATAAGACCTGAGTGGCTTACCAGTATGGTAGGCCACGCATTACGGGAAGATGTAGGTTGTGTAGGAGCGAAGTTACTGTACTCCGATGGCAGAGTTCAACATGCCGGTGTGGTGTTAGGGTACGGTGGTGGTGCAGGCCATGCACACAAATACTTCCCTCGTTATCACCCCGGCTATATGAAGCGGTTAATTGCGACGCAAAATTACAGTGCGGTTACCGCAGCGTGCTTGTTAGTGAAAAAGTCACTATTTGATGCAGTGGGTGGGTTGAATGAAGCTGACCTTACAGTAGCATTTAATGATGTAGATTTTTGCCTGAGAGTAAAAGAAACTGGGGTTAGAAATGTATATTGCGCCGAAGCCGAACTTTATCATCATGAATCGGTAAGCCGTGGTTTAGACCATGCGCCAGAGAAGGCGGCGAGGTTTAATAAGGAGCTAGCATACTTGAAGAGTAAGTGGAGTAACTATATTGAACACGACCCCGCTTATAGCCCGAACCTTACGCTTAAGCGAGAAAACTTTTCGGTAAAAACAAAAGAAGAGTTTTGAGTTTAGAGAGAATTACGCAATTTACTCAGCATAGATTAAGCGCGCTGTGATTTACGAAATGGTTTTATGATTAGATTTGCTAGCAAGCTAGAATATAATTTATCTGATTAATGGCAAACATTATAAAATCTCGAAAATTTGGAATAAGTTAAACAAATGGAACAGACAATGAAAAAGTACAAAATAGCCGTAGCAGGAACTGGTTACGTAGGCCTATCTAACGCCGTTTTGTTAGCGCAACACAATGAAGTGAAAGCTATTGACTTAGTACCTGAAAAAGTTGAAATGCTAAACAACCGACAGTCTCCTATTGAAGACATCGAAATCTCAGAATATCTCGCGACCAAAGAGCTGGACCTTCTAGCGACCCTTGATGCAGAAGTGGCGTATAAAGATGCTGATTATGTAATTATCGCCACACCCACCGATTACGATTCTCAAACCAATTACTTCAATACCAGCAGTGTTGATGCAGTTATCAAAAGCGTAATGGCGGTTAACCCAAAAGCGGTGATGGTAATTAAATCTACCGTGCCTGTTGGGTTTACACGCGAAGCAAAAGCGCGTCATGGCTCTGATAACATTATCTTCTCACCTGAATTTTTACGTGAAGGCAAAGCGCTTTACGATAACTTACACCCAAGCCGTATTATTGTAGGCGAGCGTTCAGAGCGAGCTGAAATTTTCGCCAAGCTATTAGAGCAGGGCGCTATTAAGACAGGCATTGAAGTACTATTTACCGACAGTACTGAAGCCGAGGCTATCAAGCTTTTTGCTAACACGTACTTAGCGATGCGTGTTGCATACTTTAATGAGCTAGACAGCTATGCAGAACGTGCCGGATTAGATACAAAACAAATTATAGAGGGCGTTAGCTTAGACCCTCGTATTGGCGGGCACTATAACAACCCAAGCTTTGGCTATGGTGGTTACTGTTTACCGAAAGATACGAAGCAGTTGCTTGCTAACTACAGCGAAGTGCCTAACAACATGATTCAAGCCATTGTGGATGCAAACCGCACCCGCAAAGACTTTATTGCCGATTCAATTGTAAGCCGCAATCCGAAAATTGTGGGTATTTACCGCCTTATTATGAAGTCGGGCTCTGATAACTTTCGCGCAAGTGCTATTCAAGGCATCATGAAGCGTATTAAAGCCAAGGGTATCGAAGTTATCGTGTATGAGCCGGTACTTACCGATGATGAGTTTTTCCGCTCTCGTGTAGTTAACGACTTAGAAGCCTTCAAGAAAGAGTCTGATGTGATAGTTGCCAACCGTGTAACCGCAGACATCGAAGACGTGCTAGAAAAAGTATACAGCCGCGACCTCTTCAACGCCGACTAAACTCTTTTTGAAAAGAATAAAGGGGGTCAGAACCGCATTAATAGTTAAATGTGGATCTGACCCCATTTATCACCTACCCCCCAGCACCAAAGTTATCCCGCGATATACAAAGCTCACTAGCGCAATACGCAAATCCACAGGCTGATATTTAGCTAATGAGATATTATTCAGTTATGTTTTGAAGAGCAGGATACCTTCAATGATTACTGAAGATTTGATAGTGCGGGAATGTTTTGAAGCAGTGGAAGCTTTTGCTGAATGTGCCTATTTAGGCAGAGGGCGATTTGATTGGACGAAGGTTCAAAAAGACGCTCACGAAGCATTAGATAACCGGTTTGGCGAAGCGCAGGTGGCATTGTGCGTAGAGCACTGCAAAGGGTAATGGACAGTAGGATAGGGAGAAATAATACAGATTGTAGTTACCCCTGCGCGACTAACTCTGCGTAAACAGTGCCTTTGCGTTATCAACAATGTGCTCGCAAATAGTGTAATCCGCTCGACTTTTCCCGGTGATTGCATAGTAACGTTCGTTTAGTGTTTTGGCGTTGCCAATACAATGCACGCCGTATTGCGCTTCTACATGAGTCGATATAGCTGAGGGCGCGCAGAATACTCCAAAGTCTTCGCTACCAAATAGTTTAAGTAGTGCACTGTCATCAAATTCGGCAACAATTTTAGGATACAACTGCTCAGTTTCAAGCCAGCTAACAAGAGCGTGCCGTATGCCTGAAGTGTGTCCCTGCATCAAAAGCGGCATATGATTTAAACATGCAGGAAAGCGTTCATTATGCTTCAGCGGATGTTTAGCGAAAAAGCTAAGCGAGCTTTCACCCAGAAAGTAGCTATTGGCATTCACTTGGGTACCAGGTGCAATACCCCTATCGGCCATAATGAAATCGACGGCGTTAATGGCTAATTCTTTTAATAACCCCTCAAAGCTGTCTTCCTTTATTACATACTTCACGTTCGCGAACTCGCGCATGGTATTGTGCACAAAGTCGTAAAAAAGCACCTTCGGAATACCATTAGTAATACCAATCACGAATTCTTTCGTATTAATTTCGTCATTTGTATTAAGAATTTCAGCAAGTTGGTTGCCTTTGTGAAATATTTCACTGGCATACTGATAGCTCACTTTACCTTTTGGGTTCAAATATAAACGTTTGTTTATTCTGTCGAAAAGCGAATAGCCCAATTGATTTTCAAAGGTACTGAGTTGCCCACTTACTGTTTGAGGAGTAACGTGAAGGAGTTTTGCAGCCTTTGCAATGCTGCCTTCTCGCGCCACAAGATAAAAGTAGTAAAGGTGGTGATAGTTTAAATGATGCATAACTAAGCTTTTGTCGATGAACTTAGAAGAATATAACAGATTTAATCTTATTAGATATTAAATTACACTATAGAAAATAAGCTTGCGGGTACATAAAAGATACTATTATGGAAAAAGTAATTAATCTGCGTAAAACAAGGAAAACGCTGTTTTCGTTGTTAAAACCTGAAGCCAGCTTCTTTTCAGTAGCAATAGCCTACGGTGTGGCAATAAGTTTAATGACATTGGCAGTACCTATTGCGGTACAAACCTTGATAAACAGTATCGCTAACATCGGTTCAACGCGAGCCGTGGTGATACTGGCCATGGTGCTGTTTTTCACATTATTCACCTCTGGCGTGTTCAGTGCCCTTCGCATGCGAATAATGGAGTATTATGAGCGTAAGGTGTACGCGCGCCTTACATCCGATATTGGCCTACGCACTATCATGGCACCTCATAGCTATTTTGAAGGTCGTCAAAACATCAGTATGACCCAACGTTATTTCGACATAATGACGTTACAAAAGAACATTCCCTCGCTCATGATTGATGGCTTTGCATTGGTATTGCAAATGCTGGTGGGCTTTACCCTAGTATCCTTTTATCACCCAACCTTGTTGGCGTTTAACGTTGTACTTATTCTTGTGATGTATGCGGTATGGAAAATTTGGGGGCGGGGCGCTAAGCGTACGGCAATTCAGTTATCCACTGCAAAATATAACTCGGCTAAATGGTTACACGATATTGCAAGTGCTCATGAGTTCTTCAAATCTGCCGATCATGTCGAATATGCTGGAAAGACTACCGAAGGCTATATTGGCGACTATATTCAAAAGCATAAAAATCACTTCCACTATACCTTCTCGCAAGTTGTTATGTTTTTACTACTCTATGCAGTGGCGAGTGCGTCATTGTTAGGTATTGGCGGCGTTTTAGTAGTGCAAGGGCAACTGTCTATCGGTCAGCTTGTTGCCGCAGAACTAATAATGTCAGCAGTGTTTCTCGGTTTATCCCGTTTTACCCAATATCTCAAACTCTACTATGAGCTTTATGGCTCGGCAGAAAAGTTAGGGAGTGCACTTTCTATTCCGCAAGAATCCCTTCATTCAAATGCTGAACATATACCAGAGTCTTCCAAGCTTACATTTAATAAACTAGTGCTTAAGCATGGTGACGACCACTGCAATATCGATGTAACACTTGAGTCGGGAACGCAGTATTTTATAACCACAGAAAAGAGCTGGGTACAACGAGAGCTACTGGGTCTTTTAAAGCGTTACGAGCCTGTGCGCTCGGGCGAAATTACGTTAGATAACTTAAGCCTGAATGACTACGATATTCACGAACTTCGTCAAGCGGTGACCATTCTCGACCGTTCATTAATTATCGAAGTATCGATAGAGCAATATTTAAAGCTTGCTCAGCCAAAGGCAAGTTATGCTGATATCCGCGCGGCTCTTGAAGTGGTGGAGCTAACCACGGCCATCGATGCGTTACCTGATGGTTTAAGAACCCAAGTCTCCGTGATGGGGGCGCCATTGCAGCCACTACAGTTTTTGCTATTAAAATTAGCCGCAGCGATTATCGCTAAACCTCAAATTTTGATTTTAAATCAGCATTTCGACGCTATACCGCCAGCGTTAAGAATACGATTGCTCGAGCGATTAAAGGAATACGACTTTACTGTGCTGTACTTTTCTAATATGCCCATTCCTGAATGCGCTACCGGCTTATTGCATCTTCATGACGACGCACAAGTAACGCATTACAATAATAGCGATAAAAGCGCTTCAGATGGACATGTTAAGGAGGACAGTTAAATGAATAATGCTGAACGTCGTTTTTTAGATAACATGAAGTCGCTGCCTGCCTTGCGGGTGCCTAAACTACACAGAGTGGTATGCGGCATTATTGTGTTTTTGATTATAGTTTCAGGCTTTACACTGTACTTTACGCCTTGGATCCAGACAGCCTACGGCACAGGCATGGTGGATTCTTTAGACCCCGAAGATCGCATGCAGCCCATAAACGCCCTGGTGGACGGGCAGGTGAAGATGTGGCACGTAAGGGAAGGTCAGCAGATAAAAGCGGGCGCGCCAATTGTCACGCTTATTGATATAGATGCACAGCGCTTAGAAAAGTTAGAGTCGCAGTTAGCCGCGGCCAATTTGAAAAACCAAGCTAATGAAACCGCTGTGCGAAATGCCGAGAACAACCTGCAGCGTCAGATAGGCCTCGAAAAGCAGGGGCTAGTGTCGCGCAAAGAAGTAGAGAACGCGCAAATAAAAGTGGAAGAGTTGCGAGCGAAAGCGGCGGCGTCGGTAACAGAAATTAACGATGTAAGTATGACGCTATCCCGTCAGTCTACGCAAACCAAAGTGGCGCCGGTTGATGGCACAGTGGTTAGATTATTATCTGGCGGCGTGTCTACTTTCGTAAAATCAGGAGACATTTTAGGCCAGTTTATTCCTGCTGATGCAAAACGCAGTGTGAGAATAACAGTTCGGGGGCTAGATGCGCCCTTAGTAACACCAGGCGCAAAAGCGCGTATTCAATTTGACGGTTGGCCGGTGTTTCAGTTTAGCGGTTGGCCTGGGGCTGCAATAGGTACTTTCGGTGGTGAAGTGGTTTATGTAGAGCCGGTGGCGAATACCATGGGTGAGTTTCAGGTATGGATAAAGCCCGACAAAGATGATGTGGCCTGGCCGGCAGAAAGTTCAGCACGCTTGGGAAGTCAGGTAAGAGCGTGGATATTGCTTGAAGAAGTTCGCTTAGGTTATGAAATGTGGCGTCAGTTAAATAACTTCCCACCTAAACCTACGGTGCAGCCACAAACTACCGCCACTGCGAAAGGAAGCGGTCGGTTATGATCAATAAAGCGAAGCTTAGTTACTTTCTTAATTCAGCCGTAGTTGCCTTAACGTTAAGTGGTATATCGGGCGTACATGCAATAGAAAATACAGCCAGCCAGGTTCCTGCGCCCAGTATTAATGAATTTATAGATAGCATGACCCAGTACCATCCCTATGTACTGGCGATTAACGAGGGTAATTACCAGGCGGCCGCTGAAGTAGAAATTGCACGAAGCAGTTTCGACCCATTCATAGAGCAGAAAACAAAAAGCCGCGTGAGCGGTTATTACGACGGAACAAATTTAACCCAACGCTTCACTAACCCGGTGGAGGACTATAATGCCAATGTATTTACCGAGTATCGTATTGCAGCGGGCGATTTTCCGGCTTATGAAGGTGGTTACGATACACTTTCTGCAGGAGAGGCGAGCGTTGGTGTTGCTATGTCGTTATTGCAAAACCGCGAAATAGATAAGCGCAGAACTGAGCTTCGAAATGCGGGACTTGCCACGGCGCAGTGGGAAGCGCAAGCCACTAGTATGCTCAATAACTTTGTTTATAAAGGGGTTACTGAGTACATATCGTGGTATGAAAGTGCGCTACAAATTAAGGCGGTAGATAATCTGCTTGTTACTGCCCAAGACAGGGAAAAAGCGTTGACCACACGTGTTGAAAAGGGCGACCTCGCCAATATCGTGTTGGTAGAGTTTCAAGCAAATATTATGCAGCAGCGATTGTTACTGGCCGAACTTAAGCAAAAGCGCGACGCTCATGCTCAAATGTTGTCGTTCTATTGGCGCTCTCCCCAGGGAGACATGATGTCGTTCAATGCTGACACACCGCCAAATGATATTGAGTGGCCATTTTGGGTGGGTGATGCACAAATTATGGCGTTGCGTAAAGCCTTGCGCCAACACCCAGAACTTGATGTGATGCAGTTAGAGCAGCAGGTGGTAAAAAACAAAACTGCGCTAGCCAATAATGCCTTACTGCCAAAGCTCGATTTACAAGCGTCTATTGCTCGAGATGTCGGGGCAGGATCTGAAACATTAGAAGGTACAGAGACTAAACTTGGCCTTTCGTTTTCTTATCCACTTGGTAACCGAAAGGCCAAAGCGGAACGCTCTCAGTTACTATCTAAGCAGCGGGAGTTAGGACACAAATTTACCTCAATCCAGCAGTCGATCATGCAACGCTTCGAGCAAGCTTATGTATATTGGACTCAAGCAAAAGATATAGCTGCGTTGCAAAGCGAAAATGCGTCACTTGCTAGAACATTGTCCCGTGTAGAGAGAACGCGGTTTGATGCCGGCGATAGCGATATGTTTGTATTAAATGCTAGAGCGCAAAATGAAATTAAGGCGCAGATCAAAGAAATAAAGGCCAAAGTAGATTTATTGAAAGCAGAGCTCATGCTTTATAAAGAAGCAGCTATGCTGTATGAAATGAAATAGCGCGTTAAATGTCTTTTATGAGAGCGGGGTAAGGCGCGCTGTGTTGGTGTATGAACGTATTTGTTTCAGCTACAAACTAGTTTTGAATTTTGTTGAGTACGTTATAACGACTTTTAACAGCAATGCAGGTAACTAGCGTTACCTGCAGCTCTATTAACCAGAGCACTATCAATCAGCGCATTACCCACTAGCAGCACTTTAAAACTTCAGTGCTATCAACTGTCAGTGCTGTCAAACCTTCAGTGCTATCAACCGCCAGTGCTGTCAAACCTTCAACACTACCCACCTTCAGTATCATCAAAACAAAGCCCTAAAGGCGATGTTAAATCTAATTGCCTACGGCAGTGGCAAAGTCACTTTCGCTTAGTCCAGCAGACAGGGCATACTCTTTAAGCTTTATCTGAGATACGCCAGAGTTGTTTGCAGTATTTAAAATACGCATTATCTGTTCACGTTGTTGTGACGACTCGCGAACAGCAGTTTCTACTACCTTTTCGGCTTTATTAGGGAATACGGCTAGCAAAGCGTCAACAACATACTCGCCAACAAACGGTACCGCGTTAAGCGCACTTGTCATTATCTCGACAATTTTGTTTGGGTGCTCTTGCGAGAGTGTTTGCACAATACTGTCGGCAGAGTCTGGTTGAGTTAGCACGGCAACGCGTACTATTTCATCAAGCTCTTCTGGTGTAGCCATTGCAGCCGCGTGAACTACAAAATCTACGTAAGTCGGTTCAGCTGTTATAGCTAACTTAACGATATTCGGACAACTACTAACTTCTTTCTCGATAGCAAGCTTTACAATTTCTTCTGTAGACGAAGGTTGCGCCGATATTGCAGCGAAGATGATTTCTCTGTATTTATCAGGGTAAGTGTCTAATGCAATATCTACCACAAGCACAATGTCTTGCGGATAGTGACCAGCGATAGAGCTTATTGCTCTTCCCACTGACATAGTCTGATCTACCTGACGCTTTAAAAAAGCGGTTTGAAACTTAGTAGACTGACTTACTTCATCCTTTGGCACTACTGAAGGGCCTGCAGATTCGTTAGATTCTGTAAGGGGTGAAACTTCTTGCGACGCTTCCTGTGCATTTGCTGTTGTAACAACACCGATACTGAGAAAACCAGCTGATAACAGTGATGCCGACAGAATTGTTAGCGTTCTTGACATAAATCCACCTTTTATAATTATTGCGTAGCTTTATAACGATGCTGCTGTACTCGCTGATGTGTTTGCTTTTGTAGTAGCTATAGCAAAGCGCTTATATGAATGCGCCCTACCTACACACTTAGAGCCGTACGCTTATATAGGTATTAACTGCTGTAAATAACTTAGGCAGGCTACTCACTTTACTGTGAAAGAGTCACTGTAAGAGGTGCACCGTAAATGTTAAACACAGAGCTAACGGTATAAAGGTACAAGCAATATAAGTACATACTGTAAAGGTGTGTGCGTTAATCAAAGAATTCGATATTCGTTTCGATATCGTTTCGTTTTCGCACCCTGCCTTATTTGCTTTTATCGCTTTTATGTAAAAAGCGACATTCGATAACATATATAAAGCTGTTATCGGCAGCGATCGTTTACCACTTAGTGGTAACTACTATATAGGATCTTAAGTCTCATCCTATTAGTAATTAGTCCACATTGTCTACTAATTATCACATCTGACTAAAAATTAGACGCTTGGTTCATTTTTATCGACTTTTTATTACTTTTTCATGAATAAGGGTTGACGTGAGCGCTCAGATCCCTAAAATGCGCATCCGCTTCGGGGGAAAAGCAAAACGACTTACCCAGCTCTTAGCAAGAGAAGCAAGTCATTACTAACCTTTAAGGCCAGTAAAGACGGGAGTTTCGAAGTAGCACTTCAGAAAATAAATTTTCAAAAAGTGTTGACAGCAAAAACTTCCAGCGTATAATGCGCACCTCACTCAAACGGAGTGAGTCACCAAGAAGCAACGGCTTACGGTGAGGTTGCACTT